>JANNVK010000066.1:0-28324 GCA_031414415.1 Acidobacteriota bacterium
CCACCATTATTTTCCAACGCAACCCGCGAAGAAATGGTGGTTTTTCAAGTTTTGTGGATGCTTTGGGGAAAGTCATAACAACTTTTATAACACGGAATAAATCACTTTCCATCAGTCTAAAGTCTGATTTTGCAATAAATAGAAGGGTTCAAAAGTCTGATAAAAATTCAGTCTAACGCCCGATGTATGATTTTTTGATTGATTCTAAACTTTAAATATAGCTTGCAAACGCAAACTAAATACAAAAAGGAATCAAAATATATGAATATATTTCTATCTATTGCAGTCTTAATCGTTATAAGCGTAAGTTCGGTTTATGCTCAATCAATTGGAACGTCAGCTGAAGTTGAGTCATCAAATTTAGCATTTAACTCAAAAGGACCGACGAAGTCGCCAGCGGTAAAACGCAACCAACAAGCATCTACAACGGATTACAAAACCAGTGAAATATTTGTTGGTTATTCAATGAGTGACTCGCGATTTAGACTTTACAGCCGCGACGGAAGACTGCGATCTGTTTCAAATCTCGACCGAACATTTAGCTTACGCGATAAATTTAAAAAAGGATTTACGGCTTCAGGCGTGTATAACTTCTCACGCTTTGTTGGTGCGAAAGTTGATTTTTCTTATCATTCAAATGACAGAAAAGGGAGAATTGGCACTCGTAATTTTGCCGTTAAAGAGCGTCTTACAAACTACTTAGTTGGCTTTCAAATAAAAGACAACGCAAATGAAGGCACTCGTTTCAGACCTTTTGCACACGGTTTGTTAGGTTTTAGCAGAAGCAGCACAAAACTTCAAGACTGCACTGGTTTTGGCACACCTTGCCCAAGTTCATTAAATCAGAAACGCAATGGTTTAACTTACGGCGGCGGAGCAGGTTTGGATATTAAAGCAAGTGAAAAGATTACTATTCGAGCATTTCAAGTTGATTACTTGCGAGGAAAAGTCGCGGATGGATTAAGATTTAGTAGCGGCATTGTTTTTTAAATTCTCGCTATATAAAAGAAAACTGCGGTCTGAAATAACGAATTATTTCAGACCGCAGTTTCCGATAGACAAACTAATTTGCTATCTAGGGTTGGCACCTACCTTTAAAGTTAAACCGATTATTCGCGAAATACAAACTTAAATTGCCGATTATATTTCAGGTTGTTTCATAACTTCAGCCAAGCCACGCAATCTGGCAATATCGGTTTCACTTTTTCTTTGCTTTGCAGTTTTTTCCAAAGAATTTGCAAAACCTTTCAATTTTTTTGGATTTTTTGACGTTTCAGCATTGTTAATCGCATTTCTCATCTTAATGATTTGGGAAGAAGTTAAAGTTTGTGAATGCTCTAATTGGTCAAGATATGCTTTCGCAATAATCAATTTCTTGCCCCAAACAAGCCTTTCTTGGCTTTGAACATTCAATTGACCAACTTGCACGGTTTTTGCCGCGTCAATTTCGTTTTGCGTCAGATTTTTTGTTGGAGTAAGCTCAAAAATGTCTAATCCGCGGGCTATTTCTGACGAATAAATACTACCGTTATACCAATATGCAGACCATGAGCCGCCGAGTATCAGAGTTTTTGGGTCTAATGCTCCGCGGTCGAAATAGGCGACTTCAAAAGGATTTGCCGGATCAGTGAAATCCATCAGTGAAATTCCGCCTTGATACCACGCTTGAATTTTCAAATCACGTCCCGGAACAGGAACGAGCGAACCATTGTGTGCAACGCAGTTTTCGCTATCGCCTTGTGCGGCGGGCATTTTGTAGTAATTTCCAAATGTTAATTTGCTATTGTTGACAGCAAAAATCGCGTTTGCTCCCCAAATATTCGGGTCGGTTTCGCGACATCTTGCACCCATTCCGCCGCCCCATTCATCAGTAAAAACTACCTTTTTTCCATCGTTTGAAAACGAAGCCGAATGCCAATAAGCGTAATTTTTATCGTTGACGGAATCAATCCGTTTTGGACTTGCAGGATCTTTAATGTCGAGCAAAATTCCATTTCCAGAGCATGCTCCGGCGGCTAATCCGAGTTCGGAATAAACCGTAATATCGTGGCATTGGTCGGTATCTTCAACTCTAATTTTCCCCTCTTTATCTATATTTGAATGCGATCCGCCATCGTTTAGAGCGTTGATTTTTTTGTCATCGCCAAAAATTCTTGGACTCGCGATAATTTTCGCGTCTTGCGGCGAAGCCAGCGGAACTTTGATAACGTCAATGCTAAAACGCGATATATTTGCGTCATTTTCAGGATTTCCGTCTGAACAACCGCCCAATTCTTCACCTTGACGAACAAAAGATGTTCCCGAAATATATATGTAAACATTGTTTGGATCTTTTGGATCAGGCACGAGTGTATGCGTATGCGAACCGCGACACGATTGCACTGCGGCAACTTGTTTCGGACTGCTAATGTCTGAAATATCGAAGATTCTCACGCCGCGAAACCGATCTTTACTGGCAGTTGGTAATTGTTCAGGATTTTCCGCAGGAAAACCAACCTCGCTACAATCCAATCTTCCATTTGGCATTTCGACCGACATAAAAAGCAAATTTTTATGAACCGACAAATCGCCTTGTCCGCCCGGACAAACCACTGATGTCAGTAATTTTGCCGCAGTTGGCGTAGAAATATCGTAAATATTGAAACCATAAAAATTGCCTAGAAACAGTTTGTTGCCCTGAAAAGCGATGTCCGAATTCGCGAATGCAAGTGGAGCAAACGACATTTTCGTTGCAGATGGAATCGGAGCGTCAGGTGAATAACCCAAGGCTTTTAAGGCTTTTCCAACCATCGGACTGTTTGGATCAACGCCGATATCAAAAGCTGCGGGCTTTTTCAGCAAACCAATATGCTTAATTCCCAACGCCGCTTCTTCAGCGTCATAAACGCCAGATTTAAGTTTGGTTCGCGGATCATTGGCGTTTGAACCAGTCATTCCCGCAGGTAATTTTGGTGCCATTTCGCTTCCTTGGGCAAATGCACCCGCACACATCACACATAAAATTGCGATAACATTAAATATTTTCACTCGATTCATCGTTTCTCCTTTTTCTTGCTCAACATTTCTAGCATAATCTTGATTTCGCCGCGTTGACCAGTGTCAACATCCGATGCGAAATTAAAAATCTCGCCATCTTGACCCGCTCCCGCAGAATCAAAAAGGTCTTTTACCATCACCAACGCACCTTCGTGATGCTGAATCATACCTTTCAAAAATAATTCGTCAAATTTCGCTCCAGTCGATGTGCGTAAGGCTTCCATTTGTTTATCAGAAAGCATTCCGGGCATCATCATTGAATCGTGTTTTGAATGATCCATGCCAGACATTTTCATTTTTGGCATAGCTTTCATCTCCATTTCAGCCTTTTCGCCTTTACGTTTTAGCCAGCCTTTCATCATATTTATCTCGTCAGACTGCGATTGGCTAATCTTCGCACCAATCAAACGAACGCCTTTATTTTTCGTCCGAAGCTCAATCATCGCCGTCATTTCCACCGCTTGTGCGTGGTGCATAATCATTCCTTGCATAAATTCCACATCTTTGGCAGAAACAGGTGGAAGTTTAGCAGTCGTGTTTGCAGGAAGAATTTTTGTCGGCTGACCCGGAGCTCCAGGCTGAACAATTACGGGCTGTTGGGCGAATGTTAGCAACGCTGAAATGCAAACTAGAAATGTCGTGATAATTAATTTCATATTTGATATTGAAGTCTTACTGAGACTTTTTTACTAATCTTATCTGAACTGCTTCACTTTGCAATTCACGCAAAGCGTCTGACGCAATCCAACGAGCCGATTTTGTATTTTGTAACTTTATCCTTTCGGCGGTTTCAATCGCGAGTTTGTTTAGATACAAACTTCGCTTGCCAATCTGCCGCAAAGACCAATTGACAGCTTTCTTGATGAAATTACGTTCATCAGCGGCTTTTTGTTCAAGAATCGGCAATAATTCAGCAATTTTCTTATCGTCAGTCTTTTTATCATGAACCGCAAGCCACGCAATCAAAACAATTCCTGCACGTTTGACGAATTCTTCTTCACGCTCAGACCATTCAAAAACTTTTTTGTATGCAAACGTCGTTTTGCAAAAAAGATGCCCGCAAGTGCCATCGCAAATTGCCCAATTATCAAAATCTGCCGCCCAAGAATCCATCTGATTAGCCGTAACCTGTTTAGGATCATCAATTAAATAAGCGATGATTCTCGCTTCGTGAATTTCAGTTTTCCAAAGTTCCAAAGCTAAAGCGTGTCGATCTGTAGTTTGTTTTTTGATTTCCTTGGCGAGTTGTTTGAGATTCGGTGCAGAAACGCCGAAAGCCTTTTTAGTTTTGATGGCGAAACGTTCCATTCCCGCGACATTTTCGGACGTTCCGAGTGATTCTAGTTTTTTGATAATTTCGTCAACGGTCATTCGGATTATTCTACATCTTATGGCAAAAGTTGAACGTGCGGATAATTCAAGATTTTTTCATCGTAAGTCATCAAGGGGCAATTATAATTTCTTGCAGTTGCAACAATTATTTGATCTGATGGGTCTCTGTGAAATGTGCCGGGAAGCTCGGTTGATTCAATCGCAATTTGCGGTGTCAAAGGTAAAAGAGTAACGCCAGGATAAGCTAGAGCAATTAAAAACCACTCTTCGATGGGAATAGGTAAAGAAAGTCTGCCGAGTTGGACGATTTTGGAAATTTCCCAGAGCGAAATTGCACTGATGCCAAGCCCGATTGATTCATATTGCTTAATGATATTCGCGGAATGAGCCGTTAATCTTTGGTCGCCTTGAACATGCCAAATCCAGATATGAGTGTCAAGAACAATCATTTCAAAACATCCCAATCTTCAGGCGAAACCGCAGTTTCATAAGGGTTTTCGTATTTGTAAACTGTTCCACGCAAAGGATACCGACCTTTATCGCCTTTTGCATTAGGCTTAAAGATAATAATTTCAACGGTTTCACCTTCACCAAACGGCAAGTCATCCAAAACAACAGTCCCGTTTTGCTGGATTACTTTTTCAACTCGAAGCGTTTCCATATGTTTTACTCCAACGGTGATTCTAACACGGTTATCGTCTGCTTTTCCCGAAATCTTGTTAATTTCTCTCGCAAATCTTTCCGCGTATTCGACAAAATCGCAATCGCCAAAAGTGCCGCATTTTTCGCACCAGCTTCACCAATCGCCATTGTCCCGACCGGAATTCCCGCTGGCATTTGAACGATGGAAAGTAACGAATCTAAACCACTTAACGCCTTACTTTGCACCGGAACGCCAAGCACGGGAACGCACGTTTTTGCTGCACACATTCCGGGCAAATGTGCCGCACCGCCAGCACCGGCAATGATAACTTCAATTCCACGAGATTCGGCAGATTTGGCAAATTCAAACAATAAATCGGGCGTTCGATGTGCAGAAACAACTTTGCATTCGTGCGGAACACCAAAATCCATCAAAATATCCGACGCATTTTTCATCGTTTCCCAATCAGATTTGCTACCCATAATTATTGAAACTATTGGGTTTTCAGAATTCATAATTATCTCCAAAGTAACATTGCCGCAACCACGATTTCGAAAATTAAACCACCGAAATTCAACGGTTGATAAGATTTATCGAAAAAAATTGAAATGAATCTCGCGATCGCCGCACACGCCCACGCGATGCCGATTGCCGTGAAAATCAACGGTTCCTGCATATACAATGCGAATCCGCCGAGTCCGAGAAATACTCCGCCGTAAGTCGCCCGAATGTCTGACATTCCGCGTTTTTCTTCCCACGAAATTCCAACGAATTTTGAAATAGCCAATGGAGAAATTATTCCAACTGTTCCAATTATTAGATTTACGACTGCACCAATTGAATTTATTGTCTGCATTTATTTCAAAACCTCAACCAAAATTCCACCAAAACGATGTTCATTGGCAAAACACTTTCTGGCGTAAATGTAGCAGATTTGGTGTTGATATTCCACGCCGTTATCTCTGTAAAATACTTTGAAACCGCCCGACAAACTTTCGTTGGAAAATTGCAGACGGCGACCATACGCATCGGAGGCTTTATTCGTGCATCGTTCGCAAACTTGATTTGGGTAGCGTTCTCAATGTCGAACTTCGGCGGTGCAAATCGGGCAATCGTGCCTTTCGCTCATATTATACTTTAACAATCTTTACGAAGTTCATAAAATCGTTTAACAAAGGTTGTTGTTCTTCCGCAACATCTTGGAAACGATACATAATATTTTGCCCGTTTTCGGTAACAAATAGCGATAAACCTGAATGATAAGGCAAATATTCGATTTTTTCGAAAATCCATGTTTCGCCAATTTTATGGATTTGCCGATCAAAATCGTAAAATTGCTTTATTACCTTATAAGTTTCGCCTTTTTTAAGATTATATATATCGTTCATCTTGATTCGATTTTATATAAAAAAAGTGCGAAGCCAAAATTCCTGCTGAATTGTAAAACCATATCCAATTTCGGGTATTAAACATTTCTATTTTTTAGTTTCTTTTTCGCAATCTCTTTGTCCGCTGCTTTTACTCTTCGTTGTAACTTTTTGATGTCTTCTTCAGCAGGTAGTTGTTCAGGCTTGATGCCGCTTTTACCCAAAAGGCTTCTCACATCTTGATTGTTTTTTAATATGCTCGTTAGTGATTTTATTTTCGCCTTTTAAGTCATTTTTCTTGACATTAAAGTTGGTGATTTCGGTAGCCAATTGTTTTGCGGTTATTGTGATTGTCGGTAGAAAATCGGCAAGTGGTCTGCCATCGGCAATTCCTAATTTGCGTTTCATTGCGGCGGTATTATTTCCGCCAAACAAAGCCCAGTCACCTTTGCTACGGATATTGGCGAAGCCGCGATTATCAACGCCGCGTTCGTAAATGTTTTTGGATAATTCGGTTTCGGTTAACGCTAGTTTTTCCCGTGCCTGCAAGCGTTCCATTAGTTGGATGCGTTCTTCCAAGATTTCCTGCTTACGGGTTTGAATGGCAAAATAGCTTTGAGCAAAAGCAATCTGCTCTTTCTTTGGATCGCCATTTTGAGCAATCAGGTAACAGGCGTAACGAGTGAGCATTATGTCGTCAACTTGACGCTTGCCACCTTTGCCAAGTTCTATCATTTTGTTGAGGTCAACAAAATGATCCGAAACCGCTTCTTAATTGGTTTTGCAACTTTCTTTTGCCCTTTCAACCGCCTTCGAAAAATTACACCATTCCGCATAGCCCAAAAGCTCCTGCAATTCTCTGGCAAGCCAATATTCTACGCCATCCTTTTCGTAGGCTGATTCTTCAAAGGTTTTGTTGAGTTTGGTGATTGTTTCTTTTTGCATTGATTTAATTTAATAAGAAAAAAGGACTAAACCGAAACGTCATCCTTTTTTAAATTGCCGCAACCAAAAATGAAATCTCAAGTATTAACTGATTTTTTGTTTGCCGATTTTTATCGGACGGATTGTACGATAAAGTATCCAATACCTGTTTTTAGCTATTCTTACTTATTTTCCTGCCAATCACGACAGTTTGGCTTGATTGGTGTCGCGATTCGTCAATACAAAGAAGTTTTTCTTGCCGATCACGATAGTTTGGCTTGGTTGATGTTCAACGACAATGGTTTTTAATCGCCGATAACGTAAACGGTAGCCTTCGCTCTACCTTGGGTAGTGATTAAGTTTCATTTAGACAAATTGTCCAATACAAAACTATTGTTATAAGACGATTTGTCCTTTATATTGTCTTTTATAAGAGGCACGCTTATTTTATTGCTTACTAAAGGACAAATTGTCTTTTATATTGTCCTTTAAGCATTCTTTTCAGTTACTTTGTATTTAGCCCACCTTCTTTCGCCAGATCTCTCAACAATTCCTTTTTCTATCAAATTGACTAATCTTCTTTGGGCAGTTTTTGCAGGAATGTTAAATTCTTTAGCGTAATCATTAACTGTAATTACTCCATTTTCCTCAATGAATAATAAGCCGTCTTTATCTTCTTGAGAAAGTGAATTGCTATCTACGCCTTTTGATTCTGCAATAAAATCTTTTGTTCTGCTAAATGTAACTTGGAGCATACCGGCTTTTAAATCGAACAAAGGTTTCGGACTCAGTTTCCCCATATTTTTCAATCCAATTCCTCGCTGCTCTGCCAAACCCATTTTATTAAAAACAAACATTATTTTCGGATTACGACTAATAGAAGGAGCATCAAATGTCTCAAGGTCTTTAATTGTTAAAGGACTTTCAAGGTTTCCCGGACTGCGAACAATAATTTTGTCAGGACTTATCGAAAGATAATTTGTTGACTTTTCATTTTCATAATCACGATGAATGATTGCGTTTGCAATGGCTTCACGAAGAACATCTATTGGGAAATCGGATTTTTCTTCTCGTTGTCTTTTACTTCGGTCAATAGTTAATTTCAGAGCCTTATCCTTAATGTAATCAAGAATTGGAGTTAATTGGCTTACAATCGGACCACCAAAATCTCTGATTTCGGTTTCTCCATCGCCATAATTAATTTCTACTTTGAAAATAGTGTGCGAATAAATTTCGTCTGCTTTTTTGCCAAAAAGAATTAAACCTAACCGATTCGGATGCAAATAGCCTTTATTGTCTTTGCTAACAAGTTCAAAATCTAAAGCCCATTGATTGAAGTCTTCTGATGGGTAAGAAAATGAGGCACCTGACATTTCAAGGAATTTCCTAACGTAATCTTTATCAAACCGATTAATTTCCATAGAAGAAACAGTTTCTTGAAGATATGTTTTGATTTCGATTATTTCTTCTTTTTTCAATTGCATTCGCTCTAATTCTTTTTCTTTTATGAATTGAGCGTTACTTTTTCGTATTTCCGTTTCAAGATGTGCAGGGAAATCAACTACTTTAATTCCATTTCTCGCTAAGAGTTCTACACCTTTATTTTCCACCTTTGGGTCAGGGTCTCTAATTCCAACATAAACCGTGCTAATTCTTGCTTTACAAATATGAGCTGTGCATCCTCTTTTGGGCTTTTTTCTAGCCTCATCGATGCAAGGCTCAAGAGTTACATACAAAACACATTCTCTTAAATTGAGGTTTTTCAATTTTCTTTCGATCAGAGTAAATTCGCAATGTTCACCAATACGCAATTCGCCGCGATGTGCAGAAGCCAAAATCTCGCCATCCTTAGTCGTAATGATTGCTCCAACTAACGGGTCAGTTTTATCCGCATGTTCAGGAACAGATTTCAAACTCTCCTCGATGGTGAGTTTCATTAGTTCTTCAGGTGTAAGTTTCTTATTTGTCATACTAAAATTTCACATATCGAATCAAATTTTACTTTGCCATTAGAATAAAAACAACCGTATGCAAGTATGCCTAACTGGGTTTGTATATTTCCTCTTTTGTCGAAATTATTTATGCTGAGCAACCATTCGCCCAGGAAAAATCAGGTGGATTTTCGGTTTTTTTGGAACTACTGATACGAAACCGAAAAACTTTAACTTCTTAATTTACGTTTTGCTTCAAAGGCGATTAGAATAATGCTTATAATAATTTAGACCTAATACAAACAATAAAATGTCAAAAATTTACTACACATTAACCGATGAAGCCCCGATGTTGGCGACGTTTTCTTTTTTGCCAATTATCAAAGCATTCACAAAATCCGCGAATATTGAAATCGAAGTTCCGGATATTTCTCTGGCGGGGAGAATTTTAGCCAACTTTCCGGAATATTTAATTGATGACCAGAAAATTCCTGATGCACTTGCGGAATTGGGCGAATTGGCGACAAAGCCGGAAGCGAATATTATAAAACTTCCGAACGTTTCGGCTTCGGTTCCGCAGCTTGAAGACGCGATTGCGGAGCTTCAGAAACAAGGTTTTGCGATTCCAAATTATCCGGTAGAACCTAAAAATGATGAAGAAATTGCCATCAACAAAAAATATGCGAAAACATTGGGAAGTGCGGTAAATCCTATCTTGCGTGAAGGGAATTCGGACAGACGTGCCCCAAAAGCCGTGAAAAATTATGCAAAAACAAACCCGCATCGAATGGGAGTTTGGGCTGCGGATTCTAAAACTTCTGTTGCACATATGAACACGGGTGATTTTTACGGAACGGAAAACTCAACGACCGTTGAAAATGATGGCAAATTCCGAATAGTTTTCTATGGAAATGACGGCTCAACGAATGTTTTGAAAGAGTTTGCTCCATTGAAAGCGGGCGAAGTTATTGATTCTTCGGTGATGAGTGTTTCGGAGTTGAAATCTTTTGTAACGGAAGCGATTGCCGAAGCTAAAGAAAAAGACGTTTTGCTTTCTGCACATTTGAAAGCGACGATGATGAAAATTTCTGATCCGATTATTTTCGGGGCGATTGTCGAAAGTTATTTTAAAGACGTTTTTGCTAAGCATAAAGAAACATTTGACGCTTTAGACATCAATTCAAATTATGGATTAGCAACGCTTTACGAAAAAATTTCCGGTCATCCAAACGAAGCTGAAATCAAGGCAGATATTGCCAAAACAATCGAAGATAGTGCAAAACTTGCGATGGTCAACTCGGACAAAGGAATTACTAATTTTCACGTTTCATCCGATGTAATTGTTGATGCTTCAATGGCTTCGCTTGTTCGCGGCGGCGGGAAAATGTGGAATACCGAAGGCAAAGAGGAAGACACAGTTTGCATTATTCCCGACCGAACTTACGCCGGTTTTTACGACGCGATTGTCCAAGATATGAAGCAAAACGGAGCGATTGACCCGAAAACTTTCGGTTCAGTTCCGAATGTCGGTTTGATGGCTCAAAAGGCGGAGGAGTATGGTTCGCACGACAAAACTTTCCAAATTTCAGCGGCTGGAACGGTCAAAGTTGAAGACGAAAACGGCGTTTGTTTGCTCGAACAAAATGTGAACAACGGCGACATTTTCAGAGCTTGCCAGACGAAAGATGCTCCGATTCAAGATTGGGTGAAATTGGCGGTCAATCGTGCAAGATTGTCTGACACGCCCGCGATTTTTTGGTTAGATAAAGGCAGAAATCACGATGCACAAATCATCAAAAAGGTCGAAAAATATCTGCAAAATTACGATTTAAGCGGTCTCGACATTCGCATTATGGATGTCAAAGACGCGATGACCGAAACGCTCAAACGTGCGAGAGAAGGCAAAGATACGATTTCGGTTTCGGGCAATGTTTTGCGTGATTATCTGACCGATATGTTCCCGATTTTGGAACTCGGCACGTCGGCAAAAATGCTTTCGATTGTTCCTTTGATGAACGGCGGCGGTTTGTTTGAAACAGGTGCGGGCGGTTCCGCACCGAAACACGTTGAACAATTTACAAAAGAAGGCTATTTGCGTTGGGATTCGCTCGGCGAATTTTTGGCTTTGCAAGCAAGTTTTGAGCATTTGGCACAAACTCAAAACAACAAAAAAGCACAAGTTTTGGCAGACGCTTTGGACGAAGCCAATGCGAAATTTCTAGCAACTGACAAATCTCCAGCAAGAAAAGTTGGGCAGATTGATAATCGCGGTTCTCATTTTTATCTGGCAATGTATTGGGCGGAAGCGTTGGTGAATCAAACTGCGGATGCGGAAATGTCTGCGAAATTTGCTCCAATTGCCAAAGCAATGCAGGATAACGAGGCGAAAATTAATGAAGAACTGATCGCGGCACAAGGAAAACCGCAAGACGTTGGCGGTTATTATCAGCCGAATTCGGCAAAGGCTTACGCGGCAATGCGACCTTCGACGACGCTGAACGCGATTGTGGATGGAATTTAGATCAACAAATAACTTTCGACAAATGTAGAGACGAAATGCCTCAGATTTCTACATTCGTCGATTAGATAGAATCAGTCTCACCAGCAATCAAAAAATCAATATCAGTGATTCCGCCCCGATCGTGAGTTGTGATAAAAATCTCTGCATAACCCCAACCAAAAGTTATATCTGGATGATGATCGTGTTTCTCGGCAATTTGACCAACGCGATTTACAAACGTCAAACTTTCTGCAAAGTTACTGAATTCAAAGCGTTTATGCAGTTTATTTTCGACAGATTTCCAGCCGTTTAATGTCTCTAGTTTTTTTGAAATTTCGTTTTCGTTAAGTTTTCTTCTTTCCACGTTAAAAACTCCTCGTGTTTTGGTTTATAATTTAATTTAAGTTTTAGTATAACTTTTTTGGAAATAGAGATGAAAGTCAGCAAAATTATAATTCTAATCCTCGCGGCGAGTTTTTTCGTCAGTTTAATCGGCTGTTCGTTTTCGCGAAAAGCCACAACCCCACGCGAGGCTCTACAAACCTACACGATTGCTCGTAAGAAAAAAGATGCTTCAGGTATGCGGTCAATTCTTTCGATAGGTTCAATAAAAATGCTTGAAGATGAGGCGAAATCGCAGAATCGACCGTTAGATGAGATTGTAATAAATGACACGTTATTTCCAGAAACCGTTACAAGTGTTCAATTTAAAGACGAAAAAATTGATGGTGAAACTGCAACTATTGATATTAAAAACCAGTTTGGTGTGTGGGACAGAGTTCCTTTTATTTTAGAAAATGGCTCGTGGAAAATCGCCAAAGAACGCTACGCCGATGAACTTCTAAAGCAATCTGACGAACAAATGAAACAACTTGATGAGCAAATAAACCAAGGTCGGCAAGAATAATCTTCAATAAACTCTGTGTCTGAAATTTCACGAAAAACCAATTTTACAGGACTTGCACGAAGGCTTTCGCGGCTTTCGGTGGAAAAACGTCGCGTTGCACTTGAGATTTCCGCAAATCTTGCTGGAGTTTCGCTTCGCGTGAGCAAAACATTCGTTGAGTCTGTGCCGAAAGCTTCGAAGATTTTGAGTGCTGAAGATCTCCGTCTATGGGGCGAAATGGGCAGAAAACTCGCGATGGGAAGTGCCGAACTTGGTGCAAAATTTTTTGCTGAAGGTGTTTCCGATTTTAAGAAAATTCCGGAAAATTCGCGGTCATATATATTTCAAATTTGCTCACGACAGCTTGTTTTATCAAGCTCAATTGCTCTCGAAACTTACAAATTTGCGACTGAACTTGCAAAAACCATTAATGATGAAAAATTTCTCACAGATGTTTTGAAAATTGCAGTTGAAATTTCGAATCGTTCGGCAAAACATAGTTCTGATTTTCTGCAAGCAACTCCAAAAATTGCCGAAAGTTTAAACGCGTTTGGTGATGAAAAAAAAGATGTCAGAGACTCAATCAACGAGCTCGCACTCAAATTTGCCTCACAAACTGGCGGAATGACCGCAGATTTGTGGCAACTTTTGCCTGATGCTTACTCAAAACTTACTGCTCCAAACGCAATAATTCTCAATCAAAAAGCCATAAAATTTCTTGAATTTGGTGGTAGCGTAACGCTACATTTTGTAAATTCTGGTGGCGAAGTTTTACGAAAATTACCGACAGTTTTTGAAGATTGGTGCAATGTTTTAAACAAAGTTTCGAAAAGCGGAAACGCAAGTTTGATTTCATTTATTCGCTCAAGCCCGCAATTTTTTGGTCAAATTGTTTCGCTCAGAAAACGCAGCGACATCGCCGCAATTGCGAAACGTGTTTTGGAATTAATCTCGGAAGTTGCCGAAAAAGATGCCGAATCAGCTTTGGCTTGTTTCAAAAGTGCGACACAGGCTTTGAAAAAAGTTTCTCTTCAGCAATTTGAAGAATGGGTTTTTACAGGTTTAGAAACTACGAAAAACGATTCGCTCAAAGCAAAACGTTCATACTTTGCACTCGAAACCAGAAACAGCAATTTGCAACTAAAAGAAGGCGAAGAAGGTCTTTCGCTCGAGTCGGTGCAAACAATAATACGCATTTATATTGAAGGACTTACAGGCAATGAAGTTGAGATTGCACCGCTGACCGCAATGCCGCAAGAGTCGCGAATCGGCGATGGGAAAACGATTTATTTACCGGCAAAAGTGGAAGAATTCAAAACAGACGAAATGGATTTCCGACTTTATAAAGTTTTTGCCGCATACGCCGCCGGACAAATTGAATTTGGAACTTTTGAGAAAGATTCGCTTGGTTTGAAAGCCGCATTCGCCTCACTTTCTGAACTTTATGAAGCAACCGCCGATCAAATTGACGCATTTTCGCTCGCGGGCTATATCGAAGATGTGCAAAAAGGCGAAAAGTCTTTGACCGAAGAAGAACAACAAAAAGCTGACAAACTAAAGAACAAAAAACTTCCAAAAGGTTCAGATTATAAGTCGGTTTTGCAGGTTTTCCCAGAGCCAAGTCTTGCGAGAAAGATTTTTGGAACGCTCGAAAATGCTCGAATTGATTCGTGTTTACGTGGAACTTATCGCGGATTGCGAAAAGATTTAGACTTGATGAAGTCGTGTTTGCGTGAGAAACGTCCGTATATTTTCGATTTGCCGATGCACCAAGTTCCTTCCGAATTGTTGTTTCAAATTACACTTTGTGGCGGTGCGACCGATGATTCGAAGCAATTTTACGGGCAAATTGTTTCGGAAATTGAGACTGTTTTGGAAGATTTTTTGAGAGTTGGAGAAAAAGATTTTTACCACAGAGACACTGAGACACAGAGAGGAAAGCAAGAAGAAAATCAAAAAAATCCAAAATCCAAAATTCAAAATCCAAAATTCCCTACGGTTGCTGATTCGCTGATTGCAACGAGCCGCGTTTATTCGCTGTTTCAAAATATTACGCCAGAAGAAAACCAGAAAGCTGAGGATAAAAGTGAAGACAAAGGCGAAAACGCTTACGAAGATAAAAGTGCGGCTGAAAGCGTTTTAGAATCGCAGGTGAAACGCGAAGAAGCTGACAAAAAGACGCAAGATATTCGCGATTTGTTCAATGCTTGGAACAGTTTAGATGAAGATAATGAGCCTGATGATTTGCAAGGTTCTGAAGCCTGGACGAACAATGAAGTTCCTGAGCAAAGCCTGGAAATGGGCGAATCTGCCTTTAGTTACGATGAATGGGACAAGGAATTGGGCGATTATCGGATTGGTTGGAGCCGTGTAATTGAGAAAAAAGTAAAGCAAGGTGAACGCTCGTTTGTCGAACTAACACGAAGCCGTTATCGCGGTGTAATTTCCTCGATTCGTCATCAATTCCAACTTTTGAAACCCGAAAATCTTACGAGAATTAATCGCGAATTAGACGGCGAAGATTATGATTTGAGTGCATTGGTCGAACACGTTGTGGACAAACGTGCGAAAGGACAACCTTCGGAACGTATTTATTCTAAACGACTTAGGAAACAACGCGACGTTTGCGTTTCGCTGCTGCTCGATCAATCTTCTTCAACGGCTCGCACCATCACGCGAAATCCGTTGCAGCCTTACACGCATCCGGGAAGGCGAATTATTGAGATCGAAAAAGAAGGTTTAGTTTTGATGAGCGAGGCTCTCGAAGCGGTCGGCGATGTTTATTCTATTGCGGGTTTTACATCAGAAGGTCGCCGAAATGTGAAATATTATAACGTAAAAGATTTCAACGAAAAATATTCTGAAGAAACCGAACGCAGAATCGGCGGCATCACATTTCAAAATAACACACGCCTCGGTGCCGCAATCCGCCACGCCGCCGCGAAACTTTTGAGGCAAGAATCTCGCACAAAAATCTTGATAATTTTAACGGACGGCAGACCTTACGATCACGATTACGGCGACGCACGCTACGCCAGAGAAGACGTTCGCGAAGCTCTGACTGAAGCGAGAATGAACGCGATAACGCCATTTTGCATCACAATCGACCGCGATTCTGAAGCCGAATTAAAAGACCTCTACGGCGATGTCGGCTATACAATTATTGACGATGTTTTGAATTTGCCTGAAAGATTGCCGAATATTTATCGGCGATTAACGAGTTGATTGAAGATAGTTCTTTGAGAAATCTAACTAAATAATCGCTTCAGAAGTGTTAAATTCGAAGTTTGTAAATTGGAAAAAAACTCAAGGACTCTTTTATTAAATGACCCGGCAAGTGTCATATTTGCAACAAATTATTTCGACTACTTCAGACCCAAGAATCTCAAACTAAAAAAAAACGTCGGGTATCGCTCTAAAATCTCGATTTACCCAACGTTGTTATATTTATCGCTTTCGGCGAACTCTAGGACTTTTCAAATAATTTTTTTTCAAAAGCAGTAGAAAAATTATTTTCCGCCACCTGCAAGTTTTCCGATAAGTGAGAACAATGGAAGATACATCGAGATGACAATTCCGCCGATTGTTACACCTAAAAAGGCAATTAAAACCGGTTCAATCAATGCTAATAGGTTAGCAATTGCTGAATCAACCTCGTCTTCGTAAAAATCTGCAATTTTTCCGAGCATCGAGTCCATCGCACCGGTTTGTTCTCCGACTCCGACCATTTGCGAAACCATATGAGGGAAAACGTTAGCAGCTTTGAGCGGTTCTACAAAAGATTCTCCTCTTTCAACGCCATTTCGAACTTTCATAATCCCTTCTTCAATAACCACATTTCCCGCAGTTTTTGCAGTAATATCAAGCGATTGGAGAATTGGAACACCTGATGAAAGTAAGGTAGATAAAATTCTTGAAAAGCGTGCGACTGCAACCTTTCTTAAAATATCACCAAAAATTGGCGTTTTGAGCAAAAGTCCATCGATTGCGTAGCGACCTTTCGGCGTTTTATAAAAGAAATGGGTTCCTATTGCCAAAGCGATAGTTATAAATAAAGTTGCAACTCCGCCCCAGCCAGCAACGAATCCGCTGATTCCCATCACAATTCTGGTTGGTAAAGGCAATGGTTCTCCTGGTCCGAGCAAACCAAGAAAGATTTGTTCAAACTGCGGAATAACAACAACCATAATGATTGCAATCGCGAAAATTGCTACTAAAACAACCGCAGTTGGATAAATTGAAGCCGAAACAATACTTCTTTTTAACTTCACAACTTTTTCAATTAAGGTTGAAAGTCTTTGTAAAATAAGGTCTAACACACCGCCGGTTTCGCCAGCTTCAACCATATTTGTGAAGAGTTGGTCGAAAACTTTTGGATGTTTTGAGAGAGCCATTGCCAGTGTTGAGCCTTCTTCAACATTTTGGCGAACTTGATTTAAAACGTCTTGAAAAAACTTATTTTTTTGTTGTTGAGCTAAAATATCAAGACATTGAACAAGTGGCAAACCAGCGTCAATCATCACAGAAAATTGTCGCGTAAAAATAGCTAATTCTTTAGCTCCAACTTTTTTCTTAGTTCCAATTTTTGGAATGCTAAATTCTTTGCCTTTTTCTTTGGCGTTTGTGACAACAATTTGCTCGCGTCGCAATAATGCACGAAGTTCTTCTTGGTTAGTTGCTTCTTTTTCGCCCTTGACGAGCTCATTCAAACGGTTTTTTCCTTGATATGTAAACGTTGGCATATTTATCTCCTAAATAGATTCATTTCTGACGCATTATGGTCGTTGTCCGATTGGTCGTCCTTGCATATATGGACTTGGATGTCCGCTTGCATTAGTTTTTGGTGCTCCACCATAACCTGTGTTAATTCCGGCACCACGATCAATTAATTCTTTGAGTTCATCGGCATTTGAAGTTCTTTGCATTGCCGCGTCAAGTGAAATTTGACGCTTATGATAAAGCGATGCAAGAGCCTGATTAAAAGTTTGCATTCCATATTTTTCTTGTCCGGTTTGCATCATTGAGTAAATTTGGTGAATTTTATCTTCGCGGATTAGGTTTCGGATGGCTGCATTTGGAACTAAAATTTCAAGAGCCATCGCACGTCCATCACCAGTCGATTTTGGCAACAAAGCCTGACACATAATTCCCTCTAAAACCAGAGAAAGCTGCGTTCTCACCTGCGATTGTTGTTCTGCCGGAAAAACATCAATAATCCGGTTAATTGTTGAAGCGGCGGAGTTTGTATGAAGCGTTGCGAAGGTTAAATGTCCAGTTTCGGCAATTCTGAGTGCCATTTCAATTGTTTCAAGGTCACGCATTTCTCCAATCAAAACAACATCAGGATCTTGTCGCAAAGCAGATTTCAGAGCATTTGCAAATCCATGCGTATCAGCATTTAACTCTCTCTGATTAACTATGCAATTTTTATGATTGTGTAGAAATTCAATTGGATCTTCGACAGTTAAAATGTGTTCATTTCTGTCTTGATTAATTTTATCAATCATTGATGCCAGAGTTGTGGATTTGCCAGAACCAGTTGGACCAGTAACCAAAATTAGACCGCGAGGTTTCTTGCACATATCTTGCACAACTTTTGGTAAACCTAGGTTTTCAAACGATTTAATTTCGTAAGGAATAGCACGAAAAACCGCACCAACTGCTCCTTTTTGATTAAATAAATTTGCCCGAAACCGTGAAAGTCCTTTCAAACCAAACGAAAAATCGAGTTCAAGATTTTCCTCAAAACGATGTTTTTGTGCGTCTGTTAAAACTGAATATGCAAGCTGTTTTGTCTCAGGCGGTGACATTGGTCGATAACCTTCAAGTGGACGAAGATGCCCATGAACACGAACTTGCGGTGCACTATTTGTTGTGATGTGTAAATCTGAACCGCCCAATTCTGTCATTTTTTTGAGAAGTTCAGGTAAGGTTATAGTATTTGCATTTACATTTTGCTCAAACATTTTTGAATTACCTCTTTTTTTGAAGTTGTTGGAGTTTGTCGCGGTTGTGAACCGTAAAGGAAGGAACTTTGAGATGCGGAGAGCAAAGTGTAGCGAGATTAAATCTCTCAACACGTTACTCTACGCAACTTTTGGATTATAAATTATCGAAGTTCTGCTTGTTGAACTGGACGACCGTTTTTGTGAAGCGAATTTATTAACCGCTCCGAATCTTTGGCAATTCGCTCGGCTGAATCTGCCGGAGAATTTGTAGCTAAGCTGTAAATTCTGCCATCTACCTCAGTAAAATAGAAGATTCTTGATTGAATTCTTCCACCTGCACCAGGAGATTGTGCAACCACAACATAAACTTTTTTACCGTTTACATCTTTTTGGTAATCATTTACAACCCAGCCTTCTTCGCGAACCATTTTGTCTATAACAGTTCGGCGTAGAGCATTTGTCGGAATTCCGCCAAGTGTTTTGTTGCGTCCTGTGTTGTTATCGGTTCCAACAGCTCTTTCAACAACTGATAAAGAAGCACTTCCGACCGTCACGCCGGTTTCATCATCAACTCGATATTGCATCTCATTTTGATTCATTCCGCCACGCTTCCAGCCATCTGGTGCGGCTTCACCTGTCGGTAAAACGCCATTTTCGACACCTTCGCCAGCCGCAACTCGAGGTGTTGTTTTTGGTGTGCGATCAACTCTTTTTGAGACAACTTTCGGTGCTTTGGCAATTGCTTCTTTTACTTTTGGCTCTTTTACAACTGCTTCTTTCGCTACAATCTCTTTTGGAACTTGAACCTGTGAAGCTGCTTGCGATGTGTTTTCTTTAGCCAACGAAAGTTTTCTTGCTCGGGCTAGTAAAATTCTTTTCACCCGCAAAGCACGCTTACGAGCAGCAATTGCTTTCTTTTTCTTAATATTTCGATGATATGAACGCCACCACGCACGCGAATATTTTTTTAATTTCTTTTTCTTTTTCTTTTTTGCGTAGCTATTCTTCGTATTAGCCGAAGAATAATCAGTTGCCAACGGTAAAATAGATCCGAGAGCAATGATAAAAGCCAATGATAATGCGATTAATCTAAACATATTTCTTCCTCCAACTAGAGAACAGTCTCTTTAACAACTTCTTCAATTGTTGTTATTCCTTCCCGAATTTTATAAAGTCCCGATTCACGCAGAGTAAGCATTCCTAATTCGACTGCTTTTTTGCGTAATTCAATTGAACTTGCACCAATAATAATGAGTTCACGAAGCTCATCAGTAATTTCCATCACCTCATATAATCCAACTCGTCCTTTAAAGCCTGTGTTGTTGCAGGTTGCACAACCTTTTCCTTTATAAGTTTTGATATTTGGAGCGTCTTCTTTTGAGAATCCAACTTCAACTAATGCTTCCGGCAGCGTTGAAACCTCTTCTTTACAATCTTTGCAAATTCTCCGAATTAGTCTTTGTGCTTGAATAATATTGACACTCGTTGCGACCAAAAATGGCTCAATTCCCATATTTACAAGTCTGGAAATAGTTGATGGTGCATCGTTTGTATGCAAAGTTGATAAAACTAAGTGACCAGTTAACGCGGCTTTGATTGCAATTTCTGCAGTTTCAAAATCACGAATTTCCCCAACAAGAACAATATTGGGATCTTGACGGAGAAATGAACGCAAAGCAGTCGCAAAATTTAGACCAATTTGCTCTTTCATTTGAACTTGGTTGATTCCTGGCAAGTTAAATTCAACCGGATCTTCAGCCGTCATGATGTTTGTTTCAGTCGTGTTTAAAGACTGTAACGCCGAATAAAGTGTGTTCGTTTTTCCTGAACCTGTTGGTCCAGTTACCAAAACCATTCCATATGGTTTTGAAATATTTCTTTGGAAAATCTCTAAACTCTTTTCCTCAAAACCAAGTTTGGTCATATCGAGCATGAGTTTATCTTTATCCAAAAGCCGTAAAACTACCTTTTCGCCAAACAAAGTTGGTAAAGTTGAAACCCGAAAATCTAACTCACGCGAACGATTATCAACTTTTACCTTAATTTTAATTCTTCCATCTTGCGGAAGACGTTTTTCAGATATATCGAGCTTCGACATAATCTTTAAACGTGAAATTAACGCATCTCTCATTCTCAATGGCGGATGCATAATGTCATACAAAACTCCATCAATCCGAAATCTGATGCGAAACTCTTTTTCGTAAGGTTCAACGTGAATATCTGATGCTCCGCGACGAAGCGAATCAACCAACAAAACATTGACAAGTCTAACAACCGGTGCATCTTCGCTTGAGCGTGTAAGTTCCGCAAGATCAATTTCGTCGTTATCTTCTAATACTTGTAAATCCTCATCATCTTTACCGCTAAATTCGAATTCGTCTAATGAAACAGATAAATCTGATTGCGAAATTCTTTCTTCTGATGAAACTGTTTTCTCAGATTTAGCTTTAGCGAGCTTCGAACTAACCATGTCGAAATCGCCATCTAATACCGCACCAGCAAGATCAATATCTTTTGTCGAACTATAATATTTAGAAACTGCAATATTGACCGATGCTTCTGATACAACAACCGGCTCAACATTAAGTCCGGTCATAAACTTAATGTCGTCCATTGCAAAGAAATTTGTCGGATCAGCCATTGCAAGCGTTAAGGTTGCTCCAACTTTTGCAATCGGTAAAACGCCGTATTTCTGAGCTGTTTCTTGCGGAATCAAATTGATTACATCCATATCAATTCGAAACATATCAAGATTTACTGAAGGAACACCGTATTGCCGCGAAAGAACCGCAGTAATTACGTCTTCAGATAAAAACCCCATTTTGATTAGGTTTGAACCCAATCTGCCACCACTTCCGCGTTGATATTCCAACGCTTCACGCAATTGCTGTGGTGTAATTAGATTTTCACGGACAAGGATTTCTCCTAATTTTGCCGACATTGTTGATCAGTTCCTTTTCGTTTCGAGAAAACTTTTTGAGGGATAGTTGATAATCTGTTGCTGTTTATTGATATGCAACAATGATAAACACTGTTGTAGAAAGATAATAAACAAATTAACAGCTTGTGTCAATATTTGATTTCTCACGAGAAGAGAGAACTTTATTTCCTACAAACCTTTATATTGCAACACGATAAATAAGTCAAGTTAAAGTTATACAACAGCTTTTTTGAGTTAAAATTAATTTTTTTTCATTCATTTTGAATAAAAAAAACAACCAAATTCAGTCTTATTGACCGAACTTGGCTGTTTTTATTATTTTTAACTGGAAATTTAAGGCTTTTTCTTAGGAGTTACTTTTACTGGTTTCTGTGCAGTAATATTTTGTTCTTTTTTCAGAGTGTCAAGCAAACCTTTTGCATCAGCTTTGTATTTGTTAGTATCAGGAGCAATTTCAACAAACCTTGCTAAATAGTTTGCACCAGCTTGAAATTTAGTCTTTTCGTTGCTGATATAACCAATATTTACTAAGCATAAACCAGCACCAGACAATGCATCAACGCTGTCTGGGTTTGTTGATAATGCTTTTTCAAACTCAGTTGCGGCTTGGTCAAAAGAACCAGAATCCATCAGACTTTGGGCGAAATTAATTTGAGATTTCTCTTTTTTAATTGGGTCAGTTTCGAGTATAAAATATGCCTCGTAAGCCGAAACTAAATCAGCGACTTTTGATTGGTCTGCTTTGACAACATATAAACGCATTGCTTCAACATAAGCTGAGGCAGCATTGTATTTGTAAGCATTAAAATTAGCTAATTCCGATGCATCAGTTGGGGCAGTTTGGCTAATAAGCAACTCAATTGCTGCTTTTGCAGAATCTTTTGAAGCTGTAAAATCTTCTTTTGCTTCATCAAAAGGTGTCGATGCTTTAATAGCAGCATTATATCGTGAAACACCACGTATTCTGAGTGCAACAGATTTGTTTGTCATCAAAACAGGAGCACCTGGATGAGTTGAATCTGCGTTTATTCCTTCTTGATATTTCGCAACAGCTAAGTCATAGTTTGTTGCATTTAAAGCATCATTTCCTTCTTTCAAAACTCGCCGAATCAATTCGTTGTTTTCGCCAACCTTGGCATTTTTTACTGTAATATCCGCAACTTTTTTGTCGTATTCTTCTTTTTTCTTTTTATCATCGGCAGACATTTCTTGCTTGTCTCCGCCTTGCGTAGAAGTTCCTGAAGTTGTTGGTTTTAAAATAGCTTCGCGAACTTCCTCTTGAGTAAACTGTTTTCCATCACCTGCTCTTGCAGAAATCAAAATATCTTCTCTACCAGCTTTTACATTTGGGTAAATTTCTGGCGAAACACCTTTTCCGCTCATCGAAATAACGAAAGTTCCGCCAAGCGGCAAACCTGCAAATGTGAAAACGCCTTTTTTGTCGGTTGTTGCTTCAGGAAGTTTTCCTTTTGTATCGGTTCTGAAAACCTCAATTTTTGCACCGACGACCGGCACTTTTTTGCCATCAGCGTCAATCATTTCAACACGACCGCGAATTGGTGCTGTTTGAGCACATGCAATTGCTGTGAAAGCAACTAATATAAAAGAAGCTAAAATACTCTTGCGAAACATAAAAATCCTCCAAAAATTTGTAACCATTACGAACATCAAAAACCAATTGATTGTGATGTTTGATGCATCAAAAAAGTTGTTAATTACCTTTCAAAATTCTAACTCAAAAATGTTCAAATGTTAATTGAATATTTTATCGGATCAACTATTTCGGCTTGTTTAAAACCACGAAGCCGCAAACCGCACGAATCACATTTTCCACAAGCGGCAGTCTCGTCTCTGTAACAAGACCAGGATAAATGTAGAGGTGCATTGAGTTTAACGCCTAATTTTACGATTTCGTGCTTTTGTAATTCAATCACAGGTGTAATGATTTTTATTGAAGTTTCGGGTTTTGTTCCGGCATCAATCATTGTTTCAAAAGCAGAAATAAATTCTTGCCGACAATCAGGATAACCGCTCGAATCTTCAGAAACTGCTCCAATATAAATTCGATTTGCACCGATAACTTCCGCCCAACTCGTGGCAATCGCCAGCATATTTGCGTTACGAAACGGAACATAACTCGTCGGAATTTCAACGCTTTTAAGATCAGCATCACTGACAGCAATTTTTTTATCAGTCAATGAAGAACCGCCAATTTTCGTCAAATAATCAATTGAAACATCAAGTCTTTTCTCAATCTGATAAAAATCAGCGATGTCTGTAAACGCCTTTCTCTCGCGAACTTCTGTCAATTGTCCATAAGAAATATGCAAAAATGCGAGATCTGCGTTTTCATTTTTAGCAATCGCCGCCGTTACGCACGAATCCATTCCGCCGCTGACGAGACAAATAGCCAATGGCAATTTTTGTTTTTCTGAATTCTCCTGATTTTTCACTTTTCACTCTTCACTTTTCGTTATCTAAACGCCGTGAACATCTTTTCCCCAAATATATTTATGCAATTGCAAATTTAAACGAACTTTTAGACTACTATTTGCAATCGTTTCGGCGATTTCTGGGAGATTTTCGATTCCAAAAACCGGCGAAATCAAAACCGCTTTGGCACAAGTTTCGAGTTTATATTGCTTAATAATTGATTTTGCAAAATCCCAATCAGCTAAGTCAGCAATAACAAATTTAACTTCATCTTTTGTCGGGTTTAAACGCTCTAAATTTTGCCAATAATTTCTTTCGCTTTCTCCCGAAGCCGGACATTTTACATCCAATATTATGCTCGCACGAGAATCGACCAATTCAGTCGAAATGAATCCGCCGGTTTCGATTAAAACTTCGTAACCATCATCGCAAAGTGTTGTAATAAAAGGAAATACGTGTTTCTGAGCAAGCGGTTCGCCGCCTGTAATCTCAACTAAATTACAACCAAATTCCTTAAGTTTGATAAGAATATCTTCGGTCGAAACCTTCTCACCGCCCGTAAATGTATATTCTGAATCGCACCAAACGCAACGCATCGGACAACCAGTTAAACGAACAAACGCACACGGACGACCTGCGTGTGTCGATTCGCCCTGAATTGAGAGAAAAATTTCTGTGATGCGTAAAATCATAAAAGTTTTAATTATTTAAAATAACCCAAACCACCGAAAACTATTCAACATTTCGCCAATTCCGAACGAAGCTAAATTTGCCACAACTATTGCAATAAAACATCTTATCCAATCTTTTTTTTCAAATTCTTTTTGTCCGCGAAAAGCTAACCAAAATAAAATACATTCACCAAGCGGTGCAAAAATTTCCGCGACAACTATGTAAAGTGTCCAAGAAATTGAACCTAAAAGTGTTGGTAAAACTAAAACGACGATTGGATATGTGCAAGCAGTTAGCCAAATGCCGCATAAAATTCGCTGTTTAAGAGTTAATTTTGGCGAAAGTCCAAAAACTAAAATTGGCGTTTCGATTAATATTGTCGTCAGATAACCAATCGGCAAAAATAACCACAAACGTAACGATTCGTTTATCGGTGCATTTCCAATATTTTCACTAATTTGTGGCAAGTCTTTTGGCATATTAAAAATCATAAATTTATGGGCACTTCTAAAAATAAATAAATGAAAATTAGATTTCATAAATTGCCACTAGCTTTAGCTAGTGGACAAGTTCAAATAAAAGAGGCTTTAGCCAAATAAAATAATTAAATCATTCATCCGCTGTGCTTTAGCTGAAGCTGTAAGGATTGAAAACATTTTTTTTGTTTGGCTAAAGCCTATTATTTTTCTCCAATTAATCCACTAGCTCAAGCTAGTGGCAATTTATAAAACAGACCTTATGCTGTTGCCGCAAGTTCTTCTTCTAAAAGCTGACGCTTGTAAAGCTCTGCATATTCACCATTTAGCTCAACAAGTTGGTCGTGAGTTCCGCGTTCAATTATTTTTCCATCGTGCAAAACGCAAATTAAATCAGCATCGCGAACAGTTGAAATTCGGTGCGAAACAATCAAAGTTGTCCGATTTTCGCGAACTTCTTTCAAATTATTGAGAATTTTTTCTTCCGTATATGTATCAACCGCCGAAAGCGAGTCGTCCAAAATCAAGATTCGCGGATTTCGCATCACAGCTCTGGCAATTGAAGTTCGCTGCTTTTGTCCGCCAGAAAGTGTAATTCCGCGTTCGCCAACGAGTTGCTCATATTTATAAGGAAAACCTTCAATATCTTCGGCTAGACCGGCGATTTCTGCCGCTTTAATAATTTCATTTTGGTCAAGTAATTCTTTATTTTCGATGCCAAATGCAATGTTTTCAGAAATCGAATCGCTAAACAAAAAGGTCTCTTGTGGAATTACTCCAATCGCTCGCCGAAGTTGTTCAATTGGATAATCTTGAACTGGAATATCATCAATAAAAACCGAATTATCTTTCGATTCAATTAATCTCGGAAGCAAACTTACCAATGTTGATTTTCCGCTTCCGGTTTTGCCGACAAAGGCAATTGTCTGACCTTGTTCAATCTCTAAGTTTATATTATCTAACACTTTAGGAGAAGTTTCAGAATAACTAAAGTTGAGATTTTTAAACGAAATTTTTCCAAGAATCGGCAGTTGTGGTTTAACATTTTCGATATTTTTTATCGTCGGAACAGATTCTAAAATGGCATCAAATCTTTTCAAACTCGCCGTTCCGCGTTGCCACAAATTAACGACATAACCAAGTGCAATCAAATACCAAATCATTCTTTGGAGATACAAATTAAATGCTGCAAAATCACCAACAGATATTTCTGAGCGAACAGCCATCGGCACACCAAATGCCATAATTAACACAAAACCAATACCAATTAAAAAGAACATCACCGGACGCATTGCCGCTTGATATTTTACAAGCTCGAGGTTTTTATTAGCATATTCTTTGTTAAGTTTTTGAAATTTCTTGATTTCGGCATTTTCCTGGGCATAAGCACGAACAACTCTCACTCCTGAAAGATTTTCTTGCGACATTGCCGTTATGTTTGAAAAATTTTCTTGAACTTTTTCAAATCTAACGTGAACTTTCTGCCCTAAAACTTTTACTGCAATTGAAACAAAAGGCATCGTGAGCAACAAAATCAAGGTTAATTTAACATTTAAAGTCAGTAAAATTGGCAACACAACAATAAACGCAAAAACCGCCTGAAACGAATAAAGAATCATCGGTCCGACAATTTGCCTAATTGCCGCAAGATCATTTGTCGCTCTCGCCATCAAATCGCCAACTCGATTTTCAGTAAAAAATGAAATTGGCTGATTAACGAGCGACTCATAAAAATCGCGTCGCATATCATATTCAATGTGCCGCGATGTATTTATCAAAAGTCGTCGTTGCCAGAATAAAAATATTCCGCTAATTAAACTTGTCACTAAAATTGCGAGTGGATAAAACGTCACTTTTTGCCAAGTTGGACTCGCAGAAAGATCGTCAATCGCATATTTAACAAGCAATGGAACGATTAAACCAAACAACATTGAGGCGAAAATAAAAAATATTCCGCTGACCAAATGCCATTTATAAGGCTTGATATATCGTGCAAATTTCTTTAATTCGTTCATTAAACTTTTGAATATGTTGAGAGTGCAGTCGCAATTAATCGACCGTTTTCATCTGAAACCTCAGCCGAAACTGTGATTAAACGTCTTCCAGCACGAATAGTTTTTGCGGTGCAGATAGTGGTTTCATCAACAACCGGACGCAAATAATGAACCGTTAAATCAACGGTTGTCGCTTTTTCTTCATCGCCAATCGTGGCAACAACCGCAAAAGCCATCGCCGTATCAATTAAAGAAGCCGTTGCACCGCCGTGAAGAAGTCCATAAGGTTGCCGAAGTTCGTTTTTCATCGGCATTTTCATCACCGCAATTCCTTCTGAAAATTCGACTAATTCTATTCCGAGATGTTGCAAAAACGGAGTTTTTCTGACAACTTCGTCTGCTTGTTGTTTTACTTTTTCATCAATTATTATCGGCATTATGTATGACTTCTTGAAACTCTTTGACACTCAATTTTTTATAATCTTTTGGTATTTCAAAAAGGTTGAGTTCAGTTTCAAATTTAATATTTTTTATCTCAATCGTAAATTCTGGCTCTTTTAGCGAATTTAGAAATTCTTGTTTCATTGGAAGTTTTGTCGCTTCATCAATCCAAATAAATGCTTCTGTTTCGCCCGAAATTATCCGATATTTTGCCAGATTATTTTCCATTCCAAGGCTTTCAAAACTCAAATCATTTTTCTGATTGAGCTTTTCATTTGTTAAAAAATCAAACCAATTTTCTCCAAATTTATTATCCGACGATGTTTCATTTTCTGCATAAATCTTTTTTTCGCTGTTAATTAAATAATTTTTTGTCTGATTTGAAACAACCGCAAACTCACTTTTTTCGCCAACATCATATTTTATCAAACGATTTTCTGCTTTGCGTGCAACAAAAATTATTTGCTCTTCGTCATTTGCTTTGATAACGATTTCAGCTTGATAATCTTTAGGTTCTTGCGTTGAAAATATAAATTCATTAGCTGTTTTTTTTATTTCGAAAGGAAGATTCGTTGAGTTAGAATTCAAACTGCTTTGCAAATAACGACACGAAGAAAATGTCGTTATTATTAGAAAAAACACGAAAAATTTTTTGATATAAGTATGCGAATTCATCTGAAAAATTAAATTTTAACACACCAAATGATGAACGTTAATGAAATGCAAACCAAATTTTTCGTGAGCGGAGTTTTGCTCTCGCCAATTCTGCCATTTTTATATTTGCAAGGACAATATACAAG
>JANNVK010000067.1:0-1622 GCA_031414415.1 Acidobacteriota bacterium
TTTCGTTTTTCGTTAAAACCCTTCTTGCTTCTCGTAAATGGGCGAGAGGCTTGATTAGCCATAAGGAGGAAACAAATTGGCAAACAGAGTATATGAATTAATGTATATCGCTGTTCCGGAGTCGAGCGAAGAAGAAGTAACCGCTTTGACTGAAGGAATTTCGAAATCTTTTACGGAACAAGGCGGAACCGTCTTGAGAATTGACAATATGGGCAAGCGTCGTCTCGCCTACGAAATCAGCAAAAAAAGAGAAGGACATTACGTTCTCTTCGAACTCGAAGGAACCGGAAAAGAAATTCTCGAAGTTGAACGTCGGATGAGAATTAATGACGCGATTATTCGTTTTGTTACTGTCAGAGTTGATGAAGATCGCAAAACTGCTGACAAAATGAAAGCAAAACGTGAAAGAAGATTAGCTCGGCGTGCTGCGGCAAAACCTTCAGAAGGTGATGACAGCAGCGTTTCAAAAAACCAAGAGGAGGATAGCGAATAATGGACGGAGAAAGAGACAATCAAAACAACGAAGGGCAAAATGAAGCCCCAAGATTTGACCGAAACAGAAGATTCCAACCGCGTCGCCGAACTTCTCATAAAATTCCAGAATATGTTGATTGGAAAGACGTTGAATTTTTGAGACGTTTTATTCCGGAACGCGGGAAAATTATGCCGAGGCGTATTTCGGGTATCACCGCAAAAGATCAACGAAGAGTTGCACAGGCAATTAAACGTGCGAGAAGTATGGCTTTAGTGCCGTTCGTCTTGGATTAAACAGAGGAGGAATTTTATATGGCAAGCACAACAATACTTTTACGCGAAGATATTGAAAACTTAGGCGGACGCGGCGAAATTGTCAAAGTTAAAGCCGGATACGCACGCAATTATTTGTTGCCACAAGGTTTTGCGACCTTAGCAACAAAAGGAAATATCAAGCAAGTTACCGCTGAAAGAACTTATTTGTTAAAAAGAGTTTCAGCAGAAAAAGCTACTGCCGAGTTGCAAGCGGCTCAAATGAAAGACATTGTCTTTAAATTTGAACGAAAAGCTGGCGAAACTGGTACACTTTTTGGTTCTGTTACGACAATGGACATTGCGGACGAATTGAAAGCTCAAGGTTACGAAATTGATCGTCGTAAAATTTCGCTCAAAGACGCAATCAAGGAAACAGGCGAATATTCGGTGAGTGTCAAACTTCACCGCGAAGTTATTGTCGAATTTCCAGTTTCAGTAACACCAGAAGGTGGCGTTTCCGAAGTTGCAGAAGTTAAAGCAGAAACCGAAACGGTAGATGCCTAAATTTTCTTTTTCAAATATTAAAAAGACTGTAAATCATTGTGATTGCAGTCTTTTTTTTTTGTTTTGGGGTCGATTTTTCTTTTTATTAAATCATTATCGCAAATTATTTATGTCTTTAAACGAAAGTCCTGTCGCTTCTGAAATAAACTCATCGTCAAGTCCTTTTTTTATTAACTTTTTTGCTACTTCAATCTTTCCTTCAATCTTTCCTTCAATCTTTCCTTCAATCTTTCCTTCAATCATCCCTACAATCTTTCCCTCAATCTTTCCTTCATCAAAAGCATCATCTTTGGCGGTTTCGATGACGGCATTCATGTCCCAATAGACTT
>JANNVK010000068.1:0-4093 GCA_031414415.1 Acidobacteriota bacterium
TGCCTGCTCTTTGCTCATGTTTCCTAAATCCAGTGTGGCTTAGTCCCGAAGAATCTTTCTCAGTTAAGCCGTAACCTTGGCGAGTTGTCGCGTCGCCCGAATAGCCTTGTTCAATCGAACGCATTCCAATGCCTAAACTTACTTCTTCGCCGAAAGCTGTAAAGTCAAACCTTGCTTGGATAAACCCGTTATTATTAACCGACGCACGAACGCTTCCTTGCCAATCTTGAAGCACATAACTGACACCGCCATTTCCTTCGCCTTGCGTGCCGTATTCCGCTACTAATTTCCCGAATGCGTCGTAAATTATAAACTGCCAACTATCATTAATTTTAGTTGCGACACGATTTCCGAGTGCGTCGTAAACCGTCTGGGCGTTTGTAGAGTTCGTTGCGTTTGTAGCGTTGACCTGACGACCATTTGCGTCATAACTGAAATTCATCGAACGGAATTTGTTATCAGAAATCACCATTCCGGCTTCGTTGTAAGTTGTATTTGTCGTAAATCGATTACTCGATTTCGAAATATCCGAATCTTCAATCGCCGTCATCGGCAACGGATTCGCTTGTCCATCTGTTCCATTATTTGCGGCTTTTCGATACATATTTCCAAATCTGTCGAAGTCAAATTGCTGCTTGTAAGTCAACGAATTATCTGTGCCTTTATACTCCTTCGCATCAGACAATCGCCCAATAGAATCATAGCTAAACTTCTGCGTAGATTGCTTGTTTGTCCCGATAAAACTTTCTATATATTCACCTTTTAACTACTTATCAAAACATTTGAACGAGTATCCAATATGAGAAACTAGATTTTGGTCTTGAATTGAAACATACATTCCTTGATTTGGATAAACAAGAGAAATTGGATAATCATTCAACTTTTTAAAATTTGAACCCATTTGGTGGTTCGTCTTTATACACATTGATTCATATGAAGCAACCTCGAAAAAATGTGAGCCAAATTTGGCAATAATTTCTTCCCTGCTCTTCGGGTTGTTGGGATAATATGAAATTGCCTTTACTTTAAGACTTTTCATCCCAACAGTAATTAATATAACGCCATCAACAGATAGAGGATTCTTGTATTCCATTTCAATTTCACCTTCACGCTCATCGAGAAATGTATTTTCTTCGGGTATTCCTTCATAACTTGCCTCTCCTAAAAGACTTTTAACTTCTGTCTTTGTCGATGTCCCGAGTTTTAAGCCTAAATAGACTGGAGCAATCCACTTAGTTTTATCAGTTTCTTCAGATAGAACTCTGATTTTTTCGTTGCTTATAATATTTAAACGCGGAACATCATCCACCAGCTGTGATTTTCGGCACGACAAATTGATAAATATCGTTCCAAATGAAATTAAGACAATAAATAAATTTTTCATTTTGATTCTCCTATAACTACTATGGACACGGACTGTTTAGATAATTTGTTGGATTTCGTCGGTTGCTTCCATTTGGTCTAAAATTACTGTTTAACGACCCACTAAATACTTCAAAATGGACGTGATCCTCATTGTTTGCTTGTCGACGTGGCACGTTTCCAGTTCGTCCAGACGTTCCAATTATTTGCCCTTGATTGACACTAGCCCCAGCTGAAACAGAAATGCTCGTTAAGTGACTATATTGTGTGTAGATTCCACCATGAGAAATAATAACTGTATTTCCATATCCGCCATTATATCCAAACTGTGTCGCCACTACCGTTCCACCTCGATTGGCATGTATTGGCGTTCCAACAGGTGCCACAATATCATTACCTCCATGTTTTCCACCAGTTCTCTCTTTGAAACCTCCAGCACCACCAACTCCCGGTCTAAGATGCCCAAGCCCACCTGGTCTTCCGCCTCTAGGATTTCCTGAATCTACTGCTATTCCTGAACTTCCAGTCGCGGGATTTACCCCACATCCGCCACCGCCAACTTCAATGTCCGGTCCTCGACTAGGATACAAATCACCTGGTCTTGTGATGTTACCAAAAATTGGAAACAAATCATTCCAATAAATATACACAGGTTGAATGTTTCCAAGGTCTGGATTACAGCCGCCATATTGATCTGTCTTTCCTGGTATTTGCGTTCCGTCTGGCTGAGTTATGTAACATCTGTCACCTTGCTTGAGCAAGCCACCCGGATCAATAAAATTAGTAGGGTCATTATCAACATAAGAATATCTGTTGAAACTCTGCGGATTTCCGAGATTCATCGAGCCTTTGTATGGATCTGGTGATGTCCAACGACCTGCTCTTTGCTCCTGTTTTCTGAACCAAGTGTGATTTAGTCCCGAAGAATCTTTTTCGGTTAAGCCGTAACCTTGGCGAGTTGTCGCGTCGCCGGAATAGCCTTGCTCAATCGAACGCGTTCCAACTCCTAACGAAATTTCTTCGCCAAAAGCCGTAAAATCGAATCTGGCTTGGATGAATCCATTCGCATTCACGCTGGCACGAACTGATCCTTGCCAATCTTGGAGAACATAGCTAACTCCGCCGTTTCCTTCGGCTTGTGTGCCGTATTCGGCGACTAATTTCCCGAAAGCGTCGTAAATTACAAATTGCCAAACATCATTTACTTTCGTTGCGACACGATTTCCTAATGCGTCATAGACCGTTTGAGCGTTTGTAGAGTTCGTAGAGTTTGTAGCGTTGACTTGACGACCATTTGCATCGTAAGCGAAATTCATGCTTCTGAATTTGTTGTCGGCGATGACCATTCCGGCTTCGTTATAAGTCGTATTTGTTGTGAATCTGTTGGTTGATTTGCTGATGTCAGCATCTTCAATCGCCGTCATTGGCAACGGATTCGCTTGTCCAGCCGTGCCATTATTTGCAGCTTTCCGATACATATTTCCAAATCTATCGAAGTCAAACTTTTGCTTGTAGGTCAACGAATTATCTGTGCCTTTATATTCTTTCGCATCAGACAATCTACCGATTGAATCGTAGCTAAACTTTTGCGTAGATTGCTTTTGTGTCCCGATGAATGATTCGATTTTACCAAGCTGACCGTTGTTTTTGGTCAAATCCAGATTGCCACTTGCATCAATTTGTCCATAACCATAGTCATACTTCTGCAAAACTTGCGAACCTTTGTTTAGATTTTGGCTTGTCATTTGGAATCTATCATTGTAGCCGAAACTTTCACTTGTTCCGTTGCCGAGATTCATTTGATTAAGTAAGCCTTGATTTGTAAAACTCACCGAACTTAAATATGTGCGTTGTGAATCCGCCACAGTTTGAAGCCTTCCAAAATCATCAACCGAATAGTTAAAAACCTTGCCACTCGGATATTTTTCAGAAACAAGTTGACCAGCTAAGTTATAGCCATAATTCAAGTTATAGCTTTGGTTTCCAATCGTCTGCGTATGATTTACAACTTGCCCAACGTTGTCATAATCATAAATTTGCTTCGTTTCCGGCGTTCCTTGTGCAACATTCGCCAGAGTTTTTACGGTTGTCAGGCGACCTTTATTCGGTAAAGTTCCACGAAGCTCATCATAAGTATAACTAACATTCGGCGTCGCGTAACCACTTTCGCCCGTGTAACTAACTGACTCAACACGGTTTAACCCATCGTAAGAAAATGTTGTTTTCACACCGCGAGCATCAATTTCACCGAAATTCAAATAGTTTGTTGCTCTTAGGTTAATTCCTTGTTAGTTTCAGAATACTTCCGTTCTCTCCAATAGCCCAGAAAATAGAATTGTTTTGACTTACACTATGCAAAGAAATGATCTTTTCGTCAATTTTACTAAACACTTCGGTTACTGATTCTCCGCCATCATTAGTTTGCAAAATGATTCCGTTTTTGGCATTGAGATCTACTTTCAAATCTTTGCCTGCTTTGTAATCTATTTTTGCACCACAAATCAAAAATTCATCATTTTGGATATAAACGGCATCCAAATAAAACATATCATGGGAAACAGAAGGAAATGATTTCCCCTTATCGTCAACCGTAATTAGTCTCCCTCTTGTTCCTTCTTGGCTATTCGTTCCTTCCAAAAACCAAAAATTTTTATTATCGTTGATGCCGAATGTTTTAACTCCTGATTGTTCGTCAATTATTTCGTATTCGTAGAATTTCTCCCAGTTAGCT
>JANNVK010000069.1:0-2494 GCA_031414415.1 Acidobacteriota bacterium
CAGCGAATGGCGGATTGGACAATATAGGATGCCCCATCTCCATAGAATAATTTTTGATATTCTTTCCATGTTGCACCTGCCGGACCAGTTAAGGCATCGTAATATCTGTCACCAACCTTAACTGCTTGGTGAAAACCCGACTCGGCTATCCTAATTCCATCTTTATTCATCAAAATATCCGCACCAAACTTGTCAGCAATCTGAATAATCTCGCCCGATTTTCCAGATCTTTGAAACGCCTCTAAAGTAAGTTTAGCCGCTTCTTGACATTGGAATTTCGTCGCTGGTAGTGCTTCATAAATTCCACCTAATACTGACTTTAAACCTCCTCGACTTGTTATAGCCGCAATCCCAATACTACCAAGCGTTGCAGCTCCTTTTGCTAGTGCGATTCCGCCGGCTATGATTTGTACAACATCCGCTCCCTTTTTCGCGTTTTGAAAAACTTTAGCATCTTGGTCGCCAAAACTTATAATTCCTAATGTAGCAGAATAAGTAAGCCCGGCAATAGCATTCCAGCCATGAATTGGATTATTTCTCTCATCAAAAGGAATTTTCAAACTTCTAAATAGCTTGAATTTTCCCGACTCCATTAATGAAACAGGAACGCCATTCTCTCCAACATAAAGATACGGAAGTTTTTCTTTAAACGTTTCCCAACCTTGACTTCGTAACGATTTTCTATTTTGCCGCCAATATTTATCATCGACAGAGTTGTATGTTTTAGATTTATCACTGTTCGTGCGGAAAACCCAAATCGGCTTTTGTCCATCTGGATCGACATACGAGAGCGGATTATTGAGACAATACGTAAACCGATTGAAGGTTTGCGGATTTCCATCCTTACCACTCGCGAGCAATGGATCAACCGCCGTAAATCTTCCGTGTAAGTTGTTATAATACCTAGCCTCTGCAAAGTCCAGATTAGTTTCTTTGTCCTTCGGATAGCCGGTAAACTTTTGTCTGATTTCGTCAAGGCTTGACGAGTATTTTTGTCCGTTGTCGCCTGTTCTGCTTCCGACTCCGGCGTATAAATCTTCGCCGAACGGCATCATATCTCGTCGAGAAATAACTTCGCCTTGTTTATTGGTGATAACTCTTGGCGTTCCGAGATGGTCGGTTGTTAAATATGAAACTGTCGGGTTTGCAGATTGTTGTGTCGAGTATTCGGCAACCATTTTTCCGCTTCCGTCATAGACAAATATCGTCGTTTCGTTGGCGGTTGTTTTCTTGACTCTAAGCCCGTTTCCGTCGTAATAATATGTTCCTACTGCTTGATTATTTGCGTCTTTAACGTGGACTTGTTTGTTTTCCGCGTTGAACGTAAAACTTCTCTGCAAGCCTGTTACGCGGTCAATATCTTTGATAACGTTGCCCGTTTATCGTATTCAAAGCCTTGATTCAGGTTGAAACGATTCGTATTTGCATCAACACTCGGTTGAGTTTGGCTGTTGATTGCCAATGCTTGACCATTGATTTGTTGGCTAAAATTTGTGCGATTCCCGAATCTGTCGTAGCCGAAAGTTTGCTTCCAATTCTCGGTCGCAGATGTGCCGTTTGTCTCTTTGGCTTCGGTTAATCTGTCTAAAGCGTCGTATTTATAAGTTTGAACAAAACTCGCATTCGGAACATTTATTGTTTGTTTTGTGATGTTTCCGGTGTTCTGAATCGTGCCGTTTGCCAACAATTCGCCGAACTCGTATTGTAGTTTGAAAAGGCTCGAATCACTGGCAGTCGCTCCCAAACCGAGTTGCATAAGTTGTTGACGCAAATTGAATTGAGCCGTTTCCCAACGCCCGTTACCGAGTTTAAGCGAATTAATTCCGCCCGAAGCGTTGTAGCTAAAATCGGAGACGTAAGTTTTACCGTGGCGGACAACTTTCGCCAAATCGCCGTCACTTTCGAAGAAGTTTCGCACGACTTTTCCGCTTGGGTAAGTCTGCTCGACCATTCTTCCGCCGAAATCGTATTTATACTTGGAAGTGTAAGTTTGATAATCGGTTGAAGTTGTTCCAACGTTAGTAATTTGTTCGCTGACCAAGTTTCGCCCGAAGTTATCAAATGAAGTATATTGCGTTGTCGAGATTGACGACATTACTTTCGACAACTTGCCTTTCGCAAAGTTTTGCGTAGTCGGTGGTGGTGTCGCTAAGCCTGTGCCGTCATAGTAATAAAATACCGTTGGCGTGTCTAAGTTATTGTATTCACGCTTGGTTACGCGACCTGCTTTATCGTAACTATTCGTGATAATCGAGCCTTTCGCGTCCGTAGTTTTCTTCAAGTTTCCGACAATATCATACTCGAAACCTGCCGTCCATTGATTGTTGTTTGTCACCGAATCAACCAAATCTAACGCAGAATTAACTTCTTGCTCAGGTTGTTTTACGCGAATCAATCTGCCCAAATAGTCATACAAAAAGTATCGATTCTGCACGCCTTGCGAGACTTTTACCATCTTGCCTTGCGGATTATATTTGTAAAATGTCGGCTGATT
>JANNVK010000070.1:0-72252 GCA_031414415.1 Acidobacteriota bacterium
CCATTTCCGCATTCCTGGAAAATGAACATTGAGCCAGTAATCATACCAATCGAGTTTTTCAGGATACCAAGGCAACAAATCTTGTTCCGACTTTTTGATTAAATCGTGCAAAGCCTTGGTGTTATCTGCCCGATAATTGTATGCATTATCGACCATAAACGGCTTGAACATCGCAAAAGCATCAGCAGTTTCCTCAGTCGTTCGTTCAAATTCGTCAACAGATTTTTTCAGATCATCGACAATGTCGCCGATGCGTCCGCCGCCCCATTTTGGATTAGCTTTATCGAGCCATTTTGTCGCAGTTTTCGCGAGTTTGTTGAGCATTGGAGCCGATGTTCGCTCGTAAGTTTTTTGCGTTACAGGCGTGGCTTCAATCATTGCGGACAAACGGTTTACGATCTTATTTCCGGTTTCCTTTTCCTTAAAATGCTGCCGTTTATAAAGTCCAACTAAGCCGACAATTCGCTTCATATCATTCGGATTCGAGTCGCCCGAGCAAGCCTGAAAAACTAGCGGCGGTTTGTCGTCAATTAGTGCATTCATCGCAGCTGCAAGCATCGCTCCGGCGACCATATCAACCGGAATTACATCGAGAATGAGTTTTTCATTGACCGGAATTACAGGCTGACCTTTGAGTGCAATTAAAATCAGCGGAGCGGTTGTTGTAAAACCTTCGTTCCAACCTGGAAACGGATATTTATTTGAAGATTCGACAATGCTCGGACGTAGCAAAACTTTAACAATATCATCTTGTTTCGCAACGATTTGCTCAGCCAGAGATTTCGAATATGTGTAAATATTTGTCCAGCCCCAATATTCGGCTCGTGCGTTTCCAAGTTCAGTTGTGCGGTTGCGAACCCAGATTTTTTTCTCACGAAAAATCGCTGAACCAAGATCGCTTTCGTTGTCCGGATCGCGTCCTTCATCGCTCAGACGCTCGCGGGCTTGCTCGCGAAACTTCGCCATTTGCGTTGTATCGCTTGATTCCTCGCGGGCTTGTTCGCTCAATCTCGCACAGTCTTTTATCTCTTGCTCAACATCAAAAGTCGTACCGATGAGTTCAGATTTTCGCGGGAAAAACCCAACAACAGGCTCATTTTCCCAAATCGAACCACCTTTTTTTCCAGCGACAAAACATGTCGAAACGTGAACCAAACACGGTCGTTTCATCATTCGAGCCATCTGCAAAACGTTTCGCGTGCCGACAACATTTGTCCGCAAAGCAGATTCAAGCGGCGGATTAAACGTTACATTTCCCGCAGAATTGATGATCACATCGCAATCCTGCATGATTTTCGTGCATACGGTTTCGTCCATTCCAAGGAATTCGCTACCGACATCGCCATTCACCGGAATGAGTTTTTCGCGAATAAAATCCTCGAATTTGTCGCCATACTTGTCGCGTAATGGATCAAAAGTCGGCGATGGAACAACGCTTCCCCAAAAACGATTCAGCGATTCCTGCTTGTCTCTCGCACGCACGGTGACATAAATCTTCCCGACATCAGGAAAATTGTGCAGCAACATCGAAAGCGTAACTTTCCCGACGAATCCCGTGCCGCCGATGAAAAAAATCTTCTTATCTTTGTAAATTTCTGTTGGTGATAATTTCATTTCTAAACGGAGAGCGGACACTCTTGTCCGCAACGCCGTATTTTCCAACGGCGTAAAATATTGATTATTTTAAAAGCTTTTTTTCGTGCGATGCACTCATACGGACAAGAGTGTCCGTGCTGCAGTCGATGCCGCCGATGAAAAATATTTTCTTATCTTTGTAAATTTCTATTAGTGATAATTTCATTATTTAATCGTAATATTCGATTGTGCGAAAAACTTTTTCATTAATCTCCCACTCGTCACTGAAAGAGGAATGATTTACATAAGTTGTTTTTGCTATCCAGTTATTTCTGTCATCAGTTTTATAAGTGTATCGTTCTTTCAATAGTATTTTTCCGTCTGAAAATATTTGCATTTCAATTACCTGCTCAGATACGTCATAGAAAAATAATTCCTTGACAAAGGTGTTCGATTCTTTTAAAAGCCCGTTGCTGTCGTATATCTGATAATCATTATCGGATGACAGGATTTCTTTGATGCTAAAATTTCTTTTGCTAAGTTTGTCGCTAATTGCTTCGTTAATACTAATTTTATATATTTGTGGTTTACCATTATTAAATCGTTCTTCCTGAGTTATTTTTAAACCATTTTCATCGTAGGCAACAATGTAGGTTGACTCTGATTTTCCATCTGACGCATAAAATGTATTTTCAATTTTATTACCAAATAAGTCATATTTTTTAGAACTGGCTATTGTAACTAATTCAGTACTCAAAACACTTCCATTTGGCGAAACTTTTACTGGGTAACTTTCTTTCAGACTTTTAACTAGCCCTTTCAACTTTTCTTTAGCCTTATCCCTATACGCACAAGCACCAGCCAATAAGATTGGATGTTTAAATTTATACGGCAAAGATTTTAATTTATTGATTGGTATCGCAAAATTCAAATTTTGTCCGCTTACCAAACTTGATTTTATTATTCCAACTGATTCAGCTTTTTGATTAAGTAAAACGCCGCCGCTTGAACCTGATGAAATTGCCGCATCAATTTGAAAAAGTCCAACATCACTTCTTAAACTGCTGATAATTCCTTTTGTGAAAGAACCTTCAAGACCTTTTGGATTGCTTGCCACGTAAATTTCATCGCCAGTTTTTATAGAATCTGACTCACCTAAAGCAAGAGCTGGAAACTTTGTGTTTTCAATTCTTATCACGCAAATATCTTCTTTGGCATTCATTCCAACCACTTCGATTGCCTTCGAAACTTCGCCTGTTTTTACATTCTTTACCATTGCATTTGTGGCTCGTTCAAATACGTGAAGGTTTGAAACTACTAAACCTTTACCGATAATAAAACCACTTCCTTGACTGATTGGTTTTTCGTTTTCGTCCAACGTGATTATTAAAACAACTGACGGCAAGACCTTGTCAGCAATTTGACGGGCAGTTAGGTTGGCTTTTATTTGTTTCTTTAGAGTCGGCTTCTTTTGAGCCTTTATTGTTTGAGGTTGGAAGAAACAAAAAGCTAAGACTAAAATTATTATCGTTTTCAAGTTTATATTTTTATTTCTCATTTCTTCACCTCGTCAAAAGTCATCGCCTACAAAATGCCGAAGATGCGTTCCAAATCTTCTCTAACATCGAATCTGTGTTGATTCAGTTTTTTTACAAAGGACCAACGCTGTATGTAACCTCAAATTGATATTTATTTCCCGCTTGTTTCTTGGCTTTTTTGACAATTACAAATTCGCGTATTTCACTGATACCGAAATCGATGTCGGTTTCAAATTTCGGCGTTCTTGTTTTTTTGATATACAGTTTTAATGCATTTGTGCCTTTTTTTATCAACCATCTGTCTGTTGAACGGATACCTTTTTCTAATTTCGTCATCAGGCTGATTGCTTTCTCGTACCAAAACTTTGTATCGCCTAACTTGTGTGAAAATCCGCTTAACTCGTAGCTAAAGGTTAAGGAAAAATACTCGCATCCCGAATTAAAAATTATCAAATTTGTATTTTTATCCAACCTGACTTTTTCCGTGCCGATTTGCTCAGACGGATTTTCTTTGCTTTTAGTCAAGTTGAAAGTTGCCAGCGGATAGTGTTTTTTATTGATTATCCGTTTCGGAGTTCCTCTGATGCAATCAACGTCTGCTTTCGTTTGGGCATTTACGCAAACAAAAGAGATAAAAATTATCAAGGCAAAAATAATAAGTTTCATAAAATTTTACTCTGTTTTAAGTTTGCTAATTTTCGGACAAGTTCTTTGCGTCGTTTGTCACGCTCTATTTCGCTCAAACTTAGTAATTCCAACTCTTTCAACAGTTTTTCATATTCATCATCGCGTCCAAATTGATATGGGAAAAACTCGTATTTTCCTAATTGTAATTGTTGAATCATTTCGTCTTTTTCTCCTCTTCAACAAATCCGATTTTGCGTTTTAAGAGCTTTGGGTTACGGAAAATCTCGCCTAAAAGTTCATTAATTACGATAAAGTTTTTACTGTGTATGTCAGTATTTTTTTCCAACTCAGCCATTCTATCTGCCAAATCTTTATGCAACGCCAAAATCGAACGCATTTGCACGAACGCTCGCACAACTTTAATACTTGCCTCAATCGCGGTTGGACTATTCAAAACGCTGGCGAGCATCACGGCTCCGTGTTCCGTAAATGCAAAAGCACCGTATTTGCTGTATTTTCCGCGTGCGGTTTCGTCTAAGGTCACAGATTGTGACCTTAGAGATTCGATATGACGAGTTTCTTCAAGCGTCAATTCAAACAAAAAATCATCAGGAAAACGGTGTCTGTTACGCCTAACTGCTTGCTTCAAAACTTTTGTTTCGACTTGATAAACTTCCGCCAAGTCACTGTCAATCATGACTCGCTGATTACGAATGTTGTAGATTTTATCTTCAACATTCTCGGACTTAACAACTTGATCTTCATTCATATTTCAATTTTTCTATGAGGTCACAAACTGTGACCTCATAGTCCTAATCCGTAACGTCCGCCAAACAAATTGTCGGTTGATGAAGCATCGTGATTTCGGCGTTTTTGCCCATGTAGCTTTTCGCCATCGCGATTGCTTCGGTCATATTATCGGCTCTTTCCCAACCTAACATTTCCGGAACGTGTGCATTTTCCGCACCCGCAACTATCACTTTCCCAACGTGTTGGCGTCCATTCTCGCCCCAATACCACATGAAAAACGGATGTACTCCGTGGAAAGCGTTGCCGCGTCGATACATCTCGATATAAGCCGGATTCGACGCAAACTCGCGTTCGTATTTTTCACGCAAGTAGAATGCGTCGCGAGATTCTGCCAATAAACGATGGAAAAATTCGATATAACTTGGATGAAAATTATGATCAAATTCGTCAAAACATGGATGCGAAACGATCATTACGCCGCCTTTTCGGAGCAAAGGCTTGTTTCGATACATATTGAAATGGTATCCGAGAGCCATAACCTGCACGAGCAAAGGGTTTAGCGTTGAATAAACATTATACGGCGAAATATCAGGAATTCCCGTGATCAAAATATCGCATTGACCTTTTACCGGAACGAGATATTGCTGATAATTTTTCTCGAGAATTTTTTCGTGTGCTTTTTCGGTTTCGCCCGCAAATGCACCGATCAATTCATATTGAGCCGGAATTTGATGGAGCAATTTTCGTCTCGCACCACGCGGTAGCTTCGAAAATGTGTTTCGCATCGCTTCCCATTTCATCCGATCCATAAAAGTAAAATCGTCTTCATTCCGAGTCAAAATATCGTAACCATCTGAAAACATTTTGTTGTTCAAAGCGGTTTCGAGATGGAAAACTTTGATGTGTTCGTCAACCAATTTCCCGAGACGCACAATTTTGTGATTCAAAGCAGAAGCCGGCGGATCCATGTATGAATCAGAATCGCGGATCGTTTGCGGTTCGTGGTGAGCACGCAAAGATTCGTAATTGCAGAGCCCGACCGCAACGGATTTGTGTCCGCCATTCATTGGCACAAAATTGATATTCGCGTAAATCAAAAGGTCGCTTTCGGCGGCACGTTTGTTGATTTGCAGCGGTTCGCCGTGGCGGGTTTCACCAAGCGTTACGAGGTTATCGGCGTCTTCGGCGTCGTGATTGTAATAGCGATCCGGGTAGAATGCGTTGTGAATTTTATCGCCAACCATTCGTTTCATCTCCCATTCGGTCATCTTTCGATGCAGTGAAACGGCGATGATGAGGTGAATATCTTCCACACCATTTGCGTAACACATATCGAGAATCACCTCGAGCATCGTCTGTCGGATATCGGGCGTTGCCATCGGCGGCAGCGGCATCGAAATATCGTCGATCGCAATCGTGACCTTCATTCCAGGTTCGAGAAGTGCGTAAAGCGGATCCATATCAAGTGGATGATTTAGAGCATAACGAATTGCCGCTTCGCGATTTGGCAAACCCTGAATCGGCGGATTCGGATACAAAACCCGAGTGCCAACCGGCAAATCCGCAAGTATAAAATCCTCACCAAAAGGAACGATCCGCGGTGCGGAATCTTTGTCTATATACACGATCGATTCGTGTGTTTTACGTCTAAGTTGTAGTGCCATAAATTCTATTTCAGATTCCAGATTTCGGTTTTTAGCTATCGAAAGATAGCGACAGCATAAAGCCTAGTCCGTAAGGCTAGGTAAAAACGCCCCGAATATTCTAGCCAGTGATAACGGGCGATAGCCGTTTTTCACCGCGACTGATTTGGTTTCATCGTTTCAAAATCGTAAATCGCCAAGTGTATCGATAACCTGTTCTAAATTCATTTATACCTTGCAATGGTGAAACTCTTGCAGCGGACGCTTTATAGTTATAATTTCCAACTGGAAGTTTAAGCGAAATGCTCTTCTTGGATAAAATTGTATATGCCGTCAATTTACCTTGTCCGAGATCAATATAAATCGTTCGGTCACTATCGTTAAAGATTTCAACTTCCGGTGGTCCATTTCCGCCGATGTATGTGGCTGTGAAAGGTGAATCAGTCTTCTTTGAAGGTTGGTCTTTTACAAGGCTTTTTACAAAAGCGTCTGCGTCAAATTCATCAACTTGCGATGCACTTGGTGATTCATTTGCTTTCAGATAATCAAGAATAAACTCATCAGTTATATCCTTAATGTCTTCTCGAATTGTATTCACACGTTTGCTTCCTACTACTCCGATAACACTCTTTTCCCAAGTTGGTGAAATTGTTGAGATAGATTTATCCCTTTCTAACACAACGCTTTGAAGTAAACTAATTCCCAAATGAAACGCAATCATTCCATCATTCGTTTCGATTGCATTTAGATTTATGTGAAAAGCTATAAAAGGGTCTGCTGATGAACCAGCCACTTTTATTTTCGCCTGCCGCAATTTAATTTCAACGTCTGTTCGAATCTGATTATCAGTCAATCCCGCTTGAATTAATGCTTTTGGTAAATCTTCAATGAGAATAATGCAACCATCAACCCCCTTGAGTCGTTTGCTTTGTTGCCCGAACAGAGATGTTGAAACTCCAAACGTCAAACAAAAAAATAAAATTGTAGAAGCTAATTTCTTTTTCATAATTTTACCTCAAATCTTAAAGCTATCGAATGATAGCGACAGCATAAAGTCTAGTCCGTAAGGGCTAGGAAAAAACGCCCCAAACATTCTAGCCCGTGATAACGGGCGATAGCCGAATAATTTCAACAGCTGTCGCTATCTTTCGATAGCTTTCAATTCATCTTCAACCTTACCCAACTTTATCACGATGGGCTTTACGTTGTCGCCGATTTCATCGGCTGAAATACAAATGCTTACCGCCGTTTTTTCAAATCATTTCCACAAATATTTCTCTTCAAATTCAATTTCATTTGCGACCAATAATTTGATAAATTCGTCACGAAATGTGCCAATTTTTTGATGATGTTTTTCTTGATTTGCGATATACATCTTCACTTTATCAACCTGCGAAACGCTCACTGTAAATGCTCCATAGCCGTTTTGCCATGAAAAATCTTTCATTTCGGGGAATACATCGTGCATCCAGCCCGAAGAATTTGCTTTCAAATCTCGCAGAACATCCGAAACGCTTTTGTCTGCTCTCAATTTTGTCAAAACATGAACGTGATCTTCCATTCCGTTTATCGCCAACGAAATTCCGCCCAATTTTCGAATCGTTCCACCAATATAATCATACAAACGCGATTTCATTGGCTCAACAATTATCGGTACACGATTCTTGGTCGAGAAGACAAGGTGATAAATCAAATTTGTATATGATTGAGCCATTTTTTAACGCTATCGCCCGTATTCACGGGCTAATTCTGAAATTATATTTCCTTCCTTACGGACTAGGCTTTATGCTGACGCACATTATCATGTGCTAAATCATTTGCTAAAGACTCTACTTCAAATTCAAAATTGCCCAATCATGCTGCAAAGCCGTCTGCTTCAAACGAAAATCAGGATTGATCGCTACCGGATGCCCAACGATCGAGAGCATCGGTAAATCGGAAATACTGTCGCTGTAAGCATATGATTCGCTTAGGTTTATGCCGTTTCGTTCGGCGTATTCGCGAATCCATTTTGCTTTGGTTGCGGAAGCCATGATCGGCGGAAGAATTCTTCCGGTCGCGTAGCCATTTACGAATTCGAGTCGGTTAGCTGCCCAATCGTCAATTCCGAGATAATCCATCATTGGTTTGATTGAAAAATCCAAAGCACCTGTAATTACAACCTGTTTGTGCCCAAGCCGACGCGAACTTTCGATTAAATCAATCGTCCCATCATAAATCGCAGGCTTTAGTTTTTTCTCAAACAAATCATCGGCGAAAAAACGCAAACGATCTTCAGATTCGCCCTCGTAGCTTTTGAAAAAAACTTCGTTAAAGACGTTTCGGCTATATAAATCGGTGATTCCGAAGAAGGGAAGCTTCGCCAAAGTCAACGCACTTTTCTTTATTGTCGGCAAAATTCCGCCTTGTCTTTGGGCATAAAACCCTAGCGTATGCACGAGGTTAGTGCTGACAAGTGTGCCTTCTAAATCATAAAAAGCCGCAGCTTTTACATTTTTGCTCATTTTAGTTTCGCTTAATATAATTTTTGGAATAAAATGAATCAGTATTCACCATATAAAACTTTAGAATATAGCAGATTTTGCGATTTTTTGATAATTTCAATTATGAAAAGAAACTACTTTTACGTTTATATTACACTCGTTTTTTGTCTTTTTGTTGCCTGCGATTCCTCTGATGAATTAGAAATAAAATCGGCGAAACCAGCGGTAAATGTCACAGAATTATTAACAAAAGCACAGCCACTTTTCCGCCAACGCGAAGATGTAAAAAAACTTCGCGAAGCGGTAAAAACACTTTCAAACGGACGGTCAGGCGAGCAAAGAAATTTTGAACTAGAATCAACTTTTGCAAAATATAGCTATTTTCTCGCCAAATATTCAGATGATGAAAAAGAAGCCGAAAAGTCTCTGAAAGATGGAATTGCTGCCGCTCAAATCGCATTGCGTTTGCAACCAGAAAAGCCTGACGGACACTTTTGGTATGGTGCAAATCTTGGTGAACAAGCTCGTCGAAACCCGATTACTGTTGGGATAAGTTCGGTTGGAGAGATTAAAAATTTGATGAATAAGGTAGTTGAAATTCAGCCAAATTACGAAGGCGGAAGTGCTTACGATGTTCTCGCCCAAATCGAACTTGCGACTCGTCTGACTGGCGGAAGTGCGGAAAAAGCGGTCGATTATCTCAAAAAGGGTTTGTCACTCGATAAATCAAATTATTATTTAAATCTGCATTTGGTTGAAGCCTATTTGGCTGTAAAAAAAGATGATGAAGCCAAAAAACAGCTCGACTTAGTTTTGAAAATGCCAACTGATCCTGAGTTTGTCGCCGAATTTGCTGATATTATGAAACAAGCGAAGAAGTTGCAAGAAACGAGATTCTGAACAGTAGTCATTTGTCATTCGTCCTTTGTCATTAGCCGAACATAATATTCTTGATGAAAACTAAAGACTAAAGACAAAGGACAAAGGACAAAGGACAAAGGACTACCACCTATGAAACGAGCAATTTATCCGGGTTCATTTGATCCGATAACGATGGGACATCTCGATATTATCGCTCGAAGCGTTAATATATTTGACGAAATTGTTGTTGCAGTTTTGAATAATCCTGACAAAAAACCGATGTTTTCAGTCGAAGAACGCTGCGAAATGTTGCGGTTGGTTTTGCCGGAAAATGATAAATGCAAATTGGTTGTTGATAGTTTTTCGGGTCTTTTGGCAGATTATGCTAAAGAAAAAAACGCCGATGCAATTATTCGTGGCATTCGTGCGGTTGCAGATTATGAATATGAATTGCGAATGGCGTTGATGAATCGGAAACTCGAGCCAGAAATTGAGACAGTTTTTCTGATGGCTGACACCGAATTTTCTTACGTTAGTTCGCAATTAATTAAACAAGTTTTCACGCTTGGCGGACGAGTTGAAGGCTTGGTTCCAAAACTTGTCGAAGAAAAAATGCGTCAAAAACTTAGCTAAATTTTAGCTTTTGGAATAATTGGCTCAACCAAAATTGTTTTAAAACTCGACAAACTCGCCAAACCAGCAACGGCACCTTTTGGTTTATTGACAAATTTTTTCGGAGTATAATGGACAGCAACCTTTGGTTGCTCTCTTGCTTGCGAATAAAACGCAGCAAATCTCGCGGCTTCAATCAGAGTTTGGATAGGAATTTCGCTGCGGGCAGGATTTCTCACAATCACGTGTGAACCAGTATAATCAGCGGCGTGAAGCCATAAATCAAAAGATTTTGCGACGCGGAAAGTTAAGTAATCATTGTCTTTAGCAGCTTTTCCGACGAGAATTTCGTAACCTTCAGTTGAAACAAACTTCCTTGCACATTTTAGAGTTTCGGGTTCTTTTTTCTTAATATTTTGCTGAACAACTTCTTTTGGTGCAAAATTCCCAAGATCATTTTCAGCAATTGCACTTTCGAGTTCGGCTTGTTCTTTTTGCAAATCTACAATTTCTGTGGCAATTATTTCAAGTCGTTTTGATAATTCTTCGCGAGCATTTCGGGCTTTTGTGTAGCGTTTGAAAAACTTTTCACTCGCCGTTGTTAAACTCAAATTTCTGTCAACTTCAATCTCAATTGTCGGTGCGTTTTCGTCAAAATAATCAACTACCAACACCGTATCTTCAATCCTCACAGCATTTGCGAGATTTGCAAGAATCAAATCACCGAGTCGCTTCCAACTTTCGGCATCGCCATGATTTTCTAAATCTTCATTAAGTTTTGAAGTTAATTTCTCACGTTTTGTAATTTCTTTCTTAATTTTCTGTTGAGCAGATTTTGCCTGTTGAGTAAACAAGCGTTCACCTTCAAGTTGTTGATAATAAACGTCTAATGCCTCAGAAAGTGTTTCAAATTCTCCTTTTTCAAAACTTGCGTCTTGACGATTAGGTTGAGTTTCGCGATGCGGAATTTCGTATTTCGTGGCGATTGGCGTTTCGCGAAGTGAATCAATGACGAATTCGTTTTTATCGAGCAAAATTAAATTTGCCGAACGACCTGTAAGTTGAATGATTAAAATAAATTTTTCAATTTCGCCAAGTTCATTTCTAATAGCAAAAAATAGCTTCAAAATGCGTTCGTTTGGCATTTTTTCGATAGTTTGAAGCGTGGCGTTTGAAAGTTTTTTTCGCAGTAAAAGTATAAAACCACTTGGATTTATTGATTTTCTTTCCAGTTCTTTGATTTTTCGTTTGAAAAGATATGTGCGTGGAGAATTTGGCTCAAGGCTGATAAATAAATATTCGGGCAGACGAAAATCTATCGCCAAAGTCGATTTGCTGAGTAAAAAAATTTTGCCGAACAATCTTCCCATTAATTTAGAAGAAAGTTCGGCACTAATATTTTGAAGTGTTAATTCGTTCACAATTCCCGAACGACTACTGTTCCTGATAGCAAATCGTGTGCGGCACGGCGATCGTCATTAAAAAATATTGCTAAAAATCCGATTCCGCCAAGTGCCAACGAGAGCAAATAGACCGAACTGCTAATCGCGGATTGATTAAATGATGGAAAATCGCTATCAGTTGCGTTGATTACTTCGAGCGAAAACAGACGCATTCCCAGAGTTTTACCATAAATTCCGATAGTAATTGTCAAATATGAAAACATTACAACTGAAAAAACACCTAAAAATCCGAAAAAGCCTTCCATTGTAAAAAGATTTTTCCCGATTAACACAAGCGGTGATAACAGAATAACACTCAAAAATGCACCAATAATCAAATCAAAAAGTGCTGAATTTACACGCATTGCAAATGGTGGAATGTCGTCATTTTCTAACGATTCAGTATTTTCGAGAGGTTTAGAAATCTCTACAATTTTTGCATCATCTTTAATCAAAATTTCTTCAAGCATTTCGCCATTTGAAAAAACTTTGCCTAAACTTGAAGAAACTTTCGCTGGAATCAAAGCTGGAAGTTTGTTTGTTTTAATTCTTTCAATTTTTGGTCGCATTGAAAGCGGAGTGTTTGCTTGATTTACCAAATCGCTTTCTTCAACCCTAATCATTCGCGGAGCTTTATTTACAACTACTTCATTTAATTCACCGTTTAAATTGTTGTAATTATTAAAGTTATTTGCTTCAAATGTTGAACTTGGTTGTTCTTCAATGTGGGTTTTATTTTGAACAATATGAAATGGTTTTGCTTGAACCTGAGCTAAAACAGGTTGCTGAATTTTCTGTTCAATTACTTTTGTCGATTCGAGAAATTCGTATTTTTGTCGTGATTTTTCAATCCGTTGCATTGCCAAATCTAATAACGGATTTGCAGAAATTTTCGGTTCGCTTCGCTCATAAACATCAACTGCGAGAGCATTTGCACCTCTTGTCGAAACAGCTCGTCGTTTGGTTATAATCGGTTTTGGCAAACTAGCAGTTTGAATATCTTTGCGGGTTTTTACTGCCTCTTGGAGTTTCAAACGCCATTCGGGTAAGTTGGCATTTTTATTGGGAAATTCGACCAAAGTTGGGCTTGTTTCCTTAGTATTTAAATCAGCAGTATAAGATTTTCCGATTGGTTGATTGTAATTGGCTGAATTTATTGCAGAATTTCCTTGTATTTGTGGCATTGGTGTTCTTGAACTTATTTGAGAAATTGTCGCATTATTCTCGGGAAAAAGCCGATAAATTCCGAGCTCGTTGCGAACATCTTCATCGACAATTAATCCACAACCAGAACATGCGGATAACAAATTATTAAGTGGTTTTCGGCATTCGGGACAATTCATATTTCGATAAAATCAGCGGTTAGAAGGTATTTAAGAATGTGTTTGATGAACTAAACTTCCGAAATACTATCAGAAACTACTTTAAGTCGTCAACTGTAAAAGCTACAAAGAAAAGACTTCATTGATCTTAAAATTGAAAATATTAAATGTCGTCAGTAATGCGAATCATCTTTGGCATTTCCATTTCGCCATTTTCGGCATAAGAAGTTGTTGTCGAAAGCCTGATTTCTGTCTGCATTAAGGAATAGTCCGGCGAATGATTTGGGTTTAATTCTTCGGGCGGAATAAACGATGGAACTTCGTAACGTTCGCCTTGCGACGTATCTTTTCTGACTAAATCAGCAATATCGCCTAAATCGACAAAAAAATCAGCGACATCTATTAAACGTGGAGCCGTGTTAGAACGAAAACCAGCAATTTCAACCCGACAACCTTTGTAAGCTACTGCGTTTATTGCATATACAAAATCTTCATCGCCTGAAACTAAAACAGCAGTATCATATTTATCGGCTAAAGAAAGCATATCGACAGCTATTTCAACGTCTAAATTTGCTTTGCGTGTGCCATCGTAAAAAGTTTTAAGTTCTTTCTGGACAACACGAAAACCATTGCGACGCATCCACAACAAAAAACCTTGTTGACGTTCGGCACCAACGTCAACTCCAGTGTAAAAAAATGCCCGCAAGAGTCTGCCGTCTCCAAGCAAAAGTCTCAAAAGTTTATTGTAATCAATATCAAGATTGTGAAAACGAGCCGCGTGAAATAAATTATTTCCATCGATAAAAACTGCGACACGTCCACGATTTCCGAGTTGCCAAGAAACACTCGTCGTCGGGTCAAACTGCATAAAAACCTTTTAAAAATACGAAAAAATTAAATAAAAAAATAAAAATATTAACTAATATTAGTCTGCCTTTTCAGTATAAATCAGTCAAACGAACTACTCTAATTACTTAGTTCGTTTAACTTTGATAACCTTTTTTCGTTTCTTAAAATCGCCAGGACTTGACGAATTAGATTTTCGCTTTTCGGTTTTCGCAAAAGTTGAAAAGAATTTTTTCGGTGCGTCATCGCCATCACGATTTTCGCGACTAAAAGGTTTGTCTCGGCTTTCAAAACGGTCGCCGCCAAAACTTCTACCGCCACGATTATCATCGCGATCACGATTAAAACTTGGTCTCTCACCGCTAAAACTTCGGTCACGACCTTCAGGTCTGTCACGATTAAAACTCGGTCTGTCGCCACCAAAACTCCTATCGCGATTTGCCGGACGATCACGGTCGCCGCTAAAACTTCGGTCACGACCTTCAGGTCTATCACGTGTAAAACTTGGTCTTTCGCCGCCAAAACTTCTATCACGATTTGCCGGACGATCACGGTCGCCGCCGAAATTTCTATCGCGACTTTCAGGTCTATCACGATTAAAACTTGGTCTGTCTCCGCCGAAACTTCGGTCGCGGCTTTCAGGTCTGTCACGATTAAAACTCGGTCTCTCGCCGCCAAAATTTCTATCGCGACTCGCTGGACGATCACGGTCTCCGCCAAAACTTCGGTCGCGGCTTTCAGGTCTATCACGATTAAAACTTGGTCTGTCGCCACCGAAACTTCGGTCGCGACTTTCAGGTCTGTCACGATTAAAACTTGGTCTGTCGCCACCAAAATTTCTATCACGATTTTCTGGTTTTGGAGCAAAATCTCGTCTCGGGCGTTCTTCGCGGATTTCGTCAGACGGCGATGCATCTTCAGCCAAACGAACATTTGCCTGTTGGCTACGGATTTTTGTCGCCTTCATATTAGCCAAAACTTGGTCAACATATTGTGCAGGAACATCGACAAGTGTGTGGCGTTCGTGAAGGTCAATTGCACCAATCACCTTGCCGGGAACATCGCCTTCGTTAGCAATTGCACCGACAATATCTGATGGACTAACTTTATCGCGACGACCAACATCCATAAACAGACGAACCATTCCTTCATCGCGATTTCCGCGAGTTTCAGATCTTTCAATTTGTGGTTCAACTTTGACTGAAATTGGTTTATCGCCAGCAATTAAAAGCACAGCAGCGGCAGCGACTTCTGCCACATCTTTCCCGCTTTCTTCGGCAATTTCCTCAATCAATGACAAGTGAAATTCCAACTCATCGTGTTCCAAAGTTTTTAGAATTCTTTCTTTCAAAAGTGCCACGCGACGAGCGGCAATATCAGCTTTTGTCGGTAATTTGAGTGGTTCAATTCGCTGTTTTGTAAACCGTTCAATGTCGCTTTTCATTCGTTGCTGGCGAGGCGTAACTAATAAAATTGCTCTGCCTTCGCGTCCCGCACGACCTGTTCTGCCAATGCGATGAACATAATTTTCGACATCGCTCGGCATATCATAATTGATAACTGATGTGATTCGGTCAACGTCGAGTCCGCGAGCCGCAACGTCAGTCGCAATCACGATTTCGACTTGTCCGGCACGCAGTTTTTTGATAACAGATTCGCGTTGTGCTTGGCTCATATCGCCGTGCATTGCCTCAGCCGAATATCCGCGTGCTTGAAGTTTGTCAGCAAGATTTGCGGCACCGAGTTTTGTCCGGTGGAATATTAAAACTGCTTCGCCTGACGTTGATTCAATTTCTAAAAGTCGTGTTAAAACATCAGATTTTTGTCCTTCAGAAACGTTCAGATAGAATTGCGAAATCAGAGGCACATCCATTAATTTTTGTTCAATTTGGATATTTACCGCATCTTTCAAATAACGTTCCGCGATTCGTCGGACTTGTCTTGGCATTGTTGCAGAAAAAAGTGCGGTTTGACGATCTTCGGGCGTATGGCTCAGAATCCATTCAACGTCTTCCGCAAAACCCATTCTCAACATCTCGTCAGCTTCATCTAAAACAACCATTTTGAGGTTTGTTAAATCGAGCGTTTCGCGACGCATATGATCCATTATTCGTCCCGGAGTTCCGACAACGACTTGCACGCCTTGCTGTAAATGCTTGATTTGTTGGAAGATAGCGGTTCCGCCGTAAACTGGCAAAACTTTAATTCGTCCATAATGTTTGGCGTAAGAATGAAATGCTTCGGCAACTTGAATCGCTAACTCACGGGTTGGTGTTAAAACCAAAACTTGCAACGCCTTGCTCTTTTCTTCAATTAAATTTAGTGCCGGTAAAGCAAATGCCGCGGTTTTTCCTGTTCCTGTTTGGGCTTGACCCACAATATCGTTGCCGCCAAGAAGCAAAGGAATTGTTTTAAGTTGAATTGGCGACGGAGTTTCGTAGCCGAGGTCGTTAACTGCTCTTAACAATTTTTCATCTAAAGCAAATTGTTTGAAACTATTGGTATATTCAATTTCTTCAACTTGCTCAATTACTTCTTTTTCGACTACTTCTATTTCCTTAACCTCAACAACCGCAACCTTTTTTTCAACTTTTTTTGTAACTTCTGGCGTAGCTTCAGCAGCAATTTCAGCAACAACAGCAGCAGAAACTGCATGTTCGTGTTCGTGTCTTTTTTTCTTCTTTTTCGGTTTAGCTTCGCCACCGATTTCGGCAATTGGTTTGATTTCAGTCACAATTTCTTCAGCAATTACGACTTCATTTTTAGTTTTGGTTTTTTTATTTGGTTTTTCAACTTCTTCATCAACGATTATTACTTCGGCTTCGGCTTTGGCTTTTCTTTTTGGTTTTGCTACAACTTCAGCCTCAATTTCTTTGACATCAATTTCTTTTTTTGCCGTTTTTCTTTTTGGCTTCACAACCAAATCATCAACTTTCTCAACGCTTTCAGTGCTTTCAGTGCTTTCAGTGCTAATTTCAATAACCTTCTTGCTCGTAGATTTTCTTTTCGGCTTCACTTTTGTTTCAGTTTCAGCAACAATTGCTGACTCTTCAATAATTTCTGTATCCATAATATTTGTCTGCTTGATAATTTTATTTAATAATTACACTGATTGTTGATTAGCAATCGTAATGCTAAAAGGAAGAGTGTAACTTTCAATTGTATAGATAAAAGGTTTTAGAGCATAATTAAAGACGCAGATTTCCTAAAATTTTATAAAAAAATGGACAAAAAACTTGACTTTCAACATCCAGACAAATGGCTCAAAGCGTCACCGTCATTTTCAGCTAACGAGTTAATTGAGTGTGAAAAATGTGGACGAAAAAACGCTCCAAATCGCTATAAATGTTTATATTGTGGCGACGATTTACCGATAACTGAAGAGCAAAAAACGTTACTAAAACCTCGTTTCAAAAAAATAGAACATTGGCAGAAAGGCTTTAATATCATCGCTTTATCAAATAATTTAGAATCCTTTTTTATGCCCGAACTCGCTTTGCAAATCAACCTTGAACCAAAATCTTTAGAACAGATTTTCGAAAAGCAGAAAAAATTGCCAATTGCCCGTGCTGAAACGTTTGAGGAGGCAGAAAAAATTAGCCAAGTTTTGCGTGAAAATGGAATTGCGACAATGATTTTGGATGATGAAATTTTGAAATCTGAAACGCCTCCGAGAAGACTTCGAGGTCTTGAATTTACCGAAACTTCTTTGAAACTTAATCTTTTTAACACTTCAGAAATAGTTGAAATCGAAAAAAATAATCTAAAATTGATAGTTTTGGGTGGAATATTTGAAAGAAAAATTGCCGCAACTGAGAAATATAACAAAAAAGACGAAAATAAAGTTTTGAACTCAAGTGAAACAAGTTCAGACGAACCTTTAATTGATATTTACTCTCGAGATGATGCAATCGGCTATCGAATTTCGACGAACGGTTTTGATTTTTCAAGTCTCGGTGCAGAAAAAAAACTTATCGCAGCTGAAAATATCAAAACTTTGTTAAATAGACTGAAAATATTTTTTCCGCAAGCAGAGTTTATCAGCGATTATGTAAAAATCAGACATCTTTTAAGTGAAATATGGTTAGTTGAACAAACAAAAAATTCGCTCGGTTTGAAATCGGGTAATTTTGGAAGCTATAATTTTGAAAATGTGACAACAATAAATAATCTTGAACAATTTACTAAATATTCGAGATTGCAATGGTATTTACTGAATGAAAAAATTTAATGATCAAGGTTCAAAGTTCAAAACTCGGGAAAAAACTGAGAATGTTAGAGAAACATTCGAACCACGAGCGGCACTTTTCGGTGTTTTGCCGATTGTTGAAGCCTTAAAATCTGACAAACGGCGGATAGAAAAAATCGTCGTTGCAGATGGTGGAAACGAACATCGTCTGATTGAAATTGTTGGCTTGGCGAGAGAAAAGGGAATTCCGTTTCAGAGAGTTTCGCGTGAAAATTTGTCGCGATTGGTCGAATTTGGTGCGAATCATCAAGGCGTTGTCGCCTTTGCGGCGGCGGCAGATTATTCGCGTGAAGATGATTTGCTTGACGAAATTTCGGCTAGTGAAAATCCACTTTGCGTTGTTTTAGATGGAGTTGAAGATCCGCGAAATTTTGGTGCAATTTTGCGAACTGCTGAATGTGCGGGCGTAAACGGCGTTTTTATCCCTGAGCGAAGGGCAGTTGGGCTGACTGAAACAGTCGCAAAATCTTCCGCCGGAGCAACCGAATATGTTAAAGTTGCAAAAGTTTCTAACCTAAATCGTTTAATTGAAGACTTAAAATCGCGAAATATTTGGGTTGTTGGCACAAGCGTCGAAACCGAGATGAATTATACAGATTGGGATTGGAATCAGCCGACGGCATTGGTTGTCGGAAGCGAAGGAAAAGGTTTGCATCGGCTTGTTGCAGAAAATTGCGATGCGTTAATTAAAATTCCGATGCTTGGCGAAATAGAGTCTTTGAACGTTTCGGTCGCAACCGGCGTAATACTTTTCGAAGCGATTCGGCAAAGAGAATCAAGTAAAAAGTAAAAAGGCAAAAGTAAAAAGTAAGGAAATAAAACTATGTTTTGTCCAAAATGTGGAACGGAAAATCCTGAAGACGGGATGTTTTGCCGAAGTTGTGGCGTAAATTTAGGAAATGTGAAAACGGCTTTGAGTGGAAACTTGCCCGTCAATGAAACTTATATTGACGAAAAAGGCAAAACTCGTTCAAATAATCCAGACGATTTGTGGAGTGCAGCAATCCGAAATTTCGCGATGGGAATTGGGTTTTTAGTAATTTCTGCCGCACTATTTACGACTGGCGTTGCTGGCGGTCGGGCGTGGTGGTGGGCTATGCTTTTTCCCGCGGCTTCATTTATCGCATCAGGACTTTCGCAGATGGCGAAAGTAAAAAGACTCGAAAAGAGAATGAAAGTTAATTTTGTTCATCCTAATATAACTGAGACGAACCAACAGCAAAACGTCCTTCCGCCAACACAAACAGATTATGTAAAACCTTCGACAATCTACGATACCGGAGAATTAATCGAACGTCCGCCGAGCGTAATTGAAGGCACAACTCGTCATCTCGAAATCAACAAAGAAGGCGAAACGATGACTTTGCCAAAGCGATAATTTTAAGCTATGTTTTGTCCAAAATGTGGAACTGAAAACCCAAACGATGGAAGATTTTGCAGAGTTTGCGGTGCAAATTTAGTGAATGTTTTAGCATTTGTTGAAGGCTCACTCGTAACTGAAAGTGAGTTTGTTGCTGACGAAAAAATTGCAAATCTTTACAGTTCTGGAATTAGAAATATTATTCTTGGCTTCGGATTTTTTCTGACAAGTATTTTTGTCAAATCAATACCTGGCGACACTTATTTTTGGCTATTGTTTATGATTCCTGCTTTTTGTTTGTTAGCAAGTGGAATTCCGCGAATCGTCAAATACGAAGAACTCAAAAAAGCAAATAAATTACGTTTGCCAGCGGCTCAAAATTTTGCTGAAACTCAATTAAAACAAGCACTTCCACCATCACAAGTCGATTACATTAAACCGAATACAAAATTCAAAACTGAAGAATTAATCGAACGCCCGCCGAGTGTGACTGAAAGTACTACAAAAAATCTCGATTCCTTAAGATAATTGTAATCTTCCTTAATGGATGTGTTAGACATCTGAAATTATTTTTTCTTTGGACGTTTTTTGTTTTCATAAAAAACTCTGCATCTTCCAGAACTCCCATTAATCGCATCTTCAAAATCAACATCAAGCCCTTGATGTCCAATTAAGATCCAATACCAGCCTGTTTTTGAGAAAAAAGGTTTTGATTTCGAAAACACTCCATCGCGAATTTCCTCGCTTGAATAGCGGACTTCTGAAATACTTAATTCAAATGTTGATAACGAACCAAATTTATCGGAGGACATTTTGGGGTAATCTTTTGCGTTATTATCTGTCAAAAAAAAATAATTTCTTCTTTTCTCACTGATAATCGCAAAATTATCTCCGTGTTCTTTCTTAAACAATATTTTTATAGTTTCGCCTTTGAATGTTTTTTCCGTGCAACCTGTTATTTCGTTGTCTTTTTCCTTATTGGGCTTAGAATTATCAATAGTTTTATTGATTTGTATTTGAGCCTTATCTCCAGTATTTGGAGTGGTTTGGGAAAAATTACACGAACTTAAAACTGATATAATGAAAATCAAGATTAAAAGACGATTCAGGTTTTTCATAAATATTCTTAACAAAAGATTTTAATTAATATGGTGAAAACTTTCACAAAATAACTCTAATTCTAATCTAATTTGTTTCTGTATAAATCATAATGGTCCAGTATTAAAAGATAAAGTAACTATAAATTTGCCATTTTTCAATTTTCTGACCTTTTTCAGCATCACGGTTTCTTTTATTCCATCATCTTGAACTTCGATTTCTGTATCAAATTTTAGTTGTTTGGTTTTTTTAATATAGGAACTTAATGCTTTGATTTGATCACTGATTAAATTTGGTTCACGCATTCCAATTAACGTATCTTCAATCAACTCAACATTTTTTTTATACCAAAATCTGACAGCATCCGACTTGGGAGAAAATCTGTTTGTTTCAAAGCGAAAGATTAAGGTGAAATTTTCGCAACCAACATTTTCAATTGAGAGCAAATCACCATTATCAAATTGGATGGTTTCGTAGCCTAGATATTCAAACGGAAAATCTTTATTTTTTTCTAGTCTGAAAGTAGTATTTGGAAATTTTTCTTTTTTAATAATTGATTCGGGCTTGGCACGAACGCATTCAGGTGAATTTTTGTCATCATCTCCAACATTTTTAGTCTTTGAGGATATGGCATCTGCGGATTTTGATTCTTTAGACGGAAGTGAAATCGATTGAGATGTATTACAGCCATTAAAAATAACGATCGATAAGACTATTAACAAAAATCTATTGAAAATATTTTTCATATGTTTTACCTGTACTGTTGCAACTACTAAAACTGTAAGTGAAAATGATCATCTTCAATCAAAGGGTCTCCGCCGTGTTTTCTGGTAATTTGAGAAAAGGTTTTTCTTTCAGCCATACTCATATCCGAAAATCTTATATCAGCTCCTCTATCTCTCAGATGTCTTGAGAGATAAATACCTTTGTTTATTTGATTTTGGATTACTGGTGTAATATCTTCTGCTATTTGATTTTCCGTTTTTCCATTTGCTTTACCTGCATCATAAACCTTTTTCACTTCGTTAGCGGCAACTTTATTACTGTAAAGATGAAATTTGCCCTTTTTTATTTGTGGAATCATAAGAAAAGCCTGCTCCGCTGCCGTTCGGTTCCCATCGGTAATCGTGATGGTTTTACCAGTAGCTTCGTGATAATCAGCAGCGATTTTTGTTAATTTTTCAACTACAAATGGCGAAAGTCTTATGTTTTGTCCTTCCTTTAATTTCGCAAATGGAATGACAGTTGAATTTTCATTAGAATCTTTTTCTTTGGGTGGCTTCACGGTTCTAGTAAAAGCAGTATCAATTTTCACGCATCTTGCAGCACTTGTAAATTTTTCGCTGTAACAATTTAGATAACCTTTGACGCGAACGAGGAGAATTGCACCGCTTGTATCTTGCAATAAATAAGTTAATTGCGAAGGGTTGAGGTTGTCAATAAATGAACGAGAAACTTCGATTAAATATTGATCTGAATAACCTTGATTTTTTATTTGATTAAAGACTTCAGCTACAACGACAGTTTTATTAACGACATTTTCGGCAAGTTCTTTGCCTAAAGAATCAGTATAAAGACCAAAAGCATAACCTTTATGTTTTGCGAGAATTCCGAGTGCTTCGGCTACTTCATCTCCCATCAAAAACCTCTTACTAAAAAATATAAGTAACAAAATAACGCTACTCCGAAGAAAATTTAAAGTCAAGATTTTTTTCTCAGATCCAAACGATGACCCGAAAGTCTTTCAATAACTTGCAGATACTTTCTTGGAAATAGTCTCGAAACGTAGTTAATTGCGTGTGCGTCTTTGCCGATTAAAATTCGTGGATTTTTTGATTTGATTCCTCTAACAATTACGTCAGCCGCGGTTTCTGGAGTTGTTAAAGCGACTTTGTCGAAAAATTTAACACCTTGAGTTTTATAATCTTCCGGTGTTTTCTCGCCAAGTCGCGAGTTTCTGGCAATATTGGTTTTGATTCCGCCCGGATGAACGCTCGAAACGGAGACATTTGAGTCTTCAAGCTCGTGTTTAAGTGATTCAGTAAAACCGCGAACGGCAAACTTGCTCGCACAATATGCAGTTTGTTCCGGTGGTGCAACTAACCCGAAAACGCTCGAAATATTTACGATATGAGCCGAATCTTGCTGTTTCAAAATTGGCAAAAAAACCTTGCAACCATAAACCACGCCCCAAAAATTAATACTCATCAACCATTCAAAATCTTCGAGCGAAATTTGTTCGAAAGAACCGATAACTCCAACGCCTGCGTTATTTACAAGATGCGTTGCTCGTCCGTGTTTATCTAAAACTTCGCCTGCAAACCGCTGAACTTGGTCGAGTTTTGAGACATCTACAAAATGCTGTGAGACAGTAACATCGAGATTTTTGGTAAGTTCGAATGTTTCGTTTAAGCCTTGCTCGTTATAATCTGAAATCGCGATTCCGGCAATTTTTTCTTTTGCAAAACGTAACGCCAACGCACGCCCAATTCCCGAACCAGCACCAGTTATGACCGCAACCGAGTTTTTATTTAGTGACATATTTTTAAAAAAATGAATAGTTTCACTTCAAACAAATTTTTGAATTTACAACGATAATACACCAAACCGCATAAATTGTGGTAAGTTAATTTTTATGGAAAAGCTCAAACAAATTCTCGTTATTTTAGCAACAATTATTACTATTTTCGTCAATTATCTTGCCGGAACTGGATATATCGGAGGCAATACGCCGCAGATAATTTCCGAAAAATATCCAACATTTTTTACGCCAGCCGGATATGCTTTTTCAATTTGGGCTTTAATTTATTTTGGTTTAATTGCTTTTTCGATTTATCAAGCACTCCCAAAATATCTAAATAAATTTGGCGAAATCCGCACAGCTTATCTTGTTAGTTGTTTTGCTAATTGTGCTTGGATTTTTTTCTGGCATCACGATCATATTTTACTAAGTCTATTAACGATGTTTTTATTGCTTGGTTCGCTGGCTTTTATTAACTCAAAGCTAATAAAAGTTGAAACACCGAGCGACAGACTTTTTGTCAAAGCTCCGTTTAATATCTATTTTGGTTGGGTTTCTGTCGCGACAGTTGTCAATTTTGCGATTGCCTTGCTTGCAAATGGAATAAATTTTTCGCCGATTGTCTCAATTCGTCTTGCGTCTGGTTTGATTATTATTGCAACAGTTCTTGGGATAATTGTTCGCTGGAAACTACGAAATTTTCTCTTTTCGGCTGTTATTGCGTGGGCTGTAACCGCAATTGCGGTCAAACAAAATTTGCAAACCGGTCTGACTGTAGTTGCCGCTTTTTGCGTTATTATTTCGCTGGTGACATCGCTCACAATTTTTCTTGATGATAAAAGAAATTTGAAACAACTTTCCTAAACAGATGGTTTTACCGTCATCTTTAGGAAAGTTACGTCAGAATTTTTCTCGCCAAAAAAGTTTACAAATTAATCGTAGAATGTGCTGAAGAAAGCCTCGCAATCGGCACACGAAATGGCGAGCAGCTAACATAATCAAGCTCAAGAGAGTTAAAAAACTCAATCGAACGTGGATCGCCGCCGTGTTCGCCACAAACTCCGATTTTTAGTTTTGGATTAACTGCACGAGCTTTTTCAACCGCAATCTTAATCAATTGACCAACGCCTTCAATGTCCAAAGTCTGAAACGGATCGTCCGGATAAATTTTCTTTTCAACATAAAGCGGTAAAAATCTGCCCGAATCGTCGCGACTCAAACCAAAAGTAGTCTGTGTTAAATCGTTTGTTCCAAAAGAGAAAAACTCAGCTTCGAGAGCAATTTTATCAGCAACCAAAGCCGCACGCGGAAGTTCGATCATTGTTCCGACCATAAAATCGAGGTCAATTCCATGTTCGTTAATTACTTGTTTGGCAATTTCGCGAATTAAAGTAGCTTGATTTTTAAATTCTTCGGGCGTTGAAACGAGCGGAATCATCACTTCCGGCAAGACGATAAGCCCTTCGCTTTGCACTTCGCAAGCAGCTTCGAAAATTGCTCTCGCCTGCATTCGCGTAACTTCCGGCACTAATAATCCGAGCCGACAACCTCGCAAACCGAGCATCGGATTCGATTCAGAAAGATGTTCAACACGCCGCAGAAGTTTGCGTTTTTCGGCAATTTCGTCAAGCAACAAATCCATCTCTTTTGGACTTGCTTTTCTTGCCTCAAATTTCAGTTCGGTGAGTTCTTCCATTAAATCATTATGACTCGGAAGAAATTCGTGAAGCGGCGGATCGAGCAGGCGAATCGTTACCGGCAAGCCATTCATTGCTCGAAAAATTTCGATAAAGTCTTGCTTTTGAAAGGGTAAAAGTTTTGCCAAGGCTTTTTCGCGTTCGCCAAGTCCGCCCGCGAGAATCATTTCACGCATCACTGAAAGGCGTTCTTCGCCAAAAAACATATGTTCAGTTCGACATAATCCGATGCCTTCCGCACCATAATTTCTCGCGACAGTCGAATCATTTCCGGTGTCGGAATTAGCACGAACTTTCAAACGGCGAGTTGCATCTGCCCAAGTCATCAAAAGGTCAAAATCTTTATCAAGTTCGGGTTGGACTGTCGCAATTTGTCCGCGAAAAACTCGTCCGGTTGTGCCGTCAAGCGTCAGCCATTCGCCTTTCGGAATCGTAATTCCATCAACCGAAAATTCATTGTGACCATAATCAATTACGAGATTTCCGGCACCAACGATACAAGGTTTTCCCATTCCGCGAGCAACAACGGCGGCGTGCGAAGTCATTCCGCCACGTTGAGTCAGAATCGCTTCAGCCGCAACCATTCCGTGAAAATCATCAGGACTCGTTTCGCGGCGAACCAAAATAACTTTATGCCCGAGTTTCGCCATTTCTTCGGCTTCATCAGGCGAAAAAACCGCCACGCCCTGTGCCGCTCCCGGACTTGCTGGAAGTCCGGTCGCCAATGCGATTGCTTTCGAATCTGGGTCAATCATCGGATGCAAAAGTTGGTCAAGTTGCTCGGGCGAAACTCTCAAAAGTGCGGTTTTCTGGTCGATTAGATTTTCTTTATACATTGCTACCGCAATTTTCACAGCCGCCGAACCAGTCCGCTTTCCGCTGCGAGTTTGGAGCATAAAAAGTTTCTCGTTTTCAATCGTGAATTCAATGTCTTGCATATCACGATAATGCTTTTCGAGACGAGCCGTAATATCTGCAAGTTGTTGGAAAACAACAGGTAACTGCGTTTGTAAATGCGAAATTGGGTTTGGCGTTCGCGTTCCCGCAACAACATCTTCGCCTTGTGCATTGAGCAAATATTCGCCGTATAAAATATTTTCGCCGGTTGATGGATTTCGCGTGAAACAAACGCCTGTTCCACTCGTTTCGCCCATATTTCCAAAAACCATCGCCTGAACTGTGACCGCTGTTCCGAGTTCTTCTGAAATTCGATTTACACGTCGATAATCAATTGCACGCTTACCTTTCCACGAATCAAAAACCGCCGCAACCGCCATTTTTAATTGCGATTCTACTGATTCTGGAAAACTTAGACGATGTTCATCTGAAAAAACAATCCGTTTGAAAGACGCGACAATTTCTTTCAATTCTTCAACCGTTAAATCTGAATCTGAACGCGTTCCATGTTTGTATCGCTCTAAAACACGCTCAAATTTTTCGTGTTCAACACCCAAAACAATTTGGCTAAACATCGCAATAAATCGCCGATATGCGTCCCACGCAAAACGCTCGTTTCCAGTCTGTTTCGCCAAACCGATAACCGTTTCATCATTTAAACCAAGATTCAAAACCGTGTCCATCATTCCGGGCATTGAAACCGGCGAACCTGATCTAACTGAGACAAGTAAAGGATTTGTCGCGTCGCCAAACTTCTTTCCAGACTTTGTTTCAACACCATAAAGTTTGTTCATAACTTCTTGCCACAAACCTTTCGGAAAGAGCTTTTCGCCTTCGTGATATGCTTTGCAACAATCAGTTGTTACAATAAATCCGGGCGGAACTGGCAAGCCAAAACTTGTCATTTCGACCAAAGCCGCACCTTTTCCGCCAAAAAGAAGTTTCGGCGTTTTGGTTGTCGTTTCATCACATTCTTCGAAAAGATATGTCCAAGTTTTATTAGAAGTTGTTTGTTGCGTTACCATAATTTTTTTTGGTTAAAGTCTCAATATTTAGTTGAGTATAACGTGGTATTGTTGAAGTTACAAGAAAGTCTTATGTCGAAAATTTGCGTTTCAGTTTGTGCGAAAACAGCCATCGATTTAATCGAACAAATTAAGCGTGCCGAAGAGTTTGCGGATGTAATTGAGATTCGGTTTGATTGTTTGGAAGATGTTGAAATAAATGAGTTTAATAAACTTCGAAGCGAACTAAAACACAGCCGAAAATTAATCTACCTAACAACATTTAGACCGAAAATTCAGGGCGGATTTCGCGAGCTTGGATTAATAGAGAGAAAAGATTTTTGGAATATAAACTCAAATTTAAATTGGGTAGATTGTGAAGAAGATTTGATTTATTTTCTATTACAAAAAAGGTTTCGAAAAAGCATTTGTTCGCATCATAATTTTACGAAAGTGCCGATGAATTTAGACGAGATTTATGAAAGATTAAAAGCAACAAATTGCGATGTCATCAAACTCGCTTTTTACGCCGAAGATATTTGCGACACGATTCCAATTTGGAACTTATTAAAATGTGCAAAGTCTGAAAACAAAGAGTTTATCCCAATTGCAATGGGCGAAAGCGGAAAATGGACTCGGATTCTTGGGCTTGCTCACGGTGCTTTTATGACTTACGCGTCGCTCAATTCGGGTAACGAAACTGCTCCTGGACAAATTTCTGCGGCTGATTTGCGAGACGTTTATCGCGTTAAAAAACTAAATAAAGAAACTGAAGTTTATGGAATTCTCGGTTCAAACACGAGCGTTTCGATGTCGCCTTATATGCACAATGCGGCGTTTGAATTTCATAAACGCAACGCGGTTTTTGTGCCGCTTCAGGTTAATAATCTCGTCGAATTTATCAGTCGAATGGTTAAGCCCGAAACACGCGAAATTGATTTAAATTTTCACGGATTTTCCGTGACGATGCCGCATAAACAGTCTATTATCAAACATTTAGATTTTATCGACGAAACCGCAAAAGCTATCGGTGCGGTAAATACGGTCAAAATTATCGACGGAAAACTCCACGGATTTAACACCGATGCTAAAGGATTTATTGAGCCGCTTTTAAATTCTTACGGAGATTTGAAGGATGCAAATGTCGCAGTTTTCGGAGCTGGCGGAGCATCGAAAGCGTGTGTTTACGCTCTCGAAAAAGAAGGTGCGAAAGTTACGGTTTTTGGTCGTTCTGAAATGGAAAATGGAAAATGGAAAATGGAAAATTTCGGAAGATTCGACGTTGTTGTCAACGCCACGCCGATTGGAATGAAAGGCAAATTTGAAGGCGAAACGTCTGTGGTTGCTGAACAACTAGAAGGCGTAAATCTCGTCTATGATTTAGTTTACAATCCTTTCCAAACGCAACTTATGAAAGAAGCCGACAAAGTTCACGTCCCAAAAATCGGCGGAATCGCAATGCTCATCGCACAAGCAATGGAACAGCAAAAGATTTGGACAGGAAAAGATGCTCCGATGAAAGAAATGTCGGCGGCGATTATTCGCCGACTTCAATAGAAACCAACGAATCTATAGATTTGTCGTCATTTAATAGAAAAATTCGTTTTCCTCTTCATCAAGTTTATCTTCTTCGTCTTTTTTCGGGTCTCTGAGGAATCCTTGAGCGATAAATAATTTGACTGCGATGCGGGCATCTGATCGCGTAAAACGATCTGAGAGCGAAGATATTCTGCCTAAATCTGCTTTCCCAAGTAGTTGAAACTGTTTGATATATCTAAAAAGTAAAACAGTGTTCCAAGAATATCCATCAACTTTCAATATGAGTTCGCCTTTCTTAAAAGTTTCGCTTTCCTTGTTGTATTTGCTCAATACGGCAGACGCTTGGACAAAATCGTTAAGTTGGTCAACAAATGGTTCGAAAAGCCGAAAAGCCTCGGTCGGGTTTATAATCGAGTAACCATTTACCGCTTCCATAACATCGTTTAATTCATCTTCGTCTTCGGGATTCTCGTTGATTAACGACTTCACATCTTTCATCAAATTCCTTGCTGTTTCGATGTCTTTTTCCGCTCCTTTTTTATGAAAATCAATTGCGATGGCTACAAGTTTTTGTATCTGAACACTTTTTTTCGTTATTTTCCCAATCAAACCTTTTGCTTCGTCGAGTTTTCCTTCTTTTGCCGTGCGTGTAATTCTAGCTGATTCAAAAGCATCGGCGGCACGCTCACGAAACTTATCATCAGGAATTTTTTCAATCAATTGCTTTGCACGAACTTCATCCTCTATTTTCCCGATTTTATTGAGCAAAGAACTATATGCAGTCGCTTTTTCTGACTCATTAAAGTCACTTATTTTCTCAAGAATTTCCTCAGGCGTGGTGTTCGGATTCCACAGTTTCTGCCGTTCTTGCATCTTTTTTACTTCGGGAGGAAGATTTTTCATCAATTCTGACTGTCTTTGCTTGAGTAATGCAGATTTTTCCGGCACTAACTTCTCGAGCATCGGCAATGCTTGGATAAGTCCAATCGAATTGTCAATCGAATTGTTCGGCTTGAGATATGTATCTACAACTTTGTTTGCAATTTGGTTGATTTGGGAATCGGTAAATTTAAACCGTTTTTCTTTACCGTCTTTTTTTACCTTTGAGTTTGTAGCAAAATTAAGAAAACGAACCGCCGCAGCTAAATCATCACTTTTTTTCGTCAAATCTGTATCACTAATTTGTTTTGCGATGTCTGACGCTAGTTCCGTCGCTTTCTTTTCATTCTTTCTATTCAGTTTTTGCAGAAGTGGAAGAACATTCCAAGAAATACCTTTTGAGAGGCTGTCTTTTATCAATTTAATTGCTTTATCCGGATTTTGTTCAGCCGCAAGAACCGCAAATTGCTGTTCGAGGGCAATTTCATTTCTAACTTTATATTGTTGTGAATCGAAACTAAACATTCCGCCGCCTTGTTTCGATGCCGGTAGCGAGGCTTTTGCCATGCTTGCCGCGAGTGTTGCTGTGCGAGTTTGCACGAGTAACTCAATCGCCAAATCTGCATCGTGTTTGGCAATTAACGGCAATATCTCATCGCGAATGCTGCCCCATTCATAAAGTCCGAAATACGGATTATCGCTATCTTTTTTTTCTTTTTCGGCGAGCTGGTTTGAAACAATCAGATCATTTGCAGCGTCTTGGAAAAGTTTTCGAGCTCTCTTTTCATCTGTCTTCCAAAAAAGATCGCCAGCAATGCCGTAAACCAACGCTCGGTTTTGCGGTAATTTTAAATTTGAAGCATCGCTTACTGATTGATCGAGTAAATCGAAAACGAGTTTTTCAAGTTCTTTCTGTTTTTTTTCATTCTCAGATTGAGATTCGGTCGCGGAAGTTTGAGCGAAAACAGCACAACTAAATGAAACGAGTATCAAAAAGAACAAAACGCGTGAAACTTTCATTTTATAACTCCAAAGGGCGTGAAATTGGTTAACGACAAAACTCTATCATTGAATCCATTTTTGATAAAGATAAATTAAAAAAAATCATTGTATTCAGGTAGTTTCAACACTTCATTGCTATAATAAAATCTTAAACTAGGTAGGTTTCACATCAATTTTGCAATTATGACTGACCGCTACAGCCGACAAATCCTTTTCCAAAACATTGGAAAAACAGGGCAAGAAAAACTCTTAAATTCGCGAGTTTTGCTTGTCGGTTGTGGTGCGTTAGGAGCCTCGCATGCGGAAATGTTGGCTCGTGCAGGCGTTGGGAAAATTAGAATTGTTGATCGTGATTTTGTCGAATTTTCGAATCTTCAGCGACAGACTTTGTATTCAGAGAGCGATGCAATTGAGCGTTTGCCAAAAGCGATTGCGGCAAAAAATCGACTTTCGGCTATCAATTCGGAGATTGAAATAGAAGCGATTGTTGCGGATATAAATCAGCGAAATATCGAAGATTTAATTGCCGATTGTGATTTGGTGATTGATGGCAGCGATAATTTTCAGGTTCGTTATTTGGTCAATGATGCTTGCGTAAAGCATTCAATAAATTGGATTTACGGAGCTGCGGTTTCGAGTTATGGAACTTCTATGACGATTATTCCGAATGAAACGCCTTGTTTGCGTTGCATATTTGAAGAAATGCCAAACGCCGCAAGTTCGCCGACGTGCGATACTTCCGGCGTAATTCAACCGATTATTTCGAGCATTTCTTCCGTCCAAATTTCCGAAGCTTTGAAAATTCTGACAGGTAATTTTGACAAACTTCATCATTCGCTGGTTCAGATTGATATTTGGGAAAATGATTGGCGAAAAATCAAACTTGGCAAGCCAAATGATGATTGCATTTGTTGTCAACAGCGAAAATTTGAGTTTCTCGATGCCGAAAATACTGAGTTTTTCACGGCACTTTGCGGACGTGATTCGGTTCAGATTTCTTCGCCGATTCCAACCGAGATTGATCTTAAATCGTTTGCCGTTAAATTAAAAAATCTCGACGAAGTTAAACAAAATGAATATCTTGTGAGGTTTATTGCAGATAATTTTGAAGTGACTGTTTTTCGCGATGCGAGAGCAATTATCAAAGGAACTGATGATTTTACAGTCGCGAGATCGGTTTATGCAAAGTTCATTGGTGCGTAGTTTTTTTACGCAAAGCCGCAGAGATGCAAAGACGCAAAGTAAATTTTCATAAAACTTTGAATTGAATTCCGAAGTTTGTGAAACAATTCACGCAATTTTTCGTTAAAACATAGAGGAAATAATATGAATCATCTAAAAAGTCATCCGCGAATTGTCATTATCGGTGGCGGATTTGGCGGATTGCAAGCCGCAAAACAGCTTGGGAATCGACGTGTTGACGTAACCCTGATTGACCGAAAAAATCATCACACATTTCAGCCGTTGCTATATCAAGTTGCGACGGCGGTTTTGTCGCCAGGCGAAATTGCCTCGCCGATTCGTCGGATTTTGAACAAATTTCGTAATATCGAAGTCGTTTTGGGCGAAGTAATTGGGTTTGATTTAGAGAAGCAAAACGTTTTGCTCAACGACAATTCGAGCGTTCCTTTTGATTATTTGATAGTTTCAGCCGGAGCGAGACATTCATATTTTGGTCACGATTCGTGGGAAAATTCAGCTCCTGGTTTGAAGACAATCGAAGACGCTTTGGAGATTCGCCGCCGAGTTTTGTTGGCATTTGAACTCGCCGAAAGGGAAGCGATTTTAACTGGCGAACATTCTCCGATCAATTTTGTTGTAGTTGGCGGCGGTGCGACAGGCGTTGAACTCGCGGGTGCAATTGCAGGTATTGCACGGCAAGCATTGGCGAATGATTTTCGCAATATTGACACGACCAAAGCTCGCGTTTGTCTCTACGAAGGCGGCGAACGAATTCTCAATAGTTTTTCGCCAGATCTTTCAGAAATTGCCAGACGAGACCTCGAAGATTTAGGCGTTGAAGTATATCTCAATAGCTTTGTGACCGATTTACAGAGCGGAAAAGTGAAAGTTGACGACAAATGGTTTGATTGCGATGTTGTCGTTTGGGCGACCGGCGTGGCGGCATCACATTTGGGCAAAGATTTGAATGTCGAGACTGACAGCAATGGACGTGTTTTTGTTGAAAAAGACTTATCGATACCAAATCGACCGAATGTTTTTGTCATCGGCGATATGGCTAATTTGTTGCAAGAAAATGGCGTGCAAGTTCCCGGCGTTGCTCCAGCGGCAACTCAAATGGCTGACTCTGCGGCGAAAAACATCATGCGTGACATTCGCGGCGAACCACGCAAAAGATTCCAATATTGGGACAAAGGTTCAATGGCGACAATCGGTCGAAACAAAGCAATTGTCGAAGCGGGAAGTTTTAAAATATCAGGATTTATCGCCTGGCTTGCTTGGCTATTTGTTCACGTTATTGCACTTATCGGATTTAGAAACAGACTTTATGTGATGAGCGAATGGTTCTGGGCATACATTTCTCGCGAACGAAGTGCAAGATTAATAACGGGCGATGCGGATGAATTAGAAGATGCAATGAGATTTATGAAGAAGAGTTAAACGCATTACGAAAATGAGTCGGTGGCTGCGACAGTTGGCACAAAATCACCTCTTAAACTTAATAAATGAGTCCACTCCGAAAAGTCGATTTAAATAATTTTGTGGAATAAATCTGATAATACAATGTGTTCCAAAGAATATAGATTTAGATGGCATAAGTTGTATTTTTGTCGCGTCAGTGACAACTGAATCATTGACAATTTTTCAATTGTCGCAGACGCGACAACGACTTTTTTAAAATTTCCGTGGGTTAAAACCCACGGCTAAATTCATTGTATCGCAACGCGATACCGGACAAATCCGTTAAATATGGGTTTTTGGAGTGAACTCATAAATAAAATATCCAAAAAAAGACCACTTTTTTCAGAGTGGTCTTTTTTGTCAAGATTTCGAGTTTTGTCAACCTCAAAATCAGCTAAAAATGAAACTGTTTACCTTGCATAAAAGTTTCAAAATTGGTCGTGAACCCACCATTGACCGTCGGATATGCTATATGGAAATTCGGCTTTCGTTCTCCGATAAGCAGTTGGTCGATCAAACGAGCTGCTCGCGGTTTTGATTTTTAGCGGAATATCATCATCAGTTACGGTTGGAGTTCGATTGTTCGATCCCCAAGTCATACTTAAACTTCGTGTTCCACAACTAGCAAACGGATCTTTAACATGAAACTCCTGTGTGCTTGGACGCCAAATGCCTAGTTGAGTGCAATTGCCACTCAGATATTTACCAGCAACTGGCACATCATCTGCCTGCCCGAGAGACGAAGAGTAAGCTGTCGTTGGGTTGCGAGGATCAACGATGCTCCAAATTCCAGAGTTATACTGTGCAATTTGATCGTATCCAAAACCTAAAAAGTCACCTACCTGAATTTTGTCTCCCAGATTCGGACCTCTCTGAATATAAATATGTGGTTGTCCGGAGCGTGGGTTCAATATCCAAATTGTTTGATTACTCGGGCGATAAACTGCAATCTCATCTTTGTTGCCCGAAACTGAGCCAGATTCATCGATGAAATTACCGACGAACGGAATATCACCCGGAATACCCCAACCCCAAACGTAGGATGTGGTTGTATTTGGATCGTAAACCCACCATTGTCCAGTTGATGGACGCCAGGTGACAATTTGAGCGAGCGTGCCCGGGAAGAAGTTGCCAATCAGAGGAACATCGTCAGTTGTGCCCCAATTTACATCTTTAGTAATGCTGGTAGCACTTGGATTCGCTTCCCGAATACGAAACTGAGCCTGCGGATTGCTAGCAGAGCCTTTACGGTAAATCACGAAGTCTTCACGAGCGGCATTAAAGAAACTTCCTACGAGTGGCTGATATTCCGCTCCGGTTTCTTCTCCACCAAAGTTAATTGCATCATTCCAAGGAACTGGGCGGCTGCCGCAAGTTACTCTGGTCGGAGTTGGAACTCCAACATAAAGGTTCGGATGTGTATCCAAGAGTCCGTTAAACGAATTTGAACCTACATTAAAAGTGTCACCGCAATATGTCACTCGACTAAGATTTGCTTCAGACGCTGTGCTCACGTTGAAGGTGCCATACTTATTGTTCATGCTGACAAGAAACGTTTTACCGTTGATATTGATGTTTGATGAACTGAAGTTGTTATTTCGAAGCACTAGGTTAGAAAACTGAAGGGAATTGTAAGGAATGGAATATCCGGGAATACCGTTTACTCCTATGGTCAACGCATTTGTCACGTTTTGCGTGTTTTTTAGTCCAGTCAAATAAACTCCAGCCATTTGCAACTCAAGACAATCTTTCATTGTATTTGATGTCGCCCGGCACGTAACATTTTGAAGTGAACTGCCGCCTTCCTTTTGATACCAGCCAGTAGCGTATGCAGAATTGGAGTCAATCGAAAGATTCATCACATTCCAGTTTGAAAGATTCGAAGAATCTAAGCTAGCGGCTGTCATATTATTGACGAACTTGAGGTTTTTCCAACTAAGTCCATCAGACATTGGATCGTCAACAGATTCCGGAGCGACAACTAAACCTTTGTCGAAACCTTCAAAAGTCAGACCGCTAAAATGCATATCTGATGATGCTCCAATCCCAGCACTTCCACCGATGATTGCAAGTCCATTTGTATTCTCACCAATAGTTGTTGTTCTTAACCTGAGGTTGCGAATTACGATTCCAGATGTTCGATTTGGTGGTGGAACATCGATTTGAAGGAGTGGTGAACCTCGTCCGTCTTCGTTTAAGACAAGCTCTCCTTTATTGACACCAACAAGCTGTCTGCCACTTGGGATAAAGATTGTCCGATCAATTGGAACGGAGTTTTTAATTAACACAGTTCCGCGATTAGTTTGTGAGTCAAGAAGAAGTTGTAATATCTCCGAGCATTTTGAGGCATTGTTGCAGTCACTACCAACCTCACTAAACTCAATCGAATTTGAGTAAGGTAGAAATGCTTCCATCGGCATAACACCAGTATTGAAATGCTCACCGCCGACCTCATTAATATTTGGTAAACCTGGAACACCTGATGGGCAAACTGTGTGAGCTTTGACGAAAGAGTAATCGCCACCTGCGAGGAAAAAGCTTCCGCGGTTTCTTTCTGTATGTGTGAAAGCCATTCGCCAATCTCCATATCCAATTGGATCATTAGGATTCATGCGAGCTACTGTATCTGTCCGATCCCAATGCACATCGCCGCAATCAACAACAGTAGATTGCAAACCTGCTCCAACAAACTCCATACGTCGCTTATCAGGATGGTTTTGCGAAAGTGAAGTCTGCGGATTCGGTGCCGCAATTATGCCATTTCCGATTAGATAAAGTTTCATGCTTGCGTCCCGAAATTCGCCAGTTGCCACACTATTCTCTAAAACAATTGGATCGAAGTTTGTTTTCGGTGGAGTTGCTGCACCAATGTTTTCTACAATCAACCCTGTTTTTGTTCCTTCGTAATGAAGTTGTTTGAAATAAAGTCCGCCGTGTTTCTCGATCTTTACGCAGAATTCAGGTTTATCAACAAACGCAGCAGCACCATCGCCGTTGCAGTTGAGTTGTAAAAATTTAAGTTTTGGATTTTCGCCGGTATATGACACAGGTGCACCCGCACTTATAATTTCAATTGCTCCTTGATTTTTAATCATGTAGGTAACGTTGAAATTCTGAACGTCCCAATCGTAAGCATACATCGCATCAATTTTAAGTTGTCTGTTGTTTCCTGCGGTTCTAACTCCTCTCATTTTGATGTCCGATATTGAGTTACCGATGGCGTTGATACCATTCGTAAAGCCAGTGATTGAAACATTTTCGAAAATAACATCCGAAATATTGCCTCCAGAACTAGCGTTCATCCTCACTCCGGTTGTAATATCAGCCGCAATTTGATCAAAAGTACCTGCTTGACTAGCACAGTCACGACCGATAGTTCGTGAAACTAGCCACAAGTCTCTGAAACGCACTCGTTTTTTAGTTCCTATCACTTCGAACATCGCTTTACCAGTTAGCGATCCGTTTGGTGAAACACATCCAGTGTCTCCCACAGTTACAATGTTGTTCAAATACATTCGGCATCGCCCATGATTAACGCTTTCCTCAGCACTTTCACCCTGAAGCGAAACATTTGAGGGAATGTTTACCGTATCCCCGATGTTGTAAATACTCTGCTGGTCGTTGGGACCTCCCGTGCATGGGAAATAGAGCGTTCCACCACCCAACCCTCCAAGGTAAGTAACCGCAGCTTGAATCTCATTTCGATGATTAAAGTTACGGTCAGGACCGTGTGTTTGAACTCCATTAATTATCCCTCCCATCTTGACTACTCGAGGAGTTTCAACAGACATTTTGATGTCGCTTGAGTCAACCCAAGCACCTTGAGAATCAAAAGCACGTGCCCGATAAGTGTAGGAATCTTGCCCTAACAGGTTTTCTGTAATCGTTCGTGTTGTATTCGAACCAATAAAGGTTTTATATGCCACATCATTTCGATAGAAAACAATTTTTGTGAGACTGTTGGCATTCGATGAAACCGTCGCGGTAACCGAAAAAGCGGCGGTCGGTGCCTGCATCGTTGCACCGTTTGGTCCGCTGATGTTGACGTTAAACTGTGCATAAGAAGCAACATTAAAAACAAAAAGAGCGAAAAATATCGCCATCAAACTATGTAAAAAAACATTTCGACAAACTCTCATAATTACCCTCCATTTAACCATTTAACTTTTTTAGAATTTCTCTCGGTCGAACCAAAAACGTCTTTACGGAATTACTAATGTCAATTGTTAAGTCTCTTAAATCTCTTATTAAATTCCGAATCGTTTTGTGTTACATAATCAATAACCAAACGTGATAACGAACCTTGCTTCTCGTGTTTATTTTTTGACTTTCTCTCTTGATTGGAGATGTTTTTTGAATTAGTGTATGAGCAAAGCATCGAATTAGTTTTAGCAATCATCAAAATTTGGAAACAATTTTTATACAAATTTTCGTAAGTTGTCATTTACATATTGACGAGTTTCGGAGAACACGACACAAACTTTGGAAAAAAACCAACAAGAATTAAATAGCCCGGAGATTCCTGCCGAGCAAGAGCAATATTTGTTGGAAACCGTGCCACTAATCAAGCGAATTGTGGGCAGGAAACTTCACCGTTCGTTTATTTCTGCATCAGATGATATTAGCCAAAAAGTTTTTTTGAAACTTTGGAAGTGGATTTCGAAAAGCAAAAAAGAACTCACTGGCGAGGAATGGCAAAAACTTGCGAACACAGCGACGCAAAACGAAATAAAGACCTTTTATTCTCATAAATCAAATAAAGAAATCGCTTGTATTGATGACCAAGAAGTGATTTCAAAAAATTCGTTTGGATTAATTGAAGGAGACACGGAGAAAGAAGTTAATTCTTTGGCGATGAGAGCTTGGGAAGAAATTAAAAAACTTTCGTTGCGTCAAAAATATGCTTTGCTTTTGCAAAAGCAAGAACTTATTTTATATTTAGTAGCGAGTAAATGTTGCCAAATACAAGAAATTGCTGAGCATTTACAACTATCGAAAGAGAGATTTTTAGAAGTTTACCAACTTTTACCGCTGCCTGATGAAAAAATTAGTGAGATTTATTTTGAAGCAGCGAAAGAAAAATTAACAACAAAACAAATTTGGGAAGCAAGGAGTAAAGCCCGAACGAAGTTACATAATGTGTTGGAATAATTTAAACATGCAACATTTGTCACAAAAACAAATCACAGAAATTTTAAATGGGGCAACGCAAGATATTGATCTTAAAAATATTTTGCTGCACGTTGAGAGTTGCACTGTCTGCCAATCGAAAATACCTGTTTTGGAGAAACGCGAATTATTCAATTTAATTTCGCGTGAGCCTGTTTTTCAGCAAGACATAGTTCGAGAAAATAAAGCCTCTTTGTGGAATTGGAATTGGCAGTCAGGAATTTTAAAATTAGGATTTGCGAGTGCTTTGGTGTTGATTTTTAGTGGACTTTTCTATTTGAGTTTTAACGATAAAAAAGAACTTCTGAACGTTCAAAGTCCGACAAATATCAACACAATTTCACCAACAAAAATTACAAATACGAACATAATTTCTGAAATTGAAAATATTTCAACAACTAATTCGCCTGAAAATACTAAAACCTCAACAAATAATAACGAAGTGTTACCACAGAAACAAAAGAAAACGGATTCTATTTTAAACATAAAACCCCAAACAGATATTAGTTGGCTTGATCAAAAAGAATTGGCACTTAATTTGAGTAAAATTCCGGAAAGTTTAGCTGATTTAGAATCGCCGAATGTTAATGTTCGTGGGGATCAAACGTTAAAAAATCAACTTTTTGCGAAGTATCCAAAAGGAGAAGTTATACGCGAAAATCAGCCGGTATTGCGTTGGAATTCGGTTAAAAATGCGACTTCATATTTGGTTAGTGTTTATGACGAAAATTATAATGAACTTTATTCAAAAGTAGTAACCGAAACCTCATTTAAGGTTGAAAATCCGCTCAAGCGAGGCGAGAAATATCAGTGGCAAGTAAAAGCGATTACCTTTGGCGTTGATAAATCTGCCATAACTTTGAAACCGACAATGTTTAGAGTCGCGAATGATGAAACAATCAAAAAAATTGATAAAATTGCGACGAGCAACGGAATGCTTTGGAAGAAATTGAATCTTCAATTTAAAGAAGGAATGATAAGCGAAGCTGAAAAAACGTTGGCGATTATCTTAAGTAAGAATCCGAAAGATAAGCTCGCAATCAAGTTTTTAAGACGAATAAATTCGTTGCGTGAAAAGACTCAGAAACCTCCAACTGAAACAAAACCTGCCCAATAAAACGGATGATTTTGGATTCCTTTTTTACCGATTTGTTTCAAAGCGGCAGATTGTAAAGATTCGGCAATTCCTTTGTTTTGAGATAGTTGCTGATGAAATGTTTGCATTTCATCGACTGTTGTAGTGTCGTCAATCTCCCATTGCGTAGCGACAACATTTTTGCTTCCCGCAACTAAAAAAGCCCACGTTAAACTCAATAAACCTTCGCCGTTAAAAACTTGTCCGTCATTCGTGCTACAAGCTGATAAAATTACTAATTGCGGCGATGTTTTTAGCCCAATTATCTCTTCAATTTCAAGATTTCCGTCATTGTTTGCGTCTTTCGTTAAGATCAGTGATGATTTCATTGGCTGCACTTCATCTAATTTTCCGTGGACGGCTAAGTGCACTGTATTTGCGGTTTGCAATGCTTCTTTGAGGGCAGTTTCGGTCGCAAATTCCTTGATAAAAAAAGTGCTTGAAGGATAAATAAGCGAGAGATTTTTCACCTCGATTTCAGACTTGGGCAAAGATTTTATAGATTCATTAATCGGATTTCCAAACCCGACAACGTTGTTTTTGCCATCCAAATTTGTAGTTTTACTTTTTTGAATAGTTTGTAAAATCTTTAACGATGGAACATAACTGAGAGCTGATTTTTGGATCAAATATTCCTGCTGCGAATTTAAAAGTGCTTGAAAGGGAAGTTTCCAGAGAATTCCTTCGGGAATAATTATCAAACTGGAAGAACTTTTGATTTCGGCTTCTATCGGTTTTATCAAGAGGTCATACAATTCGTGCGATTCTTTTTTGAATCCTAAGTCTTGCCCAACAATTTCACCTCGCCATTTTTCAATTCTTTCTTTCAATAATCTTTCAGTTACGTTGATTTTAAAGGCTTTAACAGGTTGATTTTGTTTGATAACGAAAACTGTCAGAAATTCATTTGTAAATGAATATTCTAAAATTACTTTATCCGACAGGTTTGCGGTCAATTCTTTAAACTCGATATTTGAAATCTCAGTTTTTTTAAACTTGTCTGTTAAAAAAGAAACATCTTGTCGCTGATTTAATTTCTCTTCATGAATTTTGAGCAGATTTTGGAGCTCAACATCTGATTTGTCTTCGCCTTTTAGTCCTGAAATAAGCAATCTTTGGAAAATTTTGTTTCTTAATTCAAGTGCTTCATCAGACATAATCCAACTTTTATCAATTATTCCAAAACTTTTATCTGAAACCATTTTGCTAATTAACCAGCGAGATTTATAGCTATCAGAATCTAACAAAGCCGACTCGAAATCTCCTTTTTCGACTTGGACAAGCGTTTTAAAATGAAAAGGAAAAATGAATTCGTCGAGATAATTAAGGTTAAGCCCAATGCTGCGAGAATTTAACTGCTCATCTTTGATTTGAGAAATTGATTGGTTAAGAATTTCTATCGTTTTTTCAGGTGAAACCGCTTTGGTTTTGTAATCAAGCCATAGTTCTAGAGAGTTTAAATAACTGACTATATTTATAAAATTCGATTTCACAATTTCTTTTTTAGCCTGCTCAAGCGATACTCTTGCGAGGCTTAATTCGTTATTCGAGATAAGAAAGGCTGTATAATGCCAATAATAATTTAGTTTTGTCCGTGAATTATCACCAAGATTTGCTTTGACTTCATTAAAAAGTGTCTCAGCTTCTTTGATTTTACCTTGGCTTTCGAGTGCCGATGCTAAAGCGATTTTGCTTAGCCTAATTATCTCTTCGTTTTTTGGTGACAAACGTTCAGCGATTTCTATCAATTGCGTTAATTCTTTTTCGGCATTTTTAATATCACCTTTCCACTGAAGAGTTTTTCCAATCGTGTATTTATAAGTAATTGCTCGATTTACATCTTCTAGTTCTAACGCAATTTTATGAGCTTTTCTATAAAACTTTATTGCTTCGTTAGAGTCACCGTTTGAATTTAAAATTTCTCCTTTCGTTGATAAAGCCATCATTTTTTTTCGTTTGCTGGAAGAATATTTCAATGAGTTATCAATTTTTTGGCTAATTTCAATGGCTGCGTGGCGAACTAAAAGGTTGCGATACAAATGCATTGAAAATGTATTGACCTCCAACAAAGAATCGTAGTCTTTAAATGCATTCAAAATACTTTCGGATCTTTCAAAAAATGCCAAAGCCTTGGAATATTGTCCTTGATAGAAAAAATATAAACCTAAAGTTTTGTATGTTAAACCTCTTAAATGTTCAGAATTTGTTTCTTTTGATAAAGTATGAGCGATTACAATATTTGAAAACGCCTCAGCATCGAATTCGCCTGTATCAGTCTTAATCTGAAGGCTGGCTATTTCTAACAAGGCTTCAGCAGCCAAAATCTTTGCACTTTCAGCGTTTGTCTTCTTGAAATATTCAATAGCTTTCGTGAAAACCTCAATTGCTTCAGACGTTTTTTTACTGTCTTTTTCAATTATCAATAAACCACGAAGATAATTGAGTTTTCCAAACACAAAAAAATCTTCCAATTTTTCCGCAATTTTTAAAGCGACAGAAATTTTTTTATTACTATCCGCATCATATTGATTAGTTAAATTTTCAGCTTGTTTTATAAATTGATTTAGAACAATTACGAGCTCACTTCTTTTCTTAGACTTAATCCAGTTTTCTAACTCGTCATTGTTTAGTTTCTGCAAAAATGAAAAATCCGCCGGAGTTGGTTGTGAAAAAACAACAAGATTTCCGGCGAAAATAAATTGAATGAATATTAAAAGTGTATGCGTAAGCATTCGAGAAGCAAACATACTGATTAAACGAACTACCTACAACCTCTTGGGCATTGGTCAGAACAAATTGGAACGGGACACTTCAAAACTGGTCCGGTTGGTAAATCTTTTACAACAAGTGCTATCGGAATATCTCCGGTTAATCCATATTGAGTTACATAATAACCATCTGTGCTTCCAAGAATATGGAATTCATAATGACCTGCAACATCTCTTTGAATTGCAAAATCCCATATTCCGTCTCCATCGTAGTCGCCAGGAACGGGCTTATCTCCTATTGTCCCAAAATGAACCGCCTGACTTCCTCCATTGCTGTTAATAATATGCCAATCGCCAGTAGATGGGCGGTAATATGCAAGGTCAACTACTCCATCAGCCACACCGTTTTTAGCATAATTTCCCGATACAGGAATGTCGCCATTGCTTCCCCAGTATTCATATCTAAAGGTGTTGGTGCTGCTATTTTTTATTTCCCACAAACCATCATTTTGTCTCCAAACTGCAATGTCAGCATTCCCATCATTGTCGTAATCCTTGACGACTGGAAAATAGACTACATCAGGTCCAGTTCTCGGAGCGAGTGAATTAATCAAATAACCTGGTGCACTCTGTGTTCTATAAAAAAATCTTGGAATGGTAACGTTTCCTTCAGTTTCGATCCGAAAAATAGCAATGTCAGTTTTATTATCATTATTATAGTCAGCTGGAATTGGCAAATCTACATTTGGTGTTCCAAAATGAATGCCAGAGATAACAGAATTTGAAGAATTTAATATATGCCAACGACCTTCGTTGTTTGACGTTCTGTAAACAACTAAATCGGTTATTCCATCACCGTCGTAATCTCCACCGAGAGGCATATCGCCTGTGGTTCCAAAACTATGGACTATTGTATTATTTTGGCTACTTTTATTAATCCAAAATTGACCAGTTGCTCCGGGTCGCCAAATAGAAATATCCGTTTTGCAGTCGTTGTCGTAATATGGCGTTCCGCCGAGAAGATTTAATGCAGTGTTGCAGCCTGTAAAAAGACTAAAAGAATTCTGCGATAAGTTTATAATATGCTTATTTGCATTTATGTTTTGGTTCAAATTTTCTGAATAAGCAATCGAAGCATTACCGAAACTGATAACAATTAAGAAACAAGCCAGTAAACTTTTTGAGAGCAAGAAGCGGTTTAATTTTTTGAAATTAGCGTTCATTTTTTTCTCCTTAACTTTAACAAATTTAATTGTCGAGCATTTATATTCGTTGAAAAAATCAGAGCCAAAGTTCTTATCGCTGATCGAATAAAACTTAACCAATCAACAAAATTGTGTTTCTTAGTAATTAGATATAATTCGAAAAACTAACTTATTCAAGTATTTAGCCGGATTTTTTTTTTTGAGCAAAATAAAAACATTCATTATTAGATTGATAATCCCAAATACAATATATTTCTCAAATAATAGTATTGAAGTGATTATTAGAATGTATTATTTTGCTTTAAGCATCAAAAATATGAATTACAGCAAATTTCTATCCTATTTTGATTTAACACTTTTAACTTTGCGTATTTAGAAACCTTGCCTCAGAAATAAAAATTTTATATTTTGAATAAATTGTCACAAAATAAAATGTTGTGGTGTTTCTCTTATGTAAGTCGAAAATAATTCAACAATTTATAAAAACGACAAGGAGACAGCATTTATGACATATTTAATTTCTTTAGTATTTGCGGGAGTTTTGGCAATTGGTGGCGGAAATAACGCGGATTTGGTGGTGGCAAATTATCAAGTATCTGAAAAAAATATCGCAACAGTTGCGTTCGTGGAAACGGAAAAATTTGAGCAAACTTATCCATTTAATGCAAATGGCAAAATTAGCGTTTCGAATGTGAATGGCTCAATTAACATCGAGGCTTGGGACAAAAACGAAATCAAACTCGAATGGGTAAAAACCGCTGATGATAAAGAGCGACTCGATGAAGTTCAAATAAAAATTGATGCCCGACAAGATTCGTTTAGTATTGAAACTGATTATGGTTCGTGGAAAAACAGAAGCAACAAAAATTGGAATAGAAATGGAAATAATCTCAGCGTAACATATCGTTTGTTGGTTCCGAAAGGTGCATATTTGGACGAAATTGAAACCGTAAATGGTTCGGTGAATGTTTCAAATATGACAAATGTGACAAAAGTTTCGGCGGTTAATGGTCAAGTAAAAGCGATAAATTTACGCGGAACGGCTGATCTTTCGACTGTTAATGGAACAACCGAAGCCGATTTCGAAAGTTTACAATCTGGCAGCAAAATTTCACTTTCGACTGTTAATGGAACAGTTAAACTTGTTCTTCCGTCAGACGCAAACGCGACAATCAAAGCAGATACAGTAAACGGCAGAATTGAAAATGATTTTGGTTTGCCTGTTCATAAAGGTAAATATGTTGGGCGTGATTTGTATGGAAAACTTGGAAACGGCGATGTTCAAATAAAACTCGACAGCGTCAATGGCGGACTTTCAATCAAGCATAGAAATGATGGCAAAACACAAAGTCCGGCGACTAACCTTTTGCCAGCAAAATCGAAAGATGGCGATGATGAATGGGATGAAGAAAACAATGTTTCGAACTCGGTTTCAAACGCTACAAACAACAGAGCAATCAGAACAATGACAATTGACGCACAAAAAATTGCAAAAGAATCAGTTGCCATTTCTGCTGGTGCAATGAAGCAAGCGGCAATTGAGATGAAACAGGCTGAAATTGAAATGCAACAAGCAGAGCGTGAAATGCAGAAAGATAAAACTCGCTATGAGACAGCTGAGGAATTGAGTTTTATTACTAAAACAGCCGATGTTTTTAACGTCAAAGGAATACCAAAAATTACAATTATAGCTAAAAATTCTTCAGTTCAAGTCCGCAGTTGGGACAAGCAAGAAATTAGTTATTCGATTACTCAAAGAGGAAGTTCGTCTTCAAAAATCGAAGATAGTTTTAACGTAAATCATCAAGAATCAGGGCTTTCCATCATTGCAACCGGTAAACGAAATGACTCATATCAAAACAACAATTCAACTAGAATAGAGATATTCGTTCCTCGCAAAACAAATATAAAAATTTCTGCTCGAGAAGAAATCAGACTCATTGGAGTATCTGGAGAATTTGAGATTGAAGGCATTGATGAGCAAATAAATGTGGCTGATTCAGACGGTATTCTTCGTGTTTCAAATGTGGATGGAAATATTCGCGTAATTGGATTCAAGGGAGAAGTTGATGCGAAAACAATTGATGGAAACGTCAACCTTGAAGGAGCATTTGCAAAGATTTCCGGCAAATCAATTGATGGAAATTTTGTTATTTCGATACCGGAAACAGCTGGTGTTGAAGCAGCAGCTAACACAGATATTTTGGTCGAGAATCTGCCGGTTTCAAATCAAAAATCTGGTAGAGTGCAAATTGGTCAAGGCGGAGCAAAATTCATTTTTGAAGTTAATGACGGCAAAGTCATCATTCGCAATAACTCACAGCTAAAATCTAATTAAGTTTTGCAACTATATTAATTTTTATACGTTTCTAAATACAACTGAAAATCTCAATTTTTTCAATTTATACAATTTTTTTTCACTAAATCTAAGAGGTGTTTTATGCGGTATTTCTCTGCTCTATTTTGTTCGCTATTATTAACTTTAAATGTTTATTCACAAACACTTATCCCAACAGCTTCATTAAATTCTGATACTTCAACTGTAGATTTATCAAAAGTTAAAAGAGAGCCGTTTGTTGTCCCAAAACTTGACGTTTCGCCGGTAATTGACGGCAAACTTGATGATGAAATCTGGAAAAATGCAAAAGTTTTGCGAGATTTTATTCAGACAAGCCCGGGCGATAATGTTGCAGCTTCAAAACCGACCGAAATGATGATCGGATATGATGAAACGAGTCTTTATATTGCGTTCAAATGTTGGGATGAAAAAGACAAGATTCGCGGAAGTTTAATTGGTCGAGATGAAGCGTTTGGAGAAGATAATGTGAGAGTTTGGTTTGATACTTATGACGACCAGCGGCGTGCGTATATTATTGGTTTTAATCCACTTGGCATTCAACAAGATGGAATTGTGACTGAAAATCAAGGAACTGATTTTAACCTCGATATTGTGATGGAATCAAAAGGTTTGATTGAAGATTGGGGTTGGTCTGTTGAGGCAAAAATTCCATTTAAATCTTTGCGATATACTGCCGGAAAAGGAAAGTTTTGGGGTTTTAATGCAGCACGAAATATTGATCGTTTTAATGACGAACTCGACTCTTGGGTTCCACTTCCACGAAACAGCCCAGGATTTATAAGCAAATTTGGCAAATTAACTGGTTTAGACGAAATTAAAACCGAACGCACTTTTGAAATAATTCCTACGCTAACATTTAAAGAAACCGGCAGTCGCGTCTCGCGAACAAAATTTTCAAATCCTCCGATTGAGCCTGATTTTGGGTTTACTGCAAAGCTCCAAATTTCTCCAAATGTCACGCTCGATGCTGCCTATAATCCTGATTTTGCCGATACAGAAGCCGATGCTCCAATCGTCGAGGCAAATCAAAGATTTGAGAATTTCTTTCCAGAAAAACGTCCATTTTTTCTTGAAGGTTACGATGTTTTCAATACGCGAATACAAGCAGTTTACACACGTCGTGTTCAAAATCCAGATGTCGCATTAAAACTTACCGGCAAAACGGGTAAAAATTCGTTTGGGATTTTTGGGGCTGTTGACCAGCCACTTTCAGATAATCCGAACAAAAAGAAGGCGTATGTTGGAGTTATGCGTTTGAAGCGAGACGTTGGTGCTGAGTCAAATATTGGTTTTCTCGCAACAACTTATAATTTTGAACAGCGAAACATACCAAACGGAGATTTATTTTCAGAGCGACAAAAGAACAACGTTTATGGTTTTGATGGACGTTGGAAAATAAATGAACAATCGTCGTTTTCTGCTCAAGTTTTACGCTCAACCGCAGTCGATAGATTTTATAATCCGGATACTGACGATGATAAATATGAAAAGGGAAATGGCATAAGTCACAGTTTTGGTTATAGTTACGATGATAAAAACAAAGGTTGGGGGTTTGGTGGGAATGGGACATCAGGAAAGTATCGGTCAAATTTAGGATTTACCAGACGAACTGATTCGATGAACAATTTTGTTTATGGCAACTTACGTTCTGATCCAAAACCGAAGGCTTTTATCATCAATAAATCACTAAATACGAGCTTTGGTGTTCGCAACGACTACAAAGGACGCTTGCAAGGTTGGGCACTTGAGTTCAATTTAAACACTGATTTGAAAGGAAATTCTGAATTTGGTTTTGGCGGTTTCGTCGGAAATGAAACTATTTACGAAGATGAATTTGGACGACGCAGAACTTCGCCGACCGCAACGAATGGTGCGTTTTTGGGTGACCCAAAACGTTCTGCAAAACAAGGTGGCGGTTTTACATACTTTAATAAAAGATTTAACAAAAGATTTTCGTTTTATACGAGTGCAAATTTAAATTTTAATAACTTTGATTATGATTTAGATTCAAATGGTTTTCTTGACCCGAAAAAAGGAACTCAATGGAGTTTTGATCTTGGAACTGATTTAAAACCAACAGATAAATTAAATGTTAATTTGGGTTACAGCAAATCTAAACTGACTCAAAACGACACAAACATCGTTGCATTTGATGCTAATATTTTTGAATTTCGCTCGACTTATCAATTTTCACGATTTGTATTTGTCAAAGCCCGTTTAGATTACGACACTTTGGGTTCGAGGCTTTTTGGTCAATATACTTTTGGTTGGACACCAAGTCCGGGCAAGGCTTTTTATGTCGGCTACAACGATAATTGGCGAAAACTTTCTTATCTAGCTGGCGGACAACGTGAACTAACGCAACTAAATAGAACTTTTTTTATGAAGTTCTCTTATCTATTTCGAAAAACTATTTGAAAAGGTGAAAAGTGAAAAAAGTGAAAAAAGTGAAAAAGTGAAAAAAGTGAAAAAGTGAAAAAAGTGAAAAAGTGAAAAAGTGAAAAAGTGAAAAGGTGAAAAGGTGAAAAGGTGAAAAGGCGTGTAAAATTATTGCACGTCGAATTTATTTTAAGGAAATGCTTAAAAGTTCTTGTATTTGATTAAGTAATAGTGTATAAACGTTGTCTTGACAAGATTTCTTGTTATTTGAAAAGGAGAAGAAATGAGTTTATTTCACAATTTTAGGGCTGTCGCCGTGGCAGTTTCGATCGTATTATTTTCTTGCCTGAGCTTAATAACCCAAACAATTTCAGCACAAACAACAACCGCAGATTCAAAAATTGCATTACAACGCGGCTATCGCACCGGATATTCTGACGGATATATGTCCGGCTATCGTGATGTTTCAGAAAATGCGGCTCGAAATTTCGAAAAACACCGCGAATATTCAAAAGCAGACCGTGCATTTACGCCAAATTACGGTTCGCTTGAAGATTATCGCGATGGTTATCAACAAGGATTTGAAAACGGTTACAATACAGGTTTCGAAAAACGCAGTTTCGATGCTTTGTTGCCGACAAATTTATCAAAACGTGGTGCAACGTCAATGCCAATCGGCACTTCAACGTCTGCTTCGTCGTCTTTGCCAAAGAAACCGACAACAACATCTAATCCAAAATTAACAACCAAAACAAACGCTCCAATCGCATCGCAACCGAGTGGCGAGCCGATTATTTTGATTCCAACTGATACTGAGTTGATAATCGAATTAACGAGTGAAATCAACACTTTAACCGCAAAAGCTGGCGACAAATTTACGGCAAAAATAGTTTCACCATACGAAATTACTGGTGCTTTAATTGATGGTCATATTGTTAAAGTAACACAGCCTGGAAGATTAAAACGGCGTGCCGGAATCCAATTTTCGTTTGACCAAATTCGCTTAAGTGAAACTCGTTGGAGTAATTTTAATGCCATTTTGACTGAAGTAATTCCTGAAAAAGACAACAATGTCAAAGAAGTTGACGTTGAAGGAAATGCCAAAGGCAAAGGAACGCTCAAAAAAGACGGCATTACAGTCGGCGGTGCAACCGGAGCCGGATTGTTAGTCGGTGCAGTTGTTGGCGGACCAGTTGGTGCAGCTGTCGGTGCGGGAGTTGGTGCAGCTTTTGGCGTTGGTGCAATTGTTATCGAACGCGGGAAGCAAATAAAACTGACAAACGGACAGCAATTAAGAATTAAGACAGGTTACGAAGTTCAGATTCGTTAATTTCATCTAATAAAACTAACAAATCGCAAAATTCGCCAATATTTGGTGAGTTTTGCGATTTTTTATTGTCCAATTTTTTAGCTGCCAACAACGCTTAAATCAGTTTTGTTCAGATATTTAATCATTGAGATGCTCGTTCCATCGTCAACTTGCTCGAAGATTACTTCATCCATTAAAGATTTCATCAGTTTTAAACCCCAACCTCTGCGACCTTCATTTGGTTCAATTTTTTTAGTTTTTGAACTAGGCATTTTCACGCCGCGGTTAGAAACTTTGATTATTATTTTATCGTCTTCAATGGTAAATTTTTGGTGAATTTTACGATCTGGACTAAATGAATGTTCGGTTGCATTGATACAAGCCTCAACCAACGCCGTTTTTATTTGATTTATTGCCTTAGTTGAAAAGTTGTGTCGCTTGGCAATTTCTTCAATTGCGTGTGCGGCAATTAATTCTGTATCATCGCCCATCGGCACAATCATTTCATATTCATTCGGCTTAAGTCGTGGTTTTACAATGCTTTCCGCATCAAGTATTGACACCAAAAGTTCGATTTGTTTGCGACTCGAACCGTAAGCGTTTCGTTCGCGTAGAACATCGCTCGCATCTTCAGAAAAACCTTCGGGCGTAATTAACCAAATTTTATAATTAGAAAAGTTACACATTATTGCTGCAATTTCAAGGCGATCACACCAAAACTCGGTCAATTCTTTCGTTGCTTCAAGTTTCGAATCAACTTCAGCAACTAACCAAACAACCTCGTTTTCATCCAAATATGTTCCGTAATCAAACCCAAGTGCGACTGAACAACGTTCGTTATCAGAGATTTGCTGAATCTGCGGATAAAAAGCCACGCAATTTGCAGTATAAACAATCTGAGGCAATTTCAATTTGTCGCTATCTTTAAGCATTTGAACAATTTCTGTGTCTTCATAACCTTTCAAATTAGTTTTAAAACTAGCATAATCGAACAAATCTTTGGGCAATTCTTGACAATTAAATATGGCTAAAAGCTCACGCAAACCAAGTGCAGAAGTTTTGCGATAAAAACTTGCCATTGTTAAAGGTGCTTTTTTCAAACTTTCGGAAAGAAATTCGGCAACGACTAAGGCTCTCGGTTCTGAAAGAATTTCGAGCCGAAAACGGAGTTTTATGTAATCAGCAACAACATCAGAATTATCTTTAACTTCAATGATTGTTTTATTTAGAAGAATAATTTCATAAGTATTTAATGCTCGAATAATTCTTGAAAATTCAATATCTGAAACATTTAAACGCCGCCGCCAGACTTCAATTTCAGTCTTGCTAACTGTTGCAGTTAAAGAATCATAGAGCAAGCAAATTATTTGTCTTTGAGTTTGCTGATTCGGCGAAATTTCATCAAAAATTGTGTCGTAAATATTGCCGAGTTTTCCGCCAAATAATTCATTAATGTAAATTTTTTCAAGTTTCTGGAATGAATCCAAATTTTCGCCCGCATCTCTCGCCGAGCTTAAAATAGAATTAATGAAAAGCGAATTTCCGGCGAACTGATGAACAATCAAATCACGGGTTTGGTCGTTAAGTTTGACATCAAATTCTTTAGCTAAACCTTCAATCAATAATGTCGAATCAGAAACCGTAAGTCGTTCTAATCTCAGCACTTCAATATTTGTCAGTTTAGTATTTCCGCTTTGCGTAGCGTTTAAAATAAACCGTCTTTTGCCTGAAAGAATAAATTGAATCTCAGCTCGAGAAAGAATTTCTTTCAGTTCTTCAATCAGCGAAACTTCGCCGATAAGATTTTCAGCAAGATGCAGATTGTCGATAATAACTATCGATTTTGCACCGTGAGCTGCCGCACGAAGCGGTGAACTCAGACAATTTCGGACAAATGAACGCTCGTCTTCGAGTTTGCTTTCAGTCTCACAAGAATCTACCAGACGATCAATCCAAGGAGCATCTGCTGGAATTGCTTTTTGGGCAATTTCGCAAATTTCAGGCGAAGAACTTATGAGCGATGAATCGTTACGTCTAAATGCAACTACTTGCAATAAATAGGTTTGGAGAAAACTTCGAGCCGCTTGAACAGCAGTTTTATGGATAGGATTAAAGGCAAAATAAATTGGGATTACATCGCCTTGGGTTTGAAATATCTTGTCATAAACCTGTTGCAAAAGTTCGCTACAACCTTCGCCTAAAGCAGATAAAACAAGTAAACCGCGAATCTCTTTATCTAATTTAGCGTGTTTTAAAATTTGCTCAAGTTCAATGTCCCGACCAACAAAGTGTTCAGCAGAAACTCGCGACAATATTTTTTTTTGTTCTAAATTCATTGAATTAAATACAAACAACCAATTCGCAGTTTATTTCACAACTAATTCGTCAAATTCTTCGAAAATCATCACCATATTTCGTCCATTTCCTTTCGCTTGATACAGTGCTTTATCTGCCGCAACAATCAAATCTTGCGGAGTTCGCAAAGTTGCCGTACAAACCGCAACTCCAATGCTGATAGTGACTTGCCGATTTGGAAAAGTAGTATTTTCGACTCTTAATCTTATTCTTTCTGCAATAATTTGAGCCTCAATAAATGTAGTTTGTGGAAGAAGAATAGAAAATTCTTCGCCACCAAATCTTGCAGCAATATCCGCTCCGCGAAGCGTTTCTTTCAAACATTGAGCAACTAATTTAAGTGCTTTGTCGCCTTCTGCGTGTCCAAACGAATCGTTATAAGACTTAAATTTATCGACATCAACCATCAAAAAAGCCATCGGAAATCCGTGTCTTTGTGAACGAATTATTTCTTCATTGAGACGAATTTCAAGATAACGACGATTAACCAAACCAGTTAGAGCGTCGGTAATAGAAAGTTGTTGATATTCGCCAGCTTTGTTTTTTAAAGCCGTTCGGTCAAGTGCAACAGCGAGTTGCGGGACAATTGTATCAAGTAATTCAAGGTCAAGTTCGTTGTAAATTCCACCGCCAATTTTGTCAGTAACATTTAAAACTCCAACTTTCCTTGCCCCAATTGTTATCGGATAACTGATAAATGATTTCGATTTATAAAGCCAATCAGTTGGTGCCGGCTCAACTTCAATGCTTCTTATGTCTTTTACCAACAATGGTTTACCGCTTTCCAAAACAGTATGAGCAATTCGTTTACCAACACTGCCACGCCAAGATTCTGAGTCGCTTCCTATCGCAACTTTGACTTCTAAGTTCTCGCCAGATTCGTCTAAAACTAACAGCGAACTTCTTTCTGCACGTAGCAATTCGGCACAAGTTTGAGCAAGTAAAGACCAAAAATCTTCGCTGTCTATTCTCTCCAAACCTCGACTGAATTTTTGGACGGCGTTTGATAACCACGATTGTTTTTCAACCTGTTCGCGAAGTCGCAAAATCTCAAGTGGCGATGCCAGATTTTTGCAAAACTGTAAAATTTGACGCTTTTGTTTTTCGTCAACTTTTTCGCCAACCGCAATTGTTGCTCTCACTTCATCGCCGATAAAAATTGGAAATAACTGAAAGGATTTGTCTTCTGAGTTATTTTCGGACTTAAATTTTACTTCAAATGATGTTTTAGGTTTTGAAGCTTCAGAAAACATTTGAATATTCAAATCAAACTCGTTTTGTGACAAATCTTCGCGAAATTTTCCGGCAGCAATTGCAATTTCTAGTTTATCTGTTTTTTTCTCAAGCCATGCCAACGAAGAAAAATGATGATGCTTGCTTAAAAATTGTAATGAAGAAGTGCAAGCATCGCGGTAGTTTTTGCTCAAAAGTGAGCCAAAAAACGCACGATATGCCGCAAATTCGTCTGCATCCTCTGTGTTTGCTTCATTTACAACTTTGTCAATTTTTTCGCTGACAACAATTTCATCTTTTGTTTCCGGTTCTTTCAACCAAAGAAGTTCTTGCAACTCATCATCGTCTAGCTTTTCGAGTTTCTGTGAAAGTTTTATCTCTTCATTTAATGAACCAGAAAGCAAAGCGTTATCAAAAAGAGTTTCAGATGAAAACTGTTGCCAATCGCCGGAAATTGCTCTATTTGTCGCTATTTTATAATCTTCTGATTTACGAAATGTTCTGCCAATAATTGCAACAAAATTTTCGCTTGGAAGTTGAACTGCTGTGTAACTTAAACCTGCATGGCACTGAAAAGAGACTGATTTTTTTGCACTTTTTACGTGATTAAATGCCTCGCCGCAGAACGATTGGCAAAGCGGCGAATATCGTTCGGAATTTTGCAAACTTTTACATATCGAGTTGTTGTTTGATTCTGAAACAACAGTCGATTCTTCACCTTCGACAATCACAATAGCTAATCCGCTTTCGTTTGCCAAAGTTTCTTCTAAAACTTTCCATGAAGAATTTTTACTGAGTTGTTTCGTCTGCATCTTTATCCGTCTTGAAGTTTAAAAAACTAAATTACTCCAACTAGATACGTCCAATTGAGGTCTAATTTCAATTAAAATTTTATCGTTTTCAAAACTATTTTACAATGATAAACAAACGCTTTTTGTTAAACAAAAAAACGTTGAAGTTTTTCAACCTCAACGCCTTGTTTTGAGCATCTTTTTCTAAATTTTAAAGTGAATCTATTTCAGGTTTTTCAACACTAATTTTCAAGCAGGACGCAAAGTGATTAGGTTTAATTTCAACTAATTGCGGCTCTTGTTGAGTGCATTCAGCAGTTGCATATTGGCAACGTGTGTGAAAATGGCAACCTTTTGGTGGATTAATCGGCGAAGGAACATCGCCTTTCAATAAAATTCGATTTCTTTTCGCTTCGATTTCGGGGTCTGGAACCGGAACAGCTGAAATCAAGGCTTTTGAATATGGATGAAGCGGTGATTTATAAACTTCTCTTGCATCGCCAAGTTCAACAATCTTGCCGAGATACATTACCGCAACTCGATCTGAAACGTGACGAATTGCACGTAAGTCATGTGAAATAAAGAGATAAGTTAGCTTTCGTTCGTCTTGAAGTTTGTTCATCAAGTTCATAATTTGAGCTTGAATCGAAACATCTAACGCGGAAATTGGTTCATCAGCTACGATAAACTCTGGATCAACCGCCAAAGCTCTCGCGATTCCGATACGTTGGCGTTGACCACCGGAAAATTCATGCGGATAACGATTTATGAATCTGCGACTAAGACCGACGGTTTCCATCAAATCCTGCAAATTCTTTTCGAGATTCCCTTTATCAATCCCGAAAGTCCGCATCGGTTCGCCGATAATTTGCCCTACTGTCATTCGCGGATTCAAACTCGCATAAGGATCTTGGAAAATCATCTGCAAATTTTTGCGTTGATTCCGCATTTCGCTTTCCGAAAGATTCGCAAGATCTTTGCCATTGTAAAAAGCCTTGCCGCTCGTTACTTTTGTAAGCCGCAGAATCGCTTTTCCGAGCGTTGACTTCCCGCAACCGCTTTCGCCGACGAGTCCGAGCGTTTCACCTTTTTTTATGGTTAGATCAACACCATCGACCGCTTTTACAAATTTCCTACGCTTAAACAAACCGCCGCCAGTTTTGTAATGCACTTTAAAATTTTCCAATGAAATTAGATTTTCGCTCATTTTTTTTGTTTTAAACTGTCTAATTGCGATTTTAAATCAGCATTTTCTTTTTCAAGTATAAGTTGTCTGGAATCTAATACTTGTTGTCTTACTTTCATTTCTTCTTGGGTCAACAAAAATTCATTAGTTTCAACACAAAACAAACGTAAAGTCTCGCCTGTATCAACCAACTCTAAACCTAAACTTGGGCTAAAAACGCGATTATTATCTGTTTCAACTTCTTCATAAACAAAATCAACCAACCTAAACGCCATCAAAGGTTTTCGTAAACATTTATATTCAACATCGAAAATATAATATTCACTGACACCAAGTCTCTGGTACAAAGCTAGTTTTACCGTCAAATCTTTGTCCCAAGTCGAATCAGAAGCAAGTTCTATCACCACGCTTGGGACAACTTTTTGCTCCCAAAGTTTGTAAACACGTCTTGGTATTTCTTTTAAACCAAAGCAGACCATTAAGTCAGGCGAAATAACCTTTTTGTTATTGCCTTCCTCAAAATAGAACATTAAATTACCAAAGAGACTTACCTCATCACGGTTCGAAAAAAAAGTAAGCAGGCTCGACATCAGGTGAACTCCGAGCAAATAGTGGATTATTCCTTCAGGCATAATATTTTCATCAGTTTCAGGATAAAAAATCTCCGTTTCGCCTTTAGTTTTTGGCAAAATTCTCAATTCAGATGTTTCAATTACTGCATTCATAATACTTCCTTTAAAGAACTTTCGTAGGTTTCCTGAGCAAAATGACAAAGCGAACTGTGATTTTCGTTTATCTCAACAAACGGCGGATAATCGCTTCGGCAAATATCTTGTGCTTTTTCGCAACGCGGTGCAAACGGGCAACCGGGCGGAAGATGTGCAACATCGGGCGGCAAACCCGGAATTTGATAAAGCTCGGTTCCGTCTTCGTGTGCCGGATCTGGGACAGATTTTAACAAACCTTTTGTGTATGGATTTGCAGGTGTTTTAAAAAGTTCGTGTGTCGGAGCCTGTTCGAAAACTTTTCCGGCATACATAACAATAATTTTATCGGTCATTCCAGCAACAACTCCAAGATCGTGCGTAATCAAAATAACTGAAGTTCCGAGCCGAGTTCGCAAATCTTTAATCAATTCAAGAATTTGAGCTTGAATTGTCACATCAAGTGCGGTCGTTGGTTCATCTGCAATCAGAACTTCGGGTTCGCAACTTAACGCCATCGCAATCATCACACGTTGCCGCATTCCGCCCGAAAATTCGTGCGGATAACCATCGACGCGGCTTTCAGCATCAGGAATTCCGACCATATTGAGCATTTTGATTGCGTGTTCGTAAGCCTGTTTTTTGGTGTGACCAAGATGGAGTTGTGTAACTTCCATCAATTGCTTAGAGATTCGCAAAAATGGATTGAGCGAAGTCATCGGATCTTGAAAAATCATCGCGATGCGTTTGCCACGAATTTTTCTCACTTCATCAATCGGAATCGCACGAACATCGATGCCGTCAAAATTAATTATTCCATCGACAATTTTTCCCGGAGGTTCTTGAATCAAACGCATAATCGACAAATTCGTCACCGATTTTCCGCTTCCAGATTCGCCGACAATTCCAAGAGTTTCACCCTTTTTTAGCGTAAACGAAATCCCGTCCACGGCTTTCACAACGCCGTCCTCGGTCGAGAAATACGTTTTTAAGTTGTTGACTGTAAGTATGTTAGCGTTGTCCATAATTTATCTTGCAACAAAATTGTATGTTACTGTACCACTTATCCTAACCCGTTTTCCGTTTAGTAATGTCGGAGAGAATTTAGATTGTAAGGCAGCGTTCTCGGCGGAATCACCTAAAACACCTTTTCCGCACTCCGCCTGAGCGAGAACTACATTTCCTTCTACATCCGTAAGTATGTTTACAGAAACGCTACCACTTAATCTTTTTTCCTTCGCTTCCGCTGGATAAATTGGTCTCGCCAGCAAAATTGCTTTTCCGTTTACTACTCCAGCACTTATTGTTTCTGGCGAATCTTGTTTTCCTAGTTTGCTGAATAACTCTTTTCTTGCGTTTTTATAAAGATCATTTAGTTCTTTTTTTTGATTACAATTTCTTGTTCTTAGAAATTCAATTCTTAAAACCTCAATACTTCCTCTGTCAAAATATTTCAGAGCTAACTGAGTGTTTTTCAGATAATATTCATCTGCTTTCTCAGTCTGTTTGTCTTTCGAGTAAGTATTTGCAATGTCTAGTGTTGGAGATACTAATTCCTTACTTTCCTTACCAAATTTTATTTCAGACAATTCTATTACTTTCAAATAATTAAGAATTGACTCATCATATTTTTTATCCCAAAATTGTGATAAAGCAATATTGTTATATGAATCAATTATTCCATTTCCTTTCAAATTTGGTATTTTTGAATATATTTCAATACTTTTTTTAAAATTTAAAATTGATTCTGAATACTTCTTTTTTTCACGTTGAATAATACCAAGATTTGAATAACTAACTGCGGTTTCAGAGTTTTCAATTCCGTAAATTTTTAAACTCAATTCAACTGCTTGATTTGCAAACTTCAGTGCCTCATCTAGTTTATTGTTTTTATATGAAGATATTAAATTTTGATTAAGCTCTTTGAGAACTATTTTATCGTCCGTTTGAGCGTAAACAATACCAGTTGCAAGCAAAATGAATAATACTAAAAGTTTTTTCATTTCTATTTATTCTCCAATAACCAAGTCTGAAAATCAGTCAAAACTTTAAATTGTTCTTCTTTCTGACTTCGATTTAAGAAATTAGTTAGTCCGTCGCTTGTTAATATCGGCAATGCCAAGCTGTTTTCCGATAAAAGATATTCTCCAGTTTCTGATAGCAAAAATATTCGCATTATTTCGGTGTCGTAAAGCCAAAACTCCTTGATTCCAAAAGCTGCATAAATTTCAAATTTATCTTCAGACTTATGACTTTCGTCAATTTCGACAACAATATCAGGCGATGTGTCAGTTTCATCGTCAAATAATTCTTTTTTAAAGCTCGCAAGATGTGCGTTTTGAACATAATAAGACTCATCTGGTTCTGAGCCTTTGCGTGCTTTTTTGGAAATTAGCGACATTGAACCAGCTGGAATTATTTCCTGCCCTAAAACAATCGACATAATTGCCATTAATCTTTCAAGAAAGCGTGAAATATTTTCGTGTTTAAAACCTTGTCCCATAATTTTTAGAATTCCGCGATTGTAACTGATGTGAAGATTCGTTTTATCTAGTGTTTTTTCGCTCAGTTTCAGATAATCGTCCCAAGTTATGCCATAAAAAACTCGCGTTTCTGTTGGCAAAACATCGGAAATTAAATCGAATATGTTTGAACTAATTACAGGTTTCATATTTCTATTTACTAACTTTACACTGTTTTATTCCAGTTTTTTCATAAATATCAATTCCGGTAACGATTTCCGCTTTCTTCGTTGGCGTGTAATAAAACTCGATACCTTTATATTCTCTGCCGCGATATTTACTATTTCCGCTACCATAAAGTTTCTCGACTTCTTTGCGTGTGCTAGTGCCGACAACAATTCCGCGAGTGGTTTTTCCCATAAAAGGACGTTTTATTTCTATCACAAAAACTTTTGGTGTTTTGTCTGATTGGCAAAAATAAAAAGCTAACCCTTTTTCTTTATATGTCATTTGATAAGAATATTTTTTGTTTTTTGTCCACGTAAATTTTTTACCGAGCTTGTTTTCAACATCTTTTTTCGTCGATTTTCCGACAACAACGCCGTCAACGCCATAACCTTCTTTGACATCTTTTGTTTGACCAAACGCAGAACTTGCGACCATCAAAATTAACAAAACGAGGATTTTTTTCATAAGATTCTCCTAAAATTTGCGAGTTTGCGGATCGAGTGCGTCACGCAAGCCATCGCCTAAAAAATTGAGTGAAAATAGCGTCAATGCCATCGTTACACTCGGAAAAATGAGTTGCCAAGGGAAAATTGAAATATTTTTAATTCCATCAGCCGCCATACTTCCCCAAGATGCATAAGGTGCCTGAACGCCTATTCCGAGATACGACAAAAACGCTTCTGTCAGCATAACTGAAGGAATAGTTAGAGTTGCATAAACAATAACCGGACCGAAAACGTTTGGAACGAGATGCCTGAAAATGATTCCGAATGTGGAAACACCAGTCGCTTTCGCCGCGAGAACGAATTCTTGATTTTTGAGCGACAATATTTGACCGCGAACAACTCGTGCCATTGTCAGCCACGAAACTAGCCCAAGTGCGAGAAATAAAAGAAATATTTGATTGAGAGCTTCGCCGCCACCAAATGTGTTTGAAATTGATTTAATGAATTCCGGCGTGTTTTTTCCTTCAAAAACTTTAAGCAAAACGATGACAATTAAAATATACGGAATAGAATAAATCGCATCGACAATTCGCATCATAATGCTGTCGATTCTTCCGCCGAAATAACCGGCAATCGCACCATAACTGACACCAACAAGCAGCGAAACAAAGGTTGAAATCAAACCAACCATTAAAGAGATTCTTCCGCCTTGCAAAACTCTGGCTAAAATATCGCGTCCAGAATCGTCCGTTCCCATCCAATGCTTCAACGAAGGCGGCATTGATCTTAATAAATCACTATTACTCGGCATTTGGTCGGGCGTTATTCCGAATCCATAACTGAGTAATATTGGTCCGAGAAACACCAACAAGGCTATAAATGCAACAAAATATAGCCCAAAAACGGACAGTTTGTTCTTTTTCAGACGCTTCCAAGCGTCTTTCCAAAGTGAAGTTCCTTTGACAGTTTCGTTTTCCATAAATCTACTCGTATCGAATTCTTGGGTCTAAAAAAGCATAAGAAATATCAACCAAAAGATTGAAAATCATAATCATAATTGACAAAAAAGCGACAACACCAAGTATCAAAGGTTCATCGCGATTTAGTAAAGCCTGAATAAAAACGCTACCGAGTCCGGGATATGCAAAGACTTTTTCAACAACAACAGTTCCCGCAAGCAAGCCTGCAAGTGCCGGACCGGTGTAAGAAACAACCGGAATCAAACCGCCTTTAATCGCATGCCGCAACAAAACAGTCCATTCACTCAAACCTTTCGCACGAGCTGTCCGAATATAATCAGAACGCAAAACTTCAAGCATTCCGGCTCGCGTCAGTCTCGCAATGTAGGCTGCATAAATCGCCGCCAGAGTAATCACAGGCATTATCAAACTCAAAATTCCGTTGTATCTGGCTGGTGGTAACAAATATAGTCCGAAAGAAAAAATCAAGACTAAAATAGGTCCAATTACGAAATTTGGCACAGATTGTCCTGTCATCGAAATAGACATCGCACCATAATCGAACTTTGAATTTTGTTTTAGAGAGGCAATCAAGCCTGCAGATAATCCGATAAACAGAGCGAGCAAATAAGCGGAAAAACCTAGAATTGCTGAATAAGGTAAATGTCTGCGAATGATTTCGTTGACAGATTGACCTTCGTATTTCAACGAATCGCCAAAATCGCCACGCACAACATTCGAAATCATCATGGCGTATTGCTGATACCATGGTTTGTCGAGTCCGTATTTCTCACGGATATTTGCTTCAATTGCAATAGGTAGTTTTTTCTCGCCTGAATAAAAATTTCCGGGTGCAAGGCGAACTAATCCCCAAGTGATTGAAACAACAATCAATGCCATCGGAACAATTACTAACAATCTTTTAATTATGAAAAGTAACATTAATTTGACCTTTACGGTGTCGCCGTTTTTGCTGCTTCAGCTTTCGACTTTTCTTCAAATTGAGTTTGAGTTGATATCAATTTTGCCAATTGTTCTTCAAATAAAGAATCTTTTTCCTTCATAATATTGTAAACATCTTTGTCCCATTTCGCCGAGTCAGGTTCGATGTAGGCAAATTTCCACGCATGTAAAGTTCCAGGATTAGGATAAAACCCTTTTAGATACGGCTTTTTCATCCAATTTGTCGCTGCTGTGCTGAGCGGCACAACCAACTGTTGCTGCATCATATAGAACTCAGCTTCAGCTAATATAGTAAATCTCTGTTCAGTATCAATCGTGCGGTTAGCTTTTGCTAAAAGTTCATCGTATTTTTTATCAGACCAACCAGTCGCACCATCATTTGCTTCAGTATAAAAAAGTCCAAGATACGTAAACGGATCCATATAATCAGCATTCCAACCGCGACGACCAAAACCTTGATATTCGACTTTTGTCAGCGTTGGTAAAAACGTTTTAAATTCCATATTCTTTAGTGGAACTGTGATTCCAAGATTCTTTTTCCATTGATCTTGCATAAATTCCGCTGTTACTTTGTTTGATTCTGAAGTGTTGTATAAAATACTCACATTTTCGATCGGAAAGTTCTGACATTGAAAGTTTCCATCCGAACCACTTACCGCAAAACCTGCTTCGCCCAACAACTTTCTCGCACGCTCAGGATCAAATATTCGATTTTTCCATTGTTCTTCACTGATGTTTAACTCTTTCAATTTCACGTCCTGAACTTTTTTTCTCGCTTCTTCATATTGCGGAAAAATTCCTTCGGGTGTGAAATCAACTAATGGTTTCTTAACAACCAATAGTTTTGCAAGTGCTTTTCGATCAACAGCCAATGCAAATGCCTGTCTGACTTTTACATTATCCATCGGCGGTTTTTTGACACTAATTACATAAAATTCGGTCGCCGCTTCGGGATGATTCATATATTCATCAGGATACGCTGCCATAATTTCGCGAATCCATGCCGCCGGAACTGTGTGATTGAAAATTGCATCAATCGAACCAGCTTTGTAGAGATTCATCATCGTAGTTTGATCTTCTAACGGATAAAACTCAATTCCTTTTAACTTTACATTTTCTGCATCCCAATTATTTTCGTCTTTTGTCAGATTCAATGTGTCGTAAGGTCGATATTGGGCAACTTTAAATGTTCCGCTTGTCACAATGTTCTCGGGACGAGTCCAGTTTTTCCCATGCTTCTCAATCGTATGTTGCGGAACAACTTTAAAAAATTGGTGAGCAAGTAATCCAAGAAAATAAGGTGCTGGCTGATTCAACTTAATGCGAAACTTGAAATCATCTACTGCTTCAACTCCAACGTTTTCAGGTGTTACAGGAACAAATTCCATACCTGCAAGTTTATCTTTTAATTTAGTATCTTTTTCATATAATTTTGTCCGCTCTTTCTCAGTTCCAGCAACAGTCAATCTTTCGGGTTCATTTATAAATTTGTCAAACTCTGTTTGTGTCCCGACACTCGTTTTTGCTAATTCAACTACTGGCAATCCGGCTTCGTTTTTTGGCTCAGCGGCTTCTTTGAGCAGGAATTTACCAGACGAATCTTTAACAAAAACTTGTCCAGAATTATAGGCTTGCGAATATTTGATAAAGTAGGCAAGAACTGCATTCTCTGCCGTTAATTCAGGCGATAATGCACGTCTAAATGAATAAACAAAGTCTTTGGCAGTGATTGGAGTTCCATCAGAAAACTTTGCGTTTTTGCGGAGATTAAAGAGATATTCAGTTCCATCGCTACTAATTTCCCAACTTTCGGCAAGGGCAGGAATCGGACTCATATCTTTTGGGTGATATTCAACCAAACCGTCAAATAAAGCCATATAAATTCTCGCTTCTGGCTGTCCGGTGCCAATTGCAGGATCGAGACTTCGCGGTTCAGAACCAGTAACATATCGAACAATTCCATCAGTTGGAGCAACAGTTTTGCCATAATATTTGCCTTTTGCTGATGTTCCGCAACTCGAGACAAGCAAAGATAAAACAAGGGAAAAAACGCCTAAACGAACTTTGCCGAGACTACATCGCATTTACTACGCTCCTAAAATAAAATTTGAACAAAGAAAAATTGTCTGGAGAGAACTTTTAATACGTTAAATTACCACGAGTTTGCGTTTTTAAGCAAGAAAAAATGTCGGATTTAACGTTTCCATTCGCTGTTTATTTTTACAGTTTTAAGCGACGGTGCATCCAAGATATTTGTTTCAAAACCTAGAATATATGGCTTTACTAAAGAATATGTTTCCGGAAAATAGAGCGGAATTGCTGGAATTTCTGCAATCGCTTCTTCATTTGAAAGAATAAGTTTTTGTTCAACAGTCTGTTCATTTACAAATTTCTTTTCGTCTTGAAAATCGTTACTCAATTCGGAATTTAATTGAGTATTTGAACTCGTATTTGTATTAGAATTTGCAGCCGAATTAGACGAAATATTTGACGCAGCATTTGTTAAATCTGACATATGCCCAACATTGCTGTTAAAAATTCCATCGTTTTTTTCGCTTTCAGGCTTTCTTTCGACAATTTCTTTCGGGGGGAACATAACTGCTAAGTTATTGTGTTCGTTTGTGGTTGGCAGTACAACACCGCGACGAATTAGCTCAAAATCACCTGTTTTCTGTGCAGTTTCAAACTCTTCGCGGCTTTTAATAACAACTTCAACTTTGATGCCCAAGTTTTGCAACCACATTTTTGCGACTGAATTTGCAATTCTCTTTTGCAAATCATTTCTATTAATGACAAGCCTAAATTGCGGAAAGTTTTGACCATTTGGAAAACCTGCGTCAGTCAGCAATTGCTTCGCTTTAACGAGATTTTCTGCAAAGTTTTTATCATCATTGAAAGGCAAATAGCTCATCGCGGGCTGCGTCACGCCGTCCATTTCATCTTCGCTCAAGCGTTTTCTATCAAACGAAATCGCAAACGCCTCGCGAACTCTGACATCATCAAAAGGCTCGTGATTCTTATTAAATTCGTAAAGATTAACGGCGGCAAACTTATCTTTTTTGAAATCTTCGAATGGTTTGAGAAGTTTCAAAGCCAACGGCTCAAAACTAAAGTTGGTCAACACATCAACATCGCCCGCCCGATACGCTTGCAACGCGGCTTCGGCTGTTTCAATCGGCACAAATTTTACTCGATTTAACGAAATTTTTTCCTTATTCCAATAGTTTGCGGCTCTATCCAAAGTAACGCCGTCTTTACCGATTGAGGTTATTCTAAACGCTCCACTTGTTGTGATTGCGGCGTTTAAAGTTCCAGATTCAAACTCTTTAGCATTTTGAATTGGTGAAAACATTGGGTGCGAAACAAGGCTCGGAAAATCTTCATCAGCCTGGTTTAACGTGACTTTTAAGACGAAATCACCAATTGCTTCAACCCCAAATTTTAATTTTTTAACTTCAACGTTTGATTTATTAATTTGCGAAGATTTTGGACTATTAACGTTCTCTAAAACTTCGTCATCTACAAAAACGTCACGTTCTGCTGATGTTTCCAAAATATAAGTGCCAGAAATGTTTCTTAACAAATTTGGATGTGAGACTTTGTTTCCGAGTTCGACAAGGCGTTTCCACGAATTTACAAAATCAGATGCGACAATCGATTTATCGTTTGACCATTTTGCGTCTTTTCGAAGTTGAAATGTCCAGACTTTTTTATTAGGTGAAGCCGTCCATTTTGTAGCAATCGCCGGAGTTGGTTTGAGAGTTTTTGAATCCGCCTCGGTTAAACCTTCAAAAACAGCACGAATAATATCTGTTTCGGGCGACCCGACAGCAAACGCAGGATCTAAAGTTTTTGGCAAAGTTCCGTTGCTCCAACGAACTTCTTGTTTCACCGGAACTTTCATTTCGCCATAAAACGGCTCTGATTTTGGCGATTGAATTTCGTTGCAAGAAGCAATAAAAAGTAAAAAGGTAAAAGTAAAAAGTAAAAATTTTACTTTACATTCGAGCATATTCCTTTTTACTGCTTTATTTTTCATGTAATTTATAAAACGCTTAATTGCTTGTAAAGTTCAGTAACTTGCTGTTTTGTTGCTTCAAAACCTTCACTTGTGTTTATCAAATAATCTGCAAAACTCTTCTTTTTTTCTTGCGAAAATTGGGCATTTATTCTTTTTAAAGCATCGACGCGAGTTAAACTGTTCCGCTTTATCAATCGTTCAAGCTGAATTTCTGCCTCGCACCAAACAACAATTATTTTATCAAACCGCTGATAGCCAGTAGATTCTAGCATCAAAGCTGCGTCAATTATAACAAATTTATTGATGTTTCGAAGTTCTAAGTTCAACAGCCAAACATCTTGTGCATCAAAAACTAGCGGATGAACAATTGAGTTTAAAAGTTCACGTTTTGCCGGATCAGCAAAAACAATCGAGCCAAGTTTTACGCGGTCAATCTCGTTATTTGACTGCAATATTGAAGTTCCAAAATGTTCAATAATTGCATTCCAACCAATCGTATTCGGCTCAACAACCTTTCTCGCCGTTTTGTCAGCATCTAAAATAGGAACATCAAACTCGCGAAATATATCGCAAACATAAGATTTGCCGACCGCAATTGAACCTGTAAGCCCGACTTTTTGCATTTTAGATTTTGGATTTTTGATTTTAGATTTTTAAACCTTCAACCTACAACTTAAGACCTTCAACATGTAACTTGAGACCGTCAACAAGTAACTTTAGACAATCAACATGTAACTTCGGACAATCAACATTTAACTTTAGACCGTCAACATGTAACTTGAGACCGTCAACTTGTAACTTGAGACAATCAACATGTAATTTTAGACTTTCAACTTTGAACCTTGAACCTTAAACCTTGAACCTTAAACCTCAAACTATTTACTCTTATGCCTTTTAGCAAGTTTTTCAACATTAAATTCGGCAATTTCCGTCAGAGTCATTCCGAGTTCATCGGCACAAGCGGAAATATACCAAAGCACATCGCCGAGTTCGTCTTTTAATTTTAGACGAGTTTCATCGGTCACAACGCCGCCAAAATCACGTTGAATTTTCTTCACAACGTTAGCAACTTCGCCCGCTTCGCCACACAATCCGAGAGTTGGATAACCCAAATTTTGCAAACGATTCGGATAAAGAGCCGTCTGCTTCGCTTCATTTTGATAATCTTCAAATTTCATATTTTTTTTAAAGTTAAAATCTGCCAAGTCGCTATCGCTCCGTGTTCTGATACATTTTTCACTTTTTTACTCTTCCACTTTTCACTATTCACTTTTCACTTTTCACTTTATTAGTCTTCTCGCCTTCGCCGCCTCAAGCGTGTTTTTCATCAACATTGCGACGGTCAAGAGTCCAACTCCGCCTGGAACTGGCGAGAGAAATCCGGCTTTTTGCATCGCTTCTTTTGGGTTCACATCGCCCACAAGTGTCGAGCCGCGTTTAGAAATAATACTAAGTCTTTTGTCGAGTTCGCTTTCGTCAAAAAGCTCTCTCGCTGTTTTTTCGTCCGTCACATTATTCATTCCAACATCAATTACAACCGCACCGGATTTTATATGACTTTCCCCGACAAAGCCTGTCTTGCCAATTGCAACAACTAAAATGTCAGCTTGCGATGTAATTTCTGCCACATTCTTTGTAAAACTATGACAGATTGTCACAGTTGCGTTTGCCTGTAAAAGTAATTGTGCCATTGGTTTACCGACAATATTACTTCGCCCCAAAACGACAGCGTGTTTACCTTTGGTTTCAATTTCATAAAATTTTAGCATCTCCATAATTCCCGCCGGAGTGCATGGTGCGAGTGCGTTTCGTCCTTGTGCAATTCGTCCAACATTGAGTGGATGAAAGCCATCGACATCTTTTTCCGGCGAAATTTTCTCAAGAATTTCCTTCTCCTTTATATGTTTCGGAAGCGGAAGTTGCACCAAAATCCCATCAACATCTTCACGCCAATTTAGGCTTTCAACAATTTCAGAAAGTTCTTCGTTGGTTGTGTCTGTATCTAAATGAATATGTTCAGAAATGAAGCCTAACTCGTTTGAAGTCTTCACTTTATTGCCAACATAAACTGCTGAAGCTGCGTCTTCACCAATTCTCACAACTACTAAACAAGGTGAAAATCCGTGAGTTTCTTTGAGCCTCAAAACCTCTTCCGCAACTCCTTGTTTTATACTTTCGGCAACAACATTGCCACTCAAAATCTGTGCTCTCATATAAATTAAATTTTACAACGATTTTGTCATAAAGCGTTAAAGCGTTTTTAGCGTTTTTAGCGTTTGAAGCGTTTAGGAGTTTGCAGCGTTTATTGCGTTTGTAGCGTTTATGGAGGTTTTGGTTTAGGATTTATTTGATGAAAATAGTTTGTATTTCTGACACACATAATTGCAATGAACAAATCAGCGTTCCCGATGGCGATATTTTGATTCACGCGGGCGACGCGACAACTGTCGGAAATTTTGAGCAAATTCAAGAGTTTGGCAGTTGGTTTAGCTCACTTCCGCATAAACATAAAATTTTTATCGCTGGAAATCACGATTGGCTTTTTGAAACAAATAATAGCTTTGCGAGAACTTTGCTGAGTTCAAAAATAACTTATTTACAAGATTCTGCAATCGAAATTGCAGGTTTGAAAATCTACGGTTCGCCATGGCAACCGAGATTTTTTGATTGGGCGTTTAATCTAAATCGCGGTCCAGAACTCGCTGAAAAGTGGAAATTAATACCCAACGACACTGATATTTTAATCACACACGGACCGCCAAACGGTATTTTAGATGAAGTTGAGCGGCAATATTGGACTGAAAATACCGGCTGCGAAGAATTACGAAAACGAGTTGAAATTATCAAACCAAAACTTCACGTTTTTGGGCATATTCATTGCGGCTACGGAACAAAAGAAGAATTTGGCGTAAAATTCGTCAACGCCTCAACTTGCGATGAACAATATCAGCCAAGCCAACCGCCGATTGTCGTCGAATTATAATTTTAAACCAAGATTCTAAATTCATATTTTCTCGTAATTTTGTTGGTTTGTTATTTAGTTCGATTTAGCTCATTTGTGGGCAAAAGTGAAGATATAAATAAATAATTGCTATTTGACCAATCGCTTGCGAATTAAAACTCAGACGGTTTCCGAATCGGTCATAGTTCCAAGATTGCTGCCAAGTCGTTGCATTATTCGAGGCAGTTTCCTTCGCTTCGGTAATTCTATCGAGCGAATCGTAGCGGTAAGTCTGTGTAAACGTTGCATTTGGAGCTGTGATAACCTGCTTGGCGATGTTTCCAGTATTCTTCGAATCGATGACATCAACGCCATTCGCGGCAAGTTCGCCGTATGAATAATTGACTTTCCATAAATCATTCGCCGTCGTTGTCGAACCCAAACCAATCTGTGTAATTTGCTGTCGCGAATTGAATTCCGCCGTTTCAAAACGTCCGTTTCCAAGTTTCAGAGATTTGATTCCACCCGAAGCTGTGTAGTCGAAATTCGAAATCAGAACCTTGCCATTTTTAACAACTTTCGCCAAATCGCCGTCGCTTTCGAAGAAATTCCTCACAACTTTTCCGCTTGGGTAAGTCTGCTCGACCATTCTTCCGCCGAAGTCGTATTTGTATTTCGATTCGTATGTGTTTCCGTCCAAAACATACTCCATCACCACTGTATTTATCTAATTGAAACTATTAGTGATGGAATTTGTCAAAACTTTCGACTTTATAAGTTGGTCTGATTTAGAAGTTTATTGATTTCTTCTTTTGAAAGTCCGGTTGCTTCTTCAATAAATTCAGTATCAAGTCCTTTTTTTAACAATCTCTTCGCAACTTCAATTTTTCCTTCAATCTTACCTTCAATCTTTCCTTCGATTTTTCCTTCAATCTTTCCTTCGATTTTTCCTCTCGTTTCCGCCATTCTCAATCTGCCGAGTTCGTCGCCTTCGCGGATGAAGATTTTGTTATATTCTTCTAATTCCAACTTGCTCCAGCTGTGCTTGTCCGCTTCTTCAAACGCCGTCTTCAAACCCGTATCTTCAATGCTTTCAGGAATTACATCCAGATTCTCGGCGTTTTTGATGAAGTAAACCCATTGTTCGACGATCGTTTTTAGTTCGATTTCCGTCTTTTCAAACTTCGGCAATTCGATAAAATTAAACTCCACGTCTTGCAAAATATGTTCACCAGTTTCGACATTTAACACGCGATGTCGGCTAAAATAATTCTCATTCGTCCCGATTTTAAAGTCTAAAATTCCGATAAAATACGTCGGATTGAGTTTCGTATATTCATCTCCGCGTTCGATTTGGGCAACGTAACTTTGCGACGTGTAATACAAAACGCGTTTGCTAAATGCTTCAGCCTCAGCAACTTGCATCTCCACGATGAACAAATCGCCAGTCTGATCCTTCGCTTTTACATCGACAATCGTCGCCTTTCCGCCGACAAGATTCGGCAGTTGATACGGATTCATAATCTCCACATCGACTACTTTTTCGCCTTCAACGCGTTCCAAAACCGCGTTCAAAAACGAAATTAGGACGATCTTTTTATTTTCGTTCCCAAATATCTTCCGAAACGCAATATCATTTGTTACATCTACGAATTTCATTCTTAAAATTTACTTGATTTACTTGATTTGTTCAATATTCTGAACAACTTTTCCGCTTGGGTAAGTTTGCTCGACAAGTCGTCCGCCGAAGTCGAATTTGTATTTCGATTCGTAAATGTTTCCGTCCGTGATTTGTTGGCTGGCGAGAGTTCGCCCGAAGTTGTCGAAGCTCGTGAATTGCGTTGCGGAGATTGAACTTGAGACTTTTGTCAGCTTGCCTTTCGCGAAGTTATTTGTCGCTGGCGGCGGTGTCGAAAGTCCCATTCCGTCGTAGTAATAATAGACGCTCGGCGTGTCTAAGTTGCTGTAACTTCTGACTTTAACACGTCCGGCTTTGTCATAAGAATTTGTGATTTGTTTGTTTTCCGCATCAGTTGTTTTGATCAAATTCCCGACCAAATCGTATTCCATCGCGGCTGTCCAATGGTTATTTCCACTCACCGAATCAGCCAAATCCAACGCCGGATTTACTTCCTGTTCAGGTTGTCGGACGCGGATTAATCTGCCCAGAAAATCGTAGAGAAAATATCTGTTTTGCACGCCTTGCGAGACTTTTACCATCTTGCCTTGCGGATTATATTTGTAAAATGTCGGCTGATTTGGCGTGGCAATCGAACCCAAATCGTTGTTGCCAGTCGGTTCATCAATCCGAATTAGTTGCCCGAGCGAATTCGTTATCGAACGTGCTTTTCGCCCCGAAGCATCAGTCGCAATCGTGAAAGTCCCGACGAAATCCGTCTCGGTCGAAATTCCCCATTCCGTGATTCCGAGACTCGCTCCAGTCTGACCTTCAACTGCCGGAGCAAGCGTCTCAACCACACGATTCAACTCATCATATCTCGGTTTTGACCAATAGAAAACACTACCGATTCAAATTATCAAAATTCTCGAATTTTAATTTCAACCAATCTCTGAAAACCATAAACTCACTTGAATCCCCATTAGGATGAACAGCGATTATTTTTTCAAATTTATTACTTTGTTCAACAAATAAATCAAAACGATTCATCACATAAGTCAATCCAAGTACTCGTGATACTCGTTCAGAAATGAATGGTGAAATTCTGTCACCTAATTTATCATCTGATAGATATTCATATATAGAAGCAACATCATTCATTTTTTCTATGAATGGAACTCCAGCCTCTTCAAAAATATGCAGCATTTCATTTGTTTCTTCTTCAATTTCATTGGAATTATAAACTTGCCAAGTCCAATAGACCCAATTTTTAATATTTCCAACATTCCCACCAAAACTGCATCCTTTATATTTTGGCTCATTTAATATTTCTATACGAAACTCATTCAATAAATTTTCTAGCGAGACGATTGTTCCAAAAATATGACAACTAAACTCTAGGCAGACAAATCTTTTCTGAAAGAAGATTTCGGCACAAATTGTTCCGCCTTCAATAATTTTACAGGCTTCATTTTTCTTAAATTTATCAAAGCCCAATGTTTCAAGCCGTTTGAAAAAGATAGATAAAATTTCTTCCTGTAATGGTTTATATTCAATAGCTTTAATATTACTCATAATTAATACTAAACATTAAGGTATTCGAATTGGAAGTTCAATCGTTCTAACTGGTTTTAGAATTTGACCAGCCTTTTCCTTTGCACTTTTCCCCAAAACTCCACCAACTCTACGAATTGCACCATCTTTTGCTAGTTGCCCTAGACTTCTACCAGCACCAGATTTGATTTCAATTGCAATTGTTTCACCGGAAGGACTTTTTACAAGAAAATCAACGTATCGTCCTCTTGCGAAGCCAGGTAATTTCACATATACATTGTTTGCGATTATTTCAAATCCGTTTTTTAGTAAAAGGTTTCTTGCCATAGCTTCGGCAATATGACCTTTTGCAGTATTAAATAATATTCCATTTAGTGGAGACAATATTTTTTGAGCCTGATTGGCTCGACTTCCCGCAGCAACTATACTAGTTCTTGCTGCCCCACCACTACCTGGAACAGCAAATGCTGGAAGTATCCAATTGGCATAGAAATTAATAATAGGTCTTGCCCACTGCATTGATCTTTCAGTGCCTTGAAAAAGTTCATAATTCTGTCTTTGACGCATGTCATCGATGGAGATTTGCCTATAAGTTCCTCGGAAAACTCCGTCTTCACTATAAATGCTACCGCTTTCCATTGACTCTCCGTTGCCCGTGAAATCAAATCCGCCAGCTGCTCTAGCTTTTCCAAATTGATAGTCGCTTACAGTCCAACATTTTGTGGCACTTTCGCAAATTTGATAGCTTAAACCTTCGGGGTCAGTGTAAAGACCAGGATTATTTCTTCCATATGCGTAAGCGTTCCAGCTTTGAGGATCATCGGATGAGGCTCCGGCATTCTCTGGGTCAGCTGTTGAAAACCTCCCTAGTGAATATCGATAGTAACGATTTTTTGCAAAATCTAGATTACTTTCATTATCTCGCTCATATGAAGTGAAACGATTTCTTATATTATCACTTCCGTAATTAGCTCGTTGAATCTCTTCTCCGAATGGCATCAAGTCGTGTCTTGAAACTACTTGACCATTTGCATCGGTTGTAATTCTAGGGCTTCCTACATTATCAGTTGTCGTATAGCTGACTTTCGCGTCTGCCACCACAACTGGCTTTGTTGAATATTCAGCAACCAATTTATCTTCAAAGTCGTAAACAAAAATTGTTATTTCTCCTGTATTTGGTAAATGCTTTTTAATTCTTTTTCCTTCGCCATCATGAAAATATTGTCCAATAATTCCAGTTGAATTCGAGACTTGGATTTGTCTATTTTCAGCATCATAAATAAACGTTTCTCCTTCAAGATTTGTAGTAATATTTCCTGCATCGTCATAAACTGCCCCAATAAGCCGATTTTTTATTTCATTAATCTGAGGATTGCAAATCTGTGATTGGCAAGTTGGTGATATTGTTGTAGTTTGATTTTGGTCGAATCGCCTATTTCCGTATCTATCAATTAGAAACGTTTGCTTCCAAGTTGTTAAATTATTTGATTTTTCTTCTGCGACTTTCAATCGATTCGAACTGTCATATTCAAATGCCTGAACGAAGGGGTTTACCACATTTGGAACTACAATTGACTGACTTTTCACGTTTCCGTTATTGTCCGCTCCGCCATAATCAAAGTTTAGTTTGAGCAAATTCTGACTCGTTGCCGAACTTCCAAGTCCAATCTGAATCGGTTGCAGACGCGAATTAAATTGCGTATTCTCAAACTTTCCATTGCCCAATCGCAGACTTGAAACCGCACCTGCACTCGTGTATGTGAAGGCGTTCGCATACATCTTCAAACCTTGAACATTAGACTTTGAACTCTGAACTATTGCTAAATCGCCGTCTTGGTCAAGCGTATTTTTCACAACTCTGCCGCTTGGATACGTTTCTTCAATCAAAGCACCACTTAAATTATAGCTGTAAGTCATCGGATTATACGCTACGCCATCG
>JANNVK010000071.1:0-9220 GCA_031414415.1 Acidobacteriota bacterium
AAACCTTCAGCTACATCGAAGGTTACTATAATCTGAAGCGGATTCATTCGGGAATCGGCAACCAAAGCCCCGCAGATTTCGAAAAAGCGTGGGAAAACCAAGAAGGCACTTAATCATTTCGGGGTGAGGTGAGAGAAAACCAAAGAAAAGAACAAGGAAAACTAAAAAAAGGAGAAAACAGAGAGAGTTTTGTGTCAAGTTTATTTGACCACTTCATACTCATCTGCTTGAATGGCATTTCTTTCAACGTGAAATTCGCTGTCTTTTTTGAAAACTTGATAACCTTTTGAGGTATCAATATCATAAAAGTAAAGATCGCCATTGCGATAGCCTTCTGCTTCACGAAAGTTTTCTTCAGAATAAACAATTTCTTTATCCTTAAGAAAAACTATTGTTTTTGAATTCCCGAACTTATTTTCCTTAAAATAATTTTTCTCAATAAAATAATCTTTTTCAAGAACGTTATTAACATCAATATTAGTAAAGCCACCTGAAAAAACAATCAGCTTATCCCATTCGAACCAAGTTGATTCGTAAATTCGTATTGAACATTTCTCTTTTTTGACACATGTTTCACGAATCTTTTTGCCTATGGTATTTTCAAATTTTCCTTCTCCCGTAAAGAAATCTCCACAAGAAAGTATTAATGATAAAAAGCATAATAATAACAATTTTTTTCGCATTCTACATATCTTGCACAAGAAATTATTAACCATAAATCACTTACAGTTATTACATTTTAGGTAGTAATATTTTTTGCTACCTATTTTCATTTCTTCAACTTCAAAAACAGAGTTCTCATCAAATAATGCAAATTTATTTTGAGAATCCTTTATTTCAAAATCAATGTCACCATTCTTAATTGGATTATCAATCTCTTCGATTACCTTTTCTTCAGCCTGAATAATCTGCCCATCTTTTACGAAAAACCATTTTTGTGAATAAAATTGTGAAACAGAATTAAATTTCACTCCAAGTTTCTCACTTATAATGTTATCTTCAACAGCAATATCAAAAACGTAAAGATGATCCCACGAAAACTCAGTTGCTTTTGCTAATTCCATTCTACAAGTTTTTTCAAAATTACAATTTGATTGAATATAACCGAGAAGTGCTTCATTAATTGGTCTATTATTTATTTGTGTTGCAGTTTTACATGAGAACAAAAAACAAATAGTAACCAAAAAAAATAATAGCTTAAAGCACATTGAGTTGAGCTGTTTGTATTTGATTTGGAGTAGGTTTAGATAATCCATTATTCCGCACCTCTTCCTGTTTTTGTTAAATTTTTCTCGAGTTGTTTTTTTCTAATCTCCTCTACTTCCGCTTCACCAGCGGGAGTAAACCCAGTATTTGCATTCCTGTTAGCCCAATTAGTTAAAGTATTGGTCACTTGGGTCGCCCCGATTCTAGTGGTAATCACTGTTGTAGTTCCGTCAGGATTCGTCCTTAGAACGTTAAGTCCATTGTCTTTGAAATGATTGAGAACCTTTGTTGCAATTTCTTTGTTTGTAGCGTTTGTCAACGGTGCTCCAATAGTCCTACCAATTTCATTGTTTCGCAAATCCGCCTCTTGGTCAGCTACATCAGCTGTCTGAAATGTAGTTGATCCGTTTTGACTTGACGAGGGTAGGTTAGAATCATTTTCGTGGGCATCAGTAGCTTCCTTTGCTATTCGAGTTCCGTTTCTGGCTGCTATGATAGCCGAAAGTATGGTATGCCTCAAAGCATTAACTTCAATAACTTCACCATTTGCTCTATTTGCATTAAAGTCTGAATTGACGGCGAATCTAGTGCTGACAGAAGGCTATGTTCGTTCCAAGTCGGCTCGGTTCTCCAATTTCTAAGGCTATCAATGGATGATGTATAGCAAAAGTTCTTTCTTTTCCGACATTCCTAGAAACTACTGTACCCGATTGTAAACCAGTTGGATCCGTATGATTCAACGGACGATTCATCGAATAAACATACCGATTAAACGTCTGTGGATTTGTTGATTGTCCACTTGCCAATAATGGGTCAACCGCCGTAAATCTGCCATGATTTCCATTGTAATATCTTGCTTCGGCGAAGTCTAAACCTGTTTCATCGTCCTTTTGATAGCCCGTGAATCTTTGACGAACTGAATCAGATTGTCCGTATTTGTTAGCGGTTGTGCGTCCACCGACATCAGCCGCGATTTCTTCGCCGAACGCCATAAAGTCGCGTCTTGAGATAACTTGCCCGTTTGCATCTGTAATAACTCGCGGACTTCCCAACATATCCGTTGCTGTGTAACTTGTTGTCGGGGTTGACGATTGTTGAGTTGAATATTCGGCAATCAATTTGCTTCCTGAATAGACGAAAATCGTGGTTTCCGTGTTCGTAACTTTCTTGATTCTTTTTCCGCTTCCGTCGTAGAAATATTGTCCGATAACTTGATTGTTTGCGTCTTTCACTTGCGTCTGTTTATTATCACCGTTGAAAATAAATTGTCTGCCTTGCGGGTCGTTTATTAAATTGCCATTGGCATCATAAACATAGCCCGAACTGCTGATGCGCTTGGTGTTTACATCGACATTTGGCAAAGTTATGTTGTTTATCGCCATACTATTTCCGTTGACAACTTAAAATATACGAAGTGAAATCCAATCTTTTTTTGAGTCAAGTTTGTAGTAAACCCAATACTTATTCTCAGTATTTCTAATTAAATAATTTAAGACATATCTTAAATCTTTATCTTTTATTTTGAAAGAGTATGTTTTCAGGTTAGATTGAACATTTCTTGGAAAAGCGACCGTTGTATCTCTTTTAAGATGCTCTGATTGCAGTTCAGAAATGACTTCTTTTGAATTGAAGATTAAGTCTACAATCTCCTCTGAAGATTTATTTCCCACTTTAATTTTTGCTAAACTTACGTCAAGTATTGATTTTTCCTTATTGATAGGAAAGACATTCACAACCTCATTTTCAATCGACCAAGTGTAAGCCGAACATTGTGAAATCAATATACTCATAATTTCATTGATGCCGACATTCTGTAATTTGAAATCTATTACATCTTTACACTGAATGGGTTCTTCTTCCTCAGTAACTTGAACCCCAATTGGAATTTTTTTCTTTGTAGCCAGTTCACCAAGAATCTCATGAAAACTTTTTTGTTGAATTGAGATGTCAATTTTTTTTTCAGCTAGTTTCGGGTTGTTGTTAGTTTGTGACATTATTTCCCTTCTAACTATAAAAAGAATTACTAACGATAAAGCTAAGTTAATTATATTTTTCATAAAACTCTCTAATTTATTCTAATATTTTCGGTGTAAAGTCCGTTGTCTCTTTAATTGAAATCTTGACTTTTGCATTTGGATTAATTTCAATTCTATTTGTTCGAATTTCAAAATTGTCTTTTTCGCCCTCAATAGTAGTCTTAATCTTAATACTTTGATTTGACACGCTCACATCTTGCGAACCGTCTGCTGTCTTACTAAAAATCCCTATAACATCCGCATTTTTGAATTCTATTTTTCCTTTTTCATTTACTATTCCAGGTACTGCCTTAGTAGAATCACCCACACCTTCTTTATCTGATGAAGGCTTACCATTCATGGTCGAGCCAGAAATTTCTTCAGTAATTGATGACTCCTCAGGTGGTTTTGAACCATTTGTGTTCAACTCATAACTTACAATTATACCGAATCCATATTTATGCTTTGTTGTATCTAAACCTATTGATTTTGAATCTATTTCCTTTCCTTCTGTATCTTTTACTAAGCCATTGTTAACTGAGAAAGCGGTATAGCCTGAAACTTGCAAAACTGACCCATATTCTGAAGGAGGTTTTTCATTGGAACGTCCTGTAATGCTCACCTCAGATGGAGTCGGAGGTTTAATTGGTTTTCCCGATTGCATCCCAGTAGGATCAGTCAACACCAAAGGTCTGTTAATAGAATAAACATATCGATTAAATGTCTGCGGATTCGTTGACTTGCCACTCGCCAATAACGGGTCAACCGCAGTAAATCTGCCATGATTTCCGTTGTAATATCTCGCTTCGGCAAAGTCTAAGCCTGTTTCATCGTCTTTTTGATAGCCCGTGAATCTTTGCCGAACTGAATCAGATTGTCCGTATTTATTTGCAGTTGTTCTACCACCGACATTGCTTGCGATTTCTTCACCGAACGCAATAAAATCACGTCTGCTCACAACTTGCCCGTTTGCATCCGTGATAACTCGTGGACTTCCAAGCATATCTGTTGCCGTGTAACTTGTTGTCGGAGTTGACGATTGCTGTGTTGAATATTCCGCAATCAATTTGCTTCCCGAATAAACAAATATTGTTGTTTCAGTATTCGTTACTTTCTTGATTCTTTTTCCGATTCCGTCATAGAAATATTGTCCGATAACATGATTGTTTGCGTCTTTTACAAGCGTTTGTTTATTGTCGCCGTTGAACGTAAATTGTCTGCCTTGCGGGTCGTTTATCAAATTTCCATTTTCGTCATAAACATAACCCGAACTGCTGATTCTATTGGTGTTTGAATCCACATTTGGCAAAGTTATGTTGTTTACAGCCATCTGATTTCCGTTGACAACTTGATTAAAACTCGTCCGATTTCCGTAGCGGTCATAGCCGAAGTTTTGTTGCCAAGTCGTTTGATTATTCGCCGTTTCTTTGGCTTCAGTAATTCTATCAAGCGAATCATATTTGTAATTTTGACTAATCGGATTCGCCAAACCGTTAAAGTTTATCGTTTGTTTGGCGATATTTCCACTATTTTTTGATGCGTCAATCGTGTTATCTGTTTGCAATTCACCATAATTATAATTCAATTTCCACAAACCACCGTCGCCGACCGAACTTCCCATCGCCAATTCAGTAACTTGCAGACGTGAATTAAACTTCGCACTTTCCCAACGCCCATTGCCAAGTTTGATTTTCTCAATCGCTCCTGATGCTGTGTAACCTATTGCATTTGCATAAGTTTGCATCGTTGCCGTGGCGTTCTTTTGACCGTAAATTTTAGAAATATCGCCGTTATTATCGTAATCATTTTTGACGACTCTACCCGATGGATAAGTTTCTTGAACTAATCCACCTGAAAGATTGTATTGATAAGTCGATGTGTATGTGTTTCCCTCGGTGATTTGTTGATTTGTTAGCGGTCTGCCAAGTTTATCAAACTGCGTAAACTTGCTTTTCGAAACAGAATTGCTGACTTCAATCAATCTGCCTTTACCGTTTATAACATTATCGTAAGTGTTTGTAACAGTTGGAGTTCCATCGTTATAACTCCTTGTCAATGGACGATTTAACGCATCGTAAGTATAAGTTGTTACAACATTCTTGGCATCAGTTGTAGTCAAAACATTTCCGTTCACATCGTAGGTTGAGCCGATTGTCCAATCGTTGTTTCCCGTAATTGTATCGCTCATTGCTAGAGAAGAATTCGGAGTTTGCTCGGGTTGTTTAAGTCTGATTAAACGCCCAAGTGAATCGTATTTGAAAAACCTATTCTGATTTCCTTGCGACACTTTCACAAGATTTCCGAGCGTGTTGTAGCTGTAATTTGTTGGCTGAGTTGGGCTTCCAGCTGTTCCTAAATTTCCGCTGTTGTCAGGTTCATCAATTCTGATAAGTTGACCTAAAGCATTTGTAACGCTTCGGCGTTGTTTCAAGGATTGGTCAGTAACCGTTGTTGAATTTCCGTCAATATCGGTCTGAACTTTGCCAGTCGAATTCGTATTTGTTCCCCAAGGTGCGGGCAGATTTGCTCCGGCGAAGGTCTCAGTTTCGGCGTGTTTTCCGGTGTTGGATGACTTGCTTCGCGTCCAGCCCATCGATTCTTCGTTGGTTGCTTGACTGGCGGTTGCGGCTCGATACGGGTTTGATGACAAGCTGTAAGAATGTGGATTTCCTGTCTCATATCTCGTCTGCACTTTTATTCCGTGGGCTTCGTTATACGGATCTTCCGTCAAAACATTCTCGATACTTCTCGTCAAACGCACTCGTCCCAATTGGTCAAAATGTTGAACCGAAATCTTCTTTCCATCGCCTTTTATCGCAACATCCGACCGCGAAATCACACGCCTCGCAACATCATCATATTCAACCGTTGACCAAATCTTACTCGCCGTCCCAACCGCCGCTTTTGTCTTAATCGGGCGACCAATCGCATCATATTCCGTCTCGCTGGAGACATTTTCCGCCGCCGTATTGCCCAATGCCGTCACCTTTTTCTAGTCTTTTATTTTTTAGTTTTCCATATGTATTGTCCATTTTTCTTAATATAACCTTGGATAGTATGACTATAAACTTTTGACACATTCTCTCTAAAGTCCGTTACACTTTGATAAATATATGGAATTTTAAGTTTTCCTTTAGAGTCAATGAAACCCCAATTTTTACCTTTCCTAACCGCTGCCAATCCATCGGAGAAATCGTGAGCATCATCAAAACCTATTGGAATTACTAATTTACCATTTTTATCAATATAGCCACTTTTATTTGCAATTGTAACGACAGCCAGCCCATTTGAAAATAGACCTGCGGAGTCATATATCGGCATAATCGCAATTTCTCCCTTTTTATCAATATATCCGTAATAGTGACCATTCCGAAATACAGCCAAACCCTCTTTAAAATCCGCCAGCCAACCTGAATAAAGCAAAGAATCTATTGGTTCAAAAATAGCGGGAATTAACCAATTTCCATTTGTAGAAATATACCCTGCTTTTTTACCTAAAACCACATACGCAAAGCCCTCAGAGAATGAATTTGCATGTTCGAATTTTGGACTTATCGTAAACTCGCCTTGATGATTAATAAAACCGATTTTCCCTTCATATTCTACTGCCGCTAATCCTTCTGAAAAACTCGACGCTTTCTTAAACTTTGCAGGTATAACTATTGATCCGATTTTGTCAATATACCCCCATTTTCTTTCATTTTCTGAATAAACCGTGGCGAGTCCCTCGAAAAAAAGAGATGTGTATTTAAATCTTGGTTTGATGACAATTTCACCGCATTTATTGATAAAACCGCGATTACCATCACGTTTTTGCATTATTATCGCCAAATCCTCACGAAACTCAGAGGCGTAATAGAATTTAGTTTCAATTGTTTTCTTGCCTTCTGCATCAATATATCCATACGCAGAATTATAGTCGCCTGAATTCTTTCTGGTAAAAACTGGAAACATAAAAGTATCAGAATTACATTGTGCTTGTAATTCGAATGATGTTATTGCAATAGTAAAAAGCAAGCAAATTAAAGTTAACTTCATGAAATTTCTCCACGGGCGACTCAATTAAAAAATTATTGGTTAGGTCTTTGTGGTAATGGCTCTAGTTTTTTTTGCGGAATTGTTGTTTGAACAATTGCTGGGGTTAAAGGGATTGGGTCACCAACCCCTTTGATGCTAACGCCATCATTCGGTTGCACTGGATCATCTGGCAGACTTTCGTGGTCTGTGCCAGTCCTAGTCGAAACGCCAGCTTCAGTCCTAATTCTATTTTCAGCATCAACCGCACATTGTCCTGGACCACATATGCCGTGATTAACTTCATGAAAAGAAATTATATCTCTTGTAAAAGGAACTGCCCCATTTTCTCCTCTGACTTGAGCAACGCTTCCTGAATCTGGAACTAAAATAAAAATTTTATTGGCGGTGGTCAGGCTTGTAGTGTCAATAGGCACGGCAACACCATTGCGAATACTTGTATCCCAATCCAAAGTGCCTTGATTAGGACCATTTTTAATAATAAAGTCTGACCCTTTTGCAATTGAGTAATAAGTCAGCTTTTTTTGTGAATTAATTGCAGACACTAGATCATTATAAGCAGATGAACTTCCAACGAAATCTTGATTTACGATACTAACGTTTTTACCCGCTACAAACTTCAAATTTGCGAACTCGGCTTTTGAAAGATGTTTCTTTGCATCCGCTCGAAGTTGATTAGCAGATTTAGTGTTTGCAGGGATTAAGTCCATTCCGCTAACGTCTATAAACTTAAACGGATTGTTCCGAACATACGCATAAAGATTTATTTGCTGTGGGTCAATCATTCTACTTTTTTTCATTTTGATTGGATCCGTTGAGGTAAATCTCCCCAAACCATTCTTGTACATCCTAGCTTCGGCAAAATCCAAACCAGTTTCATCATCCTTAATATAACCTGTAAAGCCTTGTTTCACATTATCTTGAACCGTGTAACCCAAATTTGCAGTTCGTGTGTTGAAGCAATTTCCTCGCCGTATGGCTGATAATCGACTCTTGAAATTACTTGTCCGTTTTGGTCTGTTGTTATTCTTGGACTTCCTAAATGGTCGTTGGTTGTGTAGTTTATTTTCGGCGTGTCGGCTTGTTGCGTAGAATATTCCGCGACTAATTTTCCGCCAGCGTCATAGACGTAAATCGTTGTTTCGGTTGGGCTTATCTTTTTTACACGCTTGCCGTCGCCATCGAAAAAGTATGTTCCTGTTGGCGTTGTTGTTTGGTTGTTTGATGCAAAGTATTGAACTTGTTTGTTTTCCGCATCATAGCCAAACCGTTTGTTATCAACATCTTTCGTCAAATTCCCACTCGCATCATACAAATAATCAACGACATTATCGCCGTCTTGGTCTGCTTTCAAACGGTTGTTTGTCGGCAATATTTCAGGATTCGTAACCTTCGGCAAAGTTCCAGTTAAATTTGTCGTGTTGTTGTTCGTTGCATCAAAATTACGATTTCCGTATCTATCAAAAACGTAAGTTTGCTTCCAAACTTGTGCGTTATTTATATCTTTTTCTTCGGCAGACTTTAACCTGTTCAGCGAATCATACATATAATTCTGATTCAATACTAACGGCGTTGGGTTGCCTTGTTGGACTGTTATTTGCTGAGATTTAACATTTCCGTTATTGTCGCTTCCGCCATAATCAAAATTCAATTTCAACAAATTCTGACTCGTTGCCGAACTTCCCAAACCAATCTGAATCGGTTGCAATCTGCTATTAAATGTCGTGTTTTCAAACTTACCGTTTCCAAGTCGCAGACTCGAAACTGCACCTGCACTTGTGTGTGTAAAGGCGTTCGCATACATCTTCAAACCTTGAACATTCGACTTTGAACTCTGAACTATTGCTAAATCGCCGTCTTGGTCAAGCGTATTTTTCACAACTCTGCCGCTTGGATACGTTTCTTCAATCAAAGCACCACTTAAATTATAGCTGTAAGTCATCGGATTATACGCTACGCCATCG
>JANNVK010000072.1:0-27447 GCA_031414415.1 Acidobacteriota bacterium
GACAGAGAAATAAGCCGTAATTTGTGTTGGGCTGGAACTTGTAATTGTCGCATTGACCCCAACTCCGCCGATTTGAAGTGTTGGATTTAACCCAAAATGCGTTCCTGAAATAGTCACGCCGACCGTTTCGCCAGTGTTTGCTTCGGGCGGTGTCATATTGGTAATCTGCGGAGAATTATCACCAACCGTAAACGTCAGCGAATTACTCGCAACTCCATTGACAGTCAATGATATTTGCCTTTCGCCGCGTGGAGCATTTGCTTCAATTGTGATTGAAATCTCAAGAACTTCAATCGTATTTGGTAGTTGATTTGCATTGATTTGAGCAGTAACGCCGCTTCCGCTAACGTTCACACTACTTGAATTTCCAAATAAACCGGTTCCGCGGAGGGTTGTCACAAAACTATTGGCAGTTGGAACACCACTCGCTTGGTCAATACTGCTCAGATGCAATGGTCGGGTGACACTTATTTCGACTTCGGTGCTGGCAGCTCTGTAAGTGTGGTAACTATAAAATGCGGTTGGTCTAATCGCAAATGAATAAGGCGTTGGGTAATTTCCTTGATAACCGTTTAGTCCCCAATAATCGCGAAACGAAGGTCCTTGAGGTGTGTTGAAATAATATTTTGCACGAACATAATGCTCAGCGTGAAGCCTATATGTGGCGTTATAATTTGCCGGAACATTTGTGTAGAGAGAGATAGCATTATAACCGGCGGAAGCAATTGTTAACGAAGCAGTGTCGCGGATATAGCCGTTTTCAAATAGTGTCGGTTGAATTCCGGGCTGATAATCGTAGTTAAATTGATAATCTAAAACCGTTCCAGATTCGGCATAAATATTAATACTACCATTAGGGTTGGGCTGGGTTGCTTCAATATATGAATAGCCATAACCACTTTGAGCATTTGAATTGATTAAAAAAGCACCAAACATCATAAAAGTTAGGAAAACAATTGATTTGAGTTTCATATTATTTCACCTCTCCATTTTTGACAATGTTTTCTTTTGATAAAATCTTAGTTTGCGGTGCAATTTTGTTGCGAATTAGCTGGTTGAATTCAACAAACTTGTTATCGTTCAAAAAGTTTTTCATTACATCTCGATAACGCAGAATAGTTTCGTCTTTTTGTTTTTGAAGTTCTGATAACTCAACCGGTGGCGGTTGGCGATCTTCGAGAGATTTTAATTCGGCAGGAGCTTTGTCAATTATTACTCTCGCTTTTTCATCAATTGGCTTGATTGCGTTCATACAATCTTCGGCGGTTTGAAAAAGAAATTGACTTTGAGCATCGTCAAGATTAGCTTCTTGTTTGTATAAAGCGTGATAATCCAAAGGTGTTTTGCCAGCGGTTAATTCTTTTTCAGATACCTGTTTTAAACCAACAAGATGATTAAACAGAATGAAATAGATAATTCTGTCTGGCACTGTTTCATTGTCAGGCGATTTCTTTTCTTCAATTTGAGTAAAGAAAACTTTTCCGACAGTTGAAGTTTTGACCGATGTTATTAAATCATCTACAAAGCTATTTGTGCTTCCGAGAGCAACAAAACTAATGGAACAAATAATCGCTACAACCGCGATTGAGAGAATCTTTTTTCGCATAATTTCACTTCCTTAATTTTCAAACACAAAAAAGCCGTAAAATTTGATATTCAAACTTTACGACTTGACCTGAATTTATTATGAAACTTATCTGCGGACTGCGGACTGCGGACTGCGGACTGCGGACAAAACTAAGTTGAATTTAGGAGATAAGTAATTCATAAAACTATAAAACTGAGCGTGGGAGAAAGCTACTTTAAATTTTATTATTTGTCAAACCGGAAATGCCGTGTTGCAAGTTTATTTTCGAGATAATGTTTTATATCAGTCGGTTTGAGCGTTTATACAAATCGTCTAATGTGAATTGCAAAATTATCAGTCGCAAGGCAAAATATCAATTCCGTTTGCAGTTTAAACAAAAAAAACATAGGAGCTTTTTTAAGACTCCTATGTTGAAACTAAATTACAGTTGTAATTTAGAACCACTTTATTTCTAATTCCAATATAAATAAAAGTTAATTTTAGACCTCATTTATCGCTAAGTTTTAGTAACAAAAGTTCTTAATTTTCGACGCTTTCGAAGAAAACTTAGTATCTTTCACATCATTCTTAAAACTTTAACGAAAGATTTCATTTCCGGATAATACCAGTGTTGAAATCTCAACTTTAACAATTACTGAATCCAAAAGCTCAAGGCTTTGGCTTCTTCGGTGTAACTGGTTTTGGCACTTCAGGCATTGCGGTTGGTGAATAAGAAGGTGAATCATCAGAAGATGGGTTTTGACCCATTTTCGGCGACGAGCCTTTATCTTTTTCAAAGACTAATTCTGAAGATGTTTTGCCTTTAAGTGTGTCTGCTTCTCTTTTTACATTCAATGTTTTGCCGTCCGAAGAAAGCGTCCAACTTTCTTTTAAAGAGATTGTCATTTCTCCATTCGGACCGCTAATTGTTTTCGTCTGACTCAATTGTAACGAACCATCTTTACCTAATTTAGCTTTGTTAAGATTCGCTGAATCCAAAGGCGATTCTTGCTTACCATTAAGCGAATAAGTAGTGGTGCCATCACCAAAATCACTGTCAACCGTCATTACACTACCTTTTCTGATGCCTTCAGTTCCAATCGGCGGTTTTGTCATTTCTGAAGGTTTCGCCTTTTCATCAACGGAAAGATCGACTGGTTTTCCCATTCCATCTTCCGTTGAAGAGATTGTTTTCGTTTTGACTTCAACTGTTAAAGAATTCGCGGTTTGGCTAACAGTTAAAGTTTGACCTTCAACTGATTTTCCAATCCGTTCATCGAGCTTGCTTTTTGACTTATCAAGTTCCCATGAACCCGAATAATTAGCTTGTGCGAAAGCTGTTAGGCTTGACGCGAAAACTACTGCTAAAAAAATACTTACTTGTTTCATTTTATACATTGTATAAGTCCTCCTTGTGATTGATTTATTTTCTGGAATTAGAAAGGCAAGTTCATTAAGTTTGATGCACCAAATTGATTTTAGGTTTTCTAAAGATTAAAAAATAATGATAAAAAAACGCCAGAGTCACAATAACTCTCGCGTCTAAATTAACTAAATTGTTTCCAAATTACATTTTGTAATAGACTAATTCAGTGGAATTATTTCCCTTTGGCGACTCGCTTTCACGTTTTACGGTTAAGGTTTTGCCATCAGCGGAAATTGACCAATGTTCTTTTGTTGACATTGTCATTTCTCCATTCGGTCCGCTAAAAGTGCGTGTTTGGCTAAGTTTTAATGAGCCATCTTTTTCGGCTTTTCCTTTGAAGACAACTGGTTGTTGCCCCATTGGAGATTCAACTTGAATAGTTATTTCTTTACCGTCAAGCGAATATGTTGATGTGTTATCACCGCCCATCATTCCGCCGCGTCCGCCACCGCCCATTCCGCGTCCGCCACCATTTGGCGGTGGCATTTTTGAATCGCCGCCCATTCCGGCACCATCTGGTGGTGGAAGACGTTTGGTTTTTGTTTCAACTTTAAACTCTTTCTCGGTTTGTGAAACTGTCAAAGTTTGACCTTCAATTGATTTCGCCATTCTTTCATCCAGTTTGCTTTTCGATTTATCAAGTTCCCACGAACCCGAAAAATTAGTTTGGGCAAAAGCTGAAAGGCTCAATGAACTTAGTGCAAAAATACACGCGAATAAAATACTTACTTTTTTCATCTTAAAATGCTCCTTTGTAAATTAGAAAAGATTTTCTAATTGATAAGACGCTGGTTATACTCAATTCGTTTCTAATTGCGTGTAAAGTTTTGCAAAGATTATGTTTCAGATTTTAGTTTGAATTCTTTATTTAAATTACTATTTCGATAACCGTAAATAAAATAAACAAACAAACCAACAATCATCCAAATTCCAAAGCGATACCAATTTGTCCAACCGAGTTCTGTCATTAAATACGCACAAGATAGCACACCTAAAACCGGAATTAAAGTAAGTTTTTTTGACACACAAAGAACAATCATTGTGCAAAGCAAAATCAAAAATGAGATAAATGGTATTTTGTGTGAAAATGCACCGATCATACTTTCATCTTTTGCTGGATTCAACGAAAGATAATTCCAAATGACGGATGTGTCATTAAAATAGATAAATAAACCAATTCCAATGACAACCAAAATCGGAATTATCCACGCTGAGTTAATGTATGGAACATACCGACCTTCGCGTCCAAATTCTTTGTCTTTAAATAAAACTCCAGCACAAACTACCAAAAATGCGAACAAAGTTCCGATACTTGCAAGATCAGTAACTTCGGTTAAATTCATAAATAACGCCGGAATTGCGACAACCAAACCTGTGATAATTGTTGCAAACCATGGAGTTTTGAATTTTGGATGAATTGAAGAAAATATCTTCGGCAAAAGTCCATCGCGGCTCATCGCCATCCAAAGTCTCGGCTGTCCAATTTGGAAAACTAAGAATACGGTTGCCAATGCAATTACCGCTGAAACCGCGATAATTCCTGCGACAACTGGAATATTTGCACCTTCAGGTCCGAAAACAAATGCAAGCGGATCGCCAACATTTAATTTCGTGTAGCTCATCATTCCGGTTAAAACTAACGCCAAGGCAACATATAAAACCGTGCAAATAATTAGCGAATAAATCATTGCTCGCGGCAAATCTCGGTGTGGGTTTTTACATTCTTCAGCGGTTGTTGAAAGTGCGTCAAAACCAATATATGCAAAGAAAACGGCAGAAACGCCTTTCATTACGCCGGTAAATCCGTTTGGTGCAAACGGCGACCAATTACCCGGATTAACGTAAAACACACCTAACAAAATTACCATCAAAATTACGGCTACTTTCAAAATAGTCATAATATTTCCGGCAATTTTCGCTTCTCTGATTCCGATAAAAACCAATGCTGTAATCGATAAAGTAATTAATAACGCAGGTAAATCCATGACAACAGACAAATTTCCGAGTTTTGGTGCGTTTGCAAAAGCCGAATAAGCATCAAGCTGTCCGCAACTGACGGCTGCGTCTTTTAATTCACAGGCTTTTGTTAAAGTTTCAACTGTTCCGCCTTTGGTCAATGCCTCTGTAACAGTTGTAAATCCTTTGCTTGCTGTCAGATAATCCATCGTAAAATGCAACGGAATATTGATTCCATAGCCTTTTAGCATTCCGGTAAAATAATCGCTCCACGAAATTGCGACAGCGATATTTCCAATCGCATATTCAACAATCAAATCCCAACCGATAATCCACGCGACAAGTTCGCCTAAACTCGCATACGAATATGTGTAAGCCGAACCCGCAACCGGAATACGCGAAGCAAATTCCGCGTAACAAAGTGCTGAAAAAGCACAAGCAATTGCGGTAAAGATGAACAAAAATATCACCGCCGGACCGCCATCTGACGACGCTTTTCCGACCATTGCGAAAATTCCTGCACCGACAATTGCAGCAATTCCCATCAAAGTTAAGTCCATTTGACCGAGCGAACGGCGTAAACCAGTTCCGTTTTGTTCGGCATCAATAAAACCTTGTTCAGCGTCGGCTTTTATTCTTTCGATTGATTTTTTGCGAAATAGATTTGAAAGTTGCATAGTTTTTTTAGTTTTTTGAAAGTTAGCTACATTTTGGAACTTGTTGGAAAATCAACTTTTGAGTAGCATCCTTTAAGATTAATTTTACGAAATGTATTTTGTTGGCGATTTTGAACGATATTTTTTACAAAAGCAATGGAAACTATGCGAAATTAGACGTTTATTTCTCAAAAGTGCAAAATATCTTGCACATTAATTCAATTTGCCATCTTTTTTAGATTTTTTTAAACGTATTAAATGAAAACTCGTCCGGTTCACGAAAATCTCGACACGTCGTTTGTCAATGTTTCTTCATTGATTCGCTATTTGCGTCATCGGCATTTTGTTGGGCGAATTGCTATCGAACTTAACGGCTATGAAGCAGAAGTTATTTTACTTGAAGGCAATAAATTAAAGGTCAGCGAACACGATCGGCTCGCGGGAAGAATTGCCGAAGGCGAAGAAGCGTTGCAAAGATTACTTGTTCGGACGAGAGATCCGGGCGGAACAATCAACGTTTATCAGTTTATCGAAGAAACTTTAGTTGCACCGATAAAACCACTAGAAACAACAACTTCTAGTGAAATTCAGAAGTCTGAAAATCTTGTCAAAGTTGTTGAAATTGCGAAAGCCGCAACTGTTGCGACTTTACCTGTTAAATCACCAACTTTGGATAACAAAATAAAAGTTGAAGAATATATTCCGAAAGTTCCAAGTTTGCCAAACTTTCCTTTTAGTTTGACTAACAAAGTTGAATCAAAAGCTAAACAGTTGTTAGTTTCACCACAAGATTGGCAAATTTTAATTCAACTGACAAGCGAAGTTTTACGAACAATCGATTCAACTTTGGCTTCTGCAAAGTTAGATTTTCCGGCGGCTTTGATAAAAATTCAAGCAGAAATATCAGAAGATTATCCATTTTTAAATCCGAAATCTGACGGTTTTACATATACAGCCAGCCGGATTTTGATAAAAAATCAGATAAATACCAAAATTTATGTCGCAAGTTTAAACGAAATTGTGCGACGTGTTTTAGACAAACTTCGTGCTAATGCAAAATTTGCTGAAACATATAAATTAACTCACACACAATTAGTTGCACTTTTTCGCGAACGAAAACCGCATTACGATCGTTTTGGCATTTCTCTCCAATTCGCTAAAACGCTCAATATCAAGTAGTTTTAAATCCGATTGCTTGACTTGCAGAGGTTTCTTTCGTATTTTGAAGACTGCTAGTTTGAAAATTTGGGGACGTAGCTCAGCTGGGAGAGCGCATGACTGGCAGTCATGAGGTCAGGGGTTCGATCCCCCTCGTCTCCATTAAAAAGTTTTCCGATACTTAATTTTAAAGACAGACACAGCAATTTCTGTCTTTTTTTGTTTTTGTTTTCAATTTTCGAGCAATAAGATAGAATTCAATCTTATGATATTTCTGCAATAAACATTCACTGTGACCGTACTTTTTTCTGAATCAAATTTGGGACAAACTGATACCGAATTGCTCCGCAACTGCCAGCGTGGCGATGAATCTGCTTGGGATGAATTAGTCAATCGTTATCAGAGACTAATTGTGACAATTCCGCGACGTGCAGGACTGTCAGAAGAGCAAGCCTCAGATGTTTTTCAAGAAGTTTTTCTCACGCTTTTTGAGAAATTAGATAAAATAGAACAACCTGAAAAACTTCGTTCTTGGCTTGTGACAACCGCAAAATTCAAAACTTGGGGAATTATTCGTGGCGAAAAAGGCTTTTATTCGCCCGAAACTGAAGAAGAAATGGAACTCGAAATGGCGAGTTTAGCTGACAATTCGCCACTCGCTGATGAAGTTTTAATCGAAATAGAACAACAACATCAGATTAGAAATGCTCTAAATCAATTAGAAGAACGCTGTCAGAAAATCCTTTCAATGATTTATCTGCGTGATTCGGCGGCAAGTTATTTAGAAGTTTCGGAAGCAATTGGAGTTGGCGAAACAAGTATTAGCCCGATGCGGAAACGTTGTTTAGATAAATTAGCTAAGATTTTGAAAAAGTGAAAAAGTGAAAAATTATCTACATTTCAAATTGTGGCTTAATTTTAGTTTTTGAAGCTAAAAGTAAAAAAACTTTTTCACATTTTCACATTTAAACTTTTTTTGTCTTTTGTCCGACATTTCTTGCACTGTATGTTTGAGAAACCGATAAGGCGAACAACGAAAATGAACACAATGGCAAATTTAAACGAAAACTTGATTGAAAAAATCGTGTCTTTAATGCAGAAAGATAACTCTTTCGATGCACCAAAAGACGCGATACAATGGTCGAAAAATATCTTTCGTTCAAAAGTTATCGAACCTAAAAAGTCATTGATACAAAAGGTGTTAGCAGTTTTACAGATAGATTTTAAGCAAGGTCAGCCTGTCTTTGGCGAACGTTCAGCTTCCGCTTCAAAATCGAGGCAAATGCTCTTTCAAGCAGGAGAAAACAGCATCGACATTCGTATAAATAACGGAGAAGTGAAAGGACAAATTCTTGGTGAAGGTTTTGAAAGTTGTGAAGTTTGGCTTGGTGAGTTTTCAACAAAAGCAACTGAACTGAGCGAGTTTAAGTTTTCAAATATTCCAAGCGGAGTTTACGATTTGACTTTAAAAAACGGCGAAAAAGAAATTACTATTCAAGGAATTGAGTTAACATAATCGTTTCTTTTGGGGGTTTGAAACGACTAGCGAAAGGTAGGAAGGCTTTTCGCTTTTTTTAGTTATCGCGAAGTTAGCCAAATTTAATAGACCAAAATAGTTTTGTTATTTGTAGTTATCGTTATATCTTAGCATTAACAAGTTAATGCTAAGATATAACGATATTCTCGAAATGGCAGAAATGCTAAATCTATTCGAGGAGGAAAAATCAATGATTTCACTTATAGTGGCAGTCATCGTAGCGTTTGGAGTATCATGGTCTGTCTAATTATGGCTCATAATTCAAATGCAAAAGACGGGCATCGCTCGTCTTTTTTTTTCATTTTATGAACTTCAAACTTTTTGCAGACAAATTAATAAGCGTTGATAGTGAATCCAAACGAAAATCTCTTCTATCCGAAATTTCGCAAAAAGATTGTATCAATCTTGCTTTCGCTCTGAAAGATATTTGTTGGAATGCATGGACAAAAGAACCTACACTCGCACAAGAGTCAGCGAAAACCTTACAATTGCTCGCCAAGATTCATCCTAATAAGAAAATTGAAGCAATTACTTTTTGGGTTTCGTCGATTTCTGAAATAACTAAAGGAAAACTTCAATCGGCAATCTCTAAAATTATTAAGTCGGAACAACTTTTTTTACAAATCAATGAAGAACATTTTGCCGCACAAACACAAGTCAGTAAATTATATATTTTGGCATTACTTGGAAAATATGATGAAGCAATTGAATGCGGAAAAAGTGCTTTAAAAATGTTTGTTGAATCTGGTGACGAGATTGAAGCTGGAAAAATCGAGCAAAATATCGCGAATATACTTTGGCGGCAGGAACTGCACGAGCAAGCAGAAACTTACTATTTGTCCGCACTTAAACGATTCAAAAAAACTAACAATGTTCCTCTTTTGGCAATGGTTGAGAATGGCTTAGCGAGTAACTACTCTAATTTAAATAAGTTTAAATCCGCCGAACTTTTTTATAGTAAAGCACTAATTCATTCTCAAGAGACAAAACTTTTTGTGCGACAAGCTGAAATTGAGGCAAATATTGGAAAACTTGCAATGTTTCGCGGAAAATTTAATCAAGGTTTAGGCTCTTTGGAAAGCTCACGACAAAAATACGAAGAACTTAAAATGCTTCATCAAGTTGCAATATCCGAACTTGAAATAGCCGATGCTTATCTTGAACTTAATCTTACAGTTGAAGCATTTGAGATTTATGCAAAGGTTTCAAAGACGTTTGCAAAGCTGAAAATGCAGGGCGAAGAAGCTCGTTCGCGGGCAAATTTTGGACGATCAGCAATTCTTTTGAAAGAAAATAAAATTGCTCGAAGACAATTAGTGAAAGCTGCAAAACTTTATCTAGCAGAAAAGAATTTAGTTGGTGCGTCAGCCGTAAAACTCAGTGAATCACAACTTGAATTATCCGAAAATAATTTTGAAAAAGCGTTGAAACTGGCAATTGAAGCCGAGAAACTTTTGGATAAAACTTCAAATTTACGATACAAACTTATTTCAAATGTGTTGCAAGCCGAGTGTTTGCGAAATTTGGGGAATTTTGTGACTGCAAAAACGCTGCTTGAAAAAACTTTCGACGATGCAACATTACAAGAAAACGGACAAATTGCCCAAACTTCACAAATTTCGCTTGGTAAATTGGCAAACGCCGAAAATGATTATTTGAGAGCCGAAAAATATTTCAAAAAAGCGGTTGAATTGATTGAAACGCTTCGTTCGCCGTTGCCTGCCGAAGAATTCCGAATGGCTTTTTTAGCCGACAAACTCTTTCCTTATCAAGAACTTGCAAAAATCTGTCTGCGTAAAAACCGCATTGCCGAAGCCTTTGGTTATGTGCAAAGTTCGCGTTCGCGTTCGTTGGCGGAAAATCTCGGTTTTGAACCAAAAGTAGAGTTTACCGATAAAATTTCGCTCAAAATTCAAAGAGAACTTGAAGATTTACGCGAAGAATTAAATTGGTTTTATAGTCGTTTGAATCGTGCGAAAGAATCGGAAACGGAGAGTTTGCAGACCGAAATTCAAATACGTGAACGTGAAATTGCCAAAGTTTATCGAAAATTAAACGGCAGAAGCGATAATTCTTTGCAAAACAATAACTTCTTTAATTTTGAAAAATTGCAAAAACAACTCGGTAAAGATAAGTTATTGCTTGAATTTGTCGGGTTTGACGGCGAAATTTCAGCGTTTGTCGTAACCGATTCGCAGATAAAATTTGTTGCGAATATAGCAGTTGAAAGCGAAATTGCAGTTTTGTTGGAAGGTTTGCAGTTTCAATTTGGAGCGTTGCGTTATGGTGCAAAAAATCTTGAAAGTTTTGCGGTTGAGCTTAAAAAACGTGCCGATATTTACTTGCAAAAACTTTATGACAAATTGCTCAAACCGTTTGAAAACGACCTCGGAAAACGAAGTTTAATTGTTGTTCCGTTTCGCTCTTTGCATTATGTTCCGTTTCAGGCTTTGTATAACGGAAAAGGCTATGTTGTTGAATACAGAGGAGTTTCGTTTGCTCCGAGTGCGGCGGTTTTGCAGTTTTGTCTTGGTAAACCAAATCGTAAACCAGAAAATGCTTTGTTAATCGGGTTTGCTGACGAAAAAATTCCGTTGGTAAATTCCGAGATAAAAATAGTCGGGAAAATTTTTAAAGATAACGTTTCACTCACTAATCACGACGCTAATTTTGCAAATTTTAAAGAGAACGCCGCGAATTTCGACATTTTGCATATCGCTTGTCACGGACAATTTCGCCAAGATAATCCGATGTTTTCGTCGTTGCAATTGGCTGACGGTTTGATTACAGTGCGTGATGCGTGTGCGATGAAGTTAAAAGCAGAAATCGTTACACTCAGTGCGTGTGAAACAGGTTTGAATTCGATTTTTGCGGGCGATGAACTGCTTGGACTATCGCGTGGCTTTTTGTCAGCCGGAGCGAGTTCGATGCTTTTATCGCTGTGGACGGTAAATGACGAAGCGACCGGAGAATTGATGCAAATTTTTTATACGGAATTGAAAAAAGGGAAATCAAGTTCGGAATCTTTGCGAAAGGCACAATGCGAATTTATCAAACGTGAACTTCATCCGTATTTTTGGTCGCCGTTTATTTTGATCGGAAAACCATAAAAATAATTTTCTAAAGTGTCTTTTTTGTTATATTCAATGCACTGTGTAATCGGACAAAAGCAGAAAGTTGTATTATTGCGAGGTATAAGGTTATGAACAAAAAATGGTTTCAAGTATTAATTTTATTAGTTTTACCGTTATGTTTCGGCATTGATGTCAATGCCCAAGGTGGTGGAGATAACGATTGTTTTGTTCCCAACCAAATTATTATCGGGTTAACTTCGGCAACACATTTACCCGCGGTTGCAAGCCAATATGGACTAAATCCAATTCCTCTCGGACAAGTTGGCACTCCGCCAATTTACCTTTTGCAAATAACAAATGGAAACACGCCACAGCAAATAGTTGCCGCAACCGCAAACGATGTTCGAATCACTTTTGTGAATCCTAATTGGTGCATGATTTATTCAGAAACACTTGGAAATTCGTGGGCGATTGGAAACTCGTGGGCGATTGGAAACTCGTGGGCAATCGGAGGTAGCTCAAAGGGCTACAACAAAAACTGGTTTACTGACAATATTCGTCTTGCGGAAGCACATGCGGGAACGGTTTCTAATCCGGGAAGCAAAGGTATGGGCGTGAAAATCGCCGTGCTTGACACTGGAATTGACCTGACACATCCGGCTTTTGAGGGAAAATTATTACCCGGATTTGATTTTGTCGATAACGACAATGATCCGAGTGAAGTTGGAGTTTTGCGGCAAAATCCATCTTATGGACATGGAACTCATGTTGCTGGAATTGTTGCACTTGTTGCACCAGAGGCGAAGATAATTCCGATTAGGATTTTGGATGCAAATGGTGTTGGTGAAAGTTGGCGAATTACAGCCGCTTTGATCTACGCAGCAAATCAAGGTGCAGACATTGTTAATTTGAGTTTTGGATATCCGCAAAAATCGGATGTTTTAAAACGATTTATGGACTCAGCTTGCGATGGGTTGCCGGGTTTTCCAGAAATTGGAAATAGACGAATTGCGGCTGTGATTGCTGGTGGAAATGGAGGAAACACTAGATTCATTTACCCAGCAAAAGAAGATTTGAATGGTTCAATTGGAGTTGGAGCCAGTGGTCGTTTAAACAGACTTTCTACTTTTTCGAGTTTTAATACTGAAAGTGGCGGAGGCGACTGGATTGAAGTTTTAGCTCCCGGAGAAAATATTGTTAGTGCTTTGCCCGGTGGAAGATATGGCAGTTGGAGCGGAACCTCGATGTCAGCTCCGATTTCCTCCGGAGTTGCAGCTTTGATCAAGTCGAAATTTCCAACGCTTACTCCTGCATTATTACTAGATCAATTGAAAGAAACTGGCGTAAGGCTCGATTATATTGATTCAACTCGCGGAAGAATTAAAACTCAAAAGATTGATGCTAAATGTGCGGTTGAAAATAATTTAGTCTGCACTGGCACAAATATCTCAATTCAGCCATAAATTTATCAATAAAATTCCTCCTCGACTCGAGTCAGCCTAAACAGCTGGCTCTTTTTTTAATTTATTTCAAATTTAGTGTCTTTTCTGGATATTTTCAGCACTGTGTTAGTTGAAGACGCAAAAGTGCGAAAAATAAACTACATCGTGAAAGCGATTTAAACAGAAAAATTAAAATTCTATGGATGGCACCAAATATGAAAAACGAAAAACGAAAAAACAACAAATTATTTAATGGCATGCTCTTGGCATTCACAGCGGTGATTTTGTCAATCATGCCGATTGCAATGATTACGAGTGCGAATAGCGAACAATTCGGTGGAATACCGATTCTTACACGCACTGCAATTCTTGCTTCGCCAAGCGGAACAGTAAATCCACATGGAGACGCATCTTACGAAGTTTACTCAGCAAACGAACGCGAACTTGAGCTCGAAGTTGAAGATGTAAATTTAGCCGATGGAACGGTTGTGATTGGTTATGTAGATGGAAACCAAGTTGGTCAAACTACACTTTTGGCTCAAAGAGGAAAAATCAGGCTAAAAACTACTTTTGGCGACACAGTTCCGACTGTAAATGCTGGTTCAACAGCAGAATTCAGAATTGGTTCGACTGTTTTGGTCGCAGGCGTATTTGGCGGACCGATTGGAACGCCTTCACCAACGGCATCGCCAACAACGAGTCCAACGGCTTCGCCTTCCGCATCGCCAACTGCAAGTCCAACTGCATCGCCAACAGCATCGCCATCGCCATCTCCTTCTCCATCACCAAATGGAAATGACATCACGGCGATTTTAACTGGTGCAACAATCAACGGCGTAGTTCCGCGTGGTTATGGAGCGTATGAACTTCATAGTAGTCGAACAGAATTAGAAGTTAGATTGAATCAAATTAATTTACCTGGCGGCACAGCTGTTCAATTTTTTGTCAATAACATTCAAGTTGGACAATCAGCAATTTTTGGTGGCGAAACTCGCTTACGTCTTCGTTCTGACAACGGCGATACAGTTCCAGTCGTAACTGATGGAATGACGATGCAAGTAAAAAATGCAGGTGCAACAATCTTGACTGGAACATTCCGCGGAAGTGTTTCCCCAAGTCCTTCTCCAACTCCAAGCGGACAAGGTAGATACTTTGAATCACATTTACGCGGAAGCCAAGTTACACCGCCAGTTACAACAATTGCAGATGGCGAAGTGAAGGTTTTATTGAACGCTACAGAAACTCAAGCCACAATTTCAGGTGAATTCCACAGACTTTCAAGCAATCAAACTTCAGCGAAAATTGAAGTTAATGTTGGCGGAACAACTACTCTGATTCGTGATTTAGGAGTTATCGGCGGAACAAACGGTAATTTTGCAACTACAACAATTGCTGTAACCGCTAATCAAGTAAACCAACTTCGCTCTGGGCTTTGGATTGCAACAATTTCAAGCGTCAATAATCCAAACGGCGAAATCGCCGGAAGATTAACGTCGCATAACAACAGCAGCGATTTTGATGGCGATGGTTCGAATGACTTTAGCGTTTTCCGACCTTCGACAGGAACTTGGTATAGCCAAAGTAGTGCGACAGGTGCTTTCACCACAACAATCATCGGCGGAACTGGAGGCAGATTAGTTTCAGGCGATTATGATGGTGACGGAAAAACTGACAGTGCAGTTTTCAGACAAAGCGGCTTACTAGGTGTTTGGGAAATAACACGCAGTTCTGATGGCGGAAAAACAATCCAGCAATTCGGTTTAGCGACTGATACTCCTGTGAGCGGAGATTTCGATGGCGACGGACGCAAAGATTTGGCAGTCTATCGATCTGGAACTTGGTATATTTTGCGAAGTTCTGATAACGGTCTGACAGTTATTCAATATGGCGTTGCGACTGACAAACCAATCGCATCTGATTTCGATGGCGACGGACGCGATGATGTTGCCGTGTTTAGAGCCGAAACTGGAACTTGGTATGGAATTCGAAGTTCAAATGGGAGCTTCTTCGGAACGCAATTTGGATCATTTGGTGATATTCCTGTCTCTGGAGATTTCGACGGCGATAACAAATCTGATTTGACGGTTTTCCGACCTTCAACCGGAACTTGGTATGTTTTGAGAAGTTCGAACGGTTCATTTTATGGAGTTTCGTTCGGTATAGATGGCGATATTCCAGTCGCTGGAAATTACGATGGCGATAATCAAACAGACATTGCAGTTTGGAGACCAAGCAACGGTTTCTGGTATTACTTACGAAGTTCTGATTCGAGTTTTGTTGCTGTTCCTTTCGGAACAAACAACGATATTCCTGTTACTGGTAACTAAATTTTATTAGCAAGCGTTAATAAATACTAAACCAATAAAAGTCGTGGACGAAAGTTCGCGACTTTTTGTTTTTAGGTTACAATTTTGCGATATGAAAGAATTATTTAACGCAAAATATATAAATCCTATTTCGACAGTAATTTTTGCATTTATCGCAACTGCAATATTGCTTCAGTCGCAAGGCAGAATTTGGTGGTGTTTAAATGATTCTTTTACGCCTTGGTCGAGCGATATTTGGACGCGGCACAATTCGCAACATCTCTTTGATCCATATACATTTACGCACATTCTTCACGGCGTTTTATACTTTTGGTTGATTACTTTGGTTTTCAAAAAAATGCCTTTGATTTGGCAGTTTGTTTTGGCGATTTTTATTGCTTGTGGGTGGGAAATTCTAGAAAATTCAAAATACATAATCGAAAGATACCGTGCGGAAACTATTTCTTTAGATTACACCGGAGATTCGATTGCAAATGCTCTGAGCGATATTTTTAGTTGCGGGGTTGGGTTTTATATTGCATACAAATTGAAATTTTGGTGGTCTTTAGCTTTCTTTTTGATAATCGAAATTGTCTTACTTTTTTGGATTCGCGATAGTTTGCTTGTAAATATTATTATGTTGCTTTATCCGCTTAAATCGATAAAAACTTGGCAAATTGGGAGCTAATTTTCAAACTGCAAACAATTTTTCGTAAACAATATAAAGCCCAAGTCCAAAACTAAAAATCGCTGCTGAAAATCTAATAACTTTGTTCAAACTGACAAAATTTGTTGCAGTAAAATGAAATGGTAAACCGACAATAAAACTCATCAGCATCATTCCGCCGATTGAACCAAACCCAAAAATCAGAATGTATGCAACTGCCCAATATGGCGATTTTATAGTTGGCACAACCAAAAGCATCAATGCCGCACTTCCCGCCAAGCCGTGAATCATTCCGATAATTATTGATCGCGGACTTAAATTATGATGCCATTTTTCTTCAGAATTTTTGTTGTGATCGTGCAAATGAAGATGTTCGTGTCCGGCGTGTTCGTGTTTATGAACGTGTAAATCTTTTGTAAATAAAAGTTTTCTCAAGGCGTTTAAACCGAGTAAAACCAACATTATGCCGACTCCGGCTTCGAGTTTTGCCTCGAGACTTTCGGTTATTTGGAGTTTCAAAAATATTACAAATAAACCAACTACAAAAAGCGAAATTGTGTGTCCTATTCCCCACATTCCGCCGATAATTGACGATGCGAGCAGGTTCTTTTTTTCGCTCACAATCGTCGAAACCGCGGCGAGATGATCTGCTTCAGTCGCGTGTTGCAAACCTAAAAGAAAGCCGATTAAAAGAATCGAAAAAATTGATAGTTCAGGCGTTATTTCCATTTTAAAAATTTATTTTTTCACTTGACCCAATCTCGCTTCCAAGTTTTTGAATCGAATGTTTGTCCCATTGTTCGTCGTTTCGGCTTGGAAAATCATCTCGAAAATGTCCACCGCGAGATTCTTCACGCCACAAAGCAGCTTTCGCAATCAATTTCGCAAGTGTCACAAAATTACGCGAAGATGTTCCTAAATTTGCTTTTTCTATTTGTCTAAACTCTGTTAATGCTCGATTTAGAGAGTTTTTGTCGCGTGCAATGCCAACTCTTTCCCACATTACTCGCTTGACTCGTTTTCTAACCGCAACATTTATTTCGTCAGTATTAGCATTTTGGATGTTTACTTCCTCTGATTTTGAAATGTTAATTTCACGTTCTGAGCAATCTGCAATCGCCGATTTTCCGGCTCTCGCACCAAAAACCAAACCTTCCAATAATGAATTTGACGCTAAACGATTTGCTCCGTGAACACCGGTGCAAGTAACTTCGCCTGCCGCGTAAAGTCCTGCGAGAGTTGATCTTCCGTTTAAATCTGTGCGAATTCCGCCCATACAATAATGCGATGCTGGTGAAACCGGAAGCATATCTTTCGCAATATTTAAGTTATAACTTTTGCAAACTTCATAGATTTTCGGAAAACGATGTTTGAGAAATTCTTCGTCTAAAGCTGTCATATCAAGATAAGCAGTTCGAGTTCCGGTGCGACGCATTTCTGAAACAATCGACTGCGAAACAATGTCTCGCGGAGCAAGTTCGAGCCTTTCATCGTAACGCGACATAAATCTTTCGCCTTGTGCGTTTCGCAAAATTCCACCTTCGCCACGCATTGCTTCGCTCAACAAAAAACGCGGTGCTTTTTCAAGATTTAACGCAGTTGGGTGAAATTGCACAAATTCCATATCAGCCATTTCCGCACCAGCGAAATATGCCATCGCCATTCCATCACCAGTCGCAACGGGCGGATTTGTTGTGTGTTGATACAATTGCCCGGCTCCACCTGTACATAAAACAACGGCTTTTGCATAAATTTCTCGTGGCGATTTCAGAATTGGATCGAGAAAACGAACACCGACACATCTTCCGTCTGACACAATCAAACTTTCTGTATTGGCAAACGGCATCAAAACTATTGATTTTTCCTGTCTCGCACGTGCAATCAAAGCTCGAACAATTTCTTTTCCGGTCGAATCTCCGTGTGCGTGAAGAATTCGGCGACGCGAATGAGCAGCTTCTTGTGTAAAAACCAACTTTCCACTTTCGCGGTCAAATTCTGTTCCCCAATCAATAAGTTGTTGGATATAAATTGTGCCTTCGGTAACGAGTGTCTTGACGGCTTCAACATCGCAAAGTCCGGCACCGGCAATTAGCGTGTCTTCTTCGTGAAGCGAGGCTTTGTCGTCATCTGAAAGCACGACAGCAACACCACCTTGAGCATATTCTGTGTTTGACTCGCTTGCTTTGTCTTTCGTCAAAACAGTAACTTTTGCACCCGAACTTGCGAGTTCAATTGACGCACGCAAGCCAGCGATTCCGCTTCCAATAACGATGAAATCAGTTTCCAGCGACATAAACAAAAATGTAACAAATTTAAACGCTTATTACGAATTAGAAATGAATTCTTGACACATACGAAGTTGGTCATATAAATTATTTTCTAATGAATATTCAACCGACGACCGCCGAATTAGCAATTCTTTCGATTCTTTGGGAACTTGAGACTGCAACCGTTCGTGAGGTTCACGAAATAATCGTGAAATCAAAGCCGACCGTTTATACGACAACCTTGAAGACAATGCAGATTATGAGTGAAAAAGGTTTTGTTGAGCGTGAGACTTCAAAAAAAGCTCATACTTACAAGGCTTCGGCTAATACTTGGAATTTAAAAAAAGATATAGTCGCGAAACTACTCGAAACAGTTTTTCGCGGTTCTGCAATAGAATTTGTTCAACATATTTTGGTTGCAAAGCCTTTAGAAATTACTGAAATGAAAGAAATTCGCAAAATGATTAAAAATATTGAGAAAAGTAAAAAGATAAAAAAATAGTAATTACTTTTCGGAATATTTTAAAATAAAGCCTCTTGGACCAGTAGAACTAATCAGTTTTAAAACTTCATTCAAACGAGGAAGGCTTCCACTGAGAGCAACAATTCCCTGATTTACTTCATAAACAACATCCGTAAACTTGTTTTCTTGTAACACTTTTTCAATTTTTTGCGACAATTCTTCATCAGTCTGCCGTAGTAAAACTGTTTTTTCAAACTGTTGAATTGGCTTCCAAAAAATTATTAAACTACCATCAGAGTCTTTTCGGTTGATATTGAAAGCCACCAAAGTATCGGCTCTTTCATAACTTATGGCTCGTAAAATATAGGTATGTCCAATTATAGCTTGAATACTTCTTTGATATTTAACGCCGTTATTAAGAAAATTTGACGAGTTTTTTTGTTCTACTCTTGCCAAAGATTCTATTGTTGGTGGCTTGTAATCTACCAAAAATTTGACGCTGGCTATTTCTTTATCGACGCTCTCAAGTGTAATTTCGCCTAAATCGCTGATAAACCCGTAATCGGCTCCACCGAATCCAACTGAAAGATTGTTTTGTTGTAATTCAATCTGCGGTGTTTCGTCGATGCTGTGTGATTTTTTGGTAAATGAGTAATAAGCTCCGCCGCCGCGAATTGAAGACCAAGAGTTGTTGAAAGTTTCTCTCGGTAATATCCTAAAGACATTAAAATTCTGTGCTTTTGCATTTTCAATATCTGTTTTTTCAGCCGTCAGAATATTTTGCTCTATTGACTTGATTTGTTCTTTAAAGGACATCAACTGTTCAATTGATTGTTCGCGAGATTGTGTAAAACTTGTCGAAACAACAAATAAACACAACAGAATAGTTGAAAATAAGTAACGCATAAAACTCTAAATCCTCAAAATAATTTTTATTCAAAAAAATAGACGCTATGAAGTTAAACATTTTGCCTAAAATCATAACGTCTATTTAATTTTTCTTTCTAAACCGTGAGCTTACGCTTGTGGAATAGTAAGTTCTTGTCCAACTTGAATTTTGTCAGGATCGCTGAGTTTGTCGCGGTTGGCTTCAAAAATTTGTTGCCAAGTTACGCCATACTGTTTGCCAATTTTGCTCAAATTGTCGCCTGATTGAACAGTGTATGTTGATGAAGCAGCTTCTGGTGCTGAAATCTCCATAACCATATCGCCACTGCGATATTCAGGATCAATTTGTGCATAATGATCCCAAAGTGCTTGTTTTGCTTCAGCACTTGATGCTGAGCCGCTCATTTTCAAGAAGCCTTCGCCTTCTTGAACGTTTAATCCCGAAACTCCAAGAGTTCCTGCTAAATCAATAAGTGATTGATATTTTTCAACTAATGACATTTTAAAATCTCCCTATAAACCAGAACTATTTTCCGGTAGCTTCATTTTTAACTGGTTTGCCACCGTTTGCGGCTTGTGCTGCTTGCATTACTTCAGCAATTTTGGCTTTCGGATATGAACCTCTGAGCGTCGCAGGTGTTGTTGTCACATCAACTGTTACCTCTTTAAAACCTTTTGCTGCTAATGCTTTTTCGATATCGCCTTTCAACATTGGATTTGTTGCGGCAACGATTGGTGCTGGTGTTGGTTTAACTTTTAAATCTGTAACTACAACTGATTTAACGCCTTCAACCATTGCCGCGGCTTTCGCTTTGTCAACAGCTGCTTGGTCAGCTAGTTCGCCTTTTAATGTTGCAACGCCATCTTTTACCATGACTGTTACAGCCGGATTAGCAACTTTCTCAGTTGCTGCTTTTATCAAATCGGCATCAGTTGGTGTGCCTTTACAAGCCGAAAACGCTAACGTTGCGGCAATACTAAGAACTAATAAAAATTTTTTCATTTTCCCTCCAGAAAATTTCTTCCAAATATTTTTGTTTTAACATTTACGCATAACTCTTAAGTTATTGCGTTTCAAAGACTTGCTTGGTTTTTATTGACATTTGAAATGTCTCTAATCAACAAGTCCAAATGAAAATACTCGACTAATATATCTTTGTCAATCTAATCTAACTCATTTTAAGAAATAATTCACATAATAATAAATTAAAATATTTCTTCCGCAATTTGTTTAGCTATTTCAAAAGATGTGAGATCAGGTTTGACGATAAAATGCCAGTCAGAAAGACAATAATATTTTGTTCTTTCATTAAATAAATTTTCAGCAATTTGGCGGTTTTTAGCCAATGGACGGCGAGTTTTTGAGTTATTAATATTTCTCCAACAATGCTCAAAGGTTGATTCAAGCCAAACCGTTGTGCAATTTTCAGCCTTAATTATTTTTCTATTTTCTTCGTTAATCCAAGTTCCGCCACCAAGCGAAATTATCGGTATTTCTGTTTCATTAAGAATTTTTTTGAGACTTTTAGTTTCAATTTCACGAAATCGGTCTTCGCCATCTTGGTCAATTATGTCAACAATCTCTCGATTTTCGGCTTTTTCGATAAAAATATCGAGGTCAATTCTCTCGCATCGCAGAATGTACGAAAGACATTTGGCGACTGTCGATTTCCCAACGCCCATAAATCCTGTGAAAACAATTCTTTTCGCCACAAATTATAATTTACCTAAAAGCATTAAAATTCCAATAATAATAAACGAAGCAGCAACAATCCGCTGGAGCCATTCTGTCGGCACATATTGCGTAATAATGCCGCCAAACAAAACTCCCAAAAGCGTAACACAAACCAATGCCAAACTCGCCCCAAGAAAAACCGACCAAATTTTCGAGGTGTTTGCCGTCATCGAAATAACCGCAAGCTGAGTTTTATCGCCAAGTTCCGCAACAAAAAGTGTCACAAACGCGGTTGCAAATATTTTCCAGTCCATAAATTTATTACTAACTACAAATCAAAAAGTGTAGGTTCTTTTTGAATATCTTCTTCTTTTTTTGGATGAAATGTTCCAATAATTATAAATGGATTTGGAACACCTCTAAGTTGATTAATAAAGGTTGTTCCAAGAAATAAATGTATATCTTTTGTTCTTGCAAAATCATTGAAGTATTTGTTTTTTACATCTTCGCATGCTTTAACTTCGCTACCTTCATTTTTAGCTAACATTTTGCGATACAACGCACCTATTTCCCAATCCTCAATCATTTGAGTGCTTTCTCTATCTTCTTCATCGAGAAATTTATATGAAAATTTGTAAGGCAATTTGTCAACAACTATAAATGGATTGTCTGCGTTTTCAAAAAGATTAAGTTGTTTAGATTTAGCTTCTAGGTCTGCAAGTTTATCTTTGTCCCAATTCCTATTAACTGCCTCAATCTTAAACTCAAGAATTTCTTTTGGTTTGAATACAGCTAATGATGTTCTTAATTTTTTGTCCTTAGCTTCTGCTATCAAAGTTGAAAGGTTTGTATAAACTTTTCTTAAAACAATTTCTTTTCTCTTTTGCCAATTATTCGGTTGCGGTTCAATATGATTCAAAACCTTCAGTCCATCATAATAAGCTGGTTTATAGCTCTCGGGTCGAAAATCACTTTTATTTTTTATCAAATCAATTTCTATCCAATCATACTTTTTATACCGTTGGTCATAATCAAGTTTTCGGAAAGGAATCGGATAAATTCTTATCCAACTTCCGTCTTCGCGAAAACCAGCAGTGCAAACCAACTCACCATATTTGGTTGACAAGGTTGGGTATGTTTTAACAGCAATTAAAACTTTTGTAAGAGCCATAAATTAAATATGTTTTAGCTTATATTTCCAGTCTGGAAGTTTAACAATACTTTTTGCTAAATGAGTTCTGTGGCATTGGTTAATGTTTGCCTCAAAACAAGTTAAAGCAATTCGCTTGTTTTCTTTCAGCATATTTAAAATGTTACTTTGCTTTATTTTTGTTTTTTCTAAGGTTTCATTCTTATAAGTTTCAAAAAGTTTATCGTAGTCTAATTGAGAAACTAGTGATTGTCGGTACTCAGATTTAATACCAACTTCAGGCTCATGTGTGTAAGTAATACCTAAACTCTCACAATGTGTAGTGAGTTGTTTCTTAGAAAAACCAAATTTCATACTCACGGCATTACAGCGAACATCAACTAGAACTTTTACGTCATTCTTTATAAGCCGATTTAAATATTCCTCGAGAGAAATACCTTCGTAACCTATTGTGAATAAGATAGCTTCAGTTCCTTTTGGTCTGGCGGTTGTGATACTTTCAAAATCTTTAACCTTCAACAAACTTTTTGCCACTTTGCTGTTTATCGCATAGTAATGAAAGTTCAAGTATGTAAATTTCATCAGCTCATTACTATCCATATTTCCAAACTCAGAAATTAATCTTTGCAATATGATTCTATCCTCATAATTTAAAGTTTTTACGTAATCAATCTTGCATTGTTTTTTGTAACTAATCGCATATTTTTTAATTAAATTCTGTCTAGCCATTGCATCTAAATCAGCATGAGCAGAAATGGAATAACTTCCGTAATGATATGGTATGAAGTCATAAACTGGCTTTATTTGTTTTGTTGAAAATAAAAAAAGTAATTTTTGTAAAGAAATTTTCTCTAAGTTACCTCCAAGAGATTGTAATAATGCCAAAATAATTTTTCTTCGATAGAACATTTATTTTTTTCCTTCAGCCATCAAAGCCTCAATTTCATCAGCGTTCTTCGGCACTTTTGCTGATAAAATTACATTTCCGGTTTCGGTTATTAATACATCATCTTCGATTCTGATGCCGATTCCGCGGAACTTTGCTGGAGCAGATTTGTCATTTGGCGGAACATAAATTCCTGGCTCAACCGTTAAAACCATTCCGGCTTCAAATGGACGCGAAGTTTTTGCGGCTTGATCAGTAAAATATCTTCCGGCATCGTGAACATCGAGCCCGAGATAATGCCCAACTCCGTGCATATAATATTTTAAATACGCTTTTTTCTTGATTAAATCTTTAACTTTGCCTTTCAAAAGACCAATTTTGACCATTCCTTCGGTCAAAAGTTCGATTGAGGCTTTTTGTCTTTCTTTAACTGTTACGCCAACTTTTGTTAATTCAACACAAGCAAGCTGAACCTCTAAAACAACATCGTAAACATCGCGTTGAGCTTGCGTATATTTGCCGTTAATTGGAAAAGTTCGTGTAATGTCTGAAGAATAACCTTGGTAATTGCAACCAGCGTCAATCAATAACAAATCGCCGTCTTTAAGCGGTGCATTATTTTCAACATAATGCAGAATACAAGCGTTTTTGCCGCCACCGATTATCGAATTATAAGCAACACCGACCGCACCATTCATTCTGAAATAATGTTCAATTGTGGCTTCAATCTCCGATTCATTCATTCCGGGTTTGCAACTTTGCATTGCCAAAATGTGTGCTTCAGCTCCAATTTCACCGGCACGTTGCATTAATTTAACTTCCTCAGGCGTTTTATGAAGACGCATTTCGTGAATCAAAATAGTTGGATCAATAATTGTATGTGGCGGATATGGAGTTTTGAGCCGACCAAAACGCTGTGCGGAAAGATATTTCAGCACAATTGCATCAAGGTTTTTATCAACCCCAAAACGATAATAAAGTTTCTCGTGACCATTTACTAATTTTGCAAAATCCTTCGCAAGTTGTTCTATCGAAACAGCTTTATCGGCTTTATAATTCTTTTTTGCACCATCAACGCCTTCGCGTCTGCCATACCAAATCTCCATTTTTTCGTCTTTTGGGCGAACATAAAGTGTGTATGGATTTTTCTTACTTGCAGGCGAAATAATAGCAACCGCGTCAGGTTCGGGAAAACTGGTCAGATATTGAAAATCTGGGTCTTGATGAAACTTAAATTCGGTGTCGTAACTACGTGTTTGTTCGTGTGCAGCCGGAATAATTGCAATTGAATCTTTGCCGATTGCATCGATAAAGTTTTTAAGTTGTTGTCGCATAATAGAAATATTAACCCAAACCCGCAAAGACGTAAAATTTATGCGTTCAATTTAAAGAAATATTGCTATAATCGCCAAGTTTTAAAAAATCATCCGTGGAGAAACTTTATGAAAAAATTACCCTTTATTGTTGTTTTTATTGCTTTATTTTCCTTTGCTGTGTTCGCAGACATTCGCATGCCCGAACCACCAACGCCAAAACCGACTGCAACACCTAAAGTTGTAACCGGAAAACAGGTTGAATTAATGATTGACGTAACTTCTGAAGTTTCAGAACCAACTTTAGTAATCAAGAAAAGCTCGGTTAAAAATCTTCGTGCGGCATTGGATGAAGCCGAAGGAATTGACAATCTGGCGAACGTTTCAAATGAAACAGACTCAAAATTGGGTTCTTCAATCGGTTCGATTCAAACAATAATCGGCGGTCTGTTTTTGTCTCTGGCGTTTGTTTTTGGCGGAGTTTGGTTTGTTAAAAATAAACCAAATAAAACTACTGTTGCTCTATTTTTAGTCGCTTTTTTTGGTGCTTCAACAGTTTTGGTCTGGGGAAATATCGCTCCGCCTCGTTTGTTTTCAATTTCAAAAAACATTTTCGCCGATGAAATTCAACGATTTGGTTATGCACGCGGAATGGTTCGAGTTAAGGTCGTAGCCGAATCAAACGCAGACATAAAACTTTTGGTTCCAATAACTGATGCTTCAAATAAAACTGATAAAGAATAGAATTTTTGACCTTGTTTTAGTTCTTTTCTTGCGATTCTATTTGTGAGGAAAAATAACTTTTTCTTCAAAACTAAAATAATTGGAGCACAAATGTTTAAAAAATTAATTATAATTGCTGTTGTTATTGTCGGATTAATGCAAGTTTCGCTTGCCCAAAAAGAAGTTTCGCCAGCGGTAAAGAAATTAGCAGCCCAATTGGCTGTGAACACAGTCGATTTATTTCCAATTCAAATTTTTGAAAATACACTGATAACAAAAATTAAAGAGGCATCGATTGAAATTGAAGCAAGCATTAATAATAAATTGACTGAACAACTGGAGCAGTCTAATCTAACGGCAGAAAAAAAATCCGAAATCAAATTGAAAATTCCAGTTTTTGCACAGAGTTTGTCGCAAAAAACTCTCGGATTTATTGAGCGTGATTTTAAAGTTAGGTCGTGGGCAAAAAAATCACTCGAAAAACAATATTCAAAACAATTTGTTTTAGTTGAGTTAAAAAGGCTAAACACTTATTTTAAAACTGAGAACGGCAAATTGTTTATAAAAGTTTTCAATGAAAAAGTTTCTAATGGAATAAACGGTAAAGATTCAGAAACGAAGTCTGATGATGAAGAGCTTTTTTTGAAGTTTGCAACAGCAGTCAAAATGTCAACATTCGATAAATTTACTGATGGTTTAATCAAAAATGTGATGGAAGATATTACTGTTTCAATAGATAATTGGGGCAAACAAATGATGATAAACCTTCAAAAAGAAACCGCTGGCAATATCAAAAATGAGATAGAAACTTTTATTCTGGAAAGCGTTAAATAAACGAAAATGGAGACAGTAGATAATTTTAGTAAACAAAATAGAGCGGCTATTTCACCGCTCATTTTTGTTTGTGTGTTTATTTTTTCCTGCTCAATTGTCGCAATTCTGATCGGTTGGCAACCGCTTACACTTTCGATTGTCACGATTTTTCTTTTCGCTGGAATCCATAATTTTTTTGAGTTTCGTTATTTTCTTGCCCGAATGCCGATTCGCTGGGGAAAATCAAAACTGTTTTATTCTGTCGGCATCGGCGGAACTATTTTTTTAACTTCGATTTATCTGCTTATTTATTTTGGGAGCGGAAATTGGCTTTGGAGTTTAACAAATTATGGAATTGTTGTTGCCTGCTGGAATACGCTTTTTGTCTTGTGGTTTGCTTTGCTCTTTTTTTTACGTGGAAAACAGAAGCGTCAAGATTGGAGTTTGGCTTTTGCGATAGCATTTCTCGTTTCATCAATTGCTTGGATTTTTCCAAATTATTGGAGTCTTTCGCTTGTTTATTTACATCCATTTGTTGCGATGTGGTTTCTCGAAAGACAAATTCGCCGAACTAAACCCGAATGGTTGAAGGCTTATCGTTTCTGTTTGGCAACAATTCCTTTTTTCGTTATTTCACTTTGGTTTATCTTTGCAAATCAGCCAAATTTGTCGGAAGAAAATCGACTTTTTTGGCGAATTACGCAACACGCTGGAAGTGGAATTCTGACAAATATTTCAAGTCATTTTCTCGTTGCAACTCACGTTTTTCTCGAAACAATTCATTATGCAGTTTGGATTTTATTAATTCCATTAGTCGATTTTCGGGCAATTCCATGGAAATTAAATCGAATTCCGATGTTTGCAAATGAAAAAGGTTTTCCAAAACTTGTGATTAGTTTGTTGGGGTTAAGCGTTTTACTAATTTTCGCTCTCTGGTTCGGATTTTTTACAAATTACACTTTTACGAGAGATGTCTATTTTGCATTTGCAATGGCTCACGTTTTGGCAGAAATGCCGTTTCTAATAAAAATGTTATAGCCCTAAATATCGTATTTTTCACCAAAATATGGCTTTTTTTACGTTTTTGTCATAAATATGTAACAAATTAACAATTTTTTCTTGACATAACTAAAACTTTTAGTTAAATTTCGTCTCGTTCTAATAAAACATCAATAAAATTTAAAGAATCTTGCGATTTAAAAGATTGGTTAATTTTGAATGAAATCTTTCATTTTCAAATTGATTATTCGTTAAATTTGCAACTGAAAAAATTCTGAATAAATACAGAGTTTAGCTTTGTGATTGTTGTTTTTAACTTGAACAAATTGGCTTTGAAATTAGAAATATTTTCAAAATATCCCTTAAGTAGTGAAAAATTCACTGAAGTTTGCAGGAGGAATTAGAAAAACATGTCAAAAAGTATTGGTAAAGTTAAATGGTTTAATAACGCAAAAGGTTACGGTTTCATCGAACAAGACGG
>JANNVK010000073.1:0-8958 GCA_031414415.1 Acidobacteriota bacterium
GACAGAGAAATAAGCCGTAATTTGTGTTGGGCTGGAACTTGTAATTGTCGCATTGACCCCAACTCCGCCGATTTGAAGTGTTGGATTTAACCCAAAATGCGTTCCTGAAATAGTCACGCCGACCGTTTCGCCAGTGTTTGCCTCGGGCGGTGTCATATTAGAAATAATCGGGCTATTGTCACCAACCGTAAACGGCACCGGATTACTCGCAACTCCATTGACGGTTATTTATATTTGTTAGAAAGCAAAAGCCACCTCGAACGATGGCTTTTGGCTTGTTGTTATGGTTTCTTTGCTTTCATTTTTTCCACAAGTTCACTCTGTTTGGCTTCGCTGGCTTTAAATTTTACTAGACTGTTTCTCAACGGTTCAGCGTACAAGCTATTTGGATATTTATTGAGAATATCTTCAATTTCTTGTTGAAGTTTTTTTCGTTCTTCAACTTTATAAAATGGTTCTAAAAAATCTCCATTTTGGATAAAATATCCATAATCTCCTCTATTTTTTATTTGACTCCAAACCTCTAAGTCTTCGCCCAGTGGTTCAGTTATGATTATTTTGATTAGTTCGGACTTCAATTCAAAAAATTTAATTTGCCCTTTTAATTGGATTTGATAAGAAGCCTGCAGGTAATAAGTTCCAGAAGTATCAAAATAGTATTCGGATCTTTTATCCGATTTTATTCCTGCAAGAATTTGACCGGAATTAGTAACAGCTTCGTTTTTCTTTATTTTGATGCCCGAACCGTTAACTTCTAATATTCCCCAATTTGGATTTATATAGGAGTATTTAAAGTTCTTTTTTCCATCAAATAAATAAAACTTTAAAGAGCCATAAGTTGGATCTAATGTGTCTTCCAAAATAACATCTTCAGAACTTTCGTTCTTTAATTGAGCTTCAAATGGAATTATTTCACCGGCAGTAAATGTATTCTTTGGAGTGCTGACAAATAATTTAAGACTATTCGCGAATTTACTTTGAACATATTTTGCGACTCCAAAAAAAGAACATAAACCGAATGCAATTGCTAACATGTATTTATATTTCATAATTATCCTCTTTAAACTTTTCTATTATGGATGCGTAATACCATTATTAATTACGCCATTAAAGTCTGTAAATTTGCCACCTCTCATCTTATTTAAGGTAGTATCGCTAAAAATGCCAACAGTTCTATCATTAGAAGTATCCATTAGACCATGATCTGTATGATAACCATGAAATATATGTCCAAGTTCGTGAACAACCGTTCGGCTCTCATTAACAGGGCGGCTTGCCCATGGAGCAACTGGAAATCCGCGTGAAAAATTAAAATTGTCAACTGCATCATATTCTGTTGGTCTATTTAATTCCTCAAATACTGCAACACCAATTCCTTGAAAAATATCAACTTTTGCAAATGCAAAACTGTGTCCAAGTCCAGTTGTTCTGCTTACAATTGGATCACTATCCCAATCTCTTGGTGAACCAGCTGTTGGAGCGTTCCATTGATATATACCAACAATATAAACAGTCCAAAAATCAACACTTGCTTCATAAGCAATATTGTTAAAATGAAGCAAATACAAATTGTTAATATCTGCACTTGTGATATTTTCAGAAAATGGAATGACAGTATGGCTACCATTCAAATCATACCTTGGAACAATATATGCAGAAGCAAGTAAATTATTAGTTGGATTACTACTATTGTTAGTTATAAGACTGGTGTCAGGTTCACGAACATCATCATCTTCATCTCCGTTTAGAGTTGTACCGTCGTCATTATTCATGTCATCATCGTCATAGAGTGTAAATGTATCCCCAGCTTGAACTGCAAATGGAGTAGGATTTGCAAATGTAACTGAACTTGACGTATTTGCATTTTCCGTAGCAGTTGTTTTAATTATTCCTCGATCAGCAACTAGATCGTTTCCTCGTTTAATTACTATTCTTCCATTTTCAAAACGATTTAATTCTAAATCTCCAACTGAAAGATTTAGTGTTTGATTAGCTTTGCCAACTTTTCTCGTATCGTTAATTGTTCCCTTGACATTATTTCCTACTGCATTTCCCATTGAATCAACTTCAATGTGCAACTTTCGCCAGACAGTAAGTGTCGGAGATTGAATTGCTTCATTATAATCGCCATCGACAAGAAGTCCTCCGATGATACTATAGCCGTCAAAAAGTTTCGCACTTCTGAGATTCGCCGTAAGTGTGAAATTATCGCCCGGTTGCATTGTTACTTTGTAAGTCGCAGTTGTTGTTGTCGCAGACGTAATGCATGTTATTTTACTGACAAAATTAGGGTTTGCACCAGAACTTGCACCAGTTGTGCAATCTCCACCAGCAACAAAGTCGCCTGATTTTGAACCATTGACTGCTCCGTTGTTGTCTTTACCATCGTTTCCAGTTGGGTCAATCGGCAAACCTGTCGCCGATGGGTCGTCGAGATCGAAACTCCCAACATAAACCTTCAAATTCGGAACAGCAGGTTGAACCGTAAATTTAACTTTTATCAAAGAACGATCCGTCGTATCCAGAGGAGTTTTTTTGTCAGGGTAAATCCGTAATCCTCCAGCTGAACCAGCTACACCATTTCCTGGGTTTGCATCCAAATCGAAATCGTCGGAATTTGCCTTTTCGTAAACAATTGCCGTAATTTCTGCAACCGTGAACTCCTCATGGTCGAGAATTGTGGGATTCCCATCAGCTGTTGCCTCAACCGTCATATTTCCCGCTTGACTACTTCGCGTAATTCCTTTGATTGTCAAAACGCGGTTAATAGTTGCTCCGGTGACGATAAAATCGGTCGAATTGTTATCGCTAAATCTGGCTTCTCCCGTTCCCGCACCCGCAACATTTTTTATTGTGAATCGGGTTGTTCCTGAAGTGCTAACGGTAATTGTTTGGGTATAATCTTTTTCTACAACGCTTGTTATCGGTAATATGGAAGCTGTTGGAGCAAAAACATTAAACCCGACCGAATTACTCAAATCAGAAGTCTGCGGAGTTGTTTGAAAAGTGGTGCCGCTAATTCCGCGTGATTTTACTTGAACGCCTCTAGTGCCGATGATAGTTGCATCTGCGACTGAGAAATAAGCCGTAATTTGTGTTGGGCTGGAACTTGTAATTGTCGCATTAACTCCAACTCCGCCAATCTGGAGTGTTGGATTTAACCCGAAATGCGTTCCAGAAATTGTTACACCGACCGTTTCGCCAGTGTTTGCTTCGGGCGGTGTCATGTTGGTAATCAGCGGTGAATTATCGCCAACCGTAAACGCCAGCGGATTACTTGCGACTCCATTGACGGTTATTTATATTTGTCAGAAAGCAAAAGCCACCTCGAACGATGGCTTTTGGCTTGTTGTTATGGTTTCTTATCTTTTTCTAGACACATCTTTCTTGTTTTAATATCTTGCAAAGATTTATTTGCTTGATTGGCGATGAGTTTATTGTCACTTGTCTTTATTTTCTCGAATTCATTTTGAGCTTTCTCAATTTCGTCTCTTGCTTTATAGATATTTCCAAGAGCGTAAATAGCTTGTTCTCCATAAACGCTTTCTCCATATTTAGAAACAAACTCTTCTAACAATACGATTCCATTTTTTTCAGTCCAAATCCATTCAAAAGAGTTTCGCCCCTGATATTGACTAAAGAAATCAAACGCATCCTTATTTAAACCTGTTGGATCTGTAATCGTTATCTCAATAACATTAGAAGCTAATCCATTTAGAAAAAATTGTAGTTTATATTTGCCTTTGTCGGAAAATATTTCTGAAGTTATAGACGGTACTGTGATTTCTTCGTAAGTCTGAGACGGTTGCAACATTGGCTTTTTTCCAGGCAACTTTTGAGGACGACCACTTGATAAACTCATGCTAGTAATTTCCTTTGTTTCGCCTCTAAAGTTAATTATTTTAAGTGTTGAATCGTTTAAAAAACTTGGTCTATCTGCAATTACAGAGTTTTGAGTTCTGTTTATTAGTCTGAATGTAACAAACATAGTTTCAAGTGAAAAATACGTAGTTTTATTTAACTCAACCTCGAATGAAAGTTGGTTAAAATCAGAGTTATCGTTGCTTTCTTGAGCAAATGATTTAGCTACAACGATGATTACCAATACAAATGCGATTGTTAATGTTTTTATTGTTTTCATTATATTTCCTCTTTTTACGACTATTACTTGCCTGGGCTTTTTGTCCTTCGTCTTATCAAATTTATATGTTCAGGATTTAAACCAAAAATGTTTGATACAGGGCGACCTAATGTATCTAAAGTGTCATAGTCCATAATTTGAAATGTGCTTCTTACAATATCGCCTTTTAAGCCAAACTGATGTCCGAGTTCGTGGGGAAGAGTTGTTCTAATATTTTGATAATTGTAATTTTGTGCTAATAACCAACTTCGATGAGTGTCTTGTTGAACTTCTTGATAAATAGCACTGCCAAAAGCCCCAGCAGGTAACTTAGGTTTTACAACTCCACCAACTGTTTCAAGTGGACAAGTCAATCCTGAACAGGGAGCCACGTCATTAACCTCTCGAACACAATCACAAAGCGGATCAGTATTAGGTTCTCTTCTGGAAATTCCAGGATTTGATCCATCACCATCAGCATCTTCATTTTCTTTACCTTGATAGCCAATCAAGAAATATGCTACCCAAAAATCATCCTTTTCTGAATTTACTGAACCTCGATTATTATTTAATGCGAGGTGTAATTCATCAGTTGTACTTCCAGTTGTATCTATATTTAAATCAAATTGTAAATTTGTCTGGTTGTATAAATTTAGTGCCATTCTATCAGTAACAATGTAACTACTCTGATAAATCATATCAACGCCACCAGGCTGATTATCTGGGAGCAAGTTGATAATTTCATTGTTATCCCCGTCTTTATTTGTGCCGTCGTTGTTGTTGTAATCGTCATCATCCCAAAGTGTAAATGCAGTATTTGCAGGTAATCGTTCGGTGATAGCTGTTGTTAAGAATACTTGATTTTGAGAATTACCTAGAACTTGATAATAATAAGTCCCAATTTGCATTCTTCCATTGTCAAACCTACTCGTTTCCAGAGCTGGAGTTGTGTTTACAGTAAGTCTGGCGAATTGACTTCCGGCAGTACAACCTGGTGTGCCAGGTGGGCAAATTACTGTCTCATTTAAGGTAATTGCACCTGTAACCTTATTGTCTGTTCCGACATTTCCCATTGAATCAACTTCGATATGCAACTTCCGCCAAACGGTTAGCATTTTTGTTCTGATGCCGCTAGTGTTTGCAGAATTTGCTTCACCGTTGATGTGAATAGCTCTCGAAGCGTAGTCAGTTATTTGATTGCCGTCTGTTGGGTTTAATCGCATATAGTCGCGAAAGTCACGAGATAAGCTGGCTGCGACTGCAAAATTATCGCCTGGTTGCATCGTCACTTTATAGTTTGATGAAACAGTTGTTGTTGAAGTTGTGCAATCTATTTTACTGACATAATCATTTGCCATTGTTCCAGTTACGGATGACAGACAATCGCCTCCAGTTGGATTAACAAATTCACCAGATTTTGAACCATTGACATTTCCATTATTGTCTTTTCCGTCAACGTTGGTTGTATCAATTGGCAAACCTTTGGCTGATGGATCGTCAAGGTCAAAACTTGCGAAATAGACCACTAAACTTGGAATAGCTGGTGAAACTGTTGCTTTAATGCGAAGTGTTGTTCTATCAGTTGTGTCAGTTGTGCTGATTTTATCGGGATAAATTCGAGAACCTTCTTCTGGAGTGTGAATTCCATCAGTTCCCGGATTATTGTCAATCGTAATATCGTTAGCATTGATTTGCTCAAATACAATTGAATCAATTTTTGCAACGGTAAATTCACTATGAGCTCTAATTGTTGAACTATTATTAATCTTCGCTTCAATCGTAAAGTTGTTAGCCTGACTGCTTTCCGTAATTCCTTTGATAGTTTCTACTGCCGAAACCTGTCCAGTATAAGTTTTTTCTAGTGAACCATCTTCGAAAGTTGCGTTACCTGTTCCAGCAAGTTTCCTTATTGTAAATTTAGTAGTTTGCGAACTGTTAGTATCTGCATCGAATCGCACTATTGCTTCACCATTCTTTTCAACTACACCTTCTGGAAAACGAATTAATACAAGGAAAGGTGAATCAGTTACATTAAATGGAACAGAATTACTCAAATCAGAAGTTTGCGGAGTTGTTTGAAATGTTGTTCCGTTGATTCCGCGAGATTTTACTTGAACGCCTCTAGTGCCGATGATGGTTGCATCAGCGACTGAGAAATAAGCCGTAATTTGTGTTGGGCTCGAACTTGTAATTGTCGCATTGACCCCAACTCCACCAATTTGAAGTGTTGGATTTAACCCAAAATGCGTTCCCGAAATTGTCACACCGACAGTTTCGCCAGTGTTTGCTTGCGGCGGTGTCATATTAGAAATAATCGGACTATTATCTCCAACCATAAATGTCACCGGATTACTCGCGACTCCATTGACGGTTATTTGTATTTGTCAGAAAGCAAAAGCCACCTCAAACGATGGCTTTTGGTGTTGGTTAATTACTCAATAAGTTCTTTGTGTTTAGCAAACCATTCTTTCCATAAATTTATTAGGTCTGTAGTCTTATTTTGAGAATTAGGTTCGAGTTTTGGTGGGTCCTTAACCATCTGTCCTAGATAATTTAAAAATAAATAAACACCTGGCATATTATATTTATCAGCTATATTTTTTCGTTGTTTATTATTCAAATTAGATGGAATAACAGTTTTAGGTAATGGTTTTAGTTGATTTAAAACTTCATAAAACTTCTTAAATGCAATTTTACCTTTAACTAGCGATAACTTATGCATTCCAAATTTGATACTGGTAAAACTTTCATCTGTTAAGTCTGCATCAAATTCTTTTAGTATTTTATCTAGTTCCGCTTTGTCTCCGAGTTTCGCAAGTGCAATTTGAGCCCAAGGAGTCTTACTATTTTTGGCAATGCTTCGTAGATAAGGGATTAATGTTTGATCTCCGGTATCACCGGCATCAAGAATCGCTTGTCCACCTTCTGTTTTTATTTTTTCTGCGAGCGATATAGAAGAATCAGACATTTCAACATCTTGCGAGAATGCAAAAATTGTGAATGTCAGAACCATTAAAATCATAAATAATATTCTTAAGTTTTTCATAATTTTTCCTTAATTTTGTGGATTTTTCAAATTAATTAAATCTAGGTCTTTCTTTTTAATTTCACAAGGACTTGAAGCAGAGTCAACGCTGTACATTAAATCTTCTACAAAAAGACTCTCGTCAATTCTTCCAAGAAGATGTCCAATTTCATGGGCTGCCTGATAATTTCTAGTCCCATCAGAATCAGGACTAAAGACAGTGCTATTAAAGTTTGAATAACTTGCCGCGTTTCCTCTAGTAAGAGGCGTTTTTAAATAATACAAATCAAATGTATTTGGGTCTAAACTCCCGAAGGCTAAATCAATTTGTTGGAATTCCAATATACCTGTAAACGAATCAAAAAACTTATTACCATCCAAATCAAAATTAACTTGACGTGGGATTGTATCTCTTATAACTGTAAGGAAAATATTTGATTGTTTTCCCCATGTAATAATATTTAGATAATTTTGTAAACTGACAGCATCAGGAATTGTTGATTCTTCAGGGACTAAATCTGTGTTATTTGCTGTAGTTTGGCAAAGACCGTTTAGTCCAGCTTGAACATTATCGTTATTGTCATAGTCATCGTCGCCGTTTACAGTGGAATTCACATTTGTATCTCCGTCATTGTTATCTCCATTGTCAACACAAATCGTATTTGGCTTTCCTTGATTCATTGAAATTTTCTCAACATCGCCAGTAATCATTGGTGTTTGTCGAATACCGTCTGCTCCAGTTGTAATTACAAAACTTTTAACTCCTCTTGAGTTTCTTGCAACAATCCTTTGGTCATCACCCCTTGTGATAGTCGTGTTTAAAGTTGAAAATGACGGTTCAATCGCAATATGATTAGGTTCACCTTGTCCAATAGGAAGAGTCTGAACATCGTCATTATCTTCCGTAATAGCATGAATAACAACAGTTTTATTTATTCGTTTTCTTATGATTACTTTTAGTTTCGAGGCTGGTTCAGATCCAGCTGCCTCGTTTCCAAAAGTTCTCAATTCAAATTCTCCAATTTGGCTTCCTCCGGTTAAAGTTAAAATCTGTTCACCGCTTGAAATTGTTGTTGAAGAAAGAGTAAATGAACCATTGCTGGATTCAAATCTAAAGTTACCGGAAGCACCCGCTGGAATAATTTTTGCTTTAACTTTGTTGTTGAGTGTGGCGTTGCCATTTTGTGCAAGAAACAAATACGGTTGAAATAATAAAGGGTCAGTTGCCTCGTTGCCATTTGGGTCAAATCCAGAGCAGGCAGTAGCTTTCTCAAAAGCAACAGATGAAACAGTGAATCTTTCAGTTTTGTAAATTATTCCACCTTGGCTTCTGTTTGGAAAAGCAATAATGGAAGTATCATCTAATTGACCACTTGCCTTTAGACCCTTAATAGAATATTCCGCATTTCCATTACCATTAATTCGCTTCGAAATTGCTCCATCCGAGAATGATGCTTTTTGCGAATTACCAAATGAAAAGACAGTGACAGAATCACTCTTAGCATTTGTTACACTTACCGAAATATTTCTTATTCCATTAACTTCAACAGAATCAAATTCAGTAATTGAAACCTGCGGCACAAAAACAACAAAAGGAACAGAATTACTCAAATCAGAAGTCTGCGGAGTGGTTTGAAATGTTGTTCCGTTGATTCCGCGAGATTTTACTTGAACGCCTCTCGTGCCGATGATAGTTGCATCCGCGACAGAGAAATAAGCCGTAATTTGTGTTGGGCTGGAACTTGTAATTGTCGCATTGACCCCAACTCCGCCGATTTGAAGTGTTGGATTTAACCCAAAATGCGTTCCTGAA
>JANNVK010000074.1:0-3637 GCA_031414415.1 Acidobacteriota bacterium
AAAACCTTGCCGGCTCTCGAAACATTAACCTTAAATCCGCTCCGGCGTGGATAATCGCCAATCAATCGAAGTTTGGAATCCAAAGCCCAACCTGTTGTAACGGGACGATTCTGGGCATTATTTTCCTGTGTGCTGAGAGCTTCAAACCAAGTGTAACCATCGTCAATATAATTTCCACCCGTTTGATTTTCGGCTGTCGGCTGATTATTCGTCTGCCGAACTTCCGGCGAATTAACCGGATTCGCGGGCGTGGGAGTGGGGGACGGGGGATTTTGCGTCGAGGGATTCTGTTTCGGTTTGAAAATCTTCGGAATTTTTATCTGGGCAAAAGCCGTGTAATTAAAAACCGTAAAAGTCAGAACTAATAAACTTACAGACAATTTTGATTTTCTCATTTTTGATTCTCCTTAATTTAAAGCGATATATTCATCGGCTTTAATTGGTCGGGTTTTGCCGTCGGGAAATTTAACGTCCGCCGAATTTCCGTTCACCGCAGTCACTTGCGCGTAATGCCATTGACCGGAACCACCTTCGGGTTTGACCAGCACATAACCATTGGCGGCTGGCATTGCGGTTGAAGTTTCGGCTTTCGGATATGGGATAATTTTGTCAAAACTGAGTTCCGATTCTTTAAAACTTTCCCATTTGATTTTGGCTTTTTCGCCTGTAACACCGCTGATTTCGCCAACCCACCACGCACCTCCGCTCCATTCGGCGACTACGCGATCACCGACTTTTGGTTTGTATCCGGCGGGCGGTTTAGGTTTGGATTGTTTGGCTTTGGTGGAAAATTCTTTTTCGGCTTTTACTTTTTGAAATCCGGCAACTGATGGAGGACGCACGACAAGTATTTTGTCGGGTGAAAGACTGACAGTATTACCGTAAAACAAATCTTTAACTTCGATAACATCGCCGTTGACGCTCATCACTTCCGCGCCTGCCCAATATGAACCTGCATTGATTTTGGCGGCGACCATATCGCTCGGCTTAACATTTGATTTCGCGCCTGCTTTCGGCAACGAATAAACGTCTGACTCTTCGGCGGTAGCAACCGTTGTGCCGTATTTGATTTTGTATCTCGCACCTTCAACACTTTCAATAACGCCTTCCGTCAAGCCGTCGCGCCCACTTTGATAGACGACTGTTGCGCCGACTTTATGCTTTTCAATTTCAACAGATGCCGGATTTCCGCTGTTGCTACCAATTTTAAAATTTCCACAAGCCGCCAAAAGCAAACTTGCTAAACAGATTAACCATAATTTTTTCATAATTTTTTTCCTCTTTTTGAAACCGTTTGATAATTCAGAATTAAGCCGCAAAGCGAAAGTAGCCAGAGGTGTAACGTCTGGATAACTGTTGAATCCGATTCCGCGCCGATAGGTGCGAAAAGATTAAATCTTGGCGCATCTTCAATGCGCGAAGGTCTTGTGTGTTGTTCCAGAGGTTTCACCTCTGGCTCCTTTCTTGATGCGCTTCCAGCGCGAAAATAAATTTTCAAACAGTTTCTTACTTATTTTGTTGCCGTTTCAATCTTGCAGTCTTCCAGAAAGACCGTTGGTGAAACACTCAATTTATAAATTCCGCTGACGGTTGCCAAAGGTCTTTTAGCTCGCGTAGTGTTAAAATCCGAATAAAATCCGTTCAACTTTTTCCATTCATCTTGATAAAAGACTGTTCCGCTGCACTTTACTTTTCCGTGATTGATGCCTTCGAGTTCGATAAATTTATCTTCAACTGCTGTCACCACACCACTGACCATAATTCTTTGATTGACTAACATTTTGTCTAATTCAGCATTGTTTCTTTGGACATATTCAGTCAGATTGGTAGCCGTAAAAATTTTCACTTGTGAAGAAGTCGAATTTATCGCGCTGATATTTGAAGAATTATTCGTATCAGTTGTCCGACAGGATAAATTCAACATCGAAAGTGCGAAAACAAATGCTAAAATAGTCTTCATAAATTTAAGTTTCAACCACCAATTTCTTTGCTTATAAATTTAATTTCTGCAAAGATAGTTCTCGTTTGAAACAAATTTAATTTGAGACGACAAAATAAGTCCTTTGGAAAAGATGAGTTTTTTGTGAGGTTGATGGATGTTCAATGATTCCAGACATTTATATGAGTTTGAGAATTTTAGGCTTGATGCCGAAAACTCAAGTTTGTGGTGCGAAGGTGAACTCGTCAGTATTCCGCCAAAGGTTTTGGAGACTCTGATTCTGCTGGTTGAACGAAATGGTGAAATCGTTTCGCGTGATGAATTGCTAGAAAAAGTCTGGAAAGAAACTTTTGTCGAAGAAGGCAACATTAACTACACAATTTCTCAGCTTCGCAAAATTCTCGGTGAAAAAAATCTCATTCAAACCGTCCCGAAACACGGCTATCGTTTTCTTGGGAAAATCGGAATTGTTTCAACTAATCTAAATCCCAAAAACACCGAAATCCCAATTTCAGTTAAAACTGAAACGTATCAATTGAATTTAAATAAACCCAAAAGTAAATTTCGCTGGGCTATCTTGGCGGCTTTTTTACTCGGCATTTTATTTGTGACGATTTTTGCTTTTCGTTCAAACAAGCAGGAGATTAAATCAGCAACTGAACAAACGTCAGGCGAAACTCGCCCCGCAACTGTTGAAGCCTTGCATATTTATCAACGCGGCAAAATGATTTTGGAAGACCGTGATACCGAAAAAAAAGGAGAGCGGGCAGTTGAGGAATTTCAACGAGCGATTACTTTGGACCCAACACTTGCCATTGCATATTCGGGGTTAGCCGAAGGTTTGGTTAGTTTGGCTGTTGCCGCCAACGGGAAACAATCCGATGATTTCTATGCCAAAGCTAAAATGGCTGTCAATAAGGCGATAGTTTTGGATGAAAATTTGGCAGAGGCATTTGCAACTCGTGGTTTGATTAAACGAAATTTTGATTGGGATTGGAAAGGTGCTGAAGCAGATTTCATCCGCGCCACCGAACTAAAACCCAATTACGCGCTGGCTCATATCCATTATGCACATTTGTTATCCGTGCTTGGCAGACAAGATGAATCTCTTGCCGAAATAAATAAAGCATATTTGTTAGATCCACTTTCCGAAATAGTTTTGGCAAGTCAATTTGCAGTTTTAGAAGCACGCGGCGAATACGACGAAGGCATCAAAAAAGCCGAACAGTTTTTAAGCGTTAATCCCGATAACACCTTTGTCAAAAGAGGATTAGGAACATTTCTCTATCACAAAGGCGAATATGCAAGAGTCATTGAAATCGGCGAAAAAGTTCTTGAGAAAGCTACAAGACGAAAACCTTTTGCGTGGCTCTCGCTCGTTGCCGCTTCTTATCAAAAGATGAATCAACTCGACAAAGCCGATGCACTTTTAAAAGAACTCGAATTGCAGTCAGAATCAGATTCCAAACCATTATATTCATTGGCGATGAACTACGCCGAAGCTAATCGGATTGACGATGCGATTGCCGCATTGGAGAAATGTTTTCAAGTCCGCGAAGAAAGAATGATCTGGCTAAACATTGAGCCGCGCTTAGTGAATTTGCGAACTGACGGGCGTTTAATGGCACTTGTGCAAAAGATGAAACTTAATTGAGATTGTTTAGGTAAAAATATCTATGGCGCGATTCCAAATTTTGC
>JANNVK010000075.1:0-3101 GCA_031414415.1 Acidobacteriota bacterium
ATATCGGTCGATATATTGCGTGCAGTGCGTCGAGCCATCGCCCCAAACAACGCAACCAAGTCCCCGAGGAACATCGTAATACCTAAGTTGCAAACCACTCGGATCAACCAAATTCACAGCATCATTCTCGACATAACTATAGCGGTTAAAACTCTGCGGACTTCCCAAATTCATCGAGCCTTTATACGGATCTGGACTCGTCCAACGACCTGCTCTTTGCTCTTGCTTTCTAAACCAAGTGTGATTTAAACCCGATGAGTCTTTTTCGGTCAAGCCATAACCGTTTCTTGAAGTTGCGTCTCCCGAATATCCATTTTCAATCGAACGTGTTCCAATTCCCAGTGAAATTTCTTCGCCGAATGCGGTGAAATCGAATCTTGCTTGGATGAATCCGTTTGCATTTACGCTTGCTCTCACGCTTCTTTGCCAATCTTGTAAAACGTAGCTGACTCCACCGTTTCCTTCGGCTTGAGTCCCGTATTCAGCGACTAATTTCCCGAATGCATCGTAGATTACAAACTGCCAACTGTCATTTACCTTCGTCGCTACTCGATTTCCGAGAGTATCATAGACCGTTTGTGCGTTTGTAGAGTTCGTTGCGTTTGTAGCGTTTACTTGTCTGCCATTGGCATCGTAAGCGAAATTCATCGAACGGAATTTGCTATCAGAAATTACCATTCCCGCTTCGTTGTAAGTCGTATTTGTCGTAAATCTGTTGGTAGATTTCGAAATATCAGCATCCTCAATCGCCGTCATCGGCAACGGATTTGATTGTCCAGCCGTTCCATTATTTGCGGCTTTTCGATACATATTTCCGAATCTATCGAAGTCAAATTTCTGCTTGTAAGTCAACGAATTATCCGTTCCTTTATACTCTTTCGCATCAGACAATCGTCCAATCGAATCATAGCTAAACTTTTGCGTAGATTGCTTTTGTGTCCCGATAAAACTCTCAATCTTAGCAAGTTGACCATTGTTTTTTGAAACATCCAGATTGCCACTTGCATCAATCTGACCGTAGCCGTAATCATACTTCTGCAAAACCTGACTGCCTTTATTCAACGTCTGATTCGTCATCTGAAAGCGGTCATTATATCCAAAACTTTCACTCGTTCCATTGCCGAGATTCATACTCGCAAGCAAGCCTTGATTCGTGAAACTGACCGAACTCAGATATTGTCGTTGGTTGTCCGCCACGGTCTGCAATCTCCCAAAATCATCAACCGAATAATTAAAAACCTTCCCACTCGGATATTTCTCGCTTGTCAATTGACCTGCCAAATTGTAACCATAATTCAAGTTATAGCTTTGGTTGCCAATCGTCTGCGTATGACTTATCAAAAACTACCGAGAAAATTAAACTCATTCATGGCAAAACTAATTTTATTTCATCAGCAGGATTTCCCAATTTAGATGAAAAAGACAAATATTCCTTTTTCGAAGAGTTATCGAAGCTGTAGCTTCCTCTCAAATAATTTTTATCTCCTTTTTTTACTTTTAGCGAATCTATATTCGCATATTTTTTATTATCAAATATCGAGACGATTAATTTTTCCTCATAGCAGTATTCTGATTTCAAACGCTTGGCTAATTTATACAAATATTCGCTCGTTATGTTCTTTGGCTTAACAACAATGAACAATGAAAGTGTATTTGGAGATTTCAGGCTTTTTCCTGAAAATACTACTTTGTAATTTCCACCTTTTATATCAGTTTTGCACTTCTTAACTTCATCATTTTGAGCAAAACTGATTGCTACTAAAGTGAAAAACCAAACTGCCAATCGTATGATTTTTGATTTTCTCATAACGTTCTCCTATTTAACTTTTTATGAACAACCATTTTGTTTTAGTGCCGCTGAAATCGCTGCACTTGCAGCCTGTACAGACCCATCATGATTCAATCCTAGTTTGTCTGCCAATTGTGGATCATTAAGTCCTGTCGAAACGTGGAGGCTTTCATGAAGAATAGTTGTTGTCTCAAATTTTTTGAAATAAATTGACCCACCTGCCCCAACAGCAGCTCTGACTTTTCCGCCAAACTTAACTTTGAACCAATTACTTACCGTGCCGTCTAATAATTCAAGGTAATTAGTTCTGTTTGGTTCGGGATATGCATCAGCATTAGCACGGGGATTTTGACCTTCTAGCCCGGCAGATTCTACAGAATTTGTGGAACGTGTTCCCGAAAAAGCGTTTTGATTGTCTAGTTGCCTATTTAAATCAGACAACGAAACATTGTGTCCTTCCAAGAACTTCTTACATTTTTCTTTTTGCAGCTTTTCTTTTATTTTTGCTACTTTTTTGTTCAATTCCTTACGTTCCTTGTCATTTAGCTGAGCGGGACCATTCTGACCGCCACCACCTCCACTTTCACTATCGTAAATTACGGTGCATACCCAAGGAGAATAACGTTTTCCGTTTCCATCTCCAAAATCAACCCAATTCCTAGTGCAATGTGAAATTTTCAGTAAACCACTTGGGTCAACGAAACTTGTAGGCTGGTTTTCGACATAACTAAACCGATTAAAACTCTGCGGATTTCCCAAATTCATTGAGCCTTTGTATGGATCAGGACTCGTCCAACGACCTGCTCTTTGCTCTTGTTTCCTGAACCACGTGTGATTTAGTCCCGAAGAATCTTTTTCGGTTAAGCCGTAGCCGTTTCTCGAAGTTGCGTCGCCAGAATATCCTTGCTCGATGCTTCGAGTTCCAATTCCTAGCGAAATTTCTTCGCCGAAAACTGTGAAGTCGAATCTTGCTTGGATGAATCCATTGTTATTCACGCTTGCTCGAACCGAGCCTTGCCAATCTTGCAAAACATAGCTAACTCCGCCGTTTCCTTCGCCTTGCGTGCCGTATTCGGCGACTAACTTCCCGAATGCGTCATAAATCACAAATTGCCAACTGTCATTTACTTTTGTCGCAACTCTGTTTCCGAGTGCATCGTAAACGGTTTGGGCGTTTGTAGAGTTCGTTGCGTTTGTAGCGTTGACCTGACGACCATTTGCGTCGTAGCTGAAATTCATGTTTCTGAATTTGTTGTCGGTGATGACCATTCCGGCTTCGTTGTAAGTCGTGTTTGTTGTAAATCTGTTGGTA
>JANNVK010000076.1:0-3805 GCA_031414415.1 Acidobacteriota bacterium
ACCAACATTTCTTTCACGAAAAGCAGGAGTTTTTATAATATCTAAACTCAATAATTTTGCGAGTGGTTTCGCTGTTTGAACAGCACGAACCAAATCGCTTGAGTAAATTGCAGTAATTCGTTCTTTTGCAAGAGCTTGCGAAGTAATTTCAGCTTGAGTTTGACCGAGAAGCGAAAGCGGAGTTGGCGAATGACCGCCAAAACGCCCTTCAGCATTTCCGCCAGATTGTCCGTGTCTGATTAAATAAAGTTTAGTAATCACGTCGCCTTTGCCTCAAAAACTTATGCTCCAACTACTTCAGCTTTTAGTTTTTCGGTTTGATAATGAGTTACCAGAGAATTGATAATTTCGTCAATCGCACCTTCCATAAACATATCTAATTGGTAAAGCGTCAAACCGATGCGGTGATCGGAAACACGATTTTCTTTGAAATTATATGTGCGAATTTTTTCACTTCTGTCGCCGCTTCCAACTTGAGATTTTCGTTCGCTTGCTTGTGCGTCGTGAACTTTTTGTTCTTCTAAAGCCTGAAGACGCGAACGCAAAACTCGCATCGCCTTTTCACGGTTTTTTATTTGCGATTTTTCATCTTGCATCGAAACTACTAAACCCGAAGGTAAATGAGTCATTCTAACTGCTGAATACGTTGTATTTACTGATTGTCCGCCTGGACCTGACGAACAAAATGTGTCGATTTTTAAATCGTTCGTGTTGATTTGAACATCAACTTCTTCAGCTTCCGGCAAAACTGCGACTGTGATTGCAGAGGTATGAACTCTGCCTGCGGTTTCAGTTTGCGGAACTCTCTGAACACGATGAACGCCCGATTCGTATCGCATTTTTGAATAAACGCGGTCGCCGGTAATAACTACTGATGCTTCTTTTACGCCGCCAACACCAGTTTCAGAAATTTCGAGAGTTTCCATTTTCCAGCCTTGTTTCTCAGCGTATCTCGCATACATTCTCAAAATTTCGGCAACAAAAAGTGTTGCTTCGTCGCCACCAGTTCCGGCACGAATTTCAACAATTACGTTTTTTTCATCGTTTGGATCTTTCGGCAAAAGAAGAAATTTAAGTTCTTCTTCAATCGGCGGAAGTTTCTTTTCAATATCAGAAATTTCAGACAACGCCATCTGCTTCATTTCGTCATCATCGGCAATTGAAAGCAATTCTTTGGCACCGTCTAATTCTTCGTTTAATTTCTTTACTTCGTTGTATTTATTGACGATTTCTTCCAAAACTCGATGTTGTTTCATCGTTTTGGCATACATTTTCATATCCGACATAAGTTCCGGCGAGGAAATTTGGTCGGTTAATTCTTTGTAATTATTTTCAAGTTGTGCAAGTTTCAATAACATAAAAATAGTGAATAACTAATAGTGAAAAATGAATAATTCGCTTACTTTCAAGCAGTTTGCGGTTCAAGTTTTAGTGATTCATTCAAAGCCGTAATTGCGACTTCGAGTTGTGCTTCATCAGGTTCTTGAGTTGTGATATTTTGCAACCAAATTCCTGGTAAAGTCATTAGTTTAAAAATTGCACTCGACTCTTTTTTTGCCGCATAGCGAATAATTTCATAAGAAAGTCCCGCAACTAACGGCATTAAAACTATTCTTACCAACAAGTTAAGCCACAGTGCGTCAAACTTAATAACCGAAAATAAAACGATAGCAACAAGCATGACGACCATTAAAAACGAAGTTCCGCATCGTGGATGTTGACGTTTTTCTTTAATTGCATTTGCGGGCGTTAAATCCATTCCGTGTTCCCACGTGAAAACTGTTTTGTGCTCAGCTCCGTGATATTGAAAAACGCGGTGAATATCTTTCAAAAACGACATCGAAAAAATCATGACAACGAAAAAGAACATTCTAATTACGCCGTCAATTAAATTAAAAGCTACCCACGAAGATGGTTTAATTTCCCAAATATACGCCACCAAGCTCTTCCACCAAGAAGCATCAGCAGCAATCAAAGGAGATTCTGCCCAACCAAGTGCAATAAACAAAATGTTGGTCAAAATTAAAGGTGCAACAATAAAAAGCAGAACATTAAAGCCAAGTGCAAAAATTATTGAACCAATTGCACCAGCAGCTTGTTTGGGTTTTGCTTTCGTTTTTTCGGGCATAATGACGTTTGCATTGGCTTTTAAAAAGTTTTCGTCAGTCGTTCCTTCTGCTAAAGCAGGTTCATTTACCAAAACTTTTGCTTTTGCTTCGGCTTCTTTGGCATTCAAATCTTCTTCAAAAATATTTGCCGAAAAATTAAGAGCCTTAACACCAAGTGCCATCGACTGAATCAGCGTTGCACCACCACGTAAAACGGGAATATTGAGCAACTTATATTTGTCGCTCCATTTAGGCAACGTTTCTGCGGTGTGAACAATTGTTCCATCAGCTTTGCGAACTGCAATTGCATAAGCTGAAGGTGTTCTCATCATCACGCCTTCAATAACTGCTTGTCCGCCAACAATTAAATCTCGCTCGATTGCTAAAAAAAGTGGTAAAAAACGTCTCATAATAATTCCTCATTTCTCCAATAAAATAACGCCTAAGTTTTCAATTTACGAACTTGTCTAAATGATTTTACACTAAGACTCGTCCGCACGAACAACTTTCGGCGTTAGATTAATTAAGCTAGTAATTTGTTGCAAAGAAAAACATTATTTTCCGCGTGCAAATCGTTTATTGAAGCGATCAACACGTCCGGCTGTGTCAATTAATTTTTGCTTTCCGGTAAAAAATGGATGACACTCGGAACAGATTTCTATCGATAAATCTTTGATAGTAGATTTTGTTTTGAACGAATTTCCGCAAACACAAGTCACAGTAATTTCGTTATAAGCTGGGTGAATTTCTGGTTTCATTCTATCTCCTTGTAATGCACCGATAATAAGTGCAATCAACAAATATACTTTGAAATTATTATGTTTGCAAGCAACTTAATAAAGTTCAACCTAATAATTCTTTAAAATAAATAAGAATCTTTGTTCGGATAAGGGCATAAGTTTCCGTTCGATTTTTGAGAAATACTTTTTTAATTCAACATTTAAATTATTTCCACCGAAAAATAGAAGTTTCTTATTTGCTGACCATTTCAAAATACGAGGAAGTTTTTCAGTAAATTTATCTAAAGCACGACACGTTATTACTGAAGAATCAAAAGGAAAGGTTTCTTCAAACTGTTTATTTACAACAGTAACCCGCGAAAAAAGTTCTAATTTTTTAATTACTTCATCTAGGAACAAAACTTTTTTTGCTTTTGACTCAATTAAAACTCCGCACAAGTCGTCGCGGACAATCAAACAGGGAATCGACGGCAATCCGGCACCAGTTCCAATGTCGGCAAATGTTGTGTTTTGTGGTAAAAATTCGAGTAAAGTGAGAGATTCGAGAATGTGTCTAATTGCGAATTCTTCTGCCGAACAAGGTGCAACTAAATGTAAAAACTGATTATTTTCTTGAACCAAATCATAATAAATATTGAGAGCAGAAATTTTTTCATCAGTCAATTTCAAGCCAAAAATCGCTTGGTGAGTTTTAATTGCATCAATAAATTCGCTTTGCATTTTTTTAAACTGTGATTTGGACAAACTGAATCGACCATCAAATTAGTGAAAAGTGAAAAACTATAAGAGAAAAATTACTAGAAGAAAAAACTGAAACAATAACAAAGGAATTACGTCAAACTTTTCACTTTTCACTTTTCACTTTTCACTTTTCACTTTTCACTTTTCACTTTTCACTTTTCACTTTTCACTTTTCACTTTTCACTTTTCACTTTTCACTTTTCACTTTTCACTTTT
>JANNVK010000077.1:0-3514 GCA_031414415.1 Acidobacteriota bacterium
TTGCGATTGGTTTGTCGCCGACAGTTAAAGAAATTATGTTTCGCAATTCGGTCGAAGCGAAAACGAGTTGGATTTTAGCGAAAACTTTTACGCAAATTATTGTCGTTTGGAGTTTGATTTTGTTCGTTTTTCCCGCGCTGATTGTGTGGGTTGAAACAAAACTCGGCATCGCGCAATTTACGTTTCCTTTGCAGAAAAGTATTGCGCCGATTCTGTTTATTTTGCTCAGTTTAATCGGTGTTTCGGGCGCGATTACGATGGCGAAAATCGGACGCGGAACGCCGCTACCGCTTGATTCGGCAACGAAATTAGTCGTGAGCGGAATTTATTCGTTTGTGCGAAATCCGATGGCAATTTCCGGCATCGGACAAGGTTTGGCGGTTGGTTTGTTTTTGGGTTCGCCGCTCGTTTTGCTTTACGGGCTGATGGGCGGCGCAATTTGGCAGGTGATTTTTCGTCCGCTCGAAGAAGAAGATTTACTGGAAAGATTTGGCGCGGATTACGAAAATTATCGCGCAAATGTGCGCTGTTGGATTCCGCGTCTGACGCGATTTAATTTATAAGAAGCTGTTTGAAAACTCTTAAATTGCGCTGAAGGCGCGAAAAGAAGGTAGCCAGACGTGCAACGTCTGGTAAATTAGCGTGAACACCGCGCCCTGAAGGGGCGCAAGATGTTCGGTGCGCCTCTTCAAGGCGCGATAATTAACTCGATTTAACCAGACGTTTCACATCTGGCTACCTTCTAATTGCCGCTTCACGGCTGATTTTTGAGTTTTCAAACAGCTTCTAAGAAAATTGTTGGCGATATTTTTTTCCTACTTCAAATTATTTAGACTTTTGACGAAAAGAGATCTTTGAAAAGCAGAACCGCAAGGTTTAAACTTTTGTTATCGTGAAAATAAAAAAACTCTCGCCGAGCGGTTCTGCGAAGATATTTTAACTTTGAATCTGTCGAATCGGCAAGCGGTGGCTAATTTAGTGATGGCTGTGGCTAGTTATCGGGACGCAAAAAGCGTGGTGGGATTGTCAAAGAGTCCGGTTTTTCATCATCAATTTTCTTCCGTATCAAAGGCGATTGCGAGTATAGCAAACAATCAGCACGAGTTGAAAAGAGTTCGGAAGTTGTTTCGAGAGCATCAGTTAAAGTATTTTCCGCTTAATGCGAGAAACTAAGTAGTCGTTCACAATTAGTTTAGACTGTGATTGAAGTTTGAGAATTTTATTCTCAGACTCCTCCCGAATTCATTCAATGCTTGTTTGACCGAATATCGAAGCCTTTGTTCGTCTTCATAATCAGTTGGCGCAAGCCATTCGTATTTCAATTTGCGCCAGACCGTTTCGGCGATGTTCAAATGCGGCGAATAGGTCGGCAGATAAAATATGAATAAGCCTCTCGTCTGCCAGTAAACGATTCTCTCCCGCATTTTCCTGCCCGTGTGAATCCGCGCATTATCCAGCACGACGACCGTTGTTTTGCCAATCGAAAACGACAGCTTTTCCAATTGCTCAATCACGAATTCCGCCTTGATCGAGTTTTCACTCACCGCGCTGACAGATTTGTTGCTTCTCGTAAATAGTCCGAAACAATTGATGCCTTTGCCTTTGGCGGTCGGCATTGAAACATCTTCATCAGCAAACTGCCAGCCATATGGCACACACGGCTCTAAACTGACACCCGACTCATCGCCGTAATAAAGATCAAGCCAGCCGTTTTCGCTGAATCTCTCCAATTCGCCTAAGACTTCTTTTTTCAAACGGTAAACTTCTTCCGGCGGCTTGCCTTTCAGCCTTTTTCTAATTCGTTTGTAACGGCAAGCGTTTTTTTCAGATACCGTTTCAAGGAACTGTGCGAAAACTCTTTGCCCAAACTTGTCTCCAACTCACGACGGGCAACGGAAATCTTCTGCCGTGATTGCTTGACCGCCGCTTTAACCTGCTCTAAATCCACCGCTTGCAGAATCGCTTTGCGTCCGCGTCCCGGTCGCGTCTCCAAACCCGCAATGCCTTCGACGGCATAGCGTTTCAACCAATTGTTGACCGTCATCTCGCAACCGCCTAAAATCCCGACCACTTCGATTGAGGTGCGTTCTTCACTTTTCAGTAAAATCATCTGACACCGCTGCCGAAACGAATGTGTTTGACCATTCCGATAACCGTTCTCCAACTCTTCCCGTTGGGTAACGGTTAGTTCGATTACTTTTGTTTTACCCATCTCGCTTAACAGTCTAAACTATTTCTGAACGATTACTTATCTGCAAACAGATGTGGTCAATATTTTTCGTTCATTTTCACCGTGTTTGAAAGGGCGGCAATATCGGCACAAAGCGAACAATGTGATTGCGGGAAATCAACCTTTGGGGATTGGATATGGTTTTAGTTTCGTGAATCTAGCGGACTTTGAGAGCAGTTGGTCGTTGCCGTTTGACCTGCGCCGAAGCGGTTCGCACGAGGATGAAATCGAAGTCGCGGTGGAGCAAATCAAAGCGATTTGTGAGTCAGAAGAATTTGTTGCAAGTTTGAATATCAATGCTGCCGACAGCAGTTACGGAGTCGCCAAATACATCAGTCGAGTCAATGAAATCAGCAATTTAGTCAATATCATTAGGTTGCGACACGGGAATAAAGTAGATGAAAGTGACTATCAAGAAACGGGTGGCGCACCGCAAATATATGGAGAGCAATATTATTTAATCGAAGAATCGGGATGGAAAGAATACAAAAAGGGAGAGCAGATTTCGCGCAAATATTTGACCTCAATTTATGAGAAAGAAGCAGACGAGTTTGCCGAAATCGAAAAAGTTACAAAGAAAGGAAAGCCTTTAAGACTCGAATTGCGGCGGTGGCGGGGAATGAAAATGCGAACCAAAAAAGGCAATTCGATGAAAGAAGTGGAGTTTGAAATAGTGGGAATCCGGGTGTTGCATCGGAAAACAGGGGCGAGGATATTCAAGCAAGATGTGTTTGCGGCGGTGGTTGGAGAAAGGCGGAGCGAGTTGGCAATCGAAGAAATTGCGGAAGTTTTTTATCATCGGTTTGATTTGGAGGTGACCAATCGTTTTTTGAAGCAGAATTTATTTTTGGAAAGCTATCAAACACCTGACGTGCAACATTTGGATAATTGGACAATATTGGCACAAGAAGCGATGTGGTTATTATGGGCAGCCTCGGCAGAAGTCGAAAATGTGTGCGAGAAATGGCAGCAATACAGCGCACCGAAAGCAGAAAAAGGCGAGCGAAAAACGCCGTCGCAAACGAGAAAAGGATTGGAAAGACTTATTTTGACTTTTGATGAAGAGCCATATTTACCGAAAAAGTGTAAAAAAGGTGAGGGACGCAAAAAAGGCGAAAAACAAGAGCCAAGAAAGCAATACAAAGTAGTCAAGAAATGGGGAGAATTGGAAGAAATAATCAAAAATCGTCCCCAACAGGAATGAAAAGGAGAGAAAACAATCAAATCATAAAAAACTCGCTCAAAAAAATGAGTGAGGTAGGATTGGTTTGGTCAAAAGTCTAA
>JANNVK010000078.1:0-3938 GCA_031414415.1 Acidobacteriota bacterium
TTTGACACCGCACAGTCGCTTAAAATCACTCTCTTTCAAATTTTTTACTTGTTCGTATCTCATCTAATATACTCCGGTGATTTATTTATGCCGGTTTTATTGAAAGTTTTCAAATACCTTTTTTATTTCGCAAGAGGTCTAATAAGGAATTTCTTTTTTTTATTTGGCTAAAGCCGTGCCTCTTTCCCACAAATATCCGTCCGTCTTATGCAGACGGCAACTCATATTTTCCCCATTGCAATTCATAATTTTTCAATCAGTGTCCTTTGACTGACAGACAAACTTAATAGCCTCAATCTGATTTTGAATTGTCGTCTGCTTTAACCAACAGGCTAATTTATGAATTGAATCTACTTTAACCGACAGTCTAATTTATGAATTGCCAACTGTCTTTATGAATTGCCGTCTGCTTTAGCTGACGGAACTGTAATTGCAATAATCACAGGCTTTAGCCAAAATCAAATAAATTATCAATCTTGCCTTTTGCTTCCGTCTGATGCTCTTCGGAATTTGATTTATTCTTTGTTTATTCGGCTCAAGCCTTGTTCTTGACCTTTTCAATCCGTTAGCTAAAGCAGACGGCAATTCATTTTTGAAAAGCAGTTCATACCCTTTCCAATTATCATTCCAACAATTTTAATGATGCTCTTTGTCCATTAATCTAATTCCAGTTGTTCGATTTTGCTGCCGATAAAAACTTCTTTCATTTCCGCTTCTAATGCTGAAAAGTTTTCCTTTTGAACCGTTTTAGTAATTTCGCCTTTGCTTAACAAATGTATTTCGTCGCAGGTATCGCTCAAAGTCGAAAAAATGTGCGATGAAATGATAATCGTTTTGTTGATTTTTCTGAGTTTATGGATAATTTCGGAAATGATAATGTTGCTTTGAATATCAACTCCGTTAAACGGTTCGTCAAAAATAAACTTCTCGTTTTTCTGCAATAAAACCGCCGTTAAAGCCAGTTTCTTCTTCATTCCGGTCGAGTAAGTGGCGGCGTATTGATGCAAAGGCAGTTCAAAAATATTTTTGCTTTCAATGTCCGCGATTTTTACTTTTCGGGCGTTGCATAATAATTGAATATATTCTTTTCCCGTAATTTTCGGAAAGAAAAAAGGTTCGGTCGGGAGCAGTCCGAGATGATTTTTCAGCGGTTCAAAATCGGAGATTATTTTCCCTTCGTAATTTTCCAAATCGGCTACACATCTGAACAGAGTAGTTTTGCCCGCACCGTTTTCTCCGACAATTCCGTAAACCTTTCCGCTGTTAAATCGAAGGTTGATATTTTTGAGAACCGCTTTTGTTCCGTATTTTTTTGATAAATCCCGAATTTCTATCATTTTAATAAATGCCGCAGACGTTTTGTTGCCTGTATAAAAAAGTAAGGAATCATCACGATCAGCAATGGCGGCGAAATGATTCCGATAGCCAGCGAAAATCCCTGAAATATATTTATTTCGTGCGGATACGCCGAATATTTGGTGACAATCATCGCTATTAAAGAAGCATAGCCAATTGCCAGAAATAACAACAAAATAAATATGTTTTGATCGAAAGAAATTCCTAAAATCAACATTATCGGCAGATTTAGCAAAGTCGAAAATAAAATTGCGGTTTTTATTTTCTCAAACAAAAATTGGCGAACATTAAGACTGTATGACCAAACGTAAAATTCGTTTTCCGGTTTCGTGTAATAATTCATAATGATGATAAAGCCAAACATCAAAAGTATGACACCGAGATTAAAATTATTGACGGAAACGGCTTTCAAAGTCAGTAAATACAACGCCGGAAATAAATAAAAAGTTTTTCTGAAACCGACTGTAAACTCAAACGGTTTTTTGGAAAACGGCGTTGGAATAGTAAAATTCCAAGTCGTGCGAAGTTCGACAAACGCCAGAATAACCGCCAGTGTTAGTAAAATAACGGCTGCAATAAAGAAAAATTCAAAACAAAGAAAAACCGCAAACGGTATGGAAACAATCAAATTTTCCGTTACTCTTATTTTTCTAAAACCGTTGCCAAAACAACTTTTTAGAAAATCGTTTCTTCTTTCTTCACAAAGTTTAAAGACAAAATAGCAGCCGATAAACAAATAGAAATATTCGGCGTATTCTATTTTTTTGAACAAATAAAACGAAATCGCAATAAACCCCGCTGTCAAAAGCGGATACGCAAAAATCGGTAAAATGCCGATGTCCCGCAATGTTCGGTTCACCATTTTGAATTGTAGTTTTAAATACTCTTTCACTTTGTCTCAGCCAAAATACAATCAAGGACGGATTGAGAAAATTTTTAATGATTCTCCTTCGCCCCATCAGGCAAGTTCCCGTGATAAATCTCGCTTTCGTTGCCTTAAACTCCGCAGCCTTTTCCGCCATTCCGACTGCTAATGCTTTTTCTTCCGCAATATTCTGCTCTTTCGCAAATTCCGAGGAGTCTTGGGTAATTTCATTAACCTGAAGAAAGCAGAAATTCGTCCGTTATTACTCAAGGCTTTTCAAATTTATCAGTCCTGCGGGTGTGTGTCTGAAGCCACAACCTTCGTAAAAACTTTGCAAATGCGGCTCGTAATCAACGTGCAGCCACTCAACTCCGCGTTCTTTTGCTGATTCTGCTGCGTGTTTGACTAATTGAGTTCCGATTCCGTGTCTATGAAATTCCTTGTCAACAGTCGTGTCCAAAATGAATGCGTGTTGGGATCCGTCCCACGCCACATTAACAAAGCCGACGAGTCGCGTTCCGTGATAAGCACAAACAAAAAGCAGGCTGTATTTTAGAACTGAAAGAAAATCCCAAGTCAAATGTTTTTCCCAAGCGTTGGCAAATAGTGCGTTTAGTTCGTTGTTCGTCACCACCGGACTTATCTGATAGCTAATGTCGAATTTGTTCATCTTATAATTTCCCGAATTCCTTTGAGATTTGATTGATTATGCTCTTTCGCCTCATCAGACAAATTTCCGTGATAAATCCCGCTTCCCGTTGCGACAAATTCCTTCGCTTTTTCGCCTTCACGTTCATTGATTTGGTGAGCGGCGGTTTTGACTATAAATCTCGATACCATAAAAATTGAATCTCATCTAATAATTCACCATATGCGTATCGGTTTATGCTCCGCAACTCACAACCTTGTCGAGCATAAAAACGGCAGGCTGGAACATTGATGTTTTGCGTTTCAATTTTAAGCTGGCGACATTGCCTTTCACGTGCCCAATCTACAACAGAAGAAAACAATTTGTATCCAATGCTTTTGTTACGATGGTCAGGGTGAACACGCAAATCCCACAAGCAAGCTAAATCTTTGCGACCCTCAAGCATCTCAATTTCCGGCGTGTTCCAAGCAACCGCCGCACCTCCAACACGATTTGCACCTTCAAACGCGGAGAAAATTCCCCAATGTGAAATATCAAACCGCTTTGACCAAGCGGTAGGTCGTTCATTTTCAAATGCGTCATAATTTTTGACGTATGGCGTAACCGTTTCTTCAACAAATGTGAAACCGTCTAAGCCATTGTCAATCGGCGTAACAAGAAAACGAGTTTCGACGTGAAAAGCAATCGGAACTTTTTCATACTCCGGTAGAACGATAGGCGATTCTTTAAGTATTTCAATCGGCACAATTTTTAGAATTCCTCTGCTAAAACAATTTCTTCCTAAGTTCATCGAGCGTTACTAGAGTTGCAGCTCCGCCGTCCAAATAGTCTAAAGTTATCTGGTGATGTTCCAAGTCTTTCGAGGCAACGCAATCACGAACAATAATAACTTGAAAATCTCTTTGATAAGCGTCTATCGCCGCCGTGCGAATGCAGGCGTGAGTATTTACACCTGCCAGAATCAACGGGTCTGCGTCCAACTTTTCAAGCAGCGACTCAATGTTTGTCCCATAAAACATACTAAACCGCTTTTTGACTACCTCAATGTCCGAATCATCACGAACCAAT
>JANNVK010000079.1:0-37004 GCA_031414415.1 Acidobacteriota bacterium
TAAAAATATCGGCAATGAATGAATTTGAATTAAACGAATTTGGACAAAATGGCAAGAAATACTTAAGAGCTAATTTTGCAAAAGAAACCGTTATTTCTCAATATGAAGAACTTTTAGTAAGGATTGGAAGTGGAAAATAAAACTAAAAAATGTCTTGTTACAGGATCAACAGGTGTTGTTGGCGTGCCACTTGTGTTGGAATTGTTAAAACAAGGACATCAAGTTAAAGTTTTAGTTAGAAATGTTGTTAATTTTTTTCCCGCTGAAGTAGAACAAATTGTCGGTGATTTATTAGACGAAAAATCACTTCAAGTAGCTACGCAAAATTGTGATTGGATTTTTCATCTTGCTGCGAAACTTCATATGAATAATCCTACTGAAAATTTGGCTAACGAGTATCGAGAGATAAATATTGAGGCAACGAGAAAATTGTTAGAATTTTCTAAAAATGCTGAGAAGTTTATTTTTTTTAGCACCATTAATGTTTATGGCGAGTCGATCAACTCAAAGATTTTTGATGAAACTGATGAATTAAAGCCATCCGGAATATATGCTGAATCAAAATATGCCGCAGAAAAAGAAGTTTTATTACAAAAAAACGGAATTGTTCTACGACTGGCAGCAGTTTATGGTTCGAGAATGAAAGGTAATTATCTCTCCGTTTTATCTTTAATTAGAAAAGGAATTTTTGTGTTTATTGGTAAAGGAGAAAATCGTCGTACTTTGATTCATCATCACGATGTTGCAAGAGCTGCTGTATTTATAGCAAAAAATGAAAAAACCAGCGGTCAAATTTACAATGTTTCTGATAACAAAGTTCACAGTTTTCGAGATATTGTTGAAAATATTTCAAAAGTAAGCGGTAAAGATTCGCCTAAAATACAAATTCCAGTTTTTGTTGCGAGATTTGCTTTCAACATTATTGATAAATTTTCTAGTGTTTCTGGAAAAAAATTACCAATAAGCTCAGAACTTCTAAATAAATTATTAGAAGATATGGCTGTCAGCTCTGATAAATTAAAAAATTTGGGGTTTGAGCCAGAGTTTGATTTAGAAAATGGTTGGCGAGAAGTTATCGGAAAATGATGGCAATTAGTGAAATAATTAGTCTTCTTATCGTTTTTATACTGAGTTATTTTGGTGTCGAAATTTTTCGTCGGTGGTGTCTTAAACGCGAAATTTTTGATATTCCAAACGATAGAAGCTCGCATACAACTCCAACTGCTCGTGGCGGCGGGATTATAATTGTTACATTAACTCTTGTCTTTTATATAAGTTACGAATTAATTTACGGAAATATCAATTGGTTTTATGTTGCCGGTGCTTTAATTATTGCAATTATTAGCTGGCTTGATGATTTAATATCAATTCGTTCAATTTGGAGATTTGCTGTTCATTCTCTTGCTGCATTTATAGCTATTTTCGGAATTGGCATTATTCGTTTTGATATTTTTTATTTGGATCAATTTGCGTGGATTCAAATTATTGTTACTTTTGTCTGGATTGTCTGGCTGACAAATGCATATAATTTCATGGACGGAATTGATGGAATTGCAGCAACTCAAGCAATTACTGCGGGAATTGCTTGGATTTTATTTGGCTTTTATACAAATGAAACATCAATTACATATTTTGCCGCTGTTTTGGTTGTAACTAATTTAGGATTTATATTTCATAACTGGTCGCCGGCAAAAATATTTATGGGCGATGTTGGAAGTGCTTTCCTTGGATATACTTTTGCTGTTTTGCCGCTTTTTTTAATTGGTAAAAATGTAACAAAAAATACTTATATTTTTGCGATTTGTGCTGTATTTTTATTTTTATTTGACTCAATTGTTACTTTTTTAAGAAGAATTCTTAATCGCGAGAAGTTCTGGGAAGCACATCGCTCACATATCTATCAAAGATTAGTAATTAGAGGCTTTTCACATCAAAAAGTTTCTTTAATATATGGAACTTTATCAATTATAGTAATCGGTATTTATTTTCTAATTGTCAATTTACGATAAATTGTTGACGCTAAACTTGCAGTGTTTCCGTCTTGTGGCAACATTCTTTTTAAAATTGCTTTTACTTGCGAAGGCAATCTAAATTTATCGTCAAATGAAGTGTTTGTTTCAATTGCTGATTGAATTGGATTTGGCGGAAATCGTTTACGAATCTGCTGGATAAAAATTTTTGGTGATTTAAATGAACCAATTAAAGGTCTGAGATGAGTTTCATTTTTCCACTCAAATTCAACTGTCTCAAGAATCCATTTTGGTATAAAGTTTGTTTTTTTTATTTCGTCAGCAAAAGGTAAATCACCGATTGGAAGTTCAAGATAATAATGTGCAAGACCAATTGCAGTCAAAATCCACTTTCGGCGAATCGGCGAAACGACATTTAAACATTTATCCCAATCAAAATTTTCTGGTCTGTTGATTACAGCATAATAAATATCCCAAAGTTTATCTTTTCTAATTCCACCGTCGTTGAGCCAGTGTGTTGCAAGAATACGAAGATGATCTTCCGGACAAACTACTCTGATTTTGTATCCATTTATTAGTTTTTTTAAATCCGAATTTGCAAAAAGTTGTTCGTAAGAAAGTGTGTCATGGTTTCTTGCTCCATTATGCAAATCAACTTCTGGCAACAAGTCTTCTATGTTTTTTGAAAGATTAGAATAATTTTGCGGAGAAATAACTAAATCAATATCACCAAAATATCTAAACTTTTCACGAGAATAATTTTTTGAAGCAAGCCAGCCTTTTATTAAAATTGGTTCAGTATTTTTTTCTCTGAAATATTCAAACGCATTTTTAATAAGATTTGCATTTTCGCATTCGTATAAAAATAAATCTCTTATATTCATTGATAAAAGTAAAAGGTTCTCAGAGTTAAACAATGAGAACCTTTATTAATAATTTTCAGTTAGTTTTGAATTAAGGAACACAAATAGACGCTGTGCAAGTACAAGGTGGAACATTTCCAGGAACACCTGCACACGAAGCAGGTGTTGAACAAGCACCAGCACAAACACCTTGAGGTGCATCTTGAGCGTTTAATGAAAGTGAAGCAACAATTGGGAAAACAGCAACTGCTAACCCAACTCTTTTGATAACTTCGCGTCTCGAAAGTCCATCAAATCTTGATTCAATTTTTACCGTTTCATCAAGAAGACTATCTTTCTTCAATTGGTCAATTGCCAACCAAACAAAATCTTCGTTGTAAGCAACTTCAAATTTCTTTGCTACAAGTTTAGAAAGGTCTGAAACAGTTTTAGAACCGTCACAATTTTTCCAGATATATGAAGCTGTTTCATTCAAGCAGTAGGCTTTTTGAGCTTCGTTGTCATAAATTAATAATTCACCCGGTGTTTCTTGAACCGCGATGTTTTTTGTTCTCGCCTTGATAATAGTTTTGTTAGACATTTTCTCTCCTCTAAAAGATAGTTTTACTCTAATTTTTTGAAATTAAACATTCATTAAAGATACTAATCAGATTATCGAATGTATTAAAATGTAGAGCATTGCAGTATGGTGAAAATAGCAAATTCAAGTGCTGATTTCGTAAGAACTCAAAAAACGCTTTACGAAACGAGACGTGTCTCCTCTATTACTCTGAAGAATCATAGCCGTTTTTATTGAATTATGCAAGACACGAATCGTATATTCGGGATTATTTTTACCATTAAAAGCGTGTGGTAATAATTCAAAAACTGCTCTTGCTTGCGATAATTTTTGCGGATTCCAACGCGAATTTTTGACAAATTTCGTGAAAAGGACAAAATCTATTTTTAAAGGCTTTGTTGAGCTTTCACCACCAAGCGATTCAACTGTAATCTCCGTCTGATCATAACTGCCAGGTTTACGCATCGAAATAGTCTTTGGAAACGGATGCAAAAAACCATCTTCTGAGATTATTGCGTATTCATCGGAGTAATATTTTGCTCCATATTTGACAAAAGCAGCAGTTAAAGTTGATTTACCGGAATAACTATCAGCTGGAAAAATAATGGTTTTGTCATTAAAGCTAACCGCACCCGCATGCAAAATTATGTATTTTTCATTTCTTGCTGCATTAAAAGCACCAAGCATATCTGATAAAAATTCAAGATTTTCTTCAAAACTAGGGTAACCATTTTGATATTTGAGCTTTGTCACGAGTTTATCGTAAAAGAAAAAAACAATTTCTTGATCAAATGTTTGTGTCAGATAAATTTCAAAATGGATTTCTAAATTTTCAGTAAAGTTTATTACTTCAAAATTGCCAGGCATTTTTTCACGCAGGGAATTGAGATATTCGGGTTTTGTGGTGCGAATTCTGACAAAATAATCATAGCAAACACAAACGAGTGAATCGTTCCAACTTGTAGCTTGTAAATGTTCTTTAGTTACGTCAGTAGTTTTTAGATTGAGCAAATTCATAAATCAAAAAGTTAGGTGTTATTATGATAAATTATTCTTCAAAAAAAACAATTTTGCTATGTTAAATAATCACTATTCTATACTTTTTGAAACTGTCACCAAAAAAAGTTGTATTTCGCTATTTTTAGATGATTCGTTACTTTTAACTGAATACTTTCTCGAAACAGAGTCGCACTCGAAAGATTTACTATCAAAACTAGGTTTATTATTTGAGTCAAATAATATTTCCAAAAAAAATCTTTCATTTATCAGTGTGATAAATGGACCAGGAAGTTTTACCAGCATTCGAGTAGGAATTTCAATAGCTTTAGGGCTTGCGAAAGCACTCGAAATTCCGATTGTTGGGGTTAATCTTACTGAAGTAATTAAAGAATGCAAAGGTTTAAGTTCTGATATTATTTATTTATTAGTTGGCAAAACCCAAGTTATTTCAGAGCAGACTGATATTGAGAATATAAAAAAAATTAAAATTACCGATATAAAAAACGTTTTAAATTCTATTAGAAACGAGACAAACGCAACTTTTCGTGTTGATAGAAGTCTATATTCTATTATTAACGAGGAGCTTACAGAAAAGCCTGATAATGTTTTTATGCTTGATAAAATATCCGAGATTGCAGGGAAGTTAGCATTTGCTAAATTTATTGAAGGAAACATTCCTGATATAAAACCTGACTATTTGGAGTTCCAAAATGGATAACGAATGGTTTGAAATAAGAAAATTATCTACTCATGATGTTTCTCAAATTTTAATAATTCAAGAAGAATCAAACTTAAGTTTTTGGAGTAAAGATGCTTACAATGATGAAGCGATAAGAGCCGATACACTTTCTTTTGTTGCAATTCAATCCAATGACGGTTCTAAAGTTATCGGTTTTATTATCGCCCGTTTACTTATAAGTGAAAGTCAAAATGAAGTAGAAATATATAATTTTGGTGTCTTAAAGGAATATCAAAAACTTGGCGTTGGTTCAAAAGTTTTACAAAAACTTTTGAACCATTTAGGAGAAAAACACTCAATTATTTGGCTTGAAGTTCGTAAATCTAACATAACTGCAATAAATTTTTACGAAAAATATAACTTTAAAAATGTTGGAATTAGAAAAAACTTTTTCTCAAAGCCAACGGAAGATGCGATATTGATGAAATGTGAAATTTAAGTCTTGAAACTTTATGATTTTGGCGATATTATTAAAATGTTCACATAAAATTAATTAGCTACGAAGACCAAATTTAAGGAGAAAACCAATATGGAAGCAGCACAAACTGAAACTATTCGAGAAGAATTGATGAATAGCAATCCTGAATTTAGAACATTAGTCCAAAAGCACCAAGTTTTTGAAGAACGTCTCAACATTCTCTCAAATTTAAATTATCCAAGCGATGATGAGCAGCAAGAAGAACACGATTTAAAGAAAAAGAAACTTTTAGTAAAAGATGAAATTTACTCAATGATTAGTAAATTTAACCATTAACATTTAAGAAAATAATTTTATAAAGGCGAGATTTTAAAATCTTGCCTTTTTATTTGTAAGCCATTATTTCACTACTTGTGACAATAATAATTTGATTTGATTCACCAATTGCAGAATAAATAATTGGTTCTTTTGTAACAATTCGATTTGAAATTGTTGCTGTTTTGGCATCAATTATCAAAACTTCATTATCGAGCGTGACCAAGACCATATCTTTAAGACTTTTGAACGAAGAAATATCTCCAAAACTGCTTGATTCTAAACGAAATTTCCTCGTTTTTTTCCCATTCTTTTTACTAATTTGATAAAAATAAATATCTTTCGATGTAACCAAAATCTGTGAGGTGTTTTCAAGAGAATTTATTGCCAGAATTTCAGCACCAAGCCTAGTTTTCCATAGAACAATTTGTGTGATTAAATCTATCGAATATACAAATCCCAAATTATCAGAAAAATACAATTTGCCTGCACTTTCTTCTATATTACCGCTTAATTTGTTACTTGTTTGGAAAATATTTGAGGTTTTATTATTACTTAAATCTAATTTTACAAGATTATTAATATTCTCAAAATAAAATAAAAAATTACCCTTGAAGTAAGATTTACTTGGCTCAAATATATTTAATAGAGAACGATGAAAAATTAAACCTTTAATGTTATCAGACGCAATTATTTGATAGTCAATCACTATTAAATTATTATTTCCGGATAAAAGTAAGTGAGTTGCAGAATCGCTATTTATTGATTCAGTGCGTTGCCATTGAATAATTCCAGTTTCAGAAGCAATTGCTCTTAAAGTCAAGATTCGTTTATCACCAGTAATCTTGGTTGTTAGAGCAAGAACATTACCATTATCCTCATCAATCTTAATTGAATCAACGATTTCTCCGCCAAATTCAACTTTCCAAATAGATTTTCCGGTTTCAAAATCGAGAGTTTGTAAAATACCACTTGGAAGTGGAATAAATATTTTGCCTAAACCTAAAGAAACCGGCTGAACAGGTGATTCTTGGGTTTGATGAGTCCAAACTTGACGTAACCTAATGTCTTGAGCATTTAAACTACAAAAGAAAGAGATTAATAAAAAAAATAAAACGGTTAATTTCATGCAAAAATATGATGCAAAAAACAAGCATCAAAAAAATAGTAATCTTTAAATTTATATGCTATTATCGCAAGAAATTTCAAATAGCGAGGATACTCAATTTTATGTCATTTAACAAAGTTACAATAATCGGATATTTAGGACGCGATCCTGAATTACGATACACGCCTCAAGGAACTGCGGTTTGCAGTTTCTCAATCGCAACAACCGAAAAAAGAAAAGATAAGTCAGGTGAAATGCAAGATTCAACTACTTGGTTTAAAGTTACAATGTGGAACAAGCAAGCTGAAATTGCATCAAAATATTTATCTAAGGGAAGCCAACTTTATGTCGAAGGAAAACTTAGAACCGAAGATTGGATTGACAAAGAAGGAAAAACACGAACAAGTTTGGAAGTAACTGGAACAGAAATGCAATTTATTGGCACAAAAGGAGAGAGCAATATGTCTTCTTCAAGCTCATCAGATATGGATAATGAACCAATTGCCACTAACTCTGCATCAACAGGTGATGATGAAATTCCGTTCTAGTAACACATTAAGTTTTTAACACTAAGCAGTTGATATAAAATACTTTATATCAACTGCTATTTTAATTTTACGGTTATCCGTTTTTTCCTTCCCAAACGCCCATTTTTCTAAATTTTAAAAATCTATTATCAATTAATTGTCTTTCGTTCATTTTCGAAAGTTCTTTAAGATTTTTTATCAAAACAGCTTTCAAATTATCGTGAACTTCGTCCGCATCGACTCTCCAATCAACCTTTTCAGCAATTATTTCATCTATTATGCCAAACTCTTTTAGGTCTTTTGCCGTTAAACGAAGACATTCTGCTGCACGGCTCGCTTGCCCAGCATCTTTCCAGAGAATTGCCGCACAACCTTCCGGCGTTATCACGGAATAGACAGCATTTTCCATCATCAAAACTCTGTTTCCGACACCAATTGCCAATGCACCGCCAGAACCACCTTCACCAATAACGGTTGCAATTACTGGAACTTTCAACGCTGCCATTGCTTTTAAATTATAAGCAATAGCTTCTGCTTGCCCGCGTTCTTCCGCGTCAATTCCCGGATAGGCTCCTGGTGTGTCAATAAAACAAAAAATTGGTCTTCCAAATTTTTCTGCGAGTTCCATAACGCGAATCGCTTTGCGATAGCCTTCGGGTTTTGTCATACCAAAATTACGATATTGACGTTGTTTCATATCGCGACCTTTTTGATGACCGACAACGCAAACTTCGGTATTATCTAATTTTGCAAACCCACAAACTAATGCCGGATCATCAGCATAACGTCGGTCGCCATGTATTTCGATAAAGTTTTCAAATATTTTTTCGAAAATATCTAACGAATACGGTCTTTCCGGATGTCTTGCAATTTGAACACACTCAAAAGCATCTTTCATAAAAATTAGTTTAACTCCCAATTTACCTTGTAATTTAATTCAACAAGTTCATTTTCTAGACGGCGGCTTCCGCTGATTCTCAAAGGTTGCGAAACGATTCGAACAACAACATTTTCAGGACAAATTAAGTCAATACAAACATCGCATTTTCCCTGTGTTTTGCTTAGTTTAGCTAATAAATCTTCAAGTTTCTTCTCAGTTATTTTTTCAGCTTCAACTGAGACAATAATTCTGGCAGCTTTTGTCGGAACAGCTTCGGATAAAGATTCTGCTTCATCGACAAATAATGTTAACTCTTGTCCATCTGAAACCTCAACCTTTCCTGTAAGAATTACAATTGCATCATTTTCTAGCAGATGCGAGATTTTTGCAAAGGCTTCTGACCAAACCAAACATTTTACACCACGAGTTTTGTCTTCTAATCTAAAAATCCCAAATTTATTACCTTTTTTGCTATATTTAGATTGAAAACCTGAAACAATTCCAGAAATTGTGATTCTTTCGCCACTTGAAACTTCAGCAAATTCCTCAATTTTTTGAATTTTCAAATCTTGTAAAATCTTTTCATAATCGTCCAAAGGATGATTTGATAAATAAAAACCAACTGCACTTTTTTCACCTTCGCTGAGTTTTTGTTGCGTCCATTCGGGAACAATCGGAAGCTCTTGTTCTGAATTTGTGTCGGCATCATCAAAACCGCCGAACAATCCAGTTTGACCTTTCATTTTATCGTTCCAAATCCTGCTGGCATTGGAAAGGGAAGCGTCAATTCCGCTAAAAACTCTGGCTCGCCAAAGATTTACTGAGTTATTCTCTGATTTCAAAGAATCAAATGCTCCAGCAGTTACTAGACTTTCCAGACCGCGACGACCAATAGAACCTTGCTCGATTCGTGTTGAAAAATCGAAAAGAGAAGTGAATTTCCCAGACTTTCTTGCAGTCATTATCGCATCAACGGTCGATGAACCTAAACCTTTAATCGCGGTCAAACCAAATCTCACAGAATTATCAACTGGTGTAAATCCGCCATCACTTTCGTTAACATCAGGCGGCAAAAGTTTTACGTCAAGTTGCCGAAGTTCGTTGGCATATTTATAAATTTTGGCAGTATCTTGAGATTCTGAAGATAAAACGCTTGCATAAAAATAAGCTGGAAAGTGTGCTTTAAGATAAGCAGTCTGAAAAGCAACGTAAGCATAGGCAACAGAATGGCTTCTATTAAAACCATAATCGGCAAATTGTGCCATTAAATGAAAGATTTCAGCGGCTTTTTCTTTCTTAATATTTCGCTCAATAGCACCGGAAATAAATTTCTCTTCATGAATTACCATATCTTCACGTTTTTTCTTACCCATTGCCCGCCGCATCATATCAGCTTCGCCCAAAGTGTAACCTGCAAGTTTTTGTGCGAGTTGCATAATTTGCTCTTGATAGACAAGAATTCCAAAAGTATTGCTCAATATTTCCTCCATTTCTGGAATAATATATTTGACCTTTTTCTCGCCACGATGTCGTAAAATAAAGTCATCAACCATTCCGCCATCTAGCGGTCCGGGACGATAAAGAGCGTTTAATGCTGATAAATCTTCTAATTCTTTTGGCTTCAAACGACGGCAAATTTCTTGCATTCCGGAAGATTCAAATTGAAAAATTGCTTCAGTTTTTCCTTCACCAAACAACGCCATAGTCTTTTCATCTTGCAAAGAAACTTCGCTCCAATCTATTTCAACTCCAGTCTTCTCTTTCAAGCTACTTAAGCAGTCGCTTATCACGGTAAGCGTCGTTAATCCGAGGAAATCCATCTTAAGCAGTCCTGCTTTTTCAAGATCGTTCATCGGATATTGGCTTGTTAATTCGTTTTTGCTGGAAACTGTAATCGGAACGAGTTCGTGAAGTGGAAGTGGTGAAATAACAACCCCTGCCGCGTGAACCGAGGAATGTCGCGAGCAACCTTCAAGCCGTCTTGCGAAATCTACTAATTCGCTAATTTTCGGATCATTAGCAATCGCTTCCCGTAATTCCGGAACTTGTTCGAGAGCCATTGAAATACTGACATTTCTGCCGCGAACAGGTGGCGGAATTAGCTTCGCAATTTTTTCAACTTCGGCGTATGGAATGTCCAACGCTCTTCCTACATCTTTTATCGCCGCTTTTGAAGCCATTGTTCCAAACGTAATAATTTGGCAAACTGAATCGCGACCATAAAATTCAGTAACGTGATTTATGACATCGCCGCGACCGCGAACGCAAAAATCGATGTCGATATCAGGCATCGAAATTCTTTCAGGATTGAGAAATCTTTCAAATAAAAGATCGTATTGAATTGGATCAACATCAGTAATTTCTAAACAATATGCAACCAAAGAACCTGCCGCCGAACCTCTTCCAGGACCAACTGGAATTCCTTTTTCACGTGCATATTTAATAAATTCCCAAACAATTAAAAAATACCCGGGAAATCCCATCGAAACAATTGTCGCAATTTCTCGCTTAATTCTAGCTTGATAATCTTGTTTTGAATATTTTAGAGTTCCTAATTCTTCTAGTTTTTCCCAGACTGATTTTTGTCGTTTTTCGTAGCCATCCATCACAACTTTTTCAAAATATTGATCCGGCGTTTCGCAACCAGAGTCAATAGGAATTGGAAAACTTGGTAATTTTAATTCGCCACTTGTTGGTTGAAATTGACATCTTTCAGCAATTTCACTCGTTAAATTTAACGAATTTGGTAATTCTTTTCCAAACAATTGCCACATTTCTTGAGGTGAACGAAGATAAAACTCGTCCGACTCAAAAACTGTTCGTGTGCTATCGTTTACTGTTTTTCCTTCACCAATACTGAGCAAAACCTCGTGAGCACGCGAATCGTCTGGCATCAAATAATATGATTCATTTGTGGCAACAAGCGGAACATCAGTTTTTTTTGATAATTCTACCAGAGATTTGTGGATATTTTTTTCATCAGTAATTCCGTGATCCTGAATCTCGATAAAGAAATTATTTTTACCAAATATATCTGCAAAAAGTCGAGTCTTTTTTTCAGCCTCATCAAAATTACCTTGACGCAAGAAATGCCAAATTGGTCCATTAAACCCAGAAGAAAGAGCAATTATTCCTTTGCTTTTCTCGGCTAAAAGATCAATGTCGATTCGTGGTTTGTAATGAAAACCTTCCGTGAATCCTTTTGATGTGAGGTAAATTAGATTTTCGTAACCTTCAAAGTTTTCGGCAAGTAAAACTAAATTATAATAGGGAAGTTCGCCGCCGGAAACATTTGAACTTTTTTCAAGCCTATTTCCAAATGTGAGATATGCTTCAAAACCAATGATTGGCTGAATATTATTCGCTTTCATTGTGTTATAAAACGAAATTGCACCGAACATATTACCGAAATCTGTGATCGCACAAGATTTCATTTCAAGTTCATTGAGGCGTTTTGCGAGCGGCTTGAGTTGAATAGCACTCTGTAAAAGACTAAAATCAGTATGCAGATGTAAATTAACGTATTCGTTCATATATTTTAATGATAGATAAGGATAAAACAAAAAAAGTTTATTTGGAAACGTTTGGTTGCCAAATGAATGTTTCAGATTCTGAAAGAATTGCCGATAATTTAGTAACAAATGGTTACGAAATGACTTTAGATTCTGATACGGCTGATGTTGTTTTATTAAATACTTGTTCCGTTCGCGAAAAAGCAGAGCATAAATTATTTTCTCGCGTTGGTCATTTCAACAATTTAAAAAATAAACCTAAGATTGGTGTTATGGGTTGCGTAGCACAACTCGAAGGTGAAACGATTTTTAATCGTTCAAATGGCGTTGATTTTGTTGTCGGAACTCGTGCAATATCAAGAATTAGCGATGTTATTAGTAAAAATATTGTCGATGAAAATTTAGCAATTGATTTGGGTGAAAGAGAATTTGACTACGATTGGTCGGTAAATTCAAAACAAAGATTTTCGCCGCACATTGCGTTTGTTCCAATTATTGAAGGTTGTAATAAGTTTTGCACTTACTGTATTGTCCCATTTTCTCGCGGAAGAGAGAGAAGTTTATCGGCTGAAGTAATTATTAATCAAGTCAAAAATTTGATAAAAGAAGGTGTTAAAGAAATTCACCTAATTGGTCAAAATGTAAACAGTTACAGACCTTTATCTGATGTAGGACTTGAAGGTTTTGTTGGTGCCACAAAGTTCTCTAAATTGCTACGTGCTGTTGCCGCAACCGGAATGGAAAGAATTAAATTTGCCACATCTTTTCCGAGAGATTTTCACGCTGATATTATTACTGCAATTGATGAAAATGAAAATCTTTGCAATTGGGTTCATTTACCAGTTCAATCAGGTAGCAACAAGGTTTTGCGAGATATGCGGCGTGGACATACTGTCGAAGATTACAAAAAACGAGTTGATATTATTCGAAGTTCTCCGCGAAACATATCTTTAACGACTGATATAATTGTCGGCTTTCCCGGAGAAACAGACGAAGACTTTGAAAACACACTCCGCTTAGTCGATTATTGTCAGTATGATAGTGCATATTTCTTCAAGTATTCTATCAGGAAAGGAACAATATCTGCTTCAATGGAAGATAATGTTACTGACGCGGAGAAAACCATAAGATTTAATAAACTTCACACATTACACAAAGCATATCAACAGAAGCAATTACGAGCTAATGTTAATAAAGTGCTTAAGGTTCTGGCTGAACGTCCTAGTTCAAAAAATAGAGATGAAATTACTGGACATTCAACCTGTCACAAAATCGTTAACTTTAAAGGAAATTCAATTGATATTGGAAAAATCTTTGATGTAAAAATCACATCTGAAAAAGTAAATAGTCTTTTTGGTGAAAAAGCAGGAATTTTATAATGCAAAATAATGAAATTGAAGTAAAAATCGGTGCGTTGATAATGGATCCAAACAACAGCACACCAATAGTTGTCTTAAAAAGTTTGGATGACACGGCGATTCTGCCTATTTGGGTTGGAATTTATGAAGCTAATGCAATTGCACTTGAAATAGAAAAAATTAGCCCGCAAAGACCAATGACGCACGATCTTATCAGAAATCTTATTTTCCAGATGGGTTATGAACTCAAATCAGTCACTGTCACAGATTTAAAAGAAAATACTTTTTTTGCATCTATTTTATTAACAAATAGTCTTGGAAAAAATATTATCTTGGATGCACGCCCATCTGATGCTCTAGCAATTGCCTTGCGGTTAGATTGTCCGATTTTTGTTTCCGAACATGTTTTTAATATTTCTGCTACAAGGTCTGGTCAAAGTGAAACATCAAACGTTGGCTTAGAACCGGACGCAACTGATGATTGGTCTGATTGGGTAGGCTAAAAGATACAATAAATTACATAATCTTTATTATCAGACGCAAGACGTGTGATTTTGCTTTTAAATTTTTTAGTTGAAAGTGTTGCTTTTGACACTCTAACTTTTTTGCGGTTATAATAATTGTTTTGTATAAATGTCAACTGGCATAAAGAATTTCCTAAAGGAGTTTTATAATTGAGTAATAAGAATTTTCTATTCACTTCAGAATCTGTAACTGAAGGACATCCGGACAAGATTTCTGATCAAATTTCCGACGCAATACTTGACGCTATTTTAGCCCAAGATTCAACCGCAAGAGTAGCTTGCGAAACATTGGTGACAACAGGATTAGCAGTTGTAGCTGGCGAAATTACAACCACAGCTAACATCAATCATCAAAAAATCATCCGCGATACAATTAATGAAATTGGTTATAACGACGCAAGATTTGGTTATGATGGAAACACTTGTTCAGTAATCAATGCTCTTGGAACACAATCACCTGATATTGCACAAGGCGTTGATACAGGCGGAGCAGGCGACCAAGGCTTGATGTTTGGTTTTGCATGCAATGAGACACCAGAATTGATGCCAATGCCGATTCAACTTGCACATAATTTAACAAAAAAATTATCTGAAGTAAGAAGAAACGGACAACTTCCCTATTTGCGTCCTGACGGAAAATCTCAGGTTTCAGTTGAATACCGAGATGGAAAACCATACAGAGTTGATGCAGTTGTTATTTCATCACAGCACGCAGAGGAAGTCACAAACGAACAACTTCATGCTGAGATTCTGGAGCAAGTTATAAAAGCTGTTGTTCCAGCAAATTTGCTCGATGAAAACACTAAGTATCACATTAATCCAACAGGAAAATTTGTTGTCGGCGGACCAATGGGCGATGCTGGTTTAACAGGTCGAAAAATTATTGTTGACACTTATGGCGGTTATGCTCCACACGGTGGCGGTGCTTTTAGTGGAAAAGATCCAACCAAAGTTGATCGCTCTGCGGCATATATGGCTCGCTATATTGCAAAAAATATCGTTGCTGCTGGACTAGCAGACAAAGTAACAGTTCAATTGGCTTATGCTATTGGTGTTGCTGAACCAGTTTCAGTTTTGATTGATACTCACGATACGGGAAAAGTAGATGAATCGTTGTTATCAGACGCAGTCCGCAAGAATTTTTCATTGAATCCGAAAGGAATTATTGAAATGTTAGACCTCAGACGTCCAATTTATAAAGCTACCGCAGCTTTTGGGCATTTTGGACGCGAAGGTTTTTCTTGGGAAAAAACTGACAAAGCTGATGCGTTACTAAACACTTTGAGTATCGCAAAAAACGCGTAAAAGAACGAAATTATCAGTCTTGAGTTGAAGTTTATAATAAATTTTGACTCAAGATTTTTTTGAATTATAACAAGCAAAAATTTAAGGATTATTTATTAAAATGGCTAAAGAAGGAATTTCAATGCAATACGACATTAAAGATATAAACCTTGCACCGCAAGGAAAACAACGAATCGAATGGGCAGACCGAGAGATGCCGGTTCTCAGACTTATCCGCGAGCGTTTTGAGCAAGAAAAACCTCTTGCAGGTATCAAAATGATAGCTTGTGCTCATATCACAACTGAAACTGCTAATCTTGCACGAACTTTGCAAGCTGGTGGAGCTGAAGCAATTCTTATCGCTTCAAATCCACTTTCGACACAAGATGATGTAGCGGCTTCTTTAGTTGCTGACTGGGGAATTCCAGTTTTCGCACTCAAAGGTGAAACTACCGAAACATATATGAGTCACGTTAGAATTGCACTTGATTCTAATCCAAACATCATTATTGACGATGGTTCTGACGTTGTTGCGACAATGCTAAAAGAAAAACCAGAGTTGGCAAAAACAATTATTGGAACAACTGAAGAAACAACAACTGGAATTGTTCGTTTAAATGCGATGCAAAAAGCAGGGTTGCTAAACTTCCCTTCAATGGCTGTTAATGATGCTCAAACTAAGCACTTCTTTGACAACAGATATGGAACTGGTCAATCGACACTTGACGGAATTATTCGTGCAACCAATATTTTGCTTGCCGGAAAAAATATGGTCATTGTTGGATATGGTTGGTGCGGAAAAGGCGTTGCGATGCGTGCGAGAGGTTTGGGTTCAAACGTAATTGTTACTGAAATTGATCCAATTAAAGCGATTGAAGCAGTAATGGATGGCTTCCGCGTTCTTCCGATGAGCGAAGCGGCAAAAGTTGGAGATTTCTTTGTCACTGTCACCGGAAACCGACACGTTATCGACAAAGCTCACTTCGAAGTTATGAAAGATGGAGCAATCGTCTGCAATTCAGGACATTTTGACTTAGAATTAAATCTCGAAGCATTAAAAGAAATGTCTGATTCCGTGATGAATCGCCGTCCATTCGTTGAAGAATACAACAAAAAAGATGGAAAAAGTGTGATTGTTTTAGGCGAAGGAAGATTGATTAATTTGGCTGCGGCTGAAGGACATCCGGCTTCTGTTATGGATATGTCATTTGCAAACCAAGCTCTTTCTGCTGAATATTTAGTCAAACATCAAGGAACACTAGGTGGCGGAGTTCATGTTTTACCAGCAGAAGTTGATCAAGAAATTGCTTCATTGAAACTCAAATCTTTGGGAATTTCAATCGATACATTAACATCGGAAATGGTCGAATATATGTCATCTTGGGATTCGGGAACTGAATAATTCTCGATTATTTAAGTTACAAAAAAGGTGTAAGTTTCGCGACTTACACCTTTTTTAATTTTAGAGAAATTCGACATTTTCAAAATAAAACTTTTCTAAATCTTCCCTGCTCATTTCCCCGCTGGCAACTTTTAAATATGTTTCTTGCATTATTAGATTGTTAGGAGTTAAGATTGCGTCATTTGATGCTAGAAAAATTTCTGCAACAATTGCTCCGATTCGTTTATTTCCGTCAATAAAAGCGTGCGATTGAATTAAATGAAAAGCAATGGTTGCAGCACAGACGATAATCCCAATATCTTCGTAATAAACACGATTTTCGGCAGCCAACATTGCGGACTCTAGCAATCCCTCGTCACGAATCCCATGACTTCCTCCGTGTTCTTCAATTGTCCTTTTGTGAAACTCTAAAACCTCAGATTTTGTAAGAAATATCATTCGTCTGCACCTTTTGCAAGAAATTCAAGCATCGTTTTTCGCCTTTTAAACACTTCGTCAGCCGCTTTGTTAACTAACTCTTTTCTAGCTGTTTCAGTTAAAGGTCTTAACGTTAATGATTTATCTACTAGCGAAAGTTCTACTTCGTCGCCGATTCCGATATTCATCATTGCCAAAATATCTTTTGGTAAAACAATTGCCGCTGAGTTTCCTAATTGTGTAATTTTTTTTGTTAACATAATAGTTATAACAATATACTTACGTCTTCAGTTTTGTCAATAAAAATCCGCCAATAAATCCGAACATTAAAATTGGCGACCAGATGGCGATAAATGGTGAAAGTGAGCCATTAAGCCCAAATTGTTCAAAAATATTAGATATTCCTAAAAATAAGAGCCAAATTGCGACTGCAAACCCGACAGATTGAACTTTTCCGCGACGGTTAATTGAAAGTGCGAAAGGAGAAATTAAAAACAAAATTATTAGTGGTAAAAAAAATGTGGCGTATTTTTTGTTCAAACCAACGCTAAGATTCCTTATTTCAGACTCTGAGGTAGTTTCTTCAATTAAACTATTTAACCTTTTCGTCGTTAAATATGAAGTTTTTTCGACAATTCTGCTGTTTGGATTTTCCGAAACTTTAATATCAAACTCATCTTTTAGTTCAACCGAAACTTTTTCATCAATAATTCTATAAATTCGAACACCTTCACTCGCTTTCAGAATTCCATTTTTCCAAACTGATTTTTTTGCAAAAACAGCGGTCAACAAATTTGATAAATTTTCGTTTTCAAATGTAAACATTTGAAATTCATCAAACTTATCAACAGAATTAGAAGCAGTAGAAAATCTAAAAATGGAGTTATCAACAGCAACCCACAATTGCCCATCTTTCTGAACTTTTGCAGTACCATTATTTCTAATTTGTGATCGATAAAAATCTTGACGACGATTACTTTCGGGAACAATTGTCTCTTGAAAAATCCAATTTATTCCACCAATTGCACAGCAAAATAACAAACAAGGCAATAGTAAGCGATAAACACTTTGACCAGAAGAAATCCAGGTTACGACTTCATTTCCACGAGATTTTAGGGTGTAGGTAGTTAAAATTGCCAACATTACACACGAAGCAGATATTTGGCTGTAAACAAAAGGAACTAGATTGACGAAATATTTCCCGAGAAGAAGTGTTCCATTATCTAAATTTGCAGTAAATTTCCACAACTCAAAGGATGTAAAAATTAGGTAAATTAAAGTAAAAAATGTAATGGAAAGTGCGTAATATTTGATTAATCCATTTAGTATATCAAAATCAAGTAATCTCGAATTCCATAATTTACGACTAAAGGTTTTAAAGTTTGTTGAAAACTCAAATGGAAATTTAGGTAGTGATAAACTGCTCGGAAATTTGTTTCTTTGAAAGAAAAATAGACCAAGAACTAATGCTAAAAGAATTGGTAAAAAACTACCTAAAGCAACACTTATTTTCCCGGTTCGGGCTAATTGTTCGCCAAAAAGAATACATAAATAATAACCAGCAAGCACAATCAAAGCTAATAAAACTCCAACACCACGTCCGCCACGACTAAACCTCAAACTCAAAGAAGTTCCCAAAAAAACAAATATCAAAGGAGTTAAAGACAGAGTGATACGTCTAAACAAAAGCAATTCAGCTTCAATTTTTTCTTTCCCATTTTTTTCAGATACATAATTAGCAAGTTCTGATAAACCTAATTCTTCGGGAAGTATTGTTGAATCTGTAAGTTTTTTTAAAAATTCATTTCGATTTGTTGGAATAGCAAAATTTAATGTTCCAACTTTTTCTAAAATTGGCAATTTATTATTTTCAAAGGTTGTAACATTAGCGTTTTTTAAAAATAACTCTGTCTTTTCACCTTCAGAGTTTAATTTACCTTCTTTTGCTGTTATCAGACGCAAAATGCCGTCTTTGTTATCTGAATTAATAAAAATATTTCGCCAGACACCCTGGGCTGAGTCGCCATTTTTAACGTAAAAAACATAATTATTAATTTCAGTGTTAAATTGTCCGACATCGATCGGAGAATCAAGTTTGGCAATCGCAGCTTGAAGAGAGACTTGACGAACTAATTGAGACGCAAATGGAACACCTTTCCAGTTAATAAAAAGTGAAAAAGCTGATAATAAAATTCCCAAAAACAAAATAGGCTTAAAAATTTGCCAGTTCCCTACTCCGCTGGCTCGAATTGCAACTAATTCGCTATCACTTTTAAGCCTTGCAAGCCCAATCATAACCCCGACGAGGCAAGCCATTGGGCAAGTAAATGCAATAACATTTGGAATTAAAGCGAGAGTTAATTGCCAAACTAAAATTGCTGGAACTTTTACACCAAAAAATAAGTCCGATTGTCTGCTAATTTGTTGAACAAATAAAACAACCGTCAGTAAAATCCACGAAAATAATAAATACGGCAAGATTGAATATAAAATGTATTTTTTGATTTTCATAAAATTACTTGTTTCCAATCGTATTTGAAATTATATGCTGCGTAATTGCAGAAATTTGCTCTATATCTTCTGAATAATTATTTTCAAAAGCTAACAAGCAAAATTTCTCAGGAGATAAATTCATAATTTGTCTAATAATTGACCTTTCGCGTGCTTGAATTACTCGCTTCCCTTCTTTTTTCACGCAATTAAAACATGCTACTTCAAATAAATTTGTAAATATTTGATTATCAGACGCGTCAAAGGTTTTATCGCATTTGAAGCATTTAGAAAAACTGGGTAAGTAACCTGACTGTTTTAACAACCAAATTTCAAAATAAATAGTTATGAAATCTAAATTATTGGTTTCGACAGCTACTAGACACGCCCTTGTCATTCGGAATAAAACTTCATCAGGATCATTTGGCGGAAGAAATTCGGTCAATAATCCAATTAAATAAGAAAATCTCGTCAAAAGATTAACGTTACTCGCTTTTGTAAAATGAGATTCCTGCAACTCAACATTATTAATCGAAACAAGTTCGCGTTGTTCTTTTTCAAAATAGCCTAAAGTTACGATTGAAAGTGGTTCAAGTCCACTTCCAAACCTACTTTTTAAACGCCTTGCACCTTTCGCAACACCTCGGACAAGTCCGTGATTTTGCGTCAAAAAAAGAACTATTTTATCTGATTCTGATAAAGAATAGTTCTTCAAAACGATTGCATTTGTTTCAACTAACCCCATTTTACCGCCATGGAATAAAATAAAATACCCAACCTAATGCGAGTGAAATCAATACAAATTGAGCAAAAGATTTAAAGCCGTAAATTACTTTTTGTTTAACATCACCATCAAAGAAAATTCCAAAAGCAACAGAAGCGAAAGCTGCAAACAAAACTAAATAAATTAAATGATTCATTTTTTCCTCCCATAATAAATATCGAGAGCGTCAATTACTGCAAGAAAATTAAGAAGTCCAGCAGCTTCCAAAAATTTTCCACCATACTCAAATGTTGACCAAGCGGCAACATTTAGAGGTGGCGAACTTTGAAACAAAAGACTAATTAGAAAACCTAAACCGTTACCAATACACGCAAAAGTATGGAGCAGAACTAATAAAAGTCCATCTTTCATAGTGTAACCTGGAAAATAAGCTCCACCACTTAACATTCCGATTATGAACATCGTCCAAATTATAGCGGCGAGAATAATTCCTCTTTTTAATCTTCCTTGTTGGATATGTCCAACTCCGGGCAAAAACCAAGCGATTGCTCCGATAAATATATTCGAATTCATATAATTAATGTGTAACTTTAACTTATTTTTGTAAATAACTGTTAATAAATTAAATAGCCTTTTCGTAATTCTTTAAATTTTGCAACTCCATCTTCCCAAGACTTTTCAACAGATTCTAAACTTTCTCCATTTTCTAACGAAATACGTGTCTTGTCAGTTCCCATTACTACGTCGAAAGGATTTCGATCATAAACATATTCGTATGGAGGATTTTTCCATTCAAATTTGTCAGGATACATATCAAATAAAGTTTTCAACATGGCAATTCCGGTGATAACAGATCTGAAAGTATCTCTATTTGTGACGTGAACAAAAACTCCGCCACAGGTTTTTCCAGCTTCTTTTTGGAAAGTTGGCAGAAAGCTAACATCACGAAAGTAAACACCCGCAAGATTCAAGCTGTTCAGCTTATCAGCATATCGTTTTGCATCGATGTAAGATGCCCCGACAAATTCAAATGGACGAGTAGTTCCGCGTCCTTCGCTGATTTTTGTGCCTTCAAAAATTACTGTCGCAGGAAACACAACTGCAGTTTCAACTGTCGGCATATTTGGTGATGGTAAAACCCACGGAGCATCAGTTTCATCCGCGTAATCTTCTCTATTCCAACCATCCATCTTAATTATTTCTAAATCGCAACCAATTCTAAATTCAGCGTTGAATAATTTCGCTAATTCACCACAAGTTAGACCGTGTCGCATTGGAATTGGATATTGCCCGACAAAACTCTCGTGTCCAAGTTCAAGTATATTTCCTTCGACATCAATCCCATTAATCGGATTTGGTCTGTCTAAAACAACAACTTTTTTTTCAAACTTAGCAGCGGCAATCATTGCGTTTGCCATTGTGTAAATAAATGTATAAACACGACAGCCGACATCTTGTAAATCAAAAACTATAACATCAACGTTTGCAATCATTTCAGCCGTCGGAATTCGCGTTTCACTATAAAGAGAATAAATCGGTAAACCTGTTCTTTGGTCAATGCTATGCGAAGTTTCAATCATATTATCTTGAACATCGCCGCGAATTCCGTGTTGCGGACCAAAAAGCGTCGTCAAATTAATATCAGAATGTTCAAAAAATAAATCTGCCGCGTGAATATAATCGCGATTAACAGAGGCTTGATTACAAATCAAACCAATTCTCGCTTCACCGAGAAAAGTCTTTGGCGATTCTAATATTTTGTCTAAACCTATTTTAATTTTTCTTTTTTGCAATTTTGCCATAACTAATAAAAGTTTCAAAAATTTTCTTTGAAAGTTCGTCTGTTTTCCAACTCAATTCCGGATGCCATTGGACTCCGAGAATAAACTTTTCTTCATTAATATCCTCTACGCACTCAATTACACCGTCTTTTGCCCAAGCTGTCGCAGTTAAATTATCACCAACCATTTTAATCGCTTGATGGTGATGTGAATTAACAAGAACCTTGTCACCTTTCGTTATCAGACGCGATAAAAGTGAGTTTTCAGCAAAATTTAATGAATGCGAATTTCGTGAAAGTGGTTGCCCTTGTTGGTGTTTTAAACAATTAGGAACTTGCGACTCAATATCTTGAATTAAAGTTCCACCGCGATAAACGTTCAATAATTGCATTCCAAAACAAATACCTAAAACCGGCAAATTGCGTTTATCTGCTTCTGCTAGGATCAATAAATCAGTTTCTTCTTTTTCAAAAACTACACGCCCTAGTTTCGGGCTTGGCTCTTCTCCATATCTCAAAGGATCAACATCAGTGTCGCTTCCTGGTAATAATATTCCATCTAAATCGCTGATAATATCTTTAATAAACCCTGAATTAGGAATCAACGGAATATATATCGGAATCGCACCTAAACCTTCTAAGGCTTCGCTGTAATCACGTCCGAGATAAAAACGATTCGTTTCCAGTTCGAGCCGCATTGGTAATCCAATTCTTGGTTTTCTCAACATATATAATCTTTTTAATGTTCAAATAATTTGAGCAATTAGTCAATTTGAGAAAAAATACTAATCAAAATTTTTGATTTTTTTGATTGTTTACAAAATTAATGGATTAAATATTTTCAAGTAAGGAATTTTAGCAAAATCTTTATCGCGAGTAACAATCGTAGCCCCTGTTTTCATAGCCAGAAATGCCAAGTGTGCATCCATCAGCAAATTCCCTTGCAAATTAAATTTCTCCATAAGTTCAATTAAATCAACATAATGCGTTGGTGATGTGTGAACTAAATTCACATTTTGGCAATTTAGAAACGAATCAATAAATTTTGTTGCTTCTGTTGCAGGCAAAATCGGTTGAAAAACTTTTTTGTTGGTAGAAATTCTGAGAAAGGACAAAATGCTTGTCTCGCATATAAAGATATTATTATTTTGATCTAATACAGCTTCTTCCAACCATTTTGAAACAACGATGTGTTCGGGCATCGAATCCATTTTGGCGTAAAGTAAAATGTTTGAATCGAGCAGATAATTCATAAATTTCTAAATTTCGTCAAGTAATTTTTCCAAATCTTCAGGCGAAACATCAGTTACAAAATTGGTCTTAAAACCTTCAATTTTGAAACTGACAATCGGCTTATTTATTTCTGTTTTAATACCCAAACGCAGTAATTTGTTGATTAATTGCTTTTCTTTAATTCCTTTGCTTTTACTTAAACTTTCTTGAATAAAATCAGCAACGTCAGATTCTAAAGTTATTGTCGTTCTTTTAGTTTTGCGATTTTTTAAAATCAATGTGTTCATATTAGGATTATAAATCACTTTTATGTTTTGATGCAAATTTTATATATTTTGGGAAAATATGAACCAACTAATGGTTTTTATAAACTTTAATGAAGTTCATAACATTTTGAAAGATTTATGCTAGACTATTAAAAAAATGGAAGTGGTAACCGAATCAATTTTTAATCAAACTCAACAGCTTGCACCTGCGGAAAGACGTGAGATTTTGTCGCGTTTATTAGCAAATCAGAGTGAAAATGAGGTTGGGACAATTTGGAAAAGCATCAAATTTAGTGAAAAATTACGGGTTGTTGCCCAATCGCAAAGTCAAGAAAAGTATGTTGATGAGTTACGCAACTTATTGCAAAAAGGTGCTTTAATTCGTCTCGAAAATCAATCTGAAGGCACGTGTGAAGTTTTTGGCATTGACCGAACGTTTTACATTACCATTTCGGAAAAACGACAATTTGCAGGATTATTGAGTTCTTGGTTGCCAGAGAAACCGCCCATTGAAATAAATGTTGAAGCATAACGAAGTTCGTCGTTTGATTGCTCACTTGCAAAAACATATAGACGATGAATTATTACTTGCCCAAATTGAAGATAATCTCTTCAGCGAAGACGGAAACGAGATAATTCGTGAGCCTGAATTCCTTCAATATTTCTCACAAACCATTATTGCTCTTCTAATTAACAAAACGGTTTGGACTCTAAAAATAATACCGTACACCTATCTTAGAATGGTTCAACGTGGTATTGGTCAACAACAAATCGCTGAAATTTTCACACGCTTTGTTGAAGTTTGCGATTCAAAAAGCGAGACTATTATTGTCGGATCATATACAATTTTGATAAATCGATTACTTTGCGAATCGACGTTGATGAAATTTCAGATGAAAAGGGTTTTGCTCATACGGTCACGGTTTTTATTGGAAAAGGAAACAAAGAAAACACGATTTCGATAAACACCAAACAATAAGTTTTTATGAAAATACGTTCAACAACAATTCTATTAGTGCAACGCGAAGGTAAGACTGCTATGGCTGGCGACGGTCAAGTGTCGCTTGGTGCTACTGTAATGAAAAATTCAGCGAAAAAAGTGCGAAGACTTTATAATGGAAAAATTATTGCAGGTTTCGCAGGTGCAACATCAGACGCTTTTTCGCTACTCGCACGCTTTGAGACAAAACTTGAGCAGTTTAACGGGCAACTCGAAAGAGCCGCAATTGAGCTCTCAAAAGATTGGCGAACTGATAAAATCTTGCGTCATTTAGAGGCAATGATGATTGTTGCAGACGAAAATCAGTCGTTTTTGCTATCAGGAAATGGCGACGTAATTGCCTCGGACGACGGTCTGCTCGCGATTGGTTCCGGTTCAATGTATGCACTTGCAGCGGCTCGTGCGTTGGTCAAACATACGTCATTGAGTGCAAAAGAAATCGCTGAAGAAGCGTTAACAATTGCAGGTGAAATCTGCATTTACACCAACAAAAATATTACAATTGAGGAAATTTAAGTAAGTGAAAAACTAATAACGAAAAGTGAAAAATAAATAAATAAATGTTATTGAATCGAATATTTTTCACCATTAGTTTTCACTTTTCACTATAAAAAAATGCCAATTTATTTAGGTGGAGAAACCGCAGAAACTCCGAAACAACCAAAACTAGAAGACTTAACGCCGCGAGAGATTGTCGAACAACTCGATAAATATGTTGTTGGGCAACACGCTGCTAAAAAAGCAGTGGCAATTGCACTTCGCAATCGAATCAGACGGCAAAAACTTACGCCTGAAATGGCTGCTGACGTGATGCCAAAGAACATTTTAATGATTGGCTCGACCGGAATTGGAAAAACTGAGATTGCTCGTCGGCTCGCTAAATTAACAGGTTCGCCATTCATCAAAGTAGAAGCATCAAAGTTTACGGAAGTCGGTTATGTCGGTCGCGATGTTGAAAGTATGGTCAGAGAATTGACCGAAATCGGCGTTGAAATGACCAAACAGCAGGCTTTTGAAGACGTAAAGTTACAAGCTGAGAAAAACGTTGAAGAAAAGTTGCTTGATGAACTTTTGCCAAAGCCATTTTCAGATCAAGACGAAACTTCAACCTTTGATCGCACACGCGAAAAACTCCGCGAACAACTTCGTAAAGGTGAATTAGAAGAACGTTTGATTGAAATCGAAATTCAAGAAAAAGCTAATGTTCCATTTATGGAAATTGGCGGTCAAGGAATGGACGATGGAATGCGGGATATGTTTAGCAATATATTTCCGACCAAAACCAAAAATCGTAAATCAAAAATATCAGAGGCTAGAGAATATCTTTTGCGAGATGAGCAAGAAAATTTGAGTGATTCTGACCGAATAACACGCGTTGCAATTGATAAAGTTGAAAATACTGGAATAATTTTTCTCGATGAAATAGATAAAGTTGCTGGCAGACAAACTGGTGGTGGAAGCGGACCTGATGTCTCACGCGAAGGTGTGCAGAGAGATTTATTGCCGATAGTTGAAGGCACAACGGTTAATACAAAATATGGAATGGTCAACACCGAACATATTTTATTTATTGCGGCTGGTGCTTTTCACGTTTCAAAACCATCTGATTTAATTCCCGAATTGCAAGGACGTTTTCCGATTAGAGTTGAGCTTGAAGCCTTAACAATTGACGATCTTAAGCGTATTTTAACACAACCAAAAAACTCGCTTATTAAGCAGTATGTCGCACTGCTTAAAACAGAAGGAATTACGCTTCAATTTACAGATGACGCGATACAAACTATTGCTGAACTTACCGCTTTAATCAATACTAATACTGAGAATATTGGAGCCAGAAGACTGCATACGCTGCTCGAAAAGCTCCTTGAAGATATTTCTTATGCAGGTAGCGAGTTAAGCGAAAAAGAACAAACACTTGATTCAAACTACGTTAAGCAAAGGCTTTCTGATTTGGCAAAAGATGAAGATCGAAGTCAGTATATTTTATAGTTTATGCAATTGTTAATTAAGCACTTTAAGCAATTAAACAGCCTGCCGTTAAGCACTAAATCGGTGCTTATTGCATTGTGTTTAAGCACTTTATTAATCGGATGCGGCAAACGTAAACCACCACTCCCACCAATTGAGCGAGTAGTTCAAAAGGTTGAACTTTCTGGATTCCAGCGTGGAAATCAAGTTCGTCTTGGTTGGACAATGCCAAACAGAAATGCTCCAAACGGAAGCCTTCTCAATATTAAACGTGCGGATATTTATCGACTCGCCGAGCCATTAACTGTTTCACAAACTTTGTCCGAAGAAGAATTTTCTTCACGATCAACTTTGATTGCGTCTGTTAATTTAAACGACAACGATTTTGGACGCAAAACGCTAAATTATTTTGATAGTTTAGATTTTGCCGGGCAAAATGTTCGATTGCGTTATGCGATTCGTTTTGTAAATTCCGAAGGACAAAAAGCTGCTTTTTCAAATTTTTTGATGATTGAACCAACCGCAAAAGTGGCGAAAAATCCGACTGATTTAAAAATTATTTACACCCAAGATGAAACAAATATCACTTGGAAATTGCCAACTGAAAACATTGATTCTTCTAAGCCTGTAAATATTGTCGGATTTAATATCTATCGCGGATCAACAAAAGATGTAACCGCAAAACTTCTAAACGAAACGCCAATTATTGAAAATATTTTTGCAGATAAAACTTTCGAGTTTGGGAATAATTATAAATATTTTGTCCGAACAGTTTCGCTCGGAGCAAATGCAGAAACAATTGAAAGTAAAGAATCAGAAATTGTAGAAATTACCCCAAAAGACACTTTTGCACCAAGTTCGCCAAGTGCAATTACACTCGCAGCTTCGCCGACATCAATCTCAATATTTTTTGCATCAAATCCCGAAACTGACGTTATTGGATACAAAATTTATCGTTCAATTGATGAAAAAAGCTGGTCATTATTAAATGAAAAACTATTAGAAAATACAACTTTTCAAGACACAAAAGTTGAAGGCGGAAAAACGTATTTTTATTATATTGTTGCTGTTGATAAGTTTGGGAATGAAAGTGAAAAATCTGAAATTGTAAACGAAATTGTGCCATAATATACCTAAATGAAAAGAACAATCAGAGAGCGAATTTTGAATCCGAAACCGAATAGCAAAGTCGCGGCGGCAATTGAATTTGGGATTGATTTAACACTTTTAATCAGATTAATTGACCTAACACCTCAAGAACGTTTGCAGGAACTTCAATCAACAATGAGAAGTTTCGATATGCTAAGAGAAGAAGCCAAAAAGTCTCGGATGAAATTATATGGTAGAGCTTGAAACTGCAATAAAATCACTAGCAGAAAATCAAGTTGATTTTGTAATTATTGGTGGCGTTGCTTTCAATTTACACTCTTCGGCTTACGTAACTTATGATTTTGATTTTTGTTACAAACGAACACGTGAGAATCTTAAAAAAATTGTTTCAGCACTATTGCTGTTCAAACCCAAACCGCGTGATTTTCCAAAACATTTACCCTATTTTTTCGATGAAACAACACTTCTGAATGCAACTAATTTCACTTTCCAAACGGAAATTGGCGATATTGATTTACTTGGTGAAGTTGCTGGAATTGGCGATTACGATTCAGTCGAAAATGAATCCGTTATAATGGAATTATTTGGCTTTGATGTCAGAGTCTTGTCACTTGAGGGTTTGATAAAATCGAAACGTTCAGCTGGTAGAACAAAAGATTTATTGGTGTTACCCGAACTCGAAGCTTTAAAAGAACTACTGGAAGAAGAAGAATGAAAATTTGTCGATTTGAATATAAAAACGAGATTAAAACTGGCGTATTAGAACTTGAATACGAGAAAATAATCGTTGATGAGACGAAAGAAGTTGTTGCAATTGCTGATGTTAAGATGCTTTTGCCGACAAATCCAAGCAAAATTGTGTGTGTTGGCAGAAACTATGCCGAACATGCCAAAGAATTGGGAAATGCAGTTCCAACTGAGCCACTTCTCTTCTTAAAAGCTCCAAGTTCGATGATTTTACATCACGAAAATATTGTTATTCCGCCGCAATCAAATCAGGTCGAACACGAAGGTGAACTTGCATTTATAATCGGAAAAAGTTGCAAAAATTTAACAAAAACTGACAATCCTTTCGACTATATTTTAGGTTATACTTGTCTCAACGATGTCACTGCTCGCGATGTTCAAAAACACGATGTGCAATTTACTCGCGGAAAGTCTTTTGATACGTTCTGTCCTATATTAAATTACGTTGAAACTGATTTGAATGTTACTGATATAAAAGTTACAACTCGTGTGAATGGAATAATCAAACAAGACGGGCGAACATCGCAAATGGTTTTTGATGTACCATTTTTGATAAAATATATTTCGAATAATATGACGCTAAATGTCGGTGATATTATCGCAACAGGCACGCCATCGGGAGTTTCAAAAATGGTCGCGGGCGACATTTGCGAAGTAGAGATTGAAGGAATCGGAGTTTTGCGAAATAATGTAAGTAAATATAGGTAAAGGTTATGATAAAAGCTGAAGATTATTTCAAAATTGACGAAAAAGAACGCGATAAAATGAGGCACAAGCTCGTCGTGAAAGGTGAAAAATTTTATCGAGATTTCGTTGAACCAAAAATGTCTGAATCAGATGCTGGAAAATATATTGTTGTTGAACCTGAAAACAAAGCCTATTTTATTGGGAAAACAAGTATTGAAGCGGTTGAAGAAGCTGAAAAGAAGTATCCAAATAAATATTTTTACCTTGTTCGAGTAGGATTTAAAACCCCATTTTCACTTGGAGGCTTTCGCAATGTTAAAGGGTAGAGTTGACTCTAATTTTGATTCAATTGTACCAATTGAACTTTTGACGAATGATACTTTCAGAACTTTTGAAGTGACAATTGATACAGGTTTCAACGGAGATTTAGTTTTGCCTCAAGGCTTAATTTCGAAATTTGGTTTTACCTATCTTTATTCAACCAAAAAATTGATTTGGTTGGTAACACAACCAAAGAGGTTGATTTTTTCAAAGGTAAAATTAAATGGCTAAATGGTGGTTTAATTACGATTGAAATCATCGCTGATGAAGCGTTCTTAATCGGCACAAATCTTTTGAAACATGGAAAATTATGGATTGATTATCAGTCCAATGAAGTTTTAATTAAGGAATAAATTATGAAATTTTTTATTGATACAGCAAATCTAAACGAGATCAAAGAAGCCAACGAAATGGGTTTAATTGATGGTGTAACAACAAATCCGACGCTGATTGCACGCGAAGGCGATATTGATTTTAAGGAACATATTGCAAAAATTTGTGCGATGGTTTCTGGTGATGTTTCGGCGGAAGTTATCAGCCTTGATACTGAAGGCATTTTGAAAGAAGGTCGCGAACTCTCCAAAATTGCTTCGAATGTTGTCGTTAAATGTCCGCTGACGTTGGACGGATTAAAAGCTGTTCGGACTTTCACAGCTGAAGGCGTAAAAACCAACGTCACGCTTTGTTTCTCGGCTGCTCAGGCATTGCTTGCTGCAAAAGCTGGTGCCACATATATTTCGCCGTTCATTGGTCGCCTTGATGATATTGCACAAAACGGAATGCAGTTAATTACTGATATTGTGCAAATTTACGGAAATTACGGTTACGAAACTGAAGTTCTGGCGGCTTCAATTCGTCATCCGATGCACATTGTTGACGCTGCTTTGATAGGTGCTGATGTTTGCACAATTCCTTTCAAAACGCTGACACAGCTTGTAAAACATCCTTTGACTGATAAAGGGTTGGAATCATTTTTAGCAGATTGGAAGAAAACACAAGGATAAATCGATTTTGGATTAGTGATTTTAGATTTTGGATTGGCGTGATTTTCTCACGCCTTTTATTTTGCGAATAATTTCAATACTTTAACGTGATGAAAAGCTACGTCAGTTTCAGTATTGAGATTAGCTTGATATTTCGCCTTAAACTCTTCATTAGCAATAGTTTCTTCGTCAAATAAACTATATGTTTTCTCGTAAAGTTCGCGTTTTAAATCTTCGTCAATTCCCTTTTTTGACGCAAACATTTCATCAATTTCAGCAATTAAAATTGAAATTTCTCGTAACCAAGTGAACCTTTCATTTTCAAATAATAATTGTAAAAGCTGATTTGGAGAAAGTCTGCCAAATTCTGCTTCGTAGTTTGCTTTTTCAATGTCGAGAAGAGTTTTGTGCAAACGAAGCATTTCATTTCTAATTTCTTTAAAATTTTCCATAAGGAAGATTTTCCACATAAAGCCAGATAAAATCAATTGCGAACACGGCGTATTTGTTCTGCAAGTTGGAAATAGATCTTTCCGTGTGCGATGCTTGTAGTGTGGAAAATGAATCAGTTACGATAAATGCACGCAAGTTTGATTTTTCAATTCATCGCACTTGGAAATGTAATTTGATTGAGGAAACAGCCAATTATTGGCTATTTGTCGGTAAATTTCAGACTGAAGTTAAGCATTCGAAACTTGGAATTATCAAAGCCGGAACGATTTCTTACGAATATTATTTTAAGGATAAATGGTTTAATATTTTTCGATTTCACGAACCAAATGGTGAACTTCGAAATTATTATTGCAATATTAATCAGCCTCCAAAATTTGAAAATAATACTTTAAATTTCGTTGATTTAGATATTGATGTCTTGGTTTGGGCAGATTTTAATGTTGAAATTCTTGATCTCGAAGAGTTTGAACAAAATCGTGAAAAGTTTGGCTATTCGACAGAGCTGATTTCTAAAACTTTAGAAACTTTGGATGAGGTTTTAGAAATTGTCCGGCTTAAACAATTTCCTTTTGATAACCTTGCAAAACCTCTAAATCTAAGTAAAATCTAGCTATGCAAACAACGCAACCAAAACAAACTTCTTCAAACAAACTCGAAATACTCACAGAAAAATCACGACTTGCCGAACTTGGCGGTGGCGAAAAGCGTCTCGAAAAACATCGTTCTACTGGCAAATTAACCGCTCGCGAAAGAATTGAATTTCTTTTAGACGAAGGTTCTTTTGAAGAATTCGACAAGTTTGTCGTTCATCGTTCGACGGATTTTGGACTCGAAAAGCAGAAATTTCTCGGCGATGGAGTTGTTACCGGACACGGTTTTATTGATGGACGCGAGGTTTTTGTCTTCGCTCAAGACTTTACAGTTTTCGGCGGTTCGCTCTCTGAAACTTTCGCTCAAAAGATTTGCAAGATAATGGATTTGGCGATGAAAGTCGGTTGTCCTGTTATCGGACTCAACGATTCCGGTGGTGCAAGAATCCAAGAAGGCGTTGTTAGTCTCGGTGGTTATGCGGATATTTTTCTGAGAAACACTTTAGCAAGCGGCGTGATTCCGCAAATTTCTTGTATTTTGGGTCCGTGTGCAGGTGGTGCGGTTTATTCGCCCGCGATTACTGATTTTAATGTGATGGTCAAAGACACTTCGTATATGTTTATCACCGGACCTGATGTGATTAAAACCGTGACTCACGAGGAAGTTACGAAAGAAGAACTCGGCGGTGCGATGACCCATAATTCGAAATCAGGCGTTGCACATTTTGCGGCTGATTCTGATGAACACGCACTTCGGATTACACGCGAACTTATTTCATTTATTCCGTCAAATAATATGGATAATCCGCCGTTTGTACCGACAACTGATCCGCATAATCGTGCAGATATTAAGTTAAATTCTATTATTCCTGAGCAATCAACTACGCCTTACGACATTCGCGACATTATCAACAATGTGGTTGACGATCATTATTTCTTTGAAGTTCAGCAATATTTTGCACAAAATATCGTTGTTGGATTTGCAAGACTTGGCGGAAAATCTGTCGGAATTGTCGCCAATCAACCAGCGTTTCTGGCTGGCGTTTTGGACATTGATGCTTCGGTCAAAGCCGCGAGATTTGTCAGATTTTGCGATGCTTTTAACATTCCTTTGATTACTTTCGAAGACGTTCCAGGCTTTTTGCCCGGCGTAAATCAAGAACATCTCGGCATTATCAGACACGGTGCGAAACTTTTATATGCGTTCGCCGAAGCGACTGTTCCGAAAATTACCGTTATCACACGAAAGGCTTACGGCGGTGCATATTGCGTAATGGCTTCAAAACATATCCGCACGGACATCAATTTTGCCTATCCGACAGCCGAAATTGCCGTTATGGGAGCCGAGGGAGCAGTTGGAGTTTTGTATAAAAAAGAAATCGCGGAACACGATCAAGAATATCGTAAAGAAAAAGTTGCGGAATTCACTGAAAAGTTTGCGAATCCTTACGTCGCGGCTGAACGCGGTTTTATTGATGAAGTTATTGAGCCTTCACAAACACGACCGAAGTTGATTCGGGCGTTGAATCTTTTGGAGAATAAACGCGATACAAATCCGCCAAAGAAACACGGAAATATTCCGCTTTAAACCTTAAATTTATGAATAATTCAATCCTTACAACTTTAGGATTACAAAGCAATTCGATGAGAATTATGAGCAAGTTTGCTAATAATTCTTTGAATCAAAAGTTCTTAGCATCCGGATTACAGTGGGAAAGAACTATTTGGGCAGGAGGTCGCGGTAGTTACACGGGAAGTGCTACTGCTAAAGACGGAGCAACTCTGTCGGGTTTGGCATATCTTATTACTGGCGATGCAAGCGATTGGCGAGAATTAAATTTAAACGAAAATATTTCTAACGGACAAAACATTTTTGTCGAACCATTGTTGCGAAAATTAGAGTTAAGAATAAGAGCATCTGTTGCACAATCTACCAAAAAGTTTAAAGCTACTGGATTTTCTAATACTTTAACAGTTGGGAATATGATGGAACGCCTGTATATATTACAAAATCAAAAAAAGAATGGGAACAAATATTGCAGAATGAATTTAAAAAATTAACAAATGTTGAACGAACAAATAGTATTCCTGGTTTCTCACAAAAAGTTTATATAAGATTTTTTGATATTGCTGAAATAGCAATGAAATCATTTGATTTGAGGCGAAGAAGATTCCGTTGATACTAAAAGATGAAGGGAGATATATGTCATTAAAGTTTCAAAAAACTATTTTTCTAAGTTTATTTAGCGTTTATTTTTGTTTTATAGTTATTTCTTGCCAGGCACAAGAAAAGTCTTCTTCAAATATTAATAGTAATATTTCAACAAAACCAAATAATCTTCAAATCCAAAAAACAAATCAGAAGGAGACTGATAAATCCTGTGATTTTTCAGAATATAACACACTTTATCAAAAGCCAGACGTGCTAATTATGGTTCAACCTGCATACCCTAAAAAAGCGAAAAGAAAAAAAATATATGGAGATGTAAAAGTGCGGATTCTAGTTGATAAAACTGGAAAAGTTTTAAAGGCTTGTGCAACTGATGGAAATGATTCACTAAAACCTGCTGCTGTAAAAGCCGCTCTGAAGTGGAAATGTTCTCCACCGCTAAAAAATTTAGAAAGAGCAAAAAAAGATCATCTCGAGTATGTTGTTACTTTTAGTTTTTTTCGATAAATCAAAGAATCTTAAAGATTATCAGCAAATACAAACCAGCAAATACGTCTAATTTTCAACTAATTGATAACAAGAAATAACAGATGTATAGAATTAAATCATCACAAAATTATTTTTCAAGCGAAAACGATTACAAACCATTTCCTGTAACTTTTTTATTAACTGGCGATGCATTGGAAAACCTTGCTCGTGAGGTTTTGAAAATGCTCAAGTTATTTACTGAATCTGACATTGGTGGATACAATCGACTGTTTAATGCAGATATTGTCAAGCATTTTATGGATGAACTTGGCGAAGTTAAGCAAACCATTGCTAAAGCTAAAGCCAAGAAGAAGTTATCTTTAAGTCTGAGTATTTCTGTCCAGACTGAAATAATTGACAAGATAAATAAGTATCTAGCTGATCCAAATGCGGCTCCGCCAAAACCAGTTTCTGAAATGAATTCAGAAGAAAGATTTAAGGAAGTAATCAAACGCTGCTTACTTTTATTGCCCGCCGAAGTAGGCGAACAGTTAAAAAGCCTACTTTCGCCTTGGGTAATAACAGGTGTAGTTGTCATTTTAATAATCTGGGCGGGCGGACATTTTACAGGTGCGAGTGAGATTGCAGATGTTGCTATTTTAATTATCGGTGGAGCATTTCTAGGTTTCGCGGTTTTTCAAGCTGCTGAATTACTTGTTAATTTTGCGGATAAAACAATTAATGCAAAAACTGAGGCTGATTTAGACCAAGCGGCTGACTGTCTGGCAAAGGCAATATCTTTAATTGGAATTCAAACAATACTTGCATTGCTTTTGTGGAAAGCACCAAAGGTTTTTAATGAACCGAAGGTACTAATGAATCAGGGACGTGCGTCTGTTCCACTGACGATGAAAACTATTGGAGAGCCTCCAATTACACCTGGAAGGATTTTTTATGACGCTAAAGTAAATCCATTAAAAGCAGATTTCCCACAAGGTCCCGTTACAGGAATGACTAATCAATGGGGAGAAGTAACACTTTTTGTTACAAAAAATATTAAAGATGTTAAAGCAACAAGAGCCCACGAAATAGTTCATAAATTCTTAACTCCTAAATTACAAATGTTCCCAAAGATTAGGCAGTTTCGGGCTGTAATAAAAAATCAAGGTTATCTACGATCTTATCTCTTAAGATATTTGGAAGAAGCGTTAGCGGAAACATTTGCACAATTAACGGTTAATGGAATAAATTATCGTAACTTTATGGCAGGAATTAGGTTTCCAGTTGGACAGGCAGGAGAAGGCTGTTATGTAACAAGTGCCGCCTTAAAAATAGAAGCAAAAGGAATATTTCTCGGACCAATAAGTGTTGGTGGAATGATTTTCAATGTTTATTTTGAGTATTCAAAATAAATTGGCTAATTCATAGGCAAAACTAAAAAGCTAAGTTTAAAAATAACTACTAAATCATCAAAAGACCGTATTATCAAACATTATGAGATTATTCTATTCTGAGAAAAGTAAATCAGATTTTGTTGACCAATCTTGTGGAAGATTAACGGCTCTTGAAGTCCTTGATATTGTTACATCAATTGCTAAAAAAGCATCTTTTATCTGTCAAACAGATTCTTATGGCAGTGGCATTAAGGAAATTGCATTATTTTCTGATATAAAAAATAATAAATTAATTTGGTTTGTGAATTTTGAATTGCTAGATGAAAATGGGCAAAGTTACGGTTCTGCCATAGATTCAACACTCGCTAGTATTCATGTCGATGATTCAAATGGTGAAATTTTGACTATCTGGCAAAAAGGATCAAAAAAAGCATTAGCGTATGCTGAATTCCTAAAATTACTCGAAACTGTATGATTTATAAAATATCATTTATTTTTAAATAATTGCCTAAATTTATGAATTGGAGAAAAAAATGTCAAGAATTATTTGGGAATGGTTTTTCGGTTCTTCCCGTAAAACACAAAGTTTTGAACAACTAGATTGTAATGAAGCAAAATCTTCACTCAAGGAGATAATAGAAATTGCCAAAAAACATAGATTAGAGGCTAAATGGTATTTAGTTGAACCAAGAAATTATAATCTTTGTAAAGATATTGAAACTAAAAGGTTATATTGGACAGTTAAATATTTACTTGAGGTAATGCAAGAAGATTACATTACCGGAACTATGGGTTATATAAGGATTGACGACGAAACAAAAGAAATTGTTAGTGAATCTTACATTCCACATTAATTAATGACTATTAAAACTCTGAATCTGCAAAGTAATTTTTACAAAATGTAGGTGGAATGATTTTTAACGTTTATTATTCATTTTCAAAAAATTGAAATATTTTAAGTTTTTAAAAGTAATGCCTTTATCAAATATCATAAATAATTTAATTGATAGATTGCTCAATAATAATTCGAATAATACGTTTATTTATGAAGCGGTAGATGAAACTCTCGGTAAAATGACACCTCATGAAGTTCTCGAAAAAATTGCAGATATAATTACCAAAGAAAACTTAGCTTTAAGTAGAAACGGTTCATTAATTCAATCCTATATTCCAATTTTAATGGAAAATGTAGAAACTCAAAATCGTCACTGGCAAGTAACTTTATTTTATAACCAGTTAGACTGGAAAATATGCAAAGAAGGTGAAAGAAAAGAGTATTGTTGGATTATTGTTGATGATGAAACTGGAGATGTTTTAAGTAAAATACCTGCACGATAAAAATTCTGGTGCCTTTAATTTAAGCGGTATGATTTACAATGTATATTACGAATTTTCTGAGAAATAAAATGTAATGCTAAATTTTTTATCTAATTTCAATAAATATTTAAATAAGTCTTTTTTCGAATCAACTGAAGTTTACGATTTTCTTAATGATTCTGCTGGCAAGATGAATCCTGAAGAAGTTCTTGAAATAGCAAAACCATTTGGCAAAGAAAGAGGATGGACGGGCGAATATGACCATATAATTACTGGAAATGAGAAACCTTACTTAGTTCGCGAAATTAAAACGGGCAGAGTTTTTTGGTTTGTAAATTTTTCTATATTATTTGCAAGTGGCTCAGAAGTTGCTCCTCAGTGTGATCGGATTTTGGGTCACGTTTCGGTTGATGATGTTACGGGAAAAG
>JANNVK010000080.1:0-17201 GCA_031414415.1 Acidobacteriota bacterium
AAAGAGCCTGCAAACTAAATCTACAGGCTCTTTTTTTATTAATTGGTTTTACCAGATTTTACAAGCTGTTTCTCTCACCATTTTTGTGCCTTCTTTGCAGCCAAATGCTTTTGAAAATTGCTCCATATTTGACATCGGACCATTCACTCGCCAGCGTGCGTGTGAGTGTGTGTCAGTTAAAACTTGCTGACGTTCAAATTCAGGGCGAGATTTAGTTGCCCAAACTTGTGCCCAACCCAAGAAAAATCTTTGTTCTGGAGTAAAGCCATCAACATTTGCCGGTCGCGGTTTTCCTTCTAAAGATTTCATATAAGCTGTGTGTGCAACGCTCAGTCCGCCGAGGTCGCCAATGTTTTCGCCTAAGGTAAATTTACCGTTAATAAATAAATTTGGCTGAATTTCGTAACCATTAAACTGTTTAACGACACAACTTGCACGTTCGTCAAACTTCGCTCGATCTTCAGTTGTCCACCAAGATTTGAGGTTTCCTTCCGCGTCATATTGGCTTCCCGAATCGTCAAATCCGTGTGAAATTTCGTGACCGATAACTCCGCCAATTGCTCCGTAATTGATTGCATCATCAGCAATCGGATTAAAGAAAGGTGGTTGTAAAATTCCAGCCGGAAAAGCAATTTCGTTGAAAAGCGGATTGTAATAAGCGTTGACTGTCGGCGGAGTCATTCCCCAACGAGTTTTGTCTGGTGCTTTATTTATGTCTTGCAGGTTTCTGGCAATCTCAAATTTTCCAACATTCCAAGAGTTATCAAGATAAGATTTGCGACTTAATTTTAATCCGTTATAACCTCGCAAAACGTCTGGAAATCCAATTTTACGTTTAAATGTTGCGAGTTTTGCCTGAGCCTTAACCTTTGTTTCGTCAGACATCCATTCGAGAGCATTGATTCGAACTTTGAACGCGGCAAAAAGATTGCTAATAAGTTCGTCCATTTTCTTTTTGGCTTCCGGTTTGAAAGCCGCTTTAACATATTCAGTTCCGAGCGATTCACCAACCGCACCATCAGTCGCGTTTACACAACGCTTCCAACGAGGTTGTTGCTCTTTCGCACCGCTTAAATACTTGCTGAAAAAGTTAAAATTTTCATCAACAAATTCTTTCGAGAGTCTCGGTGCAGCAGAGTTTGTAACCATAAATTTTAGATAAATTTTCCAATCGTCGAGCGAAACACTGGTGAGCATATCGTTCATTTCGGTAAAAAATTCAGGATTGCCGATGTTTACATCTTGAACCGCCGGAACTCCGCGAATTGTCATATAATTTGTCCACGAAAAGTTTGGAGTCATTTGAGCCAATTCGGCTAAAGTCTTTTTGTTATAACGCTTTTGCGGATCGCGTTGTTCAACAGGACTTCGCGAAGCCTTTGCAAAACGCATTTGAATATCCATCAAAATTTTTGTGTTTGCAGCGGCTTCTTCAGGCGAATTGCCGATAAGTTTGAACATATTAGTTGCATATTCGAGAAACTTAACACGTGTGTCTTTTGACTTTTCATCCATTTCAAAATAGAAAAGTTTATTTGGCAAACTCAAACCGCCTTGGTTGGCGTTTGCAATAACCATTGAGCTGTTTTTTGCATCAGGACTGCCACCAAAACCAAACAATGCAGGCAAACCGGCTTTGTGCATTTCAGCAATCTGATTCTGCAAATCAGACGTGTTTTTCATTTTATCAATCTGCTTAAAGATTGGTTTCAAAGACTTTGCACCTTGTTTTTCAATCGCCGCTTCGTCCATACAAGACGCATAATAATCGCCAATTAACTGCATATCGCTGCCTTTAGCGGCTTTTGAAGTTGATGCAGTTTCCAAAATCTTTTTTAAAATATCAGTGTTATTGTCAGCAAGAATATTAAAACTTCCCCAACGTGTAAAAGCCGGCGGAATCTCAGTATTTTTTATCCAAGTGCCATTTGCATACTCAAAAAAATCATCGCAAGCATCAGCTGAGGTGTTCATCCGCGACGGATCAAAACCGCTACTTTGTGCTAAAGAAACCGTCCATAATGACAACAAAATTGTCGCCGCTACTAAAAAACGAAAAACTCGCATTTTTTAATTTACTCCTTAAAATTTTAGGTAGATTTGTCTGAAATTAATACGCCAAATATGTCAGAAGGTTTCGCGAGTAAGTTATTAAAAATTGGAGTGTTGAAGTTGTTTCTTATTTCAAGAATATTAAAAAAAATTAAAAAGCCACAATTTCACAAATATTGGTGAAAAACGTGGCTTGATAAATTAAAAACGAGTAATAAACAAGAATTAATTAGTTGGCAGTCCATTTGTAGGTGCAATCCACCAGCTCCTTTTCACCCGATAATCATAGCCTGGATAGGCATATTTTCTGGTGTCTGGTGGTGGTGCTGTTGGATCTAGACGTCTTTGCCAAGCCCACCAAATATACTGATGAACATCGCCACCTGACAACGGATCTGGAGGAAAAGCATCTCCTACTCGTATTTGCCCACTTCGTCTGCGATCTAAAAGAGTATTTCTTTGTGCTAAATATCCTTGAAAAATTTTCAGTTGTTCGCGGCGTTGATCTGAAGATAAACTCATAAAATTATTCCAGATTGCTCTTGCCTGCATATATTCGTGATAGTCAAGAGTCATAATTTCTTGCGTTGAGCGAACTTCTACACTCGACATTGTCACGCTGTTGGTGTCCATCGCTCCACCTTCGCTCGAGATACCAATCAGATTTACTTCCATTCTTATTATTCCTGTGTGGTGCGATGGAAATGGCTGATTTTGAAGTGCCCGAGCCTGCCCGTCAATCGATAGAAGTGACAGTACAAACAAAATGCTTTTTTTTACTCCACCGCCAACACCTTCGACAACACCGCCCACCCCTTCAACTATGTCGCGGAGCAAATTAAATTGAGCCGGCGTGACTCTCCCATGTGTTTGTTTGAAACCAATATATCGACGTTCGCTGCCGCCGACAACCGCCGTTAAATCTTGCCATTCCACATATCCTCCCTGTAAATAAGAGAAATCAGTGTTGCCGAGGCTTCTCGAAAAATACGGAGCCTCCGAAACAATCATATAATCGTTGCTTTTTGCAGAATCTGAATAGCCTGAGTCTGCTATCGAATTGAAGCTTTCAGTTATTAGTCTAACGGGTTGTCCATAAGGATTGGATCGGTCTCCAGGAACCGGAAACCGATATAATATTCTCGTGTATTTTAGATCTTCCCTAATTGCCATTTTTTTATTCCTTTTTCGTTATTTTTACTTTAATTACAAATGTAAAATCATTTGAATCGTGGATTTTGTGGTTAAATCTGAACTATCAATCTTCAATAAACGCTTAAGTAAAGACTGCAACTATTGAAAATCAACGCCTTGTTGTATAAATTTAGACGAAGAGTTAGTTAAATTTTGCGTGGAATGGTTAATTATTAAATGACAGATTATAGATTTTCGCGTTTTAGTGAAATTACCAAATTATCTTGAAATGAAAAAACAATTTGAGCTTAATCCGCAACTCGCGAAAGACACATTTTTAATCGGTTCGCTAAATTTGTCTGACATTTTATTGATGAACGACAGCCGTTATCCGTGGATTATTCTTGTTCCTCGAATTGAAAATGTGGTTGATATTACAGATTTGTCCGCAGAAAATCGTCTTATTTTTACTGAAGAAATTAACCAAATAGCAGTTTTAATGAAGCAACTTTTTCGCCCGGACAGGCTCAATATCGCGATGCTCGGCAACATCGTTCCGCAACTTCATTGTCATATAATCGCTCGTTTTGAAACCGATTTCGCGTGGGCAAAACCAGTCTGGGGAATCGGCGAAGCGGTTAAATATACAACAGAACAGCAAGAAAAAATCGTTACTTTGTTTCAGTCTAAGCTGTGATTTGCGACAATTCTCTAAACTTTTATTGGCTCCAGGAAACAAAGTATAATCAAAAAAGGTTATAAACAAATTATGAAAAATAGAAACATCGAAGAATTTCTAGCTAAACGAAATGGTGGACAACTTGCTCAAACTATTACAACCGAAGAGGGTTTAGAAGCAATTGAACTTTTGGCAGAAGTCGCAAAAGAAAACGGTATTAACTTTATGATTGCAGGTGGTTTAGCTGTCCAACTTTACGGATTTACAAGAGCGACAACGGATGCCGATGTTTTTGCTTCTGATGTTTTGCCGCTTGATGCATTTCGTGAACTTTCGTTTGGCGGCGAAAGTTACAATGTGCAAATTTCGAGTGGCAAAGTTATCGTTGTCGATTGGATTGTTCGTAACGACGAACAGCAAGATGTTTACGAAGCTTCTTTAATTCAGTCATCAGTATTAACAGACGAATTGCATATTATTTCGCCTGAATGGCTGGTGATTATCAAACAACTTGCCGGTCGCGGAAAAGATGAACTCGATTGGATGTGGTTGCTTCGTCAAGATGGTTTGATTGATAGGGAAAAGGTTCGTAAATTGTTGAAAGAATTATTCGGACGTGCGGCTTTTGCGATTGTTGACGAATTTAATTCGAACTGTATGTATGCTGATTTTATGAAAGAGAAAGACGCAAAAGGTAAATGAAATGAAAGAAAAAAGATTTAAGTTGAATGTAGATATGCTTGACGCTCAATCGGCTTCGGAAGCTCTTGAAGTAATTGGCGAAATGGCAGAGAGCAACGGCATTAATTGGGCAATTTGTGGTGGAATAGCGATGACAATTTACGGAAGTCCAAGACTGACAAAAGATATTGATATTGTTGCTTTAAAGCGTTTACCTATTCCGAAAGAATCAATTATCGGATATTTAAAACAAGGCGGTGAAGCGTTTTGGATTAAAACATCAAGACAGCAAGTTAAAACTGATTGGATTTTAAGGAATGATGATTTTAAAGTTTACTTTCAAGATAGTTTAAAGCACGCGGTTTGGATTGATGGTTTACCTGTTGTTTCACCAGAGCATTTAGTTTTGATGAAATATATTGCCGGAAGGTTCAAAGACCAAGAAGATGCGGTTTATTTAATGAAAGCTGGTTTGGTTGATAGACGAAAGATTAAAGAAATTGTTATTAGGAATAAGAAAGATTGGTCCGGCATTTATATAGGACTTTCACGGTGGTTCGATTTGGCTGATAACTTCATCAGACAAGGCGATGAAAACGAATCTTACAGAACCGAAGATGATTATTTAGATTCTTAAATTTTAGTCGTGATTTGCGACGATTCTCTTATCTGATAAGCTAATAAGTTTTATGATAAAATCTGACCGAGGTAAAAAAATGGGACAAATAATAATTCAAACACCTGTTAAAGAATCTTTTCAGTATGAAATTGAATCAATTGGCGAATTCAACGAAATCAAGACATTCCTTGACGAACTTTCGGTAATGGAAAACCCAAATGTAAGCGATGAAGATTTGTATGATATGGCTTGCGTTGATAAAGCTCGTGAGAATTTAAGAAAAAATGGAAGCGTTTCGCACAGTCAAGTTTGGGATAATGTCGGCGTATGATATATCAATTAGAATATACAAAAGACGCCGAAAAATATTTACAGAAAATCCCACAAAATTATTTGAAAAGAATCAAGAAAAAGATAGAAAATCTTGCAATAAATCCATTTCCATTAGGATTCAAAGATTTAAAAGGTGTTAAATACGAAGGTGTTTACAGGATAAAAGTGGGAGATTATCGTATATTATACGAAGTTTTACAGAATGAACTTATAATTTTAGTTATTGATGTCGGACCGCGTGGCGGTGTTTACAGGTAAATTTATTTAATGAGCCAATGAGAATTGATTTAGGAGATTTACGAACAACAATCGAAAGAATTGCAAGTAATTATTTGTGAGAGCAAGAGTTCAGTTGTAATATGTGACGATTCTTTCATCTGATAAATCTATAAATACTGGTGTTAGAGACAAATTTGAGAAATTTACAATTAATCATTAAAAAGAAAAAGCCTTGCGAAATGCAAGGCTTTTGTTATTATTACACCGAGGTAAAAAAATGGGACAAATAATAATTGATATTCCGGTTGACGAAAATTTACGGTTTGAAGTTTTAAACACCAAAGAATATAAAGATTTGAAAAAATATCTTGATTCGATGTGTGTTTTAGAAAATCCTAGCCATGACGAAGACGTTGAAGATATACGAGACGCTCGAAAGGCGTTAAATAGTTTTGCGAGAAACGGTGTAAGTTATTCAATTGATGAAGTTCGGAGCGAATTAGGATTATGATTTACACCGTGGAAATATTACCAGAAGTTATCAAACAAATGAAAAAACTTCCGGTCAACGATAAAAATAAAATTTTAAATGTATTTGAAAACTTTAAAGAAAATCCACGTCCAATCGGTTATAAAAAACTGGTTGATGCTGATGGTTTATTTCGTTTCCGTGTTGGCAATTACAGAATAATTTATAAAGTTATTGACGATTTATTAGTTGTTACGGTTTTAAAAGTTGGTTCGCGTGGCGATGTTTATCGTTAATAGTTGTGATTTTTGACGATTCGTTTGTCTGATAAACTTTGCATATTAATGGTATTAAGTCTAAAAAGGAAAAGAAAAGCCTATGTTCTGCGTTTCGTGTGGTTTTGAATTGCCAAAAAATTCAGTTGCTTGTTCCGCGTGCGGCGAAAATTTTAATGGACTTTCGAATAAAATTATTATTAATACTAACAAACCTAGAAACGAGGTCTCTTTTCTAGGTTTGTTTGGTGCTTTTGTGTTTATTTGCCTTGTAGCGGCGGCGGGATTTTTTGGCTACAAAGAATACAAGGAATATCAGAAGAATCAAAATAGTGGAGTTGATTTAAATATAAGAATTAAATAAATAAAAGCCTAGTTTTAAAAAACTCTAATCAAAAAAACTGTCGAATTTCCCGCAACCAATTACTTAACAACAAACCTCAACGGCGAAACAACACCTCGCGATTCTTCATTGTAATAATCATAAATAATCGAAGCTGGAGTTTGTGCATTGATTCCATATCGCGGTTTGAACGAAAAATTAAACTTGCTTCCGCCGGCTTTTGCCCACATATAAACGACAATTCTGTCTGGCAAAATATCGTATCGGCTCAAACTCCAATCATTTTTGAAGGCTTCTTCTAGCGATTCACGCGAAACATTTGCTCCCGGCGGAATCCCGATTTCAGCCAGCAACATTCCGTAACCTTTGAAGCCAATTCGTTCTGCTTCGACCGAACAAGTTATGTTTTCCATGATTTTCGCGTTCAGTTTATCGCATTTGTAATCAAGCCGAATCGCCCGCGAATCATTAACACTTCGGTTTGTAGATTCTGAATTTTTCCAATCGATATAATGAGTTTTGACGATTTGCGACATTAACGCCGAATTTTCAGAACTTGTTATGTCTAAACGGTTTGCGTTTGATAGCTTATCAGAAAGCGGAATAATTATTGGTTCAATTTGAACAGCCGAAACTGCAAACTCTTGTAACTTTTCGCCATTGAGTTTAACTGAAATTGTCTGATTTTTGCTTTCTGAAAGTGATGCAAGAAACGCATCAAGCACGTTTATCGTCGTCTGCGTTGAATACCAAACTCCGTATCGATCTTTGTATTTCAGTAAAAACATTGTAGCTTTAGAGATGAGATTCTTATTTTCATCCTTCATCCTTCCGCCTTCATCCTTCAAAAGTGCCTGCAAAACCAACGCCGAAGTTTCGATTCTGCCCGCTGTTCCCCAACCGTAAAATGGCGTATTCGTTTCCAAATTCCAATAAACCGTGTTGCCTTCAACTTTTGCTAAATTTTGCAAACGTTCGACAGTTTTTTCGGCTTCGACAATGTTGCCTGCGTCAAAACTTGCGAGTGCGTAAAGTGCCAATGTATAAGGTTCATCAAGTTCGGAATTAGTTGATTTCAAATAGTTTAAGGCTTTTTCCAAGGTAGAAACACGCAAGTTAGTAAGTGTATCGATTTTTTTCAAGGCAGAAACGCGACCGTCAGGAAGCGTGTTAGGCTCATTCGAAACAAGCTCATTCAGAGCCTCGTTTCTTCCTATCATCGCCAGAGTTCGTGCAACATAACTCGTAAAAAGTTTGTTTCTTCGCAAATCTTCGTTTGTTTCGTAATAGTATTTTTTTGTGAAACTTCCGTCTTCGCGTTGTTGTTTTATCAAATAATTTGTTGCGTTTTCGATAACTTTTTCGTCCACTTCAATTTTCGATTTTGCATCATTCAAAAACCGCAAAGCATAGGCGGTTAAAGCAATATCAGACGAATCTTTTCCGCCCCAATATGAAAATCCGCCGTCCGCAATTTGATAACCGAGAAGTCTTTCGTAGCCTAATTTCAAATTTTTCTTTGCTTGTTTAACTATTGAAGCAGAGATTAGTTGTTGCTGCGACGCAACGATTTTCTCCGTGTCTCCGAGTCTCTTTGTCACCGTTTCGCCAAATTTAAGAATCATCAAATTCGGATAAGTTGACGAAATTGTCTGCTCGCCGCAACCGTAAGGTCTTTGCAGCAAACCTTCGACCGATTCCGTCACGTGCGACATTAAATTTGGATAAATTTTGAGCTCGGCTTTGTTGGTTTTCGGCAACATATTTTCGGGGAAATTAACCTCAAACTGAGCCGAATTTGCAAATAATTTTGATTCTGAGCGGACAATTTCTTCACCATTTGGGCGAACTGTTACGGGTTTTTCAATTGCGTCTGAATCTCGCGACTTTCCTTGGGCAATCGCTGTAACTCTCTGTTTACCGTCTTTTATCGGCATAATCGCTTTGAAACCAAAGATTGCATTGCTTGCCGCGTTTTTAGCAACTTCTATTTTTTGAGTTTGTCCGTTTTGCACTATTTGCCCAGTCGCTATCGCTCTCGGTTCTGATTCGAGGAACGAAAACCAATCTGATTTCGACATTGTTATATCAACTTTCTGCTTGGTCGGTGTGTAATTGCGAACCTGTGTCGGTAGATAAATTTCGTCGTCTTCAGTCAAAAATTTCGGTGGATCGAGGTCAACGAAAAATGGTTGAAAGGCTTGCACTTCTTTTTCTGCAACACCGATTTTGCCGTTTTTTGTTGAAGCAATTGTGTAAAGTTTCCACGTTGTAATATTGTCCGCCATTTTGAATTTTAGTTCAGCTTTGCCGTCTGCGTTAGTAATCAATTCGGGCGACCAAACAAGCGTTTCAGGGAAATATTCACGAAGTTTAGGCGTAGATTTTTGTGAAGAATTTTGTTCTGCTTCTTTTTCTTGTGTCGTTGCTCCTGGTTGTAATTGAACTAATTGAAGAAAGTTTCTACCGTTTATCGGCAAACTTACAATTTGGGAAGCAGATACAGAATTTTCTATTCTTGAACTTGTTGACTCTACAATATCTGCACTACTTGCCGTAATATCAACGACCGAACTAACACTTCCGACTTCCATCGTAAAATCAATTTTAACAGTATTGTTTGCGGTTACGGGAACATTCGAGCGAACTGAACTTTTGAAGCCGTTTGCGTCGGCTCTAACCGAATAAGTTCCAGCCGCAAGGTTCGCAATTGTGAAATTTCCTTCATCATTTGAGGTTGTATTTCGAGTTGTTTGTAATATTTCATTAGTTGCAGTAATGTTTGCATTTGGAATAATCGCTCCTTGCGAATCGGTAACTATTCCTTGAATTGAACCTGTTCCGTCATTTAAAAAAATATTTTGAACAACGGGCTTTTTATCGTTTTTCGATTGCTCTGAAATAATTAACAAAAATTGTGTAATCGTAAAATCGTCATTCGTATATAAGTTTCGGTCGAGACCTTTGCTTCGCAATGTAAATGCAATTATTTCTTGAGTTACAGGTTTGATTATAGTTTTTTGTCTAGCTTTTTCTTCGCCATATTTCTGCACATTTTCAACTGAAACTTTATCGGTATATTTTGAAAATTGTGTTTTTTGTAGATAAACTTTTTCGCCATAACCATCGCGGATTTTATCTAATTCAACATCATTTTCTTTCAGAAGCCTGACAAAATCTACTAGGGTTTCTGGCAAACTCTTAGCATTTCGCAAGATTTGGTTGATTTTGACATCGGTTTCCGCAAAGTAATCTTGTTGGCTTAGATAAAGATTAAAATCATCGTCATAAGAACAATCGCAATCAACTCCATTTGCTCCAAAACTACGGATTCGAAGTTGATAATATCTTCCAGAAACTTCAAATTTAAATTGATAAGGACGACCGAAACGATCTTTCATTTCTGTAATTCCAAGCTCGGCAAACAAAGTTTTTTCATCGCGGATATAAGTTCCAGTTCGTTTGTGAAACGCTGTAACTGCTTTATCTATGCTATTTCCTGTTGGTGTGAAATAAACAAAGCTCAGGCTTGAAATTGTTAAATCATCTTTTGTATCAAACTTTTTGTCAGCACCGGCAGAGACGATACGCAAAATGTCGTTCACTTTATCAACTTCAAAAACTGCACGATATTTTTGTTCCCAAGGATCATTTAATTCATCAAAATTAATACCTTTTTCAGATAAAATTTTACGCAAGCTCAAATCGTCAATCGGATGTTCAAAATTTCGAGTTTTGTAATTATCAGCCAATTTTATTTCCAGCGGTTCAAATTGTTTTTTGAAGAAATCGGCATAAACGGATTTTGCATCAGTATCCGTTTTATTACTGCGAAAAATGTTTGGATAATAAGTTTCATCGTAAAGCATTGCCTCAGCAACAAGTTGCATCTCATCGGAAATCGGTTTCGATAAGTCCAATGAATTAAGGTCTTTAATGTTCACGCCCGCAAGCGATTCGCCGTAACCGAGCCAACCATAAAAATTTGCAAACATTCCACTAAATTCACTATCAGTTCTCGCACGTTCTTCAACTGCTTTATCAAAAATCACTACGCCGAGTGCCGAATTTACGGCTTGTCCGACCGAATCTAAAACGCTGAAATTAACTTTTGCTTCTTCACTGGGTTTGTAAGTTTCTTTATCAAAATTAGCTGAAACTTGCAGATTTTCTTGAGTTGGAAAAATTATTCCACGTGAAGTTTTGATAAATTCGAGATATTCTTCGCCATCATATTTTTGGGTTCGAGAATTGTAATTTCTTTTAGTTACCTCAAAATACGCGGCAAGTTTCAAAACGCCTTGAAATTTTGGATTATATGGAATCTTTAACTCGGCTTTACCGTTTTTTAAATTGACGAAATACGAATCAACTACCGACCAATCTTTGACGACATCAACATAAACCAAACCTGTCTGTTTTGTCGAGTTTAACTTTATTTTTACAGCTTCACCTGGTCTAAAAATTGTCCGCTCGTTCTGAATTTGTAAATAATCGGCATCATCAAAATTTATATCATCATCATATCTATCGTAGTTTTCACCGCCAAAAGTTCCAATTAGAATGTTTTTATCTTTGGCGATTATTTCGATTTCCAAATCGTCATCTATATCTTCAAACTTTGGACGATAAAAACTTAATTTGCCAACACCGTAAGAATTAGTTTTAACCTTTTGAATCGTGCGATATTTTTCATCATCGCCATTTTCCTCACGACCTTTTAGTTCGACATCACAAACTGCGGGCGAACCATCAGCATAAAATGTTGTAACGTAAGCATTTATCGGCAAGTTCGGGTTTTTGTCATCACGATTTCCGATAAAATAGACGTGAATTGGTTCGCGTGTCACACGAACATCAAAACGTCTTTGCTCGGTTCGGTTCGTGGTTAAATCGGTAAAATACGCGGTAAAATTCAGATCGGTAAATTTACGATAAGTGTTTTCTTTTAAAGATTTATGAGCATCTTTTAAATCGAATTTTGCCTTATATTTACCTGTTTCATCGGTGTTTCCATCGTGCGATTCGCCTTCGTCAATGTCATATTTTTGCTCTTTCCAATTCCATTTTTTTTCGTTTTCACGCACGACGCGAACTTTACCTTTGGTTACAGGTTTGCCGAAAAGATAATCGGCATTTACCTCAACCTCGGCGTTCATTTCATCAGGTAAATAGAATGTTTTTAAGGCTTTAGCGGAAACTGCAAAGTTTGGTAAATCGTAGCGTGAGACTTTAATAACTTGATAACCAGCATATTCTCCTTCACTATTTGTCTGATTTTTTACCCGAATTATATATTTTCCGAGTTTGGCGTTTTCAGGTATTTTCCAAGTAATTGCGGCAATTCCGAATTCCGAAGTTTTCACTTTTTCGCGATATAAAACGGTGTTTTCTTCGTCTTCAATACGAAATTCTACTTCCGAATCGGCAACAACAACTTTTCCTTCTGTGCCTTTTAACAAAATTCCGCGAACATTTAGCATTTGTTCGGGCTGATAAATAGGTTTATCGGTCAACATTAGAAATGATGAAGAGTCGCCATATCCTGACAAATCTTCGCTTGCTTCACGAACAATTCCGTTTTTCTTGCCAATAACTGTTATTTTAGAATCGGCTAAATTTGCGTCAATCGGAATTTGAAACTCTAAATTTGCAAAACCTTCATTATCAGTTTCGCCATTTGCACTTAGTTTTAACTTTTTATCTTCATCATTATCTTTTAATTCAATTTCTATTTCTGCACTAACTTTAACTCCTTCGACTGATGTGTTACTAAATGGATTTATTGCTCGAATTCGGCTTCGATACTTCATTCCTGAAAATAATTCTTCAGAAGAAATGACGCGAATTTCAAAAATATCTTTGATAATTTGATTGATCGAAATAATTCCACGGGAATCGCCGATGCGATAACGTAGTCTAAACCACGCGATGTTTTTTTCATCGGTTTTCATCAAATCGCCGAGTGGTAAGGTTAATTTATAAGTTTCTTTGCCGTTTTTTATTCGATGCGACGAAGTTGAAGTTTGGCGAACAACGCCTTGTGTATCAACAAGTTCGAGCAAGATTTTATCGTTGAATGTTTGATTCGGATTATCAATAACTAAATTTATCTCAGCCGATGTATCGTTCAAAATAATTGACGATTCATTTTCGAGAACTGTTTGCCCGAAAGCTGAAAATTGACACACGAAGAACAAGACGATGAGTATTCGCCACATAAGTTAAACCTCAATTTTACAATGTTTTAGAAAAGCTGTTTATCAAGATGAGATGAGTTTTAAATTGGTTGCTTTGACAGCAAAATTAATTCAAAGGAGTAAAAGATTCGCTGACGGCGGCGTGCAGTTTTTTTGCTAAATCTTTGCGATTGTCAGCTTGAATTGGTTTTTCGCCGAAGGTAACAAACGCCTCAAAACCTGGCATTTTAAACATTTCCCACATATGTCCGACTAAAGTTGATTCCATTCGCCACCAGCAGATTGATTCGCTGGCAGACGGAAATTTGTCTGGTGCTTCGTAGCGGATTGAGGCGTAATAAACCGGTAAATTTGCGGCTGAAGCAAACTCGAAAAATGACGATTTGAAAGGTAAAACGCTTGAACCGTTTGTAGTTGTGCCTTCCGGAAAAACAACAACGCCTTCGCCCTGATTTAGTGTTTCTAATATTTCACTTCCAGCACGCGGAATGTCGCGTTTGTTGCCGCGATTGATGTAAATATTGCCAAAATTTCCGATCATTGTTCCGGCAAGTGACCAACTTTCAATTTCGCCTTTAGTGACAAAAATATTTTCTAAAACCGAGCGAACAAGCGGAATATCAATATAACTTAAATGATTTGAAACGAGAAAAAATGGCGGTCGCGGAATTTGTCCTGAAACGGTAACTTTAACACCTGCAATGTTTAAAAATCCTTTTGCCCAATATTTAAAAATAAGTTGTCGCCAAAACGGTTTGTTCGAAATGAAAAAGTCGCCAATAAACCAAACGGCATAAATTCCGAAAGTTAGTGCAAAAAAAAGCGGAATACGAATTATAGAACGAAGGTATTTCATTTATTTCAAGTGTTCAAAAGGTTGGAAAAACATCTTGTAATATCGTTCTTCCATTGCTTCAACGTCAATGATAACAAAGAAATCAATCGTTTTAAATTGGCGGTCGATAACTGGTTCGCCACAAACTTTTGCACCAATTCTTAAATATGTGCCGAAGAGTTTTGGCAATTCAATGTCTTCAACTGAATCTTCGGTGAGAAAATCGACAGGTTTGCATTGGCAATCTTCGCGTGCGTCAACGCGAAATTTGTCGTGAATATGATTATCGCGTTTGAGAATTCGTGCAGCACGTCTGCCTTCACTGCAATCGACTGTAAAAAGTGAACAGCAACCAAACAAATAACGCTTTCGAGATTTGGTCGCATACATTGCCAAACCTTTCCATAACAGAAACAAAACACGTGAGTTACGGTGTTCGCGAGAAATGCATGCACGTCCAATTTCCATTGCTTCATTTAGCATTTCAGCTGGCAAATTTTCGATCATAAACTCGCCTGCAGAATAAAAGCCACGAGCGTTTTTTGCCATTTCAATCGTCCGAATTCGATAAGTACCGACAACGGTATTCGTCTCTTTTTCAATCACAATAAGATGATGACAAGTAAAATCAAATTCATCTTCGTCGCGTTCCGTGAGAAATGACGATTCTAAACCTTCGTGTAATTCAAGATTAAAAACTTCGAAACGCAGACGCAACGCCGCGTCAATTTCTTCGGGTGTGCGTGCGAAGCGTGTGATATATCGACCTTCGGCTATTTCTTCTGTTGGAATATTTTCCATACGAAAAGGGTAATCAAAAGATTTTTGCAAATCGGGTGCAGTTGATTCGTGTATAGAAGTTGACATTTGGTTTACTCGTTTTTTTCAATCTTCTTGAAATTGTAACGTAATAAAACCCGAATCGGCAATGTTTTCCCGTTTTTCATTGCTGGTCGCCAATTCATTTTTTTTACAGTTTCCGTAACTGATTCGTCTAACCCAAAACCTGCCCAACGAACAATTTCCGTTCGTGTAATTTTTCCTTTTTCATCTAAATCTATTTCAATATCAACTGTAGCCGAAACTAGAAATAAACTTGCAACTTCAGTGTAGAAAGGTTTTATGCGTTTAAAAGGCAAAGGCGAGCGATAGTTTTTATCATCTTCCGGTAGTTCTTCGATGATTGGTTTATCAAACTTTTCACTTTTCAGATTATCTTTTATCTCTATGACAATTGTGTTAACTGCGGCAAAAAGTTTCTCATTAGATATTTCGATTTTTGCATCTTCAAAATTGTAAAGTTTCCAATAAATTAGATGTCCAGTTCGAGAATTTACCAGATAAATTGCCGCAAAACTTTCAAAATAATTATTTTTTGTAAAAGACGAACGCTTATAGTTATCAGCCTTTAAAATAACAAAAAATTCGCATCCGATAGTTTCGCCTATTAATTTTGCTTCGGAATTTGAAAGATTAAAAATATTTTCGTAAGTCGTTGAACGAAAGGCATTTGCAACTAAATCTGAATCTAATGAATTTAGTTTTGTTGATAATTGTGAAGAGATATTTTCAGAAACCGAATTGTTTTGCGGCGAAATCACCGCAATTTTTTGCGAAAAAACAGATTGGAAGTTAAAGCCCAAAAACCAAATTCCAAAAACCAATTTACTTATGATAAAGCAAAGCAATTTCATTTTTTAACTCCGCCGGAAAACAAACACGATGAATTTCGTATGCCTTTTGCAAACCACGAACAGCAGCACTAACCTCAGAAATTTCGCGAATTTGCGGATGCGAAAAGCCACTTTCAACATAAATTAAATTCTTCGGCTCAACCGAATCTTTAGTGTAAAAATAATATGGAACATCGCCTGTTCGATCTTCTGCATAATAATAATTCGTGTCAAATCCAGCGTTTTCAACCAAATTCTTAGCTTTAATTAAAAATTCTGTTTTCTGATCGTCAGGCATATCAAGGTCGAAAGCCTTGAAAAGTCGTCGATTTATGAAACGTTTTGACAAATCCGACAGAATTGCGTCATCTGAATTTTGCCATTGTTTGATATGAAATAAAACGTCAGAATCATCTAATTCGAGATGTTCTTTGAGCGTAAGTTTTTGCTTTTGTAAAACTTTTTCAAACGCAGTTCCTTTTGCAAACCAAAGATTTCCACCTGTGGAAAAAATATCTAAAGCACGCCTAACTATTGACCGCAAAACGACTTCCGCCGAACGCAGGGTTCGATGAAAATAAACTTGCCGAAACATATAATATCTGGCTTGAAGATAATCTTCGACTGCATGAATTCCATTTGCAGAAACATAAAGCCGGTCATTCGTTTCGTCAATTTCAATCGATTTTGCAATCCACTCAAGGTCAAAAACTCCATATTTTGCACCTGTCATCAGCGAATCGCGAAGTAAATAATCCATCCGATCAACATCAAGTTGCGATGAAACAAGCTGACCAAGAGCAGACGGTTTAAACTCACCGCGGATGATATTTGCAACATCATCAGGTAAAGTCGTTGAAAATTGTCGCAAAACCTTACCAACTTCAGTTTCGTTGCTCAAAACTGCTTCAATTGTAAAATTTTCGTGATGAAAATCCAGAATTTTTTCAATCACATGCGAATATGCACCATGCCCAATGTCGTGAAGCAAAGCCGCAACTCTAACTGCGACAATTTCATTCTCAGAAATTGAATATTTAGCCTGAAGTTTATCTAAAATCCGCGTCGCTAAGTGCAATGCTCCCAACGAATGCGTAAAACGCGAATGCTCCGCACCTTGATATGTAAAATAAGCCAACCCAAGCTGCTTAACCCGCCGCAACCTCTGAAACTCAACCGTATCAATCAGCCGAATAAGGAGCTTTTCAGCTATAGTTTCGCTCTTTAAACGGATTATATTGTGGACTGAATCTCTGTAAAATTTTTCTATCAAATATTTGCTCCAAAAGTATAACTAGAAGCATTTTGATTGATAAAATTTAAAACTGCAATGTTGAATATATAGACATTTTTTTGCAATAAAGTTCAAAATATTGGAAAAATTTAAATAATAAAGCAAACAATACGAGTATTCACATCTAATAAACATTCTTATGTATTGTATAATAAGGGTTTATAGGTTTTTAAGGAAAAATGAAAAGTCTGGCTTTCAAATTGCAGTTAACAAATTATAGGTTTTTTGAAAGCCTGTTTTTTAGGTGGCTATACAGCCTTAAAACATTCAAGTAAAAAATAGATTAGGAGATAAATAATGAAGAAAACGTTTAATTTAATTTCCATGGTTGCCGCTCTTATCCTTAGCTTTTCAATAGCTGGATTTAGCCAAGAAACCACTGGGAGTATTGAGAT
>JANNVK010000081.1:0-4108 GCA_031414415.1 Acidobacteriota bacterium
CTCGCAAGTCCGTGTTCGCACGTCTGGTTTTTTAAAGGATTACCTTCAAGAATTGGTCACCTTTTGGACATTACACTTCGCGACCTTGAAAAAATTCTTTATTTTGAACTTTATATTGTCATCGACGAAGGTGATGTTCCGGGAATGAAGGAAAAAGATCTTCTCACTGACGAACGTTATCGCGAATTAATGCGTGAATATCCGCATCAATTTGTCGCGAAAATGGGAGCAGAAGCGATTAAAGATTTGCTTTCGAGAGTTGAGATTCCCGAACTTGTTGTTGAACTTCGCCAAAGAATGCGTGAAGAAACTTCACAACAGAAAAAATTGAAATATTCGAAACGCTTGAAAGTAGCAAATTCGTTTATGAAATCAACGAACAAAGCCGAATGGATGATTTTGGACGTAATTCCTGTAATTCCGCCTGAACTTCGCCCGCTTGTGCCACTTGACGGTGGACGTTTTGCTACTTCAGATTTGAATGATTTGTATCGACGAGTTATTAACCGTAACAATCGCTTGAAGAAGTTGATGGAGTTGCGAGCTCCTGAAGTTATCGTCAGAAACGAAAAACGGATGTTGCAAGAAGCAGTTGATGCGTTATTCGATAACGGTCGTCGCGGAAGAGTTTTGCGTGGTGCGAACAATCGCCCTTTAAAATCTTTGTCCGGAACTTTGAAAGGAAAACAAGGACGTTTCCGTCAGAATTTGCTCGGAAAACGAGTCGATTATTCAGGACGTTCGGTTATTGTTGTCGGTCCGGAATTGAAACTTCATCAATGCGGATTGCCAAAGAAAATGGCTTTAGAATTGTTTAAACCATTTATTTACAATAAATTAGAAAAAGATGGTCACGCCGCGACAATTAAACAGGCTCGCGAAATGGTTGAACGTCAAGAAGCGGTAGTTTGGGATATTTTGGAAGATGTTATTCGTGAACATCCTGTTTTACTAAACCGAGCTCCAACGCTTCATAGACTTGGAATTCAAGCCTTTGAGCCTGTTTTGGTTGAAGGAAAAGCGATTAAAATTCATCCGCTCGTTTGCACAGCTTTCAATGCTGACTTCGACGGTGACCAAATGGCTGTTCACATTCCGCTTTCGCCCGAAGCTCAAATTGAAGCAAGCGTTTTGATGTTAGCTTCAAACAATCTGCTTTCGCCAGCGAGCGGTCAGCCGATTACAGTTCCTTCGCAAGACATCGTTTTAGGGTGTTATTACCTAACTCGCGGTCGAGAAGGTCTGAAAGGTCAAAATAAAGCATTTAACTCGGTTGAAGACGTAATTTTAGCGGTTGATGCGAAAGTTGTTGAGACACAATCTATCATCAAACTTCGTTGGAGTGGTGATTTAATTGACCTCACAACTGAGCATAATGATCAAGATGTAATGCGTGCAAAAGTTCAGGTTGATGTAAAACGAACAATTGAAACAACAGTTGGTCGCGTAATATTTAACGACCGTTTGCGTCGCGAAGGTCTGCCATACGTCAACGGAACATTGAAGAAAAAAGGTTTGCAATCGCTCGTCAACTTCTGTCATTTAAGATTAGGACACGACGACACAGTTACTTTGCTTGACGATATGAAGAGCCTCGGGTTCTTGTATGCAACTAAATCTGGAATGTCGATCGGAATTGACGATATGGTAACTCCAGCGAGCAAGAAAACATTAATTGCTGATGCGAGAGTTGCGGTTGATGATTTAGAACGTCAGATGAACGAAGGTATGATGGATGATCTCGAAAGAGTCAACAAAGTGCAAAAAATCTGGTCTGACGTAACCGATGAAGTTGCCAAAGCAATGTTCATTGCAATGGATGAACGCGAGCAAGAACGCAACGAGCTTAATCCGATTTTGGTGATGGCTGATTCTGGTGCGAGAGGTTCGGAACAACAAATTCGGCAACTTGCAGGAATGCGTGGTTTGATGGCAAAACCAAATGGTGAAATCATCGAAACGCCTATTATTGCTAACTTCCGCGAAGGGTTGAACGTTCTTCAATACTTTATTTCGACTCACGGAGCGAGAAAAGGTTTGGCTGATACGGCATTGAAAACTGCTGACTCAGGTTATTTAACCCGTCGCCTTGTGGACGTTGCCCAAGACGTAATTATCTCCGAAGACGATTGCGAAACAATGAAAGGAATTGAAGCCGAAGCAATTGTCAGAAACGGTGAGGAAGTTGAATCATTACGAGACAGAATCGTTGGTCGTATTTCGCTTGACGATATTTTTGATCCAATCGACGGAACTTCAATTCTCGAATCAGGCGATGAAATAAATGAAGATTTAGCTTCAAAAGTTCAACTTGCCGGAATCCAAAAAGTGATGATTCGCTCCGTTTTAACTTGCGAATCACGTCGTGGTGTTTGTATCAAATGTTACGGACGAAATCTTGCGACTGGTAATACAGTAGAAATCGGTGAAGCGGTTGGTGTTATTGCCGCTCAGTCGATTGGCGAACCAGGAACTCAGTTGACGATGAGAACTTTCCACGTTGGTGGAGCCGCTCGCCTCGAACAAGAAACGAAGCACGTTGCTTCAATGGAAGGAACTGTCAAATACGTTGATCTTCGAACAATTACGAACAAAAAAGGTCAAACTATTTCGATGAAACGAACCGGAATTTTGGCTATTACCGATGATGACGGACGAGAAATCGCGACTTATCAAATGGTTTATGGTGCACATATTTTGGTCGCAAATGGAACGAAAGTTAAGGAAGACGACATTCTCGCAACTTGGGATCCATTTACTTACGCAATTCTTTCGGAAGTTTCTGGAGCCGTTAAATTCCAAGATTTGAAAGAAGGCGTTACCATTGAGGAAGAATTTGACAAGATCAGCGGAAACAAAAATCTTGTTGTAAAAGATTCTCCTGATGACAAACGTCAGCCACGTCTTGAAATTAAAGATGGCTCGAAAGTGTTGAAAACATACAATTTACCTGTTCGTGCAAACCTTTTGGTTGAAGACGGACATATTGTTGATGCTGGCGATGTAATTGCGAAAATCCCACGCGAAACAACAAAAACTAAAGACATTGTTGGAGGTTTGCCGCGTGTAGTCGAATTATTTGAAGCTCGTCGTCCGGCTGATCCAGTTGTTATGTCCGAAATTGACGGAGTTGTTAAGTTTGGACCAATTACAAAAGGTAAACGTAAAATTATCGTTACTGGCGAAGATGGTGGCGAACGCGAATATGACATTCCACGCGGAACTTATATTAACGTTCAAGAAGAAGACACCGTCACGGCTGGCGAACCTTTGATGGATGGACCGCTTAATCCACATGATATTTTGCGTGTTCTCGGAACACAACGTTTGCAAGAATATATTGTGGATGAAATCCAAGAAGTCTATCGTTTGCAAGGTGTTACGATCAATGATAAACACATCGAAGTTATCGTTAGACAAATGCTTCGCTGGGTTAAAATCAAAGAAGTCGGCGATACAGATTTCTTGCTTGAAGAACAAGTTGACCGTTTCCGATACGAAGACGAAAATCGACGCGTTCTCGATGAAGACAAACAACCATCGAGTGCTGAACCAATGTTACTCGGAATTACGAAGGCTTCGCTTTCAACCGATTCATTTATTTCAGCAGCTTCATTCCAAGAAACTACTCGTGTTCTAACCGAAGCAGCTATTTCGGGAAGAATCGATTATCTCCGCGGTTTGAAAGAAAACGTCATCATGGGAAGGTTGATACCAGCCGGAACAGGTATGCGTTTCTATCGAAATGTTGAGATTGATTATGATCCAACTGTCAATCAAAAACGCGAAGAAGAAATGGACGAATTCCCGATTATCACCGGCGGACTCGATCTTCCTATGGACATTCCGCTAATTGAAAGCGGTGAAGATGAGGAAATAGACGAGCCAATGATCGTTGACGAATACGCCATGGACACTGAAGAAGTCTTCGAAATGGACGACAGCTCAATGGAAGTTGTTGATATGGACGATGATGATCTTTAAGATTTACAACTTACTTTTTTAATAAATCAAAAGGCTGCTTGAAAAGGCAGTCTTTTTTTGATTATCAAACTTTTATTAGATAAAAATTTGCCTTGTTTAATTTGTATTTCCCAAAAATACTTCG
>JANNVK010000082.1:0-18101 GCA_031414415.1 Acidobacteriota bacterium
AAAACAGGTCAACAATCACGCGGCTGATGGTCATAAACTTAATCACACGAGAACGAATCTCGGCTCAATCAGCGGAATTCAGACCGATTGCCCAAGGTTTACGGAGACGAAAAATTACGTCCAGAATTTCAACGCTGGAGCGGAAACAATCGTCACGAATTCGTTTCAAACGAATCAAACTTACACACTTCCAGATGGCGGAACGGCAACCGGAAACCTCATAGAAGTAGCATTTACAGGCGATCCGCACGCGAGAATTTCGAAGACATTCACAGGAAACTCCGGCTGGAAAGAAGGTCTGCCAATCAAGACTGAAGATTTCGTCAACAACGTCCAAAAACGTTGGACGTGGACGGATTATGGGAACTCGGACACTCTTGTCCGAAATAATCCGCGTGTGATCGAATCAAAAGTCGGTGACACGGAAAACGGAAATATCCGCAAAACAACTCTTTCATATTCAACGATTTACAATCTCCCGAGTGAGACAAAAGTCTTCGATAATGACCAGACAACAGTCTTAAAACGAAGCGTAAACTATTACAATCTTGATCCGGTTTATACGAATCGAAGAATCATCGGTTTGCCGAGCAAAAGCGAAACTTTTGGGATAGAAAATAGTCTGGAAAAGCTAACAAGTAAAACAACTTACGCTTACGATGAAGGAAGTTTTAGCGATTCGACACTTGAGCAAAACATCTCGCCGACCAGCCACGACACAACCAATTTCGGTGCGAACTTCATCATCGGACGCGGGAATGTAACATCTGTCACACGTTGGAACACTGAGTTTCCAGAAGATTCGAGCCAAGCCCAAAAATCGAGTGTCAAATACAACACCGCAGGTTCGCCCGTTGCGAGTATCGATGTCATGGGCAGAACGATAAAGACAAGTTACGCAGATAATTGGCAAGCCGGGAACGCGGGCGGCTCGCCCGCGAATACATACGCTTATCCAACAAAACTGACCGATCCAGCCGGCAACTTCTCGCAAGTAAAATACCGCTACGACATCGGTGCAAATGTCTGGGCAAAATCGCCTGCTCCGAATGGTCAAATTCAAGGGAAAATTACGACTAGAACATTTGATGATATTGGTCGAATTGAAAAGCAAAAGATTGAGAACTATCTCGGTGCTTACACTCGTTATGAATATTTGCCAAGCCAAATACAATCGAAAGTTTATACGACTGTCACGGACGCAAACAATGATGGCGATGTAACTGCGGCTGATGAAGTTTTAGCAGAAAGTTTTTATGATGGTGCAGGGCGAATGAGAAAAAGTCGAAGCCCGATGACGATTGATACTGCTGGAGATACTTTAACTTGGGTTGGTCAGCAAATTGAATATGACATTTTAGGCAGAACAAAACGCCAATCTGCACCGACTGAAATAGACAGTTCGTGGAATCCGACTGGCGACGATTTCACCAGAGGTTGGCAATGGTCGAGTCAAGATTTTGATTGGAAAAATCGAGTCGAAAAAGAAGTTGGGCTTGATGGCGTTGACCGATTTATTTCTTACGAAGGTTGCGGCTGTGCAGGCGGACAAATCACTACGGTAAAAGGCGAATTAGTTGACGGAAAACGCCGAACACAAAAAATCTATTCGGATATTCTTGGGCGAAACAACAAAATTGAAACTTTGGATTACGACAATAATGTTTATAAAACTGATATTTCAACCTTTGATGCTCGCGACCAAGTGATTTCGCACAAAGAATTTACTGGAGATGTAACCGGAGTTTTTCAAGAAACGACAATGACTTACGATGGTTTTGGAAGATTAAAGACTCAGCATAATCCAGAGCAAGATGCCGGGAAGTTTTCGGCTTATTCTTACAATATTGATAACAGTATTCATTCGATGACTGATGCAAGAAACGCAACATCAACTTATACTTACAATAATCGCGGATTAGTTGAAAGAGTCGATTATGCGTTGCCATATGCTGCATCTACTTTCCCAACTATCAATCCAAATTCTCCAAACGCATCACTCACATGTAGTCCTGAAGATCCGAATTATCCAAATTGTGGCGGACCGACTCCGACTCCAAATCCTGCTCCGTATTTATCAAATGTTCAGTTTCAATATGACGCATTGGGGAACAGAACACAGATGCTTGATACTGAAACGGGAACAACGAACTATGTCTATGACCAGCTTTCGAGAATGACGGCAGAGCAAAAGATTTTGCGTTCGGATTGGGCGATTCCGGTTCACAATTTTGATATAAATTACAGCTACGATTTAACCGGACGATTGGCGAGTGTGACTGATCCATACGGTGCGAGAATTGATTACAAAGCTGACAAACTCGGCAGACTTGAGCAAATAAACGGAACACCATTTGGAGCAAATGGGCAATCAGTAACAGATTATGTGGACAATATTGAATATCGTGCTTGGGGAGCGATAAAGCATGTCGATTACGGAAATAATGTTCAAATGAATCAAACGTTTGACAGTCGTTTGAGAGTTTCGGAATTTAAGGTTTCTAATCCGACAAATGTAAATACAAATCCGCCGATGGATTTCCAGACATATATCAAGAAAAATTATGAATATTACAACGATAATCTGCTAAAATTCTCAGATGACAATGGTCAAAATGTGACTCGCGATCCAGCAAAATTTGACCGTTCGTTTAAGTATGATTTTGCCGGACGATTGACCGAAGCAAGAACAGGCGAAGAAGCGAGAGGCGGCACGGTGACTGACCGAAACGAGATTCCATATAAGCAGGATTATAGCTACAATGCATTTAGTAATGTGACATATCGAGGTTCTCAGACGTGGACGCAGACTGATAATGAAGTTAATTTGTGGGTAAATAATCGAAATTCGGTTTGGGGTTATGACGCTGATGGAAGGCTCAAATCAACACCGCAGAATAAATATTTTTACGATACAAATGGTGAAGTTGTGATGTCAACGCTTCAGACAAACACGAGGCGAATAAGGCATTTGGATGGAGAAGGAAAAGCAGTTCGCGAGAATGAATATTATTACTACAGTTATCAGTTCAATTTGATCAAATCTGAATATAAAATCTACTCGACCGTTTTGGGTAAATTATTAACAGAGGTCAACAGCAGCGGGCAAAAGACGAAGACGAATGTTTATGGATTGGGCGGAATTGTGGCAACACAAAACGCCACGAATGCGACTGGAGTTACGGTGAAATAGGAACACCAAGACCCGCGAGGCGAATCATACATCGAAACGGCTTCAAACGGTCAAATGTATTATGGAGCAATCTACAACGCCGAACTCGACCCGCTCGGTTCAAATGTCGGATTATCAAGCCCATTCGCCACGGCACCAGCACCAGAAAATGCTCAAGCACCAGGCGGAACGAGATGGGGCGATCCATTTGGTGGTTTTAGTTGTCGGATGGATGGTTTTGAAGTTCCTTGCAGTCAAGTTGCTCAGGCTTTGAGTGCGGGTTTTGGTGTAATTGCTCCTTTGGATACTGGACCAGTTCGCGTTCGTTATAATGGCAAAGATGTTTGGGCTCATTTCAGAGCGTTTGCGGATGGATTTTCAGGACACATTCCTTCAAACGCTAGATATGCAGGAAATGGGGTATTGAATCCCGCGAAATTCGACAAACCAAAATTTAAGACTCGTAGCCCCAATACAGATACAGATTTGGTAAAACTGAATGGAGCTTCTGGTAACTGGATAAATAGCGGTGAAGACCAGATTGTATTAAAAAATACTGGTTTGGCTTCTTTTTGGAATTTACCAAGCAATAAAGGTAGAGATCCTGTCCAAGATGATTTACTTGATTTTTGGCGAGGGTTGGTAGATCAAGCTATAAGTCGCCCAAAGTGTATTGATTTTATAAGTCAGTTTGCTGGTGGAGTTGATTTAATAAAGGTATTTGATGCCGTCAGAGTTCAGAGAGGTTTTGCATTTACGAATATCGTAGGTGGAGAAAACCAATCTAATACTGAGACATCTCAGGGGTCACTAATAGATTTGGGCAAGAATAGGAATTGGAATTCAAAGAATTTAAGAACTTCGTTCGAAAATACAAATTACATGATTGATTTGCTTATTCATGAACTAATTCACGCAGCTTTTTCTGGTGGTAGTGATTTTGAAATGCAAGATAAAGTTATAGCAGCTGGTTATAAAACACCATTTGGTAGAGCTGTCAGTTACAATCAAATGCCATTTGCGAGCATGAATTGGGATAGTGTTTTAAGTCAATATTGCAACTTTACTCAGGAGGAGTTTTTACAATGGTGGAAAGGAAAATAAATGTTTCGTTGATATGTAGTTTTTTATTTGTTTTGATTTGTATCATTTTAACCCCTAAAGTTTTTTTTAGTAATCAACAAGTAAAAGTTGAAGAAAAAAGTTTAGAAAAGTTTATTTTCACTCAGAAACAAATAAATGTAGATAAATCAGATATTTATTACTCTGTAACAACGTATCTCAATTCTTCAAAACATTCATGGAATGAAGAGAATTTAAAAGAGTTTTCATCATTACTTAAAAAGTCTATGAATAATAAAGGCTTTATTATTATTTATGCAGGTAAGATTTCGAGGATTAATGAGGCAAATAATTGGATTGAAAAGTTAAAAAAATATATTAAAAATAATTTAAAGGCTGATTTGAGCCAAATTACTTTTATTGATGGTGGATTTAGGGAGAATGCAATAGGTGAATTGTTCATTATTCCAAAAAGTGAAATTACTTCACCTATACCGACACCGACACTTTCATCTGACCAAGCTAAAATAATTAGCAAGAAAAAAATGAAAAGTAAAAAATTAATAAGAAAAAAACAAATGCGTTGATAGAACTAAATTAATCAAAACATCACACCAACAACCCACGACACAACCAATTTTGGGGCGAATTTCATCATTGGTCGAGGAAATGTAACTTCAGTCACACGTTGGAATACTGAGTTTCCGAACGACACAACTCAAGCCCAAAAATCACAAGTAAAATACAACGTCGCAGGTTCACCAGTTGCGAGTATCGATGTCATGGGCAGAACTGTAAAGACAAGTTACACAGACAGTTGGCAAGCCGGGAACGCGGGCGGCTCGCCCGCGAATACATACGCTTATCCAACAAAACTGACCGACCCATCGGGCAACTTCTCGCAAGTAAAATACCGCTACGACATCGGTGCAAATGTCTGGGCAAAATCACCAACAATCGTTGGAAATGCGGCGATTTCGGGTATGGAAACGACTCGGGAATTTGACACAATCGGGCGACCGATAAAGGAAACGCTGGTCAATACTGGTGCATATTCACGCTACGAATATCTCGCAAACCAAATCAATTCAAAGGTTTACACGACAATTACTGACGCGGATAATAATGGAATAATCAACACCGCAGACGAAGTTTTGTCCGAAAGTTTGTCCGATGGAGCAGGCAGAACTCGGATGTCGCGGACGGAATTACCAAATTCAACAGGCGGATTTTCGGGAAATTTAGTCGAATATGACATTCTCGGGCAAGTAAAACGGACAACCGTCCCGACAGAAATCGGCACAGATTGGCTTCCCGCTGGCGATGACGCGACTCGTGGTTTTCTCTGGACAAGCCAAGAATTTGACTGGAAAGGGCGTGTGACGAAAGAAATCAACACGGATAACACGTTTAAAACAATCACTTACAACGGCTGCGGCTGTGCCGGCGGACAAGTGACGACAATCGAAGGCGAAGATGTTGACATCTCACCTCAAACTGAAAAAAGGCAAACTCAAATGATTTATCAAGATATTCTTGGTCGAGATTTTAAGAGTGAAACTTATAATGATGATGGTAGTATTTCTTCAACAACACGAATACTTTTTGATGGACGTGATAAGCCGATTCAAACTAGAAAATATCTTGGTTATTATGGTAATCCACGTTATCAACAAAACACACTTAGCTATGATGGCTTTGGAAGACTAAAAACAGTTCACACACCAAAGCAAGATGCCGGAACATTTACTTCTTATGAGTATCATGCCGATAATCAAGTAGCTTCAATCACCGATGCAAGAGGTGTAAAAACTAACTATACATATAACAATCGCGGACTTTTAGAAACAATTTCGTATCTGGAACCTGTTTCAAACCCATCACAACAACCGCCAATTTTGTTTAATACAGGTGCAAGCTATGAATATGATGCAGTAGGAAACCGAACTAAAATGACTGACTCATTAGGTTACGTAAATTACCAATATGATGAAGTCTCACGTTTGAAAAATGAGACCAGACATTTTCAAAACCAGTATCCACTTCCTGATGGAGATTATACAATACAATACCAATATGAATTGAGCGGACAATTGAAGTCAGTTACAGATCCGTACGGACTTGTGTTTACATCACAATATGACAAACTTGGTCGAGCTACGAAGTTAGATGGACCGCGTGGCGGAACAGGACAATACAGACCAAACGGAGATTACATCTCGGATGTAAAGTATCGTGCTTGGGGAGCGATGAAAGAAATGAGAATACGAAACACAAGTAGAGACATTTATCCGTTGGAAAATTCATTTACCCTAGAAACCTTAAGCTATGACGATAGACTGAGAGTGAATAGATACAGATTGGAATGGGAGAATGCGACCGCTGGCAACAACCATCCAAGGGTGACTGATAGATCCTATACTTTCCGAAACGATGGTAAACTAAGTGATTCAACACCAACTCCTAATGTATATGATAATCCCGGATTGCCTCATACCTATAATTATAATAAATTAGGGCGGCAGTCGAGTGAAACTATCGGTTGGGCTTTGAATTTAAGCTCTTCGGTAGCTAGTGAAAATGACGTATGGGGTAACATCACTTCATCGCATGTTGTTTCAACTTTTAACGACCCGATTGATAAAACAAAAATCTATAACTTTTATAATAATCGTGAAACCTCTTGGCAATATGACTCTGACGGAAGAGTAACAAACGATACTGAGAGGAAGTATTTATATAATTATAGCGGAGGTATGGCAGGGATTATTAAACCGGATGATTCAGCTTCAACTTTTCACACAGTAGATGGTAATGGGCTAATAATTAAACGAGCCGCTTTTGAAGGAGGCGGTGTAACCGAGGTATTTTATATTCGCTCAACTGTGTTAGGGAATGTAGTTTTGACCGAAGTTAAAAGTAACGGGAGTAGAAAACGAACTTTTGTATATGGTTTTGGAAGAACACTAGCAGAGCTTGAAGTTGAAGGCTACGGAAACTCTGCTGCCTACAAAACGACTCAAAAATATGTTGACCCATACAATGAAACAAAAACTCGGCGACAAGATGACTTTGATGAAGGATTTATTGAATTAGATTCAAAGAATTCAATTGCATATGAATTTGATCAACCAGAGCCTGTTCCATTCCCCGGTTCTCCATATAGCTTAATTTTCATTGCCCAAGGAAGTCATGGAAGTATTTATACATCCAGTTGCTTCGTTGATGGGTTTCTTATGGATTGTGGGACGCTACGAAGCCCTAATGCAAGCTCGACGTTTGAAAGTTTACCACACAGAAATTCGAGAGAAGACAACAATCGAATTTCACCTAATGGGCGGTATCCGATAGAAGTCGAACTCGTCAGAATTTCAGAAAGAGCAAAAGGTATTGAAGACCGTGATGATGAATTAGAAGCAATTCTGCGGAGAATTAGAGAACAAAGAAAAGCTGAACCAATTGAAATAACTTCGACTACTGTTTCAACAACGATTCCTATCAGACAGCTTGAAGTTTATAAAACTCCTTGTGACATACTTCTAGGCAACATTTTTGGAGATAAAAATTCTTGGGCGGCTGGAAGTGGAACAGACACCATTTCAAGTAAAACTGGGGAACTTAGACAAACAGTTCGAATGGCTGACGTTTTACCTTGGGACAAAACTTGGGGGCATACACGTGGTTACTCCTTACATTTATACGCTCAGTCGTCGACTCAAACGATAGGAAACGCTAACGGGAATGTCTTCGTGCCTAATGGATTTTCGTATAATGCACCATTTACATCTGATGGACGAACTTTTTATTATCCAAAACTTGATGTTACGTTACTTGTAATGCATATTGATCCGGATAAGGTTCAATCAAATTTGAATAAAGGAATTACAAATGGTGCTAGCTCAATTTTTATAGGAAATACAACTTTTGGAGGTGGGAATCCTAATCAAGGCTATGTTCACAGTCATATTGAAATACACAAAGGACCTCGTATTCCAAATGCTCCTGCTAAGTTTAAGGGCGATAGAGATGCTGAAAATACTCGATTAAGATATTCTTCTAAAATTGCTATTGACAAGTTTTTTTGCGGTGACTATTAAAACAATCTTCCAAAGATTTGATAGAACGAATATGAAAAAAAATTTTATGAAATTTACATTTTTAATAATAATGCTGTTTACGGTTTTCCAAGAAATTGAAGCAAAAAATCAAGTGGCATTATACCCTGTTCAAAAAGGTGAAAAGTGGGGATTTATTGATAATACTGGAAAGTTAGCGATCGATTATCAATTTGATGGTGCCGAAGATTTTTCAGAGGAAGTAGCTTTGGTTCAAGTTAAAAAGAAATTTGGATACATTTTAACAAGTGGCAAATGGCTTCATAAACCCATTTTTTATAATGCTCTAGATTTTCGTGATGGGATGGGAGCAATTGAAATGAATGGTAAATGGGGATTTGTTAATAGAAAAGGAATTCTTATTATTAAACCTCAGTTTTATTTTCCAAAGTATGGGGAGGATGATATTGGATTTCCTCCACCAATAAGAAGTTTTTCCGATGGTTTAGCGGCTGTTAACAAATCGGGTCTCGCTTATTACATTGACAAAACTGGTAGAGTTGCAATTCCCAACAAGATTTTAGACAAACTTAATGTAAGTGGAATTGATTCTTTTTCTGAAGGATTAGCCCCAGTTGAAATAAATGGAAAATGGGGTTTTATAGATAAAAAAGGTAGTCTGATTATTGATGCAAAATTTGGTGTTGTGGGCAATGATGGAATTTTGGGGAAAAGTGGATTTTTGAATGGATTAGCTGCCGTGAAGGTAAGAGAAAAGTGGGGTTACATAAATAGAAAAGGGTGTTTTGTAATTGAACCGCAGTTCGATTTAGCAGGATTTTCAACGGAAAATCTTCTTGGAGTTGAAAAAGACGGATTATATGGATTCATAGATACTACCGGTAAATATATTATCGAACCAAAATTTGATCTTGTTCGACCTTTTTGTGGCAATTTGACTACAGTAATGAAAGAAGGAAAATGGGGAGTGATAAACAAATTAGGAGTTTATATACTTGAGCCAAAGTTTCCTTACTTAGATGATTGTAAGAATGGAGCTATACGCTTTACTGAAAACGGACTAACCAATTTTATGGACTACGGCGGTAAGATTTTTTTGGCGATTAAAGAGTAGAGTTCGTCAAACACGACCGTTTTTGATGGTGCAGATCGTCCGATATTCGCGAGACAATTTGAAGGTGCGGCGATTTTGAACAATCCGCATCAGACGACAACACAGACTTTTGACGGATTTGGGCGAGTTAAAACGCAGCACAAACCCGAGCAAGATGCGGGAACAAACACGGTTTACAACTACAATCTCGACAACAGCATCTCGTCAATGGTCGATGCTCGCGGGGCGATTACGAATTACACATACAACGTTGGGACTGGTCAGGTGATTGATATAAGTTACGTTTCGCCGAATGCGAATATTCCTGTAACTCCAAGTGTCTATTACGCTTACAACAATCTGGGAATGCGAACTCAGATGGTTGACGGACTCGGATATACGGATTATGTTTACAATAATCTTGGACAAATGACATCTGAAACTCGTAAATTTAACGATGTTTTGCCGAATGCACCGCAGGCGAATAATAGTTTCAAACTCGAATATTCTTATACGCTCAACGGACAAATGAAATCACTCAAAGACCCGTTTGAAAAACAGGTTAATTATGATTTTGACAAAATTGGCAGACTAAATGCTGTTACAGGAAATACAATCAGCAACATTTCAAATTATGCCTCAACACCAAGTTACAATGCTCGAGGTGTTTTGACGCATCTCAATTACGGAAATGGTGTGGAAACAAATATCACGAACTTTAACAACAAATTACAAGCGACCAATTTTGAATTAAAAAAAGGGACGACCGAACTCATCAAAAAGAACTATCAATTTTATGATGATGGCGGTTTGAAATACTCGCAAGACTTTAAAGATGCCAGGTTTGATAGATTATATAAATACGATTTTGCGAGCCGGATTATGGAAGCGAAAACTGGTGCTGAAGCGAGAGGCGGAACGGTTCCGACGATTGACCAAGAAGCTCAATTACCATATCGCCAAAGTTATAACTACAATGTTTATAATCAGTTGACTCAGCGGAACAATCGACATTGGGGAGTTGAATATTGGTATCAACAAAGCAATAATTTGAGTTACACATATCAAAATAATCGAATAACGAATTCTGGATACGCCTACGATGCGGACGGACGCAGTTTGAATAGTATGGAAGGTAATGGCTCGAATTCGTACTACGATTCGAGCGGAAGCATGAATCGAGTTGTATCTTGGAGCGAAAGCGATATTTATCGTTACAATGACGGAAACGGCAGAGAAAGCAAGCGAAAAACAATTCGTTGGATAACTGACGAATATGGGAGCGAATATTGGTCAACCACACCGGAGTTTAAGTATTACATTCGCTCGAGTTTGTTTGGCAATGAAGTTGTGACGCAGGTTGATAAAACAGGTAGAAAAGAGAAAACAATTATCAGAGCCGCAGGAAGCGAATTGGCAGTTAATGGTGTTTATTATTATGGAACAACTAACACGCAAAGCGAGCATTTATTTTTCAAACACTCTGACCCATCGGGAGCGAGTATTCGTGTAACTGACCCAACCGGAATTGAATCTGGTGGGGATGGAACAGAAAACGCACCCGCTGAATTGGACGCATTTGGAGGAAATGTCGGATTTTATTCACCGTATATTGTGCTTCAAACCTTCCCAGATCCTGAAACACAAAACTGGGATTACCTCTACAACGAAAGCCCGATGTATGTAAATGGGCATCAAGTGCGAGCAACGATTGACGGAATGGCAGTTCCTCTTTCGATGGCTTTGAATAGATTGCAAAATGGCTCGGCTATTCCGGCGGCTTTGGCTGGTTATCAAGGTCGAAACGGGTTTAGTTTTGAATATTTAGGTGTTGGTTTGTTTCAAACTAATATTCCAGATGCTTATCGAACTTATACTAACACGAAGCCAAATCCACCTTTCTATGTCCCACATGGACAAGGTGCAGATGGTCAACTGGTTTCAACTGGCGGAATTTATTTGAGTAGTTGGTCAGCGGGGTCGGCGTTGGCTGGGGAGAAAGTTGGCAAACAAAGTAATGAAACAATTCCTCTCACGGATTCTGACATCGCTTCACTTCGGAATGATTTAGAACAGCTGTTTAATGAGACACGTTGTGCAGATTTTCTTACAGATTTAACACTGTTCTTGCAACAAAACGCACTAGCGAGAAAAACATCGAAAGACATAAATTTTCTTGATTTTTTTGACGACTATTTTTCACGCCCTTTCAATGTTAAGGTTCGTGCCTCGACCAATCTGGGAGGTGCGTATGTTGTTGAAAATGATAGTAGATTTGATTCGAAGGGAAATAAACTACCAGACATAAGATCATTTGTTCTCAACAATTCTCTACCACGCCAACCATTCACTGGTGACTTTCTTTACGACAAATCCGAAAGGTATGTGAATACTCGCGGACTGATTATCATTCATGAACTTTTACACGTTTATATTGGTGGTGACAGTGCAAATCATCGAATTTTTGCAGAAGCAGCGGGGCTTGTTGCAACTTTGTCTGGAGATAAATTCGATTTGAGCAACCCGCTACCTAAAAGATCAGATTACGATTCTGAAAAAGCATTTAGTGGTGCCAATGTTGCTTATTTTGATTCGATTCTAAAACAGGCTTGTTCACTATTCAATAGACCATTATGAAACTACAATCATTAACTTTTTTGCTGACTTTTCTTTTATCATTCATAGAAATTTATGGACAAGAATATAAAGGGATAAGACCTTTACAATCTCGATGTGAAGATGTTGAAAAGTTATTGGGAATCAAGGCATGTAAATTACCAGAGGTTACTTATATGTCAAAGGATGAGGATGTAGAATTTTTCTTCTCAGAAGAACGTTGCGGAAAAAAATTCCAAAAAAGACTAAATGTAGAAAATGGAACGGTTTTGCATATAAGCGTAAAAACTAAAAAATCAGTTCCACTTGAAAGTATTACCGAAGATTTATCAACTTATCAAAAATCATTTTCGGATTTTGGAGTTTTTTATATTAATCGAAAAAAAGGAATCGAATTTATCGCCGTTGGTGATCATTCTGTCTTTCAGATTAATTATTTCACCAAGTCAAGTGATGAAGAAAAAGTGCTATGTGAGAATGATGTAAGTGATAAAAAACCAATAACTTTAAATAATGAGCAAAATACAAATGCACTATTTAATATTTTGCTTGATAAAAATAATTCTCTTTTGTGTGATGCAAATTTAAATCATTTTTCGAATATTCTTAAACAAAAAAATAATAACAAAGGATTCATTATTGTATATGCCAGTAAAGCAGTAAAAAATAATGAGGTTAAAATATGGATAAAAAAACTAAAAAGATTTTTTAAAAATGATGTGAATTTAATAAAATTTATTGATGGAGGATTTCGGGAAAAATCTTCGGCAGATTTATTTGTTACACCATTTGATTCTAATTTTTTTCCTAAGCCAATGCCTACATTAAAACAAATAAAGTAAACATATTGTTGAAAAAATAATTAAAATAGCTGATTTCCAAGAAGTAAATTTTACTGATGAAAAACAAATATCAAGTTAAAACAAACTTTATTGTCGTAATCACTTTACTCTTCTTTTTTAATACGAAAATATTTGCTTGTTATTGTGAATACCCGAGCGTTTGCGAAGCGTATTCTAAAGCAAAAAAAGTTTTTGTTGGAAAACTTGAGAAGGTAGTAAAAGATGAGAAAGCCTCATATTACACAATTGATGCTTATTTTTCGGTTGAGAAAACATACAAAGGTAAGACTGAAGATGCTGAAATTATTAAATTTAAATTAGGTGATTGTTCAGATTTAAAACTTATTGTTGGTGAAAAATATTTTGTTTATGCTGAAAATTCAAATATAAATTCATACTGTAACAGAACAAATCTATTATCTGGGGCAAAACTTGATTTAGAATTTATAGGCAAAATTTCTCAAACGAAACCCGTTTTTACAATTCGTGGATATATTTCGCAATATAATCAATTACCTCAAAAAGAAATTACACCAAAAAAAGACACCAAGAACTTCAAGATAACAATTAAAAATGGGAAGAAATTTTATAAAGTTGTTGTGGACAAATACGGAGGATTCAATTTTATTTTAAAAAAAGAAGGTGTTTATCATGTTGTGATTCAGTTACCATTTCTAGCAGAAATCGAAGCAGATAATGACTCTGCCAGAAATCATGAAAGTGTGAAAATTACTTCAACAAAGACTAAAACCAGAATTGAATATGATGCAGTATTTAAAGCAAATGAGTGTGATATTAAAAAATTTAGTTTTACGCCTTTGCCCAAATAAAATTCAAACTAGAATATTCTTATAAACTCAACAGACAACTAAAATCGCTCTAAGATCTATTTGGTCACCAGATAAATTACGGATTCGATAACGTTTGCTGGTGTTACGAATTATTCAGTTGCTTCGAGTTTTATTGCAAGATGAAAGTTTGCACAGATATATGAGCGTTTTTAGAGTTTTTGATGAAGTTAAATTGAACAAAACTTGAATTTGTTCGCGTTTTGCAAACGCTGCCGACAAGAGTGTCGGCGTTCCGCTCTAACATTCGCAGGCTGGCAGCCCGCGTTCCGTTTTTAACGAGTTTTGAAATCGGGGTTTAATTGAATTGCTTTTTGGAAATGTTTGTCCGCGAGGGTGTTCATTCCGACATTTTTTAGGCGAAGACCAATCATCCATTGGAAAAATGGTTCATTTGGCGTTAGTTGATCGGCTTGTTTTTCTAAGGCTTCGGCAATTTCTATCTTTCCTATTGATGCAGCCGCAACGGAAAGAAAATATTTCGTCAACGGTAGATTAGGATTGCGTTTTGCGGCTTCAGTCCAAGTTGAAAGTGCTTCTTGTTTGCGGTCAAGTTGCCAAAAAGATTCACCGAGTTCTTCGCGGGCGAGAATTAAATCTGGCTGTTCCGTCAGAGCTTTGTTTAAACTCATAATTGCTTGTTCATATCGACCAAGACGATTAAAAATTGCCCCGCGATAATAAAAACTTAAGGCTTTGGCTTGTCCTTTTTGATTCTCTGCGGCGGTGCCGAGCAATAAAATCGCCTGTTCGGTGTCGCCGGAAAGATATTCTAACCACGCAAGTTTTGGAAGTGCCGAACTGTTTGCCAAAAATCCGGCAGCTGATGCAGCTTTGAGATGTTTCTTTCCGTCTGCGATATTTTGAAGGTCAGCGGAACTCAGCCATTGTTCAGGATTTGTCTGTGCTAAGGCAAGTTCGTCAGGAATTTGGAGATTTTCAAACGCTCTTGCTCCGGCAGATTCGTTGTAATGAACCCAACCGCTATGTGCATTTAAGCCAATCCAGAGCAAACTCAGACTCAAAAAAATCCATCCAGCTTTTTTAATTTTTCCTGATGATTTAAGCGTGAAACGATAAAAAAACAAATCAGCAACTCGAAACAATTTTAATAGATGCAGTGCGAGAAACGTTGTAATCGTTGCGATGCCAAGTGCCATCAGCATTGGCACGAGTTGATAAACATCCCAAACAGCTAAAAAACTCGTAAAAAATATTATTGCTCCGGCTAATTCTTCAGTCCAATTTAACGAATAATTTTTTTTCAGATTTTTTGAAACGGCAATTGCAGGCTTTCCGAAACCAAAATATAAAGCGTCGTTTGGACAGACGCTGACGCAATCCATACATTTCATACAACCTGAATCGACAACCATTCCATATTGTTTTACTTCGGCGTGAACCAAAACATTTGAAGTGCAAACGGCGGTGCAATGTCCGCATTGATTGCAAGCATCTGTGACGCGAATTTTGCCGGGCGAAACTTTATCTGCCAAATTAAAAAACCCGCCATAAGGACAAGCGTAAGTACAAAATCCTTTTTGTCCGAGAAAATAGACGGTCATAAATCCGCAAATAAAAAGAAAAGGAATCGCGACAAAAATTGGCGGAAAAGTCGCCCAAAAATCAGTTGTAATTAGATGGTTAGTAAATTGCGGAAAAAGCGGTTGATCTTTTGGAGCGGCAAAAAATCGATATGCAGTTGGATAAACAAACATATAAAACGCCACAATCAGCGGCACAAAAACCAAAAGACGCGAACGAAAAGGCTTTGGCGTAAGTCCGATTTTTTTTAGCAACCAACCGCAAAAATCTTGAAGTGCAAGAACGTGACAACCCCAACCGCAAACAAAACGCCCGAAAATAAGCGTTGCTAAAATTGCTAAAATAAAGAAAATAAATCCGGCGTTGACCGCACCAGTTTGCAGAGTAAACATTGATTCAGATGGCTCAATCGGTGAAATTGTCGAGCCAAAAAAACGCCATTGAATGATGTGTGCAATCATTAGCAGATTGAGAATTATTAAAGCCAAAGCTCGCCAACGGCTCGTTCGTGAGTCGCTAATATTATCTTTCTGAGCCGCAGAATTTTTCAAAACAGGAAGTGATGCTCGCTGTTTTTTTACTTTTTGGCTTTCACAACCACTTTTCATAAATCTTTTCTAACAAATGCGGAATAAATTCTACTTGTTAAAGTATCTAAAAAGGTGTATAAAATAAAGTTAATATCTACAAAAAATAGATTCAATTTGGATTGGAATATTTGCACAGCCTTCGCGGCTAGAAACAAAAATTATGCTAAATACTATACTTACTGTTTTGTTACCGTTTCTTCTAATTTTTGGAAATGAATCGCAAAACTCGTTTTTTGGACTTAAGCAACCAGCTCCACAAAGCACTACTGGAACTCTTGAAAAAATGATTGCCGCCCGTGGAAGCGTTGCAATTGATTTTAATTTGAGTCGTTTTGACGACACTAATTTTGCTTCAAAAGAATCAAAACAAGGTTTAATGCGATTTGATATAAACCGCGATTCGTTTTTTAAAGTTCTAGTTTTTAATAACGAATTACGTGGTCCATTGCCGAGTTCGCTCGGACTTATTACGAAGTTTTCAGCGAATCTTCCTGAACAATTGAATGCTTCATCAAGACAGCTTGTTGTTGAAAACTTGCCTTGGGGCGATCAATATGAACTTGTTGTTCGTGACGAAAAAACAGGTTTTATATACTTTAACATCGAAGGACACGAATGGGATTACAACCCAAATGGTCGAATTCTTAACGTTCAAGCGGGCAGACTTCTTGTTTCAAAAGAATTTGCAGAAGCACTTGGGAGCCCAAAAGAAGTTGGAGCAATAGTCGGACAAATTACAATTTCTGCAACAATGCAACCGATTGAAGTTTCGCAACTTGTTGACGGCGAATCTAAATCAGATGTTTTACCTGCATCAGGTCCAAATGCCGGATCAGTTCCAGGACCAGACGTAGTTGTCGGAGATTTAACCGGACTTGCACAATTTGGAGCAAGCAGCGGAACACAAGTTGGGCTTGCGGTTGGAACAGATTCTTGCAATTTTGGCACGGTCGATTTGAACTGGTTTGCATTACCAAGTAACGACCATCCGGTTATTCCGCAAAATCTTTATCGAATGAGTGGCGGAGCAACAAACGATGAGCGTTTTGAGCAAATTGGTCAATCAAGCGTAAAACACGGATTTACTGCGTTGACTAATAATCTTTGCAGTTTAGGTTGTAATGGCGTTGGCGGAACAAGACTCGGTTCAGGATGTTCCGATCCATATTCTGCAAGTTTAAATGCCGGACCAAATCTTGGTTCGCGTGCTTGGATTAATCCTTTTAGCGGATTTTTCCCGAGAGGCGATTCTGTCACACCTTCAAACACACATACCGGACACGCTCATGCTGGACCAACGCATCGAATTTTGACTGAGATTAGTGATCTCAGCACAACTTCAAATGCTGGTGCAACTTATTATGCCGAGTCGCAATATGTCACTCCGCACGAATATGCTTGGTGCCAAACAAATCCGACACAATGTAATATGTATAACAACGTTTCATACCGTAGATATAACGTTACAGGCACCGGAAGTCCTTTTAGTTTTTCAGCCGCAGCTGCAACACAAAGAGCAAAAATCGCGGTTTCTGCGTGGACAGGTTCGACCGCAGTTGAAATTAAACCCGATCCTGGCGTTGATGGAATTGGAACTGTGGCTTATAAAGTAACAAATCCGTCAGCTGGAGTTTGGCATTACGAATACGCTGTTTATAACCAAAACTTAGATCGTGCAATTCAATCTTTTGGTGTTCCGATAGGTTCTGGAGTTACTCTCAGCAATATAGGATTTCGTTCGCCACCGCAACAACCTGGAATGGCATTTGACGGAACTACTGCAAACGCTGGATTTAGCAACGCGGCTTGGGCTCAAAACCAATCAGCAAGTTCGATGACTTGGACTACGGAGACAATGGCAATAAATTCTAACGCCAACGCAATCCGTTGGGGCACAATGTATAACTTCCGTTTTGATTCAAATCGACCGCCGCAATTAGCAAATGCAACGATTGGTTTCTACAAAACAGGTAATCCAATTACTGTCCAAGTTCAAGTGCCGAGTGTGCCTTCATCGTCAGTAACTGTTTCTGGTCGAGTAACAACAATAGGTGGACGGGCGGTTTATAATGCTCGTGTTTCGATGACAGATTCGACCGGAAATGTGCGTTGGACAAAAACTAATCCAACCGGATATTATCGGTTTAATGCTGTTGCATCAGGCAGTTCTTATTTGGTCGGTGTTTTATCAAAAAGCTATTCATTTACACCACGTTCTGTGCCTGTTAATGAGAGTCTAACTGGTGTTGACTTTGTT
>JANNVK010000083.1:0-12429 GCA_031414415.1 Acidobacteriota bacterium
TTGAAGAGGAAAAAGAGAAAGAGTTTGGAGTTGAAGAAAAAGACCGAAAAAGACGAAGCGAAGAGACAACGCTTGAGGTATTTTTCTATGTCTTAACAGCGAAATTACTACTCTTAGAGGAGATTTATTTACAGATGAAAACATCGCAAACCAATTGGGAAAAGATTAAAAACTTGAAAGACGAAGACATTGATTTTTCCGATTTGCCGGAAGTTTCAATGGAAATGTTTGCCAAAGGAATTGTCCGTCGCGGTCTGAAAACACCAACTCGCAAGGCACAAATAACTCTGCGAATTGACGATGATGTGTTGGAGTTTTACAAAAAACAAGGTCGCGGTTATCAAACGAAAATCAATGCTCTACTTCGGGCGTATATGGACGAGCATATTGTGTAAAGTTTTGATTTTTCCGCAAGCTTCCAGCATTCCGAATCGGCAAAAGATTAGGCAAAGCGTCAGATGAAGAGATTGAGATTATACTTGAGGGTTTGAACGAGATTTTGGGATATCAAAACTTGTTCATTTTACCAATAACTGATCGTTCGATGATGAACAGAATAAGGCTTGAAAGATGACACTCCACTACTTATCTCTTCTTTGTAAGTTGTTTGTTTTGTCCAGTTACCTTGAGCATCAAACTCATATTCGTAACGATATTTCTTTTCCCCATAGATTTTTAGAACATCTAAATTAGTTTGTTCAATTTCATTTCCGCTATCATCCAGAGTTGAAACATAATGCTGATTTATTTTGCCGTCATTAGAATAAACGAGTTCTTCTACTTTATTTTTCGAGTATTTATACTCATATCTCATCCAAAATTTGCCAGTATTAAATCGAAAAACTTTTTCAATTACTTTTCCATCAAGATATTTATACTCATAGCTCATTTGGTAACGATTATCAGGTTTTAGAGTCTCTTCTTTTTTGGCTGATAATGGTGCAGGAGCCATTATCGGAGGATTATCGTCATATCTAGCAGATTTATCGTTGGAAACTCTTTTACTGTCAATGAACCCATAAACTGAAATACTGCTTGGCAATCCTTTAAAATCATAAAAATCTTGTTGAATACGATTGCCTTGTTCATTGATGTAAGTTACCCAAGACATTTTTCTACCTTGAACACTCCAAGTGCCTGACAAATCTTCACTTTCGCGTATAACTTTCTTGACTTTTCCTTTAAAACCTTCGTCTTCGGCATCAGACTTTTGCTTTGCAACCACAGGACTCTGAGGCAAAGGAGAAGGTTTCATTGATTCATATTTCTTCGCTAATTCGGCATCAACTTCTTTTTGAGAGATAAACTTAAATGTATCAAACGCCTCATTTAAAAATTTAGCGTTTTTAGAACCTTTGAAAACAGAAAATAATCTGTAAACACGGTTTTCGACAGCATAAAGCCTTTGAATAAGAAATTCATTTTCGGAAAGTTGATAGGTCAGTTTTGAAATGAAAATTTCAGAATCTTTGTGATAAAGTTCGTCAACTTTTTTTGCTTGTGGTCGATTTTTTTGAATAAATGAGTTTAGATTTTCTGCTAATCGCTTCAATTCAGCCTCAGCTCCTTGATATTCATTTTTCGAATAATTTAAGAACATGACCACAATTTCCCCTTCGTCATATTTCCAGGTGAATTCGCTTCCGCTTGCATTTACTTTAAGATCTTTCGGTGAACGTCCCGCAAAACCTTGAATTTGTTGAGATAAACCAATCGAAAAAAGCCCGTCCAATGATACGAATTGAGGAGATGCAGGTAATGATTTTATTGAACCCCAAGAAAAAGGTTTTGCCTTTTCAGTTGATGGTTTTGGAGCGGAAGACGGAGCTGACGGTGGCGGTTGTGCGACGATAGAACCACCAAAAATCAACATAAATAATGCAATTCGAATTTTATGAAACATATTTTCTCCAAGTATCTAAATCAACGCCTTCGCCACCAAATTTTCAACCGTAAAACCATATTCCTTAAAAACAATCATTTACATCAAAATATTAAAACCTTCTTGAGTAAAATGCTTGTCGTGCGTCAGAATCTCAGAAATTCCAAATTCGCTGCAAATATTCATCGAGATACAATCTGTCAGACTGTAACCTTTGTCTAAACGTGAATTGTAAAAATCTAAGCCTTTCAGAAAAACGCTTCGTGTTTGTTCGAGAACTTCAAAATTTTCATCGGTTAAAATGTCCAAGACTACGGCAGAAATTTCTTGCCGAACTTCTGCACCGTAACCGCAAAAATAATTTAGAACTTCGCCTAAAACGGCATCGGTTGTAACAAATTTGTAGCCATTAATTTTGGATTCGATTTCTATCGCTCGCTCGTGCCATTGGTCGCTTGCTTGAAAAATTGCCACAAGGTACTGTGTGTCTGCAAAAGCGACTTTCATTTTTTAGGAACTCCGTAAAGATAATGATCGTGCTGCTCTGAGCCATCTTTCGGCATTTCATCCCAAACTTTTTCGGGAACATTCTTTGCTCTCGCACGAATTTTTTGCCAAATTGAATCGGACTTTTCGTTTTCCGCAATCTCAACTTGATGCAGAATTTCGCGTTGTTTTTCAATCGGCAAAATTTTAACTCGTTCAAAAATAATTTCGGCTACATCAGTTTGCATAAGATTACCTCAACGCCAATTTTATCACAGAATTACAGCAACTTTTTAGCTTTTTCGACAACATTCTCAACCGTAAAACCATATTCCTTAAACACAACCTCAGCCGGAGCAGATGCACCGAATTTGTCAACGCTGACGCAATCATCGGCGTATTTGTGCCAGCCGTGTGAAACGCCGGCTTCGATTGAAAGTGTTTTCACATTATTCGGCAAAACCGATTCACGATAATCGGCGGTTTGTTCGTCAAATATATCTGTGCAAGGCATTGAAACTACACGAGTTGCGATGTTTTCAGATTCTAAAACTTCGCGTGCTTGCATTGCCAAACCAATCTCTGAACCAGTCGAAACTATAATCACTTTTGGGTCGTTATTTGACGCTTCGGCGAGAATATATCCGCCTTTTTCTACGCCTTTTGCGGACGCAAATTTCGTGCGGTCAATCAAAGCAACTTTCTGTCGTGAAAGTGCTAAAACGGACGGTTTATGTTTATTTTCGATGGCGATTTTCCAACTCATCGCAACTTCGTGTGCGTCGCACGGGCGGAAAACATTGAGATTCGGAATCGCCCGTAAAGCCGAAATATGTTCGACCGATTGATGAGTTGGACCATCTTCGCCGAGTCCGATTGAATCGTGCGTAAAGACAAAAATCGTTTGTGCGTTAGACAATGCCGCGAGCCGAATTGCTCCACGCATATAGTCCGAAAACGTCATAAAAGTTCCGCCGAAAGGAATCAGCCCCGCGTAAAGTGCGATGCCGTTCATAATGCCGCCCATCGCGTGTTCGCGGATGCCGTAGTGCATATTGCGACCTTCGTAACTTGTTGCTTGGTAATCAGTTGAGGCTTTGATGTAAGTATTATTTGACGGCGTTAAATCTGCCGAACCGCCGATTAAATGCGGAATTTTGTCGGCAATTGCGTTAATCACATCGCCCGAATAAGCACGAGTCGCTTTGGCTTCCGCAGGTTCAAAAGTCGGCAAAGATTCGTGCCAATTATCAGGAAAAATTTTGTTGATGACATTTGAAAATTCATCGCCGTATTTTTCCGTGTAAGTTTTTAAAGTCACGTTCCAATCATTCTCCAACGCCTCGCCTTTCGGAATCGTTTCCTGGTATTTGTCGTAAACTTCATCAGGAACGTAGAATTCGGCGTTTTCGTCCCACCCGAGATTGCGTTTCATTTCCTTGACGGCATCAATTCCCGGTGCGTCTGAGTGAGCTTTCGACGTTCCTTGTTTCGGCAAACCAAAACCGATAATCGTTTTAACGGCGATAATCGAAGGCTTATCCGTTACTTTTTTTGCTTCGGCGATGGCTTTTTCAATCGCAACAATATCGTTGCCGTCTGCGACAGTTGAAACGTGCCAACCGAACGCCTCATATCGTTGCAAAACATTCTCGGTAAAGGACATATCAGTCGAACCGTCAATCGTAATTTTGTTGTCGTCCCACAAAAACGTCAAATTTCCGAGCTTCAAATGTCCCGCCAGGCTTGATGCTTCGCCGGAAATTCCTTCCTGCAAATCACCATCCGAAACGATTGCGTAAACGTGATTATCAACAACCTTAAAACCTTCTTTGTTGTATCGTGCGGCAAGATGTTTTTCGGCAATCGCCAATCCGACGGCGTTCGATGTTCCCGCACCTAGCGGTCCTGTCGTAACCTCAACGCCTGCCGTGATGTGATTTTCAGGATGTCCCGGCGTTTTCGAACCATATTGACGAAAGTTTTTGAGTTCGTCCATCGGCAAATCGTAACCGCACAAATGCAGCAACGAATAAATCAACATCGAACCGTGTCCGCCCGATAAAACAAAGCGATCACGATTAAACCATGTCGGATTTTTCGGATTATGACGAAGAAATTTCGTCCATAAAACATAAGCCGCTGGAGCCATTCCGAGTGGCAAACCTGGATGCCCCGAATTCGCTTTCTGAATCGCGTCAATCGATAAAGTTCGGATGGTGTTGATACAAAGTTGGTCGATGTTGGTTGTCATATATTTATAGTTTAGTTTGGTATTTATATGCTTCTCAGATTGCTAATGCTGTTTTAAGACTTTCCAAAAACTGTTTATCTTTCAGCAAATCTTCTTTCAAATTTGTAATCGGCGGCTTTTCAACTTCAATTGAAGCTCTAAGCGTTTGATTTATCAGCGTTTGATAGCCTTTGCCGTTTTGTTTGGCTTGCAGTTTGAAATGTTCGATAATATCTGCATCAATGAAGATTGTGATGCGGGATTTACAGTCTTTCAAAGTCGTTTTTTTTACTTTGTCCAAAAACTTCGGTCGCGTTATTCGTCGCAAACCTTTTGACAGCATTTCGGGCGAAGTTTCAAGATATTCATAATCTTTTTCGATTTTCTTCATATTCATTCACCATCCAATTTTCTGCTTTTCGGGCAGTGATAAAACGAATTTCTTCATCGCCTCGATAAGTAAAAACAATAAAAACCAAGCCGTAACTTATAGATTGTCCGATCACATTGAAGCGAATTTCTTCATCGGTCGAATGTGCAAAATCTTCGATATAAACGGCAAAAATATCATCAAACACATCTTCAATTTTTGCAAAATCAACTTTATGCTCGGCAATTACTTTTTCGCGTTTTGTCTCATCCCAAGTAAATTCCATTTCAAATATACAGATATTTATATGCACAGGCAATACATATTAAAATTAAAGTAGCAGTTAGGTCAATCGTTTGTGAAGATTATGACGGCAAAACACAATAACGAAAGATTCAACTACAAAATTCTATTTATTGTAAATTTTAACCCGGATTACAACACATGAAAAGATTGGTTATTTGATTATGAACTGATTTGGTTAGCTCGCGGCGAGCAACGCATCACAAATTCTTTCAGCAGTTTTGCCATCCCAAAGCGGCGGGATTTTTGCGTCAATTTTCGATTTGTTTGCGAGAATCGAGAATGCGTTTTGTTTGATTTTTTCGGGATTCGTGCCGACCAAAATGTTTGTTCCCAATTCTATGGTGATTGGTCTTTCGGTGTTTTCACGCAATGTAAGACAAGGAATTCCGAGTGCGGTCGTTTCTTCTTGAAGTCCGCCGGAATCGGTTAAAACTAATCTTGCTCCGCTGTAAAGTCGCATAAAATCTAAATAACCGAGCGGTTCGATGAGTTTGATATTTGAGTTTTTAACTTTTTCTGTGCAGCCGAATTCTTCGATTTTTCCGCGTGTGCGTGGATGTGCGGGAAATATAATTGGAAGTTTTTCAGAGATTTCGAGTAAGGCTTCAAGCAGTCCGCTGAAAGTTTCTTTATCGTCAACATTTGATGGGCGATGAAGCGTCAAAACCGCGTATTCATTTTCGGTTAAATTTAATTCTTCGCGGATAATAGAACTTTCAGAAATTTTCAGATTTCTGAGTAGCGAATCGATCATTACATTCCCAACCAAAACGACTTTTTCGTCTGCAATTCCTTCTTTTTTTAGATTTTCGTTGCCATCAGGCGATGGCGTGAGCAGCAAATCAGAGATTGAATCAGTCAAAATACGGTTGATTTCTTCGGGCATTGTGCGATCTCCCGAACGCAAACCAGCTTCAACGTGTGCGACTCTGATTCCAAGTTTAGATGCGACCAAAGTGCAAGCAATGGTTGAGTTTACATCGCCGACGACCAAAACCCAGTCGGGGTTATGTTCAAGCAAAACCGGCTCAAATGCAATCATTATTTTCGCCGTTTGCACTGAGTGCGAGCCAGAACCGACGTTCAAATGCACGTCAGGTTTTGGCATTCCCAAATCAACAAAAAACGAATCGGACATTGCCGCGTCGTAATGCTGACCGGTATGGACAATTAACGGCAAAAACTCCGCATTACGCCGTTTCATTTCGGCATAAATTGGAGCAATTTTCATAAAATTCGGTCTGGCACCGACGATGTTCAGGACTTTTAACATAGAATTTATATCGATAAAACAAGCCGCAAACCTTTATCGACTTGCTCCATTTTTTGTTCGGAAAGCGTATCAACGAATTCAGTTAAAAAACTTTCGTCAATCGTGTAAAGTTGCGTAACGTTTACTACCGAATCTTTTGACAAGCCACTTTGCCTTGTTTTCAACAAAACATTCCCAAAAGATTCTGCTAATTTAAGGTTTGTGGAAATAATCAAAACAACAGTCGTATTAATCTTGCTGTGATTGAAATTGTTGGATTGAACGACTAAAACGGGTCGCCGATAACCCGGATTTGAGCCTGTCGGTTCGGGTAGGTTTGCCCACCAAATTTCGCCTCGATTTACCATTCGTCGTTATGTAAGGAAAGATTGGAAATTTTGCTTATAACCGGATCAATTTCAGCTTTATTTTTACCGTAAAAGTCGTTTAATTTTGTGATAATTTCGTCTTTCTCAAGTTCTTCGCCAAGTTTTTCAACACCCATAGCAAAAATTTTGCTACGTGAAACTTTCAATTGTTTGGCAAGTCGCTCGCTTAATTCAAAAATGTCATCGGATACTGAAATTGCAGTTTTCATAAGTAAAAGTATAACTCAGGTATAACTTTTTTGGCAAGATTTTCAAAGAAAATTTGATTTCATAAATTGCCACTAGCTTTAGCTAGTGGACAAGTTTTAATAAAAAGAGGCTTTAGCCGAATCAACTAAATAAATCATTTATCCACAGTGCTTTAGCTTAAGTTGTAAGGAATGAAAACATATTTTTTAGTTCGGCTAAAGCCAGATATTTTTCTCCAATCAACCAACTAGCTCAAGCTAGTGGCAATTTATAGAAATGCCCTTAACAGCGACAATCTGCTTCATCAGCGTTTTTCCGCGTCTAATTCTATTAAAAATAGCCGCTTAGCAATCTACATTACAAAACGGCTTTCAATCTGAATTCTGAAACTTGAAATATGCAATTACAATCTTACAATCTTCGCTTTGCTACTTTCACGCAAATCTTCTTTCAAAGCGTTTCGTGTGTCAACAATCAAGCTCGCCAAGTCGCAAACTCGTTTGTAATCAACATTTGAATGTTCTGTGCAGATGACAACGCAATCAGCCGATTTGATAAGCTCATCGGTTAAATCTTGATTGAAAAGCGGTTTTCCTTCGCCGATTGTGTATGAATGATCGAAGGTAACTTCCGGCACAAAATCATCGTGATAAAAAACGTTTGCACCTTTTGAGCGAAGCAAATCAATGACTGACAATGCCGGCGATTCACGCATATCGTCAATATCTTTTTTATACGCCACGCCCAAAATCAAGATTTTTGAACCTTTGACGGCTTTTTCGTTTTCGTTCAACGCATCGCGGACGAGCGAGCAAACATATTTCGGCATTCCCGAATTTATTTGTTCGGCAAGCGTAATAAATTGCGAATCGAAACCGTGTTGGCGAGCTTTCCACGACAGATAATGTGGATCGAGTGGAATACAATGTCCGCCGATTCCCGGTCCGGGATAAAAAGGCATAAATCCGAAAGGTTTGGTCGCCGCCGCACGGACAACTTCCCACGAATCAATATTCAAAGCGGCACAAACTTTCGCCATTTCATTCGCCATTCCGATATTTATTGCACGGAAAGTGTTTTCCCAAAGTTTGCACGCTTCGGCAACTCTGGCGGACGAAACAAGATGAACGTCACCGACAATTTGCGAATAAAGCAAGCCCGAAACTTCGGTCGAATCTTTGCCAACACCGCCGACAACTTTGGTAATGTTGTGTGTTTGGAATTCAGGATTGCCCGGATCAACACGCTCTGGCGAGAACGCAAGCAAGAAATCTTCGTCCAATTTCAAACCTGCGGCTTCAATCATCGGTTGCAAAACTTCATCAGTAGTTCCGGGATAAGTGGTCGATTCTAAAATTACAAGTTGTCCGCGACGTGCATATTTCGTTATTTCTTTGCCCGAAGCCAAGATGTATGACATATCGGGGTCTTTTGTTTTGCGAAGCGGCGTTGGCACACAGATAATAATTACATCGCAATCGGCAAGTTTGCTAAAGTCTGTGGTTGCAACGAGTTTGCCCGAATCAATACATTTTTTGACCGTTTCGCTTGTTACATCAACGATGTAAGACGTGCCGTTATTTACCGCGTCAGCTTTTTTTGTATCAACTTCAAAACCGATCCCGTTGAAGCCTTTCAATGCAAATTCTACAATCAGCGGCAAGCCAACATAACCTAATCCAATTACGCCAATACACGCACTTTTATCCGAAATTTTTTGTTTTAACTGTTCTTTAATCATCATTTAAATATTTGTTTTTTTAATATTGAAGTTTTAGAGGTATTAACTTTTTGCGGTTTTTATTTTCACAAAAAAGAATTATAACATTTTTAATAGCTATAAAACCAATATCTTTCAATACTCTTTTAGTGCTATCATCAGATTGAAAAAAGATTTTAAGGAAGTAATTTCGAAAAAATAGAAAAATGGAATTCGAAATAGTTTCAAACAATCCGGTAGTTAAATCAATTGTCACCGGAACAGCTCCAAGACCAGCACAACTAGCCGCTGCAAATGGAATTTTGCCACTTCCTCAATCTGATTTGCTTGAGTTGCTGGTGCTTCTCGCTGAGTCTGATGATACAGAACTCTCAACTGCCTCAAAAGAAACCTTACTTTCATTCGAAACAAATGATTTAAAACTTGCAGCTGAAACGCCTGAAACTGCACCGGTAATTTTAAAATATTTTGCACAAAATGCTAATTTACCAGCGGAAATTTACGAAAAAGTAATACTTAATCCGAAGACACCGGATTCGGCAATTCTTTTGCTCGCGAAACACACCGTTCGCGGAGATTTGCTTGAGTTAATTTCAGTAAATCAGCAACGTTTAATTAGAACTCCGCAACTTATTGAAGCAATCCTTGCCAGTTCTTCGCTGACACCTGAATCTGAACGGAGAGCAAAAGAAACTCGTCGCGAATTTTTCGAAAAAGAACGCGGAGCTCAACAAATTGCTGATGAACTTCGTGCAAATGGAAAAGAAGCAGCGGCAGAGTTTATTGAACAAGCCGAATTTGTCAACGATTTAGTTGAAGATTCTTCCAGTGGAAAACTAACAACCGAAGATGCAATTTTGATTGCAAGTCATATTGAAGTTCCTGATTCTGAATTCGATGACAGCTGGCTTTCGCTCGAATATATCGAAGAAATGTATGAAGAAACCGAGGAACAAAGACAGGCTAATTTCAATAAAATTCTTGGAGATTTAAAAATTGACGATGAAGATGTTTCCGGTGAAAGAGTTTCTCTAATTCGCAAAATTCTCACGATGAATATGAAAGATCGCGTCAAACTCGCTGCCAAAGGCGACCGCGAAGCTCGCACAATTTTAATTCGTGATGCGAATCGAATTGTATGTCAGGCAGTTGTCCAAAATTCGAGAATTACTGAGCAAGAAGTTGAAAAAATTGCGGCAATGCGAACTGTTCCTGAAGACGTTTTGCGACAAATTGCAATCAATCGTGCGTGGGCAAGAAATTACACCATTATGCACAATTTAGCGAGAAATCCGCGAATGCCGCTTGGAAGTGTGATGGGAATTTTGACAAGACTTCAAACGCGAGATTTGCAAGCGATGAATAAAAATCGCAATGTTTCAGATGCCGTTCGCAAACAGGCTTTTCGGCTTTTCTCAGCACGAGCTGGAAGATAAAAAATTTATAAAAATTCCATCACTTTTCCGTTTTTTATAAATGAACCCGCCATATCAGTAAATGTATGGCTCGCGGCTCCAACCCAAACTCCAATAAACAAATTCTGAAAAAGATTTTCGCTGACTTTTGCACGTAAAAATTCTCCAATAAATGCCCAGTTTTTAGAAATTAGAAAGAGATTTGGCAAGTTGCCACCGACATAAACCGAATAAACATAAACAATTAGAAATGCCAACAAAGTAAACACACCAAAAAAATAAACAACTCTAAAAAGCGATCCAAAAATCAGACCGTGTGACCAACGCGAACGATGTTTGAAACAATGTTTGTATGGAAACCACAGAAAACGGAAAATTCCCCAGCGTTTATATTGGCTCGATTGAATATCTAAATCAGGACCAAACATCAAACCACCAAACAGCATTCCAAACGTCACAACCAAAGAAACCGCGATGCTTTTTGTCACAACAAATGTTGCTGAAAAAGTCGGAATTACTATTAAAAATGTAATTGCATCGTGAGTTTTTCCGCTTGGCATAATTCGATTTCAGATTTCAGATTTGTGATTTTGGATTTGCGATTAGTTCGAAACAGAATCGCTTGAACAGTATAGCAGATTGAAAATTACACAAGATAATGAAATATTCGGTCGGTTTTGTTAGAATTTGAGGAATGAAATCTTTTTGGCAAAAATTAAAGACTACACTCGCGATGATAAAGTTTGAACATACTTTGTTTGCCTTGCCGTTTGCGTTTCTTGGGGCGATTTTAGCGGCTGACGGTTTGCCAGCTTGGTCACAAATTTTGTGGATAACAGTCGCAATGTTTGGGGCGAGAAGTGCGGCGATGACATTTAATCGAATCATTGACCGCAAGTTTGACGCAGAAAATCCACGCACCGCAAATCGCGAGATTCCGAGCGGAAAACTATCACTAAGTTTTGCCGTAACCTTTTTGATTGCTTCAGTTATCTTGTTTGAAGTTGCGGCATATTCTCTAAATTGGCTGACATTTGCTTTGTCGCCAATCGCACTTTTGAGCGTTTTGGGTTACAGCTACGCCAAGCGTTTTACAAGTTTCGCACATTTAATTTTGGGTTGGGCGTTGGCAATTTCGCCGACTGCTGCCTGGATTTCGGTCCGCGGTTCGCTCGATTCGGAAGTGCCGATTTTTTTGTCGTTAATTGTGATGATGTGGACTTCGGGATTCGACATTATGTATGCCTGCCAAGATTTTGAGTTTGACCGAAAAGCAGGTTTGCGTTCAATTCCGGCGAGATTCGGCATCAAAAATTCATTATGGATTGCACGACTTTTTCATCTCCAAGCATTCATTGTTTTACTTTTGCTTTACGCCGTTACGGGTTTGGGCTGGCTCGCCTTCGCGGGCGTAATCGCGGTCGCTGGCTTGCTCATTTACCAACACACGCTCGTCAAAGCAAATGATTTATCCAAATTAAACGCCGCGTTTTTTACGACAAACGCCTTTGTCAGCGTGATTTTATTTCTGACTTTCGGCGGTGCGGTTTTTATGGCGAAATATTTCGGTTAATGTTAAAATCGGCACAAGAGGTAATAATTTATGGAAGTTACAATTAGTTTGCCCGAACAAATTTTTGCAAACCTTTCGAGCGTTGCGAGTAAATCTCATCGCCGAATTGATGAAATTATTGTCGAAAAAATAGAGCGTGAATTTTCGATTGATGCCGCAGATTTAGAGCGTCAAATAACTTTTTGTTCTGACAAAGAACTGATTGAACTTGCCGAAATAAAAATGCCCGCAAAACAAGATTCGCGTCTGAGCAATTTGCTCGAAAAACAAAACGAACGCGATTTAACCTTAAGCGAACAAACGGAAATGTGGAAGTTGATGGACATAAATCGGCTGACAACCTTGAAAAAGGCTTTCGCATTACGCGAAATCTCACGACGTAATTTGAATGGCAAAGATTAATAAAGACTTAGAAGCTAAAATCCGCCGAGATGCAAAAAAACCGTTGCGGTTATTGTCTTAACCCGCAAGAATTAATACCTTTCAAATTAGAAATCGAACATATTTACCCGCAAGCATTAGGCGGCGAAACGGTTGAAGAAAATTTATGGCTTGCCTGCCGAGAATGTAATGCTCACAAATCAAAAAAAGTTAAATCGGTTGATTTTTTGACG
>JANNVK010000084.1:0-28306 GCA_031414415.1 Acidobacteriota bacterium
GCGTTAATCACAATTACGTGATCGCCCATATCCATAAATGGTGTCCATTTTGGGTTGTTTTTGCCTGATAAAATGCGTGCAATTTCAGTCGATAAACGACCAACTGTTTTGCCTTTTGCATCGACAATAAACCATTTGCGAGCTTCTGCAAGACCGATTGAACTTGGAAAATAAGTAGTCATAAGAGCCTAAACTGTCTAAGATTTTCGCTAAAACGCGAACAATAAGATTATCGAAAAAAAAACAAGCCGTCAAGCAATCACAGTATTCTTTCGTCAAACCTCAGGCTAACGGTTGTTTCAACATCTTTAACATAGACTATTAAGCAACTTTTTGTCAGAATTGATTTCTTGGATTAACGCTAAAGTAGCGAGGAGAAAAATGGATTCTTTTATAAACGAACCAAAACAAAAAGACAAATCTTCGGCAAAAGTAATGATTGGAGCATTAATTGCGGCGGTTATTTTAGTTTTATGCGTCATCGGATTTTTGTATTCCAGACCTTCTGTTGTTGATCTTCAGCAAAAAGCTCTCGATAGTGCATTTCGATCAGGAAGTGCAGAATTTGAAGTCTTAAGTAAGAAAATTGTTATTTCAACTGACGAAAATCGTCTCATGGAATCGCCGACTGCGATGGGTTCGATAATGATGTCGATTGGCGGACGTTTGAAAAATCTCACCGGAAAAACGCTGACTTTAATCGAAATAAATGTTGCAGTTGTAGATATGAGTGGAAAAATAATTAAAGATAAAAATATTGTTGTTGTCCCAAAACAAGCGGAAACGCTGGCTGATCGTGAAGAACTTCCATTAACTGTTGTGATTGAAGGTTTCAAAAAAGAAGACGATCGGGCAAATTTTCGTTGGAAAGTTACTGCACTCAAATCTCAGTAGTTTAATCTTTAGTTTCTTGAACAAATAATTCTTCTAAAGATTGTTTTACTTGTTGAATTGACACAAGTTTTCCGCCAGATTTTCTAACGGTTGATAAAACTTCCTCTATTTCATTTTCATTTTCAACATAAATATTTGCACCTTGCGGTTTGATTTGGAAATTAAATTTTGGCAGGTTTGCGGCAATTAATTCAGAAGAAATTCCTTTAACGTTTATTTCAAATTGTTGCGATTCATTCGCCAAGAGTTCGTCCAAAGTTCCAGTTGCCGAAAGTTTTCCTTTTCGCATAATCGCAACGCGGTCGCAGAGTGCTTCGATGTCAGATAAAATATGAGTTGACATAAAAACAGTAGTGCCTTGTTCGCGTAAAGTTGCAATTAATTCGCGGATTTCGCGTCGTCCCATTGGGTCAAGTCCGCTCATCGGCTCATCAAGAAAAACAATTTCTGGCTCATTAATTAACGATTGTGCAAGCCCAACTCTTTGCAACATTCCTTTCGAAAATTTTCGCAATTGCCGATTCCAATCCTTTTCGTCCAAGCCAACTTTAGTTAGCAATTCTTCAGTTTTTAATTTACTTTGGGCTTTGCTCTGACCAAAAAGTTCACCAAGATAAGACATCAATTCGCGTGCGGTCAGATAATCGTAAAAATATGGATTTTCCGGGCAATAACCGATACGTGAATGCATTTTTACATCAGAAATTGGTGAACCGAGAATTTTTGCATTACCCGCAGTCGGAAAAATTAGAGACATCAAAATCTTAATTGTTGTGGTTTTTCCTGCCCCATTTCCGCCCAGAAATCCGAAAATCTGCCCGCGTTCAACGTTAAGTGTTAAATTATCTAACGCCCGAACCTTTTTCTTCTTCCAAAATCCAATTTCGTAATCTTTACTTAAATTTTCGATTTCAATGATGTTTTCCATAAATTTTTTCTGATTAATATTAAGCCAATTAACGTTAAACTAATAAGTGTGAAATAAAAAAACCAGATGTTGGCTTGCGGCTCAATAAAAGTAATTCTTAAAATCGTTTCATCCGATGGAATTTTAACTGAAATTGCTCCGTCTTCACTTGGTTCAATTTGTGTTTCTATATTATTAAAATATGCTTTCCAATGTGGGTAATAAAATGTTGATATCCTTGTATTTGCTGAGTTTCCTGCGTCAAAACGAATAATTTTCTCGTCATTTTCCCACTCTAAAATCTCAAATTTACGATTTTCAATCAGGACTTTTTCCTTTATTTTTGAGGTTTCTGTGTTTGCCCAAATTGGAAGCCATTCTTCAAAATTTTCTTTTGTAGCAATATTTTCGCTAATTTCGAGAATAGTTGTTCGTTCATAAAACTGTGCTTGTTTAATACATTGAAAACACGTGAACATAAAATAAAACAAAATGAATCCGGCTAAAATATAAAACTTTGCACGATTTTTTTGTTTTGCTAATTCAAGAAATCTTTCAAAGCCCGATGCAAAGGAAATTACTGAGATTACTGATAAAATCGAGAGCCAACGCCATGGGAATTGAACCTTTTGCAACATGCTAAAATTATCCCAAACTATTCGGCTAAGAGGAGTTGCAAAAAAAATAGTAACGACAAAAGCAATTTTTGCGTTAAGGAATTTCGTCTTAGAGATTAAGAAAAACGATATAGCGAACGCACAAGTAAACAGCAGAATTAAGTCTAAAAACCACATGACATGAAGATCTGTTTCTTGACCAAAAATATAGGGAAAAGAAAGCAAAAATGTGTCGTTATAATTGTAAAATCCTTGAGAAGAAAATTTCGGCATTGAAATTCCAACCCAATTTATTTCGTTAATTACTCGTGCCCACTGAAAAATACTAATTATTAATCCAATCAAAAATCCGCTCGCAAGTTTTATTGAGTTTGACAGTAAATCTTTGTGGCAAACGCAGTAAACTAAAAAAATTATTGTGCCGATAAAAGTCAAAGGAATATGAGTTAAAACTAGAAGTGCATAGAAAAAACTAAAGCCTAAGACATCTATCCAACTTTTATTTTTGTAGATTCTATCAATAAACCAAAAGCAAAACGGTAAAATTCCAGATGCAGCAAATTCGGCATAAAGAAAGCCAATATATAGTTGGCTGACGTGATACGGTGAAAAGATATAACAAACAGAAGCGAATAAAGATGACCTTTGTGAGAAATGTTCGTTAGCCCAAAAATAAACTCCGAGACCGCCTAATATTGTCCAAAACAAAAAAGCTAAAATGCTTCCGTTATACAAATCTCCACAAATTGAGTTTGAAAGACTAAGAATTAGGTAAGACAAAATTGGATAAAATCTTAAAACGACTCCGCCGTAACCATTGTTTGCCTCATCCGACCAGATTGGAAAACCACCTGATTTGAATAGATTTGAGAGATTTGCAGCACTTTGAAAATGATGTAATGAGTCAGGACTGCAGGGTATTCCAAAAAAATATATTGGTAACACAACTAAAATCGAAACAGCCAAAATCACCCAATATGAATTTGATGAACGAAAAAGTGAACTAACTTTTTTAGGTTTGAATTCGGACATTATTTAAGCAAAATATTGGTCGTATTTACATCTAGTTCTACATCACAAGTCGTTGAATTTAAATAATATAGAGCATCACTTGGATCAATCGGAGAACCGTTTTGAGTCATTTTTAACGGTCGATTATTTGGTAGAAGTTTGATTTGGCGAAGCTGTTGAAAAATTTCATTCCAACTTACTGGGCAACGATTATTTAGAGTTTGGAAATTCTTTAAAACTCCACGAATCACATCTCGTTCTTCAAAAAACTCAACCTGTAAAAGTTTCCTCGCGGCAAGATTTTTTGTTGTTTCATCGCCGGCTTCGTCATACATTTGCTGATAAATTTGTCGAGCAATGTCGCGGCTTCCACCTTCTGATTCGACTCTTGCTGCCATCAATTTCATAAATGGCGGAACTCCGTCAATTGTCGAACCTTTTTGATAAATTTCGGCTGCTTTTTTAAAATCACCTTTTTTCCAATAAATGTAGCCAAGATGTTGATATAAACGCCATTCATTTGGATTATTTGCGATACCTTTTTCGGTTAGTTTTATTGCTTTTGATTCATCAATTGCGGGTAGAATAATCGCACCAAAAGAATAAACATTAACAAATTTTGGATCTAAATTTGTTGCGGCTTCAAGCAGCGGATAAAGTTGTTTTGGATTCAAAGATTTTAAATCATCAATCTGAAAATTGCCTTTGTTTTGAACAGCTTTTTTCCCAAGATATTGGAGCGAAGTTATCCAATACCAATCTGCAAAAAGTCCATTTAAACCGAGGCTGTATTTGGCTAAAGTATCACTTTTAAATGTTAATTCGGCATCTTCAAATTCTTGCGGTAGTTGCGGTCGTTTTTTTTCCAAACTACTAGAAACCTGCCAGATTGCCAAAAATCCTGCAATAACTAAAACTATCGAAAATAAGAGATTTTTATTGCTCATAAGACTTATTTGAAGTTTCGGCGACCAAAAATAACGGAGGAAATTATAAGCAAAATTGCGATGTAAACGATTGCATAGCCAATTGCGGTCGCAAGATAACTAAAATTAGGATTAAAGCCGTGAGAAGCATCAGTGATAAAACTAAAATGTGAAAGATTTGGCAAAATATAATAAATTGCTTCAAAGAAATACTTTGTAAAAGTTCCGCCAAGATTTTCACCTAAATCACGCAATGCAACACTTAAATGTCCAATAATGAAGACAAAAAAAGTTAGTAACGCGGAAAGTGTGGGCGTTGAAAAAGAAGAAAAAACTATCGCCACCGCGGTTAAAATTGCTAACTCAAAATAAATAAGTGAAATTGCATACCAACTCGCAAAAATAAGATTTCCACCATTTACATAAAGCAAAGCAATTGTTACACCAATTCCCATACCGATAATATTTACTAAAAGCGTTAGGCAAAGACCAAAATATTTGCCAACAATAAATGTTGAACGGCTAATTGGTTTAGAAAAAATTGAATAAACCGTGCGTTTTTCAATTTCTTTTGAAACTAACCCGACACCGACAAAAATTGCGATAAAAGTTCCAAAAAACAACATCGAACTCAATCCCATATTGACGATTGTTCTGGCTTCTTGTCCGTCAGTTAAATCACCCAAAATTACTGCCGCAACAACAATTAGCAGAGCAAATATCAGTAAATTGTAAAGCACACGGTCGCGGACAGCTTCGCGAAATGTATTTCGTGCAACAGAAAATATCTGCATAATCAAATTATTATTAATTTTCGAAGTCATTTTTTAGATTGGGATTACGCCGTTGAAATATCTGCGTGTTACTAGATATAACCGATTATTTTGTTAAATTGCAAATTTAATTTGATATTTCTGATCCAGTTGTTGGGCGGCGAATAGATACATTGGTTCCTGAAGGTGCTGTTGCACTTATTGTATAGAAAATAATACCAATTTCGTTTGTATAAAAACTTCGAGTTCCTGTTCCAGACCATCCAGTTGAAAAACTTGTCGGAACAGTTTCGATGTCAAAATAAGAAGTTGAAATGTTGGGCACTGTATCAAATTTGTTAAGTGTGATTTGATAGCCACTTTTTATACAATTAGAACCAGAACAACCAATTACGGAATCAATAAATCCACTATTTCCAAGCTGTTGCAATGTAGCAAAATTTCCTCTTCCCATTGAAGTTTGAAAAGTTAATTGTGAACTTTTAAGCACATTTAATGTAGAAATAGCCGACGCTTCGTTTGCTGTCCGTCTTGAAGATATTAAATTAGGAATCGCAATTGCTGCAATTGTTCCAATTATTACGATTACAATTAATAACTCTATTAATGAAAAACCGTTTTGTTTTTTATTCATATAATTTTTTTCCAAAAATCGAATAAATTAACGCACAGAAATCGACATCGGATATTTTTCCTTTTGATAATCTATAACTGCATAAACTCCATTAATTGGTTGTAAATTCATAGTTTCAGTAACTTTTTCTTGATGAATTTTTGTAACCGAAAAATCTCTCGAAAGCAATAACCACCAACTCTTTGCATCAGATTCATTTAGCTTATAAGCAATTACAAGTTGTGCATTTGATTCAGCTACGTTTTTGTTCTCTTCAAGAAATTTTGCATAATTTGTTCGTAAAAAAATTGAACGAGGATAAAGTTTTATTGCTTCTTCGAACGAATTAGAAGCCTCAATATTTTTGTTTGCCAGAATTTGATTGCTTGCTAAATCAAAAAAAGCAGTCGATGTCGAAATTCCATTATTTATTGCTTTTCTATAATATTTTGCGGCTTCAGGATATTGTTTATTTGATGATAAAAATCTTGCAAATTCATAGTTGGAAAGTCCATCGTTTTCGTCAAAATACAGTGCATTTGTTAGGTTTTGTTCAATTTCAAATTTGTCAGCTGTTTTTTGTGAAGCATTTACATAATGCAAATTAACACCGCGAGTAGCTGAAAAAGCTAAAGTTGCTACACAAATTAGGAATGCTGCAAAAGCCAAAATTGGACGCATTTGAGGCGTTAATTTGTTCAGATTTACAGTTTGCTTTTTGTTAGAAAGTTTTGAAACAGCGATTGCCAAAACAAAGAAAAAACAAATTCCGTTTGCCGGAACTCGAAATGAAAATGAAGTCGCCAACGAGCAAATTAAAAACGCATAGAGTCCAATTATTGAACCAACACCAATTGGAGATGAAGTTTTTCTGAGATTTAACGTCAATTTGAATATTCCAAATAACAGCCAAGCGAATAATAAAAAGCCAACAATGCCGAGTTCAGCTAAAATTTGTGCAAATTCATTATGTGAGCGTTCGGGAATAATATCTTCGCTGTTTCCAATTATTGGTTCTTCAAAGCGTAGTTCTGAAAAAGTTGTTCTTGCATTTTTGTAATCAATAATATAATTGTCAGCTCCAACACCAAAAAAAAGATTTTCAACAAACATTTGATACGAAATGCCTAACATTAAAGGTCGAAACTTTTTCGCACTATCTTGAGCACTGGTATCAATTTTATCAGTTAATCTTGAAATGGTTGAAACAGAATTAGAATAAAAAGTCGTAAATAAATTTACTAAAAGTGTTACCAAAAAAAGTATCGCTATCGATTTTATTACTTGATTTTTTACTATTTTTTCAAATTTTAGGTAGTAAACCAAAAATAATGAAACCAACAAAGACAAACATCCGACTAAAAACTGAGTTCGACCAAACGAACAAAGAACAAGTAGCCAAAATAAAACTGTAAATAAAATAGAAATCTGCCATTTGTTTTCTTTTATTTTCAAACTTGATATTAAAAATATTGGAATTAGAATAATCGAAATTTCGGAAAATTTACTATAACGAAATCCGATGTTTGAACCGTCGGCACCAAATGAAATTGCAAAATATTCAATAAAACACAAAGTTGTGAAAATACTTAAAATAATTCCGAGACTTACGAGTGAAGTTTTTAATAATCTTGGATGTTTAACTATTAATCTCGCAAAAAGATAAAAGACAAAATAACAACTCCATAATAATGAATGATGCAAAGCGTGGCGTTCAGATTGTGCCCAAAAAATTGACAAAAAACTCAAGATTGAAAAAAATATCAAAGGTAAAATTACAAAATAGAATTCATTTTTTTCAAAGATAACAAATCTTTCGAGCGACTTATTTTTGAAAATAAACAAGCAAAAAAAACTCAAAAATAGTGCAATCGCAAATTCATATTTCCATAAATAACCAACTAAAGACTCAGGTTGAGCAACAAACGGAATATACCTAGTGAGCAAAAGCAGAGACCAACTTATTGCAAATATATATAGAAAATGGACTGATTTTAGTTTTGAAATTGCCTGAATCATTAAATTTTAATTGGTTTAATTTGAGCTTACATCAGCGAGATTTCTCGAGAAACAAAAATATTTATTGGTGAAACACCAGAAAATTACTTTTGCATTTATTGTGCCAAAGTCTTCGTCTTAAGGTTAAGTGGTTGTTTAATATGATTTTATGAGCATTTGGCTAGATTATGATTGCATTGAAATAAAGAAAAACCACAAAAAGTGACAATTTTTGTTACTTTGTGTGGTTAATATATCTACTATTTTTGAGAGTTTTTTTGAGAATTAAGCAATAAATATCGAATTATTCTACAATTAGCAAAATATCTCCGGCATTAACAGTTTCGCCGGCATTGAAACGAATTTCTTTGACGATTCCATCTTTTGGAGCTTTCATTTCGTTTTGCATTTTCATCGCTTCGACAATAATTACACCATCGCCGGCGACAACTTCTTCACCGATTTCTACTAAAACTTTAACGATTTTACCTGGCATTGCAGTGCGTATTTCCGCGATTCCATCAGCAAGTAAATCACCGACACCTGAGCCGCGAAGTCTTTTCGGATCAATTAATTTCACGTCAAACTCATTGTTTCCAATAGTTACGTTATTATCTTGTCCAACGTGGCATTCAAAAATTTTGCCTCCAAGTTTAAAAAGCCAGACATTTGATTCCGGCTGAGTTGCTTCGAGTTCATATTTGCGACCTTCAATTTCCGCGAAAACTAAGTCGCCAACTCTTTTGATTTCAACGTCGTGCTTTTCGTTATTAACTTCAGCAATAAATTTCATAAAATTATATTTTGGCGTTTTTTAACTGTAAACAATTTTCACACAAACAATTTCCAAATTCTTCGGCGATATTTTCCAAAGTTTCGGAACTTAGTTCAACTTCAAAACACCAACATTTTCCAATATTCGCTCCGCAAGAGAAAGTTTCTCCGCAAGATTCACAAACCTTTTCATCAGTTTTAGTTGTCATTTTCATCACGATTTTTGGTTAATCTCAGTAAGTGAATTTTCTTATCATCGGCGTTTAGAATTTCAACTTTCAATCCTCGCATTGATAAGTTTTCGCCTTTTTTGGGAATATATCCAACTTCGCTCATCACTAAACCAGCGAGCGTTGTGAAGTCATCATCTTCAATTTCCATATTAAAAAGACGCTCAATTTTGCCGATTTCAGTTGAACCAAGAACGTCAAAATAACTTCCGCCTTCGCCTTCGATAATTTCGATAACCTCTTCTTGCTCAGTATCTTCGTCCTCAATTTCGCCGACAATTTCTTCGACAATGTCTTCCAAAGTAACCAAACCCGCAACGCCACCATATTCATCGACAACAATCGCCATTTGGGCATGATTTCGCTGCATATCTTCTAAAAGTTCGTCAACTAATTTTGTTTCAGGTATAAAAAACAAATCGCGAACGAGCGAATCTATTGTCGAATTTTCTTTTCCATCCGCCCAAATTTGCAATAAATCACGGACGTAAATTACGCCTTCAATGTTTTCAATCGTGTCTTTATAAACCGGAAGTCGCGAATATTTTTCTTCCAACATCAAATCGCGAGCTTCTCTAACTGTTGCAGTATTTGGAATTGCACAAATCTCAGTTCGCGGAGTCATTATTTCGCCCGCTCGCGTATCGCCAAATTCCACCATTGTTTCAATCAGTTCGCGATCGTCTTCTTCAATAATTCCTTCGGCTTCACCAACCTCAATTAAAGCCTGCAAATCGTCGTCGTTATCGTCATCGTCGTCCGAATCTTTTTTGCTTGATGGCACAACTGAGTTTTCAAGCAAATCGTTTTGCGGCACAAAAAACTGAAACGGATCAGCCAAAATCGACAAAAATCCGTAAAAAGGGCGAATTATCGGCAATAATGTGAGAAGTTTTGTTTCTGGAGTTTTCCAAGTTATGAGGCGAGGAATAAATTGTCGAAAAACAAAAACTAATGCCAGCGAAACTGTGATTGATGCCAAATATAGTTGGGTATTGGTTTCTAATAACCGATAAGAAATGTGCGTAACCAAGATTGCAAAAACAATTAAGAGGATTTGAATCGTCGCTGAAATTGCAAATCTAAACTTTGGTCTATTTTCTAAAATTTCAAGAATATTAGATTTTTGATCAATATCTGAGGCGAGTCTTCTGAGCGAAATATCGCTAAGTTGCGAAAAAGCCATATCAATTGTCGCCAAAAAAAGAAGCACCAAAAGAATTAAAGCTGCAATTGCTATCTCAATTTCCATAAGTCGTGAGTAATTTTGCCACGTTTTCGTCCAACAACCAAAGCAACTTCCCGTTTTCGGGTTTTACAAGCTGGCTTGGCAATCTTTCAGGACGAAATTCGCCTTCCAAGACGTTGCGTAAAATTTCGGATTTTTCCTCGCCTTTGATGAGGAAAATTATGTTGCGAGCATTGTTTATAGTCGGAAATGAGATTGTAAATCGCCACGAATTTTGTTGTTCTACCCAATTTTCAAGTGCGGATTTTTTTGTTTCGCTCAATGCCATCGAATAAGGAAACATCGAAGCCGTGTGTCCATCGTCGCCCATTCCGAGTAAAACTAAATCAAAAGTTTGTGTAAATTTATCTATTTTTTCTGCATAACTTTCCGCAACCTTTTTTGGTGTTTCAAGTTCGGTTTGCCATCGGTAAATGTTGTTTTGATTGATGTTAAGCGGCAAAAACAAAGTTTCGTTAGCCATTTTGAAGTTGCTTTCAACTGAATTAATTGGCACATTTCGCTCATCGCCAAAAAAGAAAATAACTTTTTCCCACGCAAGATTTTTGGTTGCTAAAAGTTGATACAATGCCTTTGGAGTTGAACCGCCAGCGAGTGCGACGGTAAATTTTCCGCGTTTCGCAATAGAATCATTCGCGATTTCAATAAATTTTTCAGCCGCAACTTTGTATAAATCTTTGGCGATTAAAATTTCTCTCATAATTTGTTACTCAGAGTTTACTATTCAGAGTTTTTCCAGCGACGACCATCTTTGTTGAGAAGTTCATCTGCGGTGTTTGGTCCCCAAGTTCCGGCGTTATAATTAGGAAAAGAACGTGAATGAATTGCGTTCCAAACATCCAAAATTGGATTGACAATCGCCCAACTTGCTTCGACCATATCGGCACGTTGAAACAAAGTCGCATCACCAATCATACAATCAAAAAGCAGACGTTCGTAACCGGTCGAAAGATGCTCGCCGAAGTGGTCAACATAGTTAAAATCCATATCGACCGCACCCATATTGACAATCGGACCCGGAATTTTCGCACCAAAATGAAGCGTAATTCCTTCGTCCGGTTGAATGTGGATGACGATGCGATTGGTTGGAAGTTTCTCGACTGAAGTTTCGCGAAACAAGACGAATGGTGCTTTTTTGAATTGAATTACAATCTCAGAAACCTTTGCCGGCAAACGCTTTCCGGTTCGCAAATAAAATGGCACACCAGCCCAACGCCAATTGTCAATCGAAAGTTTTAAAGCTGCGTAAGTCTCTGTGTTTGAATTAGTTGGAACATTAAGCTCGCTGCGATATGCGATATTTTGCTTGCCGTCAGTTTCACCTGCGTCATATTGTCCGCGAACCGTTTTCGTCAAAACTTCTTCTTCTGAAAATGGCTGAATTGCTTGCAAAATTTTTGCTTGTTCATCGCGAACTGCGTCTGCTTCAAACGAAACTGGAGGTTCCATTGCTGTTAGCGTAACGAGTTGAAAAATATGATTTGGAATCATATCTCGCAATGCTCCGGCTGTGTCGTAATAATTTCCGCGTGCTTCAACTCCTAGTTTTTCCGCAACTGTAATCTGAACGTGATCGATATAATTTCGATTCCAAATCGGCTCAAAAATAGAATTACCAAAACGAAAAACTAAAATATTTTGAACAGTTTCTTTGCCGAGATAATGATCAATCCGATAAATTTGACGTTCTTTAATTATCTTCAAAATGTCAGAATTAAGTTTTTTCGCCGATTCTAAACTTGTCCCAAAAGGCTTTTCAAAAATAAATCGTCGCCATTTTCCGTCTTCTTCTTTGCCCAAACCATTTTTGACAATTTTCGCCGCAACGTTTGCAAAAAGGCTTGGCGGAATTGCCATATAATAGAAATAATTTTCCGGAATTTTGTGTTTTTCACAGACTTCGACAAGTAATTCTTTGATGTCTTTGAATAAAATTTTATCATCGTCGAAATCACCGCCAGTGTAGTAAGTTCTTTCTTCAAACCACTTTAGCAATTTTTCGTCGATTCCTTCGCCGACAAATTGCTTGAGTTCGTCAAGTATTTTTGTGCGAAAATCGTCGGTCAGCATTTCTTGCCGACCAACTCCGACAATCGCAAAATTGTCAGGCAAAAAGTTTTGTTTTGCTAAATTATAAAGTGCAGGAAATAGTTTGCGTTTGGTCAAATCGCCGGTTGCACCGAAAATTACCATAACGCACGATTCAGCTTTTTTTTGTGATTCGCTCATTGTTTTATTTTGCCACAGTCTGAGTTGAGATAACAGAAGAGAATTTATCCGAGATTACGCATTAGATAAATAATCGAGAAGTTATAAGCAAGCAGCTAAAAACGAATACAATTTTTACCACAGATTGACACAGATGAAATCAGATAAAAGCAACATAAAGCATTGTTTGGAGAGATTTTACATTCTTATATTTTCGTCTTTATCCTGTGTTTATCCGTGTGAATCTGTGGCAAAAATGTATTTGTTTTAGCGGTTGAATTTCCATTCGCGGACATCGACAAATCTTCCGGCAATCGCACTTGCCGCCGCCATCGATGGTGAAACGAGATGAGTTCTGCCATCTTTGCCTTGTCTGCCCTCAAAATTTCGATTAGAAGTTGATGCACAACGCTCTTTTGGGAGCAAAATATCTTCGTTCATCGCGAGACACATCGAACAACCAGATTCTCGCCATTCGAATCCAGCATCTAAGAAAATCTTTGCCAAACCTTCATCTTCAGCTTGTTTTTTTATTGTTTGCGAACCTGGAACAACCATCGCACTAACTTTTTCAGAAACCTGGTATCCTTTGACAACTTCCGCCGCCGCACGTAAATCTTCTATTCTCGAATTAGTGCAACTTCCGATAAACACACGGTTTATGTGTATGTCTGTAATTTTTTGCGATGGTTGCAAACCCATATATTCAATTGCCCGTTCAAAACCTCGACGTTCGTTTTCACCAACAAACTCAGTAATTTCAGGAACTTTTCCGCTAATTGTGGTCACCATTCCGGGTGAAGTTCCCCAAGAAACATAAGGCTCAAGTTCGCTTGCATTGATAACTACCGTTTTGTCAAAAAAAGCACCTTCATCGCTCGGTAAAGTTTTCCAAAATTCAACCGCTTTTTCGAAATCAACGCCTTTTGGTGCGTAGCGTTTTCCGCGAATATAATTGAAAGTTGTTTCATCAGGTGCAACCAAACCTGCTCTCGCACCAGCTTCAATCGCCATGTTGCAAAGCGTCATTCTGCCTTCCATTGTGAGATTTCGGACAGCTTCGCCAGCAAATTCAATGACGAAACCTGTTCCGCCATCTGTGCCAATTTCTCCAATGATTGCAAGAATTAGGTCTTTTGCGGTGACTCCAAAAGGCAAAATTCCATCAACCTGAATCTTCAAATTTTTTGATTTACGCTGTTGTAAAGTTTGGGTCGCGAGAACGTGTTCGACCTCAGAAGTGCCAATTCCAAACGCCAACGCACCAAAAGCTCCGTGAGTTGCCGAATGCGAATCGCCGCAAACAATCGTCATATTTGGTTGCGTCAACCCAAGTTCAGGTGCAAAAACATGGACGATTCCTTGCTCCAACGAGCCCATATCAAAAAGTTTGATGTTGTGTTCTGCGACATTTTTTCGGAGTGTTTCAACTTGCAAAGCTGCAACTTTATCGCGAAACGGAAGATGTCGATCTTTGGTCGGAATCGCGTGATCAACTGTTCCGACAGTTAAATCTGGTCGCCGAACTTTTCTGCCCGCAAGGTTAAGCGATTCAAAGGCTTGCGGCGTTGTAACTTCGTGAATCAAATGAAGATCAATGTAAAGCAAAGCAGGTTTGCCGTCTTCTTGATGGACGATATGGTTATCCCAAATTTTGTCGTATAAAGTTTTCATAAGAGGTTTAGCCACGAATTTCACGAATTAACACGAATAAGAAAAACTATTAGAACAGAAGAAGCCAATCAATTGCATTAAAAAATTCGTGAAAATTCGTGTTAATTCGTGGCAAACTTCTTCTTCTTTATTAACGACTCCACAACTAAATGTCCGATTAGAATGATCTTTGTTAATAATATCCGACATAAGCATTTTAGCCACGAATTTCACGAATTAACACGAGTAAGAAAAACTATTAGAACAAATTTATTACATTAAAAAATTCGTGAAAATTCGTGTTAATTTGTGGCTAACTTCTTTTCCTTTTTCACGATTCTACACATTATAAATCTTTCAAATCCCATTCGATTGCATCTTGACCACCAATATCTGTCACAGAAATATGGAGGTGTTTTTGATGCGTGTTTGTTCCTTTAAAGAGTCTCCAGTTCCACTTTCCTTTATCTTTCTTCATTTTATTCCAGATAACTTCTTTGACACGTATATCTTGCGTGATAAATAATGCTTGGCGAAGTTTTTCGCAATCAACACCATCAACCGGATCGTGTGTAATATCAAAAGCATTGACGAGTCCTTTTGCGTTCGGATTATGATCTGATTTTGCTGCTTGATGCGAAGTGTCACCGACGGTTCCGTCCTCGCGTTTTGATCGTTTTGGATATTTTAAGTTTAACTGTCTTCTCAAAGTGTCAAGCGATGTTGCTAACGTCCATTTCGTACTCATATATTTACTCCTATGTTTTAAAATGTTTAATTAATTTTTTGTTTTAAACGTTTAATTAATCTTTTTTCGGAGATTGCCTACAACCAAATCTCCGATTTCTTGTGTCGATTTTTGTATTATATCATTCCCGCGAGCAATGTCTTTTGTTCTGTAACCTTGCTCCAAAGTTTGTTCAATTGCGTCTTCAATCACCAACGCCAAATCTTCGCGTTTCGCCGTGTAACGCATTATCATTGCGGCGGAAACTATTGCACCGAAAGGGTTTGCGATGTTTTGTCCGGCAATATCAGGAGCCGAACCGTGAACAGGTTCGTACAAATCAACACTTCCGCCGATTGTCGCCGAACCTAACATTCCGAGCGAACCTGTCAAAACCGACGCTTCGTCCGACAAAATATCGCCAAATAAATTTTCCGTTAAAATCACGTCAAAACGATTCGGATTTGTGACCAACATCATCGCCGTGGCATCAACATAAAGATGTTCCAACTCTACATCAGGAAAATCTTTCGCCACATTATTAACGGTTTCACGCCACAAACGCGACGTTTCAAGCACGTTTGCTTTATCAACCGAAGCGAGACGTTTTGAACGAATCTGTGCGGTTTCAAAAGCGATTCGGGCAACTCTCTCGACTTCGGAAACCGTGTAGTGCATTGTGTTATAAGCCTTTCGGTCGCCATTATTTTCTTCGTAACCGCGTGGTTTGCCAAAATATAATCCGCCAAGAAGTTCGCGGACAATCAGAAAATCGGTATTATCGCCAAGAATTTCGGGACGCAATGGCGAACTGTCGGCAAGTGATTTATAAACTTTTGCGGGACGCAGATTGGCAAAACCGCCGAGCGATTGACGCAAATTCAAAAGCCCGATTTCAGGACGTTTTTCGGGCGGGTTTAGGTCATATATAGGTGAACCAACTGCTCCAAGCAATACGGCGTTTGAACTCAAACAAGCATCAATAGTAACTTGTGGTAAAGGCGAGTCAGTCGCATCAATAGCCGCACCACCAATGAGTTCATGTAAAAATTCAATCGGAAAATCATAAATTTCGGAAACAGTTTTCAAAACTTTTACCGCTTCTTTTGTGACTTCAAGACCAATTCCATCGCCTGCCAAGACCGTAATTTTCATAAAATATGATTATTTTTTTGAACAACTGACTTTAATTTTAATCAGTCATCAAATTTATCGTAAATTGTTTTCTTTGAGTTCAATCGTAATGTCTTTAAATTTAGTTTTTTCCAATTATCAAAATCGGTTCCCGATTGGCAATTCCATTCAGCTCTCATTCCAATCAATACTGCTTTGCCGCCCACTATCTTATAATTTGCCTCCCATCCACATTGTGCTGCTCCTGTAGATTTGAAAGTGTTGTTAATCAGTTTTGTTTTTTCGTCAAATGCGAAATTACCGTATGGGTTAAAAGAAACATGTTTAATGTAGTTTTTTTTATTTTCATCTTCATCTTGAATAAACCATTCAAAACTCATTAAATCAGCGTGAGGAGACAAATTGTTCTCATCGTAATAGTAATGTAGATAATCCCAATTGTAAGCACCGGACGAATTACAAAAAACTTCTATTACATATTTGTTTTCACCCAATGAATTAAACCAAATACGAGGGTCATTAACATTCTCTTCTTCATCAAAACTACAAAAACCTTTCCAACCTAGCTTTTCTGACATAACGAGTCTGTCTTTCCACTCAAGGTTCTCTTTTTTGAGCGTTCCATTCAATTTAGTTGTTCCAAGAAATGGTTTTATAACTGTCTGTTTAATCGGAGCTTTTGAATTGGTTTCTTTGGTTGTTTGATTAACTATTGTCTTAGTTGAACCATTTATTGGTCTGTTAGTATTTTGTCCGTATGTTGTAGAATCATTGCACGAGTTACTAAGATTGCACGAGTTACTAAGCTGGATAAGCAAACACATTATACTTAGAATTTGTAACTTATTTCTCATACTATTTCCTTATCGAAACATTGTTTCTCTTAACATTGCCTCAAATATCTTTATGTAGATTTTAGTCAAAGGCATTAACAATTTTAGTTTTTGTCACCGACCTCTTTAATTTTTTTAGATTCTGTTTTTTCCACCTATCCGATTCAGAGTCTATTTTTACACTCAATTCAACCAAAGTTGATTTGCCATTCTTGAAAGAAAAGATTGACTCGCTTCCATCATAAAACTTTAATTTTTTAGTTTTACTTAAAAATGTTGCCGCTCCAACTAGGTTATAAGAAATAATTTTCTCAATATTCTTACTCTCGGCAAATGTCGCGTATCTCTCAAATTTGAGTAGGCTGGCAGTAGGCGGTAGTTTTTTTTCGTTGTAATAATAAAACAAATAGCCAATTTTTGAAGCTCCTCCTTGGCACATAACTTCAATCAAATACTCTTTTTTGCCAAGAATATGAAAATTCATAGATGCTTTGTTCTCGTTAACGAAATATTTGTCAGTATCTAAATTACATACATCGTTCCATCTAAGTAATTTCTTTGTAGTTAGCCTGTCTTCAACATTTAAATCTTCCTTTTTTAGCTTTTGTTCTAAATTGACTACTCCAATAAATGGTTTTTGTTTTTTCTCTTCTTTAATTTCCTCAGAAAGTAATTTTGTAGAAACCTGATTGTTGATAGATTTATTGAATGACGAATTACTTTGTCCATTTACTTTACTTTCATTACAAGTCGAAAACGCAAGTAAGCTAAAAAAGAAAAATAAAGTGAAGCATCGCTGGATAAAACGATTCATATTAACTCCTTATCGAAACATTATTGCTCTTAACATTGCTTCAAATGTTTTCGCGTAACTCTCTATTTCTGTTGCCTAATCATTGGCGGTATTAACTATATTTCTTGCGTTGTAATAATCATAAATATTTCCCGTAATATATTTGCTAAGGATTTACGGCGGATTATCCAACCGTTTTTTCTCAATGTGTGTTTGTACTCATAATTTGTTTTTAAGTTCTATAAAATTTGTCTTCAAGTTTTTTAACTGAATTGTTCTTATAACCGAAAGTAATATGGCGATTTATATAAATTTCTATTTCGAATCAAAATCAAAGTTGTGTGCAGTTTTTGCCTTCTTTCTTAATTTTGTCAAGTTTTGTCTAACTGGATTGCAAATAGAACGCGGATCAGGGTCACAATTGGTTTCTGTTCTTTCTATTAAGAGGGCTTTTCCATTTACAAATTTATATGTATGCTCGTGTCCCGAATAACCAGTAGATTTGAAATACATCTTCAAGAGATTTCTTTTTTCATCAAACATCGGATTTGAATATGAAAGATTTGTTATATTTCTGATGATATTTTTTTTTCCTAACTTGGAAGTGAAAAACTCAATCATCTCAAAATCCAACAGTTCTACCGTAAGCACTTTCTGTTCTTTATACAAATAATAGTAATAGCTTTGGTTATACATTCCGTTATCACACATTATTTGTATTATAAAATTTTTTTCAGTAAGAGGGTAAAACTCTATGTGACCAACTTTGGGGTCTTGCTTCCAAGGGTCTGAAACTTCATTATCAGGCAAATCGCTACTACATTGATTTCCCCATTTTAAAATATTATTCAATTTCAAACGGGCTTGCATGTCTTTCGCATTCCGATTAATTTGATGTTCCAATCCGATAACATTTTTATATGGTTTTTCTATCGGTTTTTTAACTATATTTTCAGCCGAAGTTGATTTGCCTGTAGTATTACTTTTATCAGACGAATTATAACCATTAGAATTTGTATGGGTTTCAGATGCATTAGATACAACTGTTTGACCATTTGCAGTTTGTTCTTTGCAAGCAGTTAAGGTGATTAAGAATGAAGCTATCAAAAAATAATTTAATTTTCTCATACAAGCCTTTACCTAAACATTGTTGCTCTTAACATTGCTTCGAATATCTTCGCGTAACCCTCAATTGGTTTATAGGTATCAAAATCATTGGGATTCACAATTTTTCTTGCAGTATTATAATCACAAGTGTTTCCACTTAAATATTTGCTAAGATTCTGATTTGGAACATACCAACCGTTTTTCATCCCATTAGATAAAATATTGTAAGCCAATTCAGGTTCTTTTGCTCTCTCAGGATTATCAACCAAACTACATCCTAGTTGAAGTTTTTCGTCGACAAATTTATATAGCCCACCGCCCGTAAGTTGCACATATCCACGTCCATACCATATTTTATTGTAAGTCTTCCCTCCACATTCTACAGGCTTTGTAATTCCATACGGTTTTCCTTTACCAAACCCTTTTTCATCAATGGGTCGCCAAGTGTATGTTGTTTCGTGATAAACAGTTGCCATCATATAAGCTACATGACGAATGTCTGTCAAGTTTTTGTCAGTTCTCATGAATTCTAAAAACTGTCCTAATCCTCGTAAGGTGCTTCCTTCAATTCCGCCAAATTCCTCTGCATACATTTCCAGAAATGTCGGTCCATGAATGTTGATTCCGCCTGACAAGCTGTTTCCGCCATAACCGCCTATTTGTTTTAGAAATCTCATTGTTTCAGTTAATGAAACACAATTTCCTTTATATAGACATTCGTAATTTGCAGGATCCCAAGCTTTGTAACCAACCTCACGCCCGAGATACATCCATTCGACGGACGTGACTTCACCTAATTTTTTTCCTTGCAGAGGAAATCCTTTACTCAACTGAAACTTTTTGACTGCTTCTTCTGTTTCTCGTGTGAACGATCCGCCGAGAGCTTTCCAATTGGTTTTTCCCTTCGGCGGAGGAAAGCTAAGAAAATCAAACCACAGATGCAAAATCTCGTTAAAATGTTTGTTGCCTCCGTTAAATCTTAAAGTGTAAGGAAAACTCATAAATTTTTTGACTTGAATATTAGAAAAATACGATGAAATGTTATGACGAAAACCAAAATAGATTTTGCAGTATATTTTTGAATAATTATTTGTGACTTAATTAAAATTAAGCCGCAATTGATTGATTTGATGTTGCCACTATTAACGAAAGTAAATCTTGATCATAGATTTTTTTCTTACGGTCCGCGAGTGCGACAAAATTGCTATAAACAATGTTAAGTTGTGTGTTATCAAATTGATAGCCGAGTTCTTTGTAGCGTGCAACGAGTGCATGTCTGCCGGAATGTTTACCTAAAACGATTTCAGTTTTTGGAACTCCAACAGATTCCGGAGTCATAATTTCGTAACATAAAGGATTACTCAAAACACCGTGTTGATGAATTCCGGCTTCGTGGGCGAAAGCGTTTAATCCGACAATTGCTTTGTTAGGCTGCACACCAAAACTTATAATTGAAGATAATAACTGACTTACGGGAAACAGCTTTGTTGTTTTAACATTGGTTTTGTAAGGCAATTTATCTGATCGAACCGACAAAGCCATCACAACTTCTTCCAACGCCGCATTGCCCGCACGTTCGCCGATTCCGTTAATCGTGCATTCAACTTGCCTTGCTCCGGCATCAATCGCCGCCAAAGTATTTGCAACAGCCAAACCTAAATCGTTGTGGCAGTGAACGCTCAAAATAATATCTTTTCTCTCTCCAACAACGCGATTTTTTATCGTTTTAATAACATCTGCGTATTCGTTTGGCAGACAGAACCCGACCGTATCTGGAATATTTAGAACTGTTGCACCTTCTTCAATCGCGATATTTAACACTTCGCAGAGATAATCTATGTCGCTACGGGTCGCGTCTTCGGCAGAGAATTCAACTTCATCAGCATTTTGGCTGGCAAGACGAATCGTATTTCTCGTCATAACCTTAACTTCCTCGCGAGTTTTCTTTAATTTGTATTCGAGATGAATGTCAGAGGTGGCAATAAATGTGTGAATTCTTGATTTTTTTGCTTTCTTGAGTGCGTCAATCGCTCGCAAAACATCGGCTTCAACAGTTCGGCAAAGTGCGGCAATTGTTACATATTGGCATTCTTCCGAAACTGCTTTTACCGCCAAATAATCGCCTTCTGAGGCAATCGGAAAACCTGCTTCGAGTATGTCAACACCTAAATCTTCTAATTCACGTGCAAGCCGAACTTTCTCTTTCAAATTCATCGAACAACCAGGTGATTGCTCGCCGTCTCGCAAGGTTGTGTCAAAAATTGTTACGCTTTCTGCATTCATAAAAGTTATCTACCTCCAGTAAAGATAATTAAATGTAATCTAAATGCAGGTTATCACGTTAAAAATAAAAGTCAAGAATATTAAATGTGGAAAGGTGAAAAAGTGGGAAAGTTTTACATTAATTTAAGATGTTTTGAGTTCTTCAAAGTTATTCGTTGGTCATGCAACTTTTTCACTTTTTAACATTTAAACTTTTAATCAATTCCAATGCTTTTTCAATTGGACGTGCCAAAACAGCTTTGTCACCGATTTCAATAATTGGACGCTGCAAAAGATTAGGATTTTGGACGATTGCAGCGATAATTTTCTCGGACGGAGTTTCTTTTGAAAGGTTTAATTCTTTGAAACTTGCATCAGCTTTCCGCAAAATATCAAACGGCTGTAAGTCTAATTTATTCAATAGATTGCGGAAAGTTTCATTGGTAAAAGGCTCATTGAAATAATTGATTCTGTCGGCTTCAATACCATTCTCACGGAACAGCGATGCAAGATTGCGACAGGTTGTTCAGGTAGGTTTTTCGTAGATTGTAATTTTGTAGTTCATTAAATTTTCATTCAAATCCTGATTAAAAAAGATAAAATATGGTTTAAGTAATTTGGAAAAACTCTTTACCGGTAATGATTTTTACATTGCAAAAATTCTTTATTAATTCAAAATCTTTAGTATTGTCGGTGACTAAAATTACTCCTGCTCTTTTTGCTGTTCTAGCAATTAAAACGTCTCTGGTAATTCGTTGGATTGATAGAGCATCTGACTTAGGAATTTTTCCACCATTTCTACCTCTCAATGCTCTTTGGAGTGAGTTCAAAACTTTCCCTGCAAACCACCAATCTTCGCCATTAGGAACGAGAAGTGTTCCATCTTTTTCTCTCGCACGGCGAACCTCGTTCCAATATTTCACTTCTTTGTCATCGTTCGCTCCCGCAATTAATTCCTGTAAAACAACAGCCGTTAAACGAAATCCTTGCGGTAAGTTTGACGGCTGATATGATATAAAAATACAGGTGTCGAATGTGATTAAAGGCATTTTCAATCTTTATTCTTTCCACGATTTGAATAAGTATGTTTCCAAGCTCGAAGAGTCAATTTATCAGATACTGAAGTCTGAGAATTTTTTACACTAGAGACAACAGTTTTCGTTAAAGGAGAGACAGACTGAGCAATAGCTGTTTTTCTAGTTTTAGCAGATTCAATTGTAATTTCAGGATTCCTCATAATGTGATTTGCCATATATTTTCAACTCAATTCTAAGTGTATCGCAAATTGTTCAAATATGTAAAAATTATCTCAATTGTTGTAATGATTACCTCAACCCAGTATTCTGAAAAACCTTCAAAAGTGTTTCACTTGCAACGATTCTTGCCTTTTCTGCACCAAGTTCTAGAAGTTTCTCTAATTCAGCATTGTCGATTTCCGCCATTTTGGCTTGAAATGGTCGTAGATATTCGATTACGGCTTCGGCGAGCTCTACCTTTAGATGACCGTAACCTTTTCCGCTAAAATGAGTTTCGATTTCTTCACGAGATTTTTCGGTTACAACCTGATAAATTGTCAACAAATTATCTACGCCGTGGCGATTTTCATCGAAAACAATTTCGGTTGCCGAATCCGTTTGAGCTTTTTTGAATTTCTTGAGAATCGTGTCAGGCGAATCGTTGAGAAAAATTGTCGCATTGAGATTTTCATCAGATTTCGACATTTTTTTCAATGGCTCGGAAAGCGACATTATTTTCGCTCCAACCTTTGGAATAAAAGGCTCTGGAATCACGAAAGTCTCGCCAAAATCACGATTAAAACGTGTTGCTAAATCTCGAGTCAACTCTAAATGCTGCTTTTGATCTTGCCCAACTGGAACTAAATTCGCTTGATAAAGCAAAATATCTGCCGCCATTAAAATCGGGTATGTGAACAAACCAACGCTGACTTTTTCGCCTTTGCCGCCCGATTTATCTTTAAATTGCGTCATTCTTTCGAGTTCGCCGATTCGTGCAACGCAGTTCAAAACCCAAGCAAGTTCAGCGTGTTGCGGAACATCAGATTGAACAAAAACGGTCGATTGCAATGGATCAACTCCCGAAGCCAAATAAACGCGAGCCAAATCGAGGGTCTTTTGTCGCAATTCAGCCGGATTTTGCGGAAGCGTGATTGCGTGCAAGTTCACAATGCAAAAGAAACTTTCGTATTCTTCCTGCAATGCAACCCAATTTTTTAACGCACCAATATAATTGCCAAGATGGAGTTCGCCAGTTGGCTGTGCTACGCTTAAAATTCGTTTTTTCATTTGAGAAAGTTAAATATAAATTGATCAAAAAGGCTAAAAATCGGCGATGTAATTGCTCGAATAATGCCGAAATACATCAGTAAAAGCAAAATCATAAATCCATATTGCTCAAGTATGTTAAAAACCGGTTGAAAACTTGCGGGCAAAAATGTTGATAAAATTTTGCTTCCATCGAGTGGCGGAAAAGGTAGAAGATTAAATATGAAAAGCGATATGTTCAATTTAATCAAGTAGTTAAACAAAATCAGGATTGGAGCACCAATTCCAACACGAAACGCTTCATCGTTGAAAACACCAAATACGACCAAAACCTTCAAAATAATTAAACTAACAATCGCGATTGAAATATTTGCTAAAACGCCAGCGACGGAAACCATCACATTTGCGAGTTTATAACTTTTCCAGTTGCGTGGATTTACAGGAGTTGGTTTTCCCCATCCAAGTAGTGGAATTCCAGCTAGCATTCCACCCGCGGCTGCAAAAATAAAACTCATAATTGGAATTAAAAGTGTTCCAATCGGATCAGTATGAGCAATCGGATTGAGTGTCACGCGACCAAGTGAATATGCTGTGTCATCACCAAATTTCAACGACATCCAGGCGTGTCCAGCTTCGTGAGCCGAAATCGCGAGGAGCAAAACAACAATATAAATCACGAGATGTGACAATAAATCAGTTAATTCAATTCCATTCATAATTAAGCCTTAAATATTTAAGCGTAAAAAAATACTAATCTTGTTTTTACCAATAAATTATGACATTCTTTTTAAAAGTAATAAATTTGAAAAACTACATATTCTGCGGAGATTATTAGAAATTGTTATGACTAACAGTAAAAATATTGTTGTAATTGCGAGCGAGTTTAAGGGAAATGACTTTCTTGAGGAATGTCACGAGTCTGGTTGGGTTGTAACTCTTGTGACAAAAGAAAAGTTGCTAGACGAACCTTGGGTTTGGACGAGTTTGCGAGATGTTAAAACTGTAAAAAATGACGCTCGTGCTGAAGATTTCGTCCGTGCGGTTGTTAATGTTGCTGGAGTAACGCGAATTGATAAAGTTGTTGGGCTTGATGAATTTGACGTTTTGGTTGCGGCTACGGCTCGCGAACATTTGCAAATTGCGGGCATGGAAACATCGCTTGCGACTCGATTTCGCGACAAATTGACGATGCGAAATGTTGCATCGAAAAACGGAATTCCGTGTCCCGAATTTCTTGGAAGTTTTAACGCCGAAGATATAGAAAAATATTTGCACGATGTTCCTGCACCTTGGATTGTGAAGCCGAGAAACGAAGTTTCTGCATTTGGAATTCGTAAATGTCAGACAAATGAAGAGATTTGGAGTGCTTTGCACGACTTAGATAATCGAAACACTTGGCGTGATCATCCATCACAATTTTTGATTGAAAAATTTATCGAAGGTGATGTTTTTCATGTTGATTCAATTGTTTATGAAGGTAAAGTTTTGGCTTGCGGTGTCAGTAAATATGGCACAACGCCTTTTAGCGTTGCACACGGTGGCGGAGTTTTTACTTCTTCGACGGTTAAATATAACTCCAAAGAACGCAAAGAGTTAGAGAAATTAAATGTTAAATTGCTGACAGCTTTTGAATATGATAAAGGTGTTACTCACGCTGAATTTTTGCGAAGTTCGGTTGACGGAAAATTTTATCTTTTGGAGGTTGCGTGTCGAGTTGGCGGAGCTTATATTGCAAACGTTCACGACTATGCAAATGGATTTAGTTTGTGGCGTGAATGGGCAAAACTCGAACTTTCTGACAAAGAAAATCCATATAAACTGCCAAAAATTCGCAAGGAATATGCTGGAGTTGCTCTTTGTTTGGCAAAAATTGAAAAGCCGGACACTTTTTCTTATGTTGATGAAGAAATAGTCTATCGCGTTGATAAAAAACGCCACGTTGGCTTGATTGTTCATTCGCCAAATTATGAACGAGTTCAAGAACTTCTCGAAGAATATCGTCGCCGTTTTGCTGAAGATTTCCTTGACACTGCTCCGATTAAAGAAAGATATGACGATTAGTTAAAGGATGAAATCTGAAGGATGAAAGATGAAGTTAAGACAGATAACCTGAAAACTAAAGCCAGTTCGATTCTTGAGCACAATTTAAATAAATATTTCCCTGAGCTTTTGCAATTTGAAACAACGCAAGAATTGGAGAATTCCGAAATTTATAAAAGAATTCGTTCGCAAGTTGAAGAAGTTTTAAATGCCGTGGTTCAAGAGAATTTTGCAGAGGAAATTGCTGTTGCGAAACACGTTTCTGCACTCGCTTGGAACATTGAACGTGGAAAAATATTTGACGGAATTCTCAACGCTTTAACAAATCACGCTGACCTCAAGAACAAAGATTTATTGCTTCTAACCGAACTCGATTGCGGAATGGCACGGAGCGAAAATCGCAATGTCGCTCGCGAAATTGCCCAGAATCTTAAGTTAAACTACGCTTTCGCAACGGTTTATATTGCATTGCAAAAAGGCAGCGGTGTTGAAGCAAATGTTTCTGGCGAAAACACGAATTCGATTCACGGACTCGCGATGTTTTCGAAATTTCCAATAAAAAACGCACACGCAATTCCGCTTCCAAATGGAAAAGACAAAATGTTTGGCACCGAAAAACGTCTCGGTTGCTTGCGTGCGTTAATCGCTGAGATTGAACATCCAATCGGGAACTTTCGTGCTGTAACGCTTCATCTCGATGCACATTCGAGCCGCAAACATCGCCATTTGCAGATGAAAATTGTGCTTGACCATCTCGAAACTTTACCAAATATGTCGACGATTATTGGCGGCGATTGGAACACGACAACATTTAATTCGCAGACCTCAACTCGGGCGATTCTCGGATATTTTCGGCGGATTGCGATGGGAATTAGAAGTGTTGCAAAAAATCATTTTCCGCATCCAGATCGCTATTTTGAGCGTGGATTATTTTCCGAATTAGAATCGAAAGGTTTTGAATATAAATCACTTAATGAGGAAGGAATCGGCACTTTGCACTACGATATGGACAGCGAAGAAACGAATAAAAACCTGCGAGATTGGGTTCCGGCGTGGTGTTTTCCATTTTTATTTTGGGCTGCAAAACAAGTCGGCGGAAAGGTTTCGGGAAGGCTTGATTGGTTTGCCGGAAAGGGAATTGAAAAGATTGGCGAATCAAAAACGATTGGTAATTTGAAAAATAATGAAAGAGTTCCGCTTTCAGATCACGATGCAATCGCTTTGGACTTTAAACTCTCAAAAAGCTAAACTATCAATAACTTTGTAGTATTGGAGAAAAATAATGGAAGTATCATTTTGTCAAACAATTACGTTTGAAGTAAACACATTCGAATATGAAACGGTCAGCCAAGCATCTGGAAATGCCGGAATCATCAAATTTAAACTAGACCACAAACTTTACAGCCCGGGCGATGTAGTCTTGGTTTTAGACGCAGCGGAAATCGTTTTCCACGGAATTATCGGAAATATTCAAGACGGTTACGCCTTTGCATCAGATATGAGCGGTTCGCTTTTGCCAGCGACTGTGCAGTAAATATTTGGTAAAGAGAAATTACACATTAGGTTTATTAATTGCTTTTTGATCTTTGCGGACGGATCAATAAAACAAAGATTTAGCTTTAACCAAATTGTAGAAAATAGAGAGATTTTTGTGTCAAGTTAAATTGAACCATATCACGTTGGATTTCCTCGCCGAACGGCTGGAAATCGCGTCTGCGGATAACTTGTCTCTTTCCGTCTTTGGTGACTGACTTTTAAACCCAGCAATTGTTGAAATTCAATTAATAGCGGCAGGAAAATCTAATACTTGAATTTTTCTATTTTTCTTCCCTAGAATAAATGTGCCAGCCCACTTGTTAATTACCAAACAATATTTTGGATTTTCTTTGTCGTCTCTGATTTCCCACATATTTTGGATTTGTTTTACATTTTCATCATAATTTGACTTATTGATTTTTGCTTTAATTTCAATCAAAATATCATTAAACAATCGTTCCATATTGACTGTCTGAGTTTTTGTAATAATCCCAAAATCTTGTTTAAAAAACTTTATGAAATCCTCTCTGGAAATTTTATTTTTTTCTAATAAGAACATCAGTAAATCTGTATAGTCAATATTTGAAATCGTTGTAAATCCATTATTATCAAAACTCGCTTGAGTAAAGTTTTCGATGAATCCTTTAGTTCTCATTGAGAAAAATAGTTCATAATACGATCGCTCAAAATTTAGACGAAGGTATCTTTTTAAATAACCTTTTGGCATAATTTTCTTAGTTGTATTCATCCCTTTAAGACCAATTTCATACTCCGCTTTTGTAAACTTCCCAAGAAAAAAATATGTATTGAATGACTCGCCCGGGTTCATATCAACAAACATTGTATTGGTGTAGGCAATGAGCCAGTTTTCTATCTCAGCTTTGACAAGACTATTTTGAATTACTTTTTCTTTTGTATTTCCTTGGCTAATTCCCATCGCAGCAAAAATCATAAAAACCATCGCAATATTAAAAACTTTTCTTGTTAAATTCATAAAAACCTTCTCCTGTATATTAATTGGCACCAGTAGGTAAATTGTTCAATGGGTGTTCTTTACCTCCTTTACCACCATATCTTTGGTTGTGTCTTTCAAGATTATTAATTAGTTTTCCATCAGCTTTTTCAGGACCTACTGCATTAATGTCCGAGTTATAAACCTCACCGTGTCCTTCACCTGGGAACGGATTGAATAAACTCGCTTGTTGCCTGTAATCGACATCAATGTCGGCTTCAAGTAAATTATTTTCATCATAACTTATCTGAATCTTTGGAGCATCGCCTTTTTGTCGGACATTTTCGACACCTTCTTTTACGACACCATCTTTATAAATGTGTCCCTTCCCAATTCCAGCAGTTGAGCCGTTCTCAAATTCTTCCGAGGCTCTCAAGAGACTCACAGCGTTTGATGTCAACGAAACCAATAATCTAAATTGCTCAGTCCCTTTCTTGCCAGTTTGTTGACCTGTAACTTGTTTCAACCCTGAAACCAAAGTGATTGCACGCACAGGTGGTGCTTTTTCTTTCTTTCCAGTTATTGGATTTTTAACTTTTTTCCTTGGTGTTACAAAAGAATTTTCTAGAGCGTGAGTTACCGCAAGAAATGTTCTTTGCTGGGATGCGTTCAATGAAGCCCAAACCTGATCGGCAGAAAGAGAAGTTCCATCGCGTTTGTTTTGCTGGTCAACAAGCGTTTGAAACAGCCGAGTTTGGTCTTTCGTAAAACTCGCTGGCAATTCACC
>JANNVK010000085.1:0-2037 GCA_031414415.1 Acidobacteriota bacterium
GGTGAATTGCCAGCGAGTTTTACGAAAGACCAAACTCGGCTGTTTCAAACGCTTGTTGACCAGCAAAACAAACGCGATGGAACTTCTCTTTCTGCCGATCAGGTTTGGGCTTCATTGAACGCATCCCAGCAAAGAACATTTATTGCGGTAACTCACGCTCTAGAAAATTCGACTGTAACTACGCCTGTTAGAGATGCAAAAGGCAAAAAGATAAAGATAAACGGTAAAGTCCAAACGCAAACAGTATCTGCAATTTCTTTGGTTTCTGAGTTAAAACAAGTTACAGGAGAGCAAAAAGGTAAAGGTGGGGAAGAGCAGTTTCGGTTGTTGGTCGTCTTAACGAGTGATGCGTTAGATAAACTTGGTGATTCTGCAGAATTTGGAAGTTCAATCAATTCACACGTTTATAAGGATGGAAAAGTGTTGGATGGAGATGGAACCTACAGGCAGAAAGGAAAGCCGAGCATTCAAATAAGTTATTTGAAAGATAAAGTAACGGCAGATATTGATGTTGATTATTTAGGTATTGGTGAAGGACACTTAGAGCCCTATAATTCCGATGTTAGTTCTTCCGAAGGAAGAACGCGTGGACTATTTAACAGGAAACCAATTGTCAATCTTGAACGGCATAATCAAAAATATGGACAAACAAATCCGTTAAGGGATCTCCCATCAACACCGTAGTATATTATTAACTTTTTGTATTGTTTAAAAATTGAAATGGAGTGCGTAAAATGAAAGTAATTGTTATTTTGGTTCTATTAGCAGGGTTCGCAGAGTCGTCTTTTTGTCAAAATGGTTTTGGAGTTAAGCCAACGAAACACCGCTACAAAATCTCTAAAACCAATCGTGTCATAAAAACACAAATGTTGAAACGTGATAAAGAAAAATCTCTCGTAAACAAAACAGTTCAACAATTTGTTGAAGGCGTTTTTGTTGACCGTAATATCCTAGAAACGTTTCGACGATTTGTTTCGTTTGAAAGTTGCGATGAACTTGATGAATCCTCTGGTGTTTTAAGTGAGTGTCTATTAAAGGAAATACCAGCAAAACTAGGGAATAAGATAAATTCGAAATTTTCGGCTATAACTTGGCTCTCGGAATATCAGCGTTATTTTTTGGACATAGGCATCTATCCGATTACAAAATCCGAGCTTAAATATCCTTATTCTGCACCAGATTACGAAGTTTTGAAAGTATCTAAACCTAACTACGACAATTTAAAATCAAAAGTAACTCGAAAAACTAATTCATCATCAATTATCAGTTTTAATGATTTAAGCAAAATTGAAATCAATAAGGAATTGGACGAACAGGTTGAATATTTTCATGAAATTGAAAAACTAATTTTTCATCAAGTTGACAAAAAAATATACAAAACAAACATAGAAATTATTAAAACGAATATCAACGTTAAAAAAGTCAAAAAAGAGAATCGAGTCTATTTTGTTGTCTCGATAAAAAGTCCCGATATGGGGTTTATTTTGGGAATAAGAAATAAGAAGATGAAGATAATTGGATTATTTGATGGTGTATAAAAAGGATTGTTTCGAAACAACAGACGAAGATTTACAACAAATTCAGAGCAAGAAATTGAACGGCACGTTTCAAAACTATGCTAACGCCTTTACATACACGAGTGTAGGTGCGATTTCGAGTATGCGTTTGGGCAACGGAAAGTTTGAGAATACGCAGTATAATTCAAGGTTACAACCTACCGTGATTGGCTTAGGAAGTTCTGCAACAAGTCAGAATTTACTTAAATTAGAATTTAATTACGGCGGAAGCGATAACAACGGAAACGTAAAATATCAAACAATTACGACCCCGACAGTTGGCACAAATCAAGGTTTTACAGCAACGCAAAATTATTCATACGATTCGCTAAATAGGCTAAAATCAGCAGTTGAAACAGTTACAGGACAAACTAATCCTAATTGGAACCAAGTCTTTAAATATGACCGATTTGGTAATCGTGAGTTTGATACCAACAATAACAACGCGACAAATCTGCTTTCAGGTTGCCCGACAGCGATT
>JANNVK010000086.1:0-11278 GCA_031414415.1 Acidobacteriota bacterium
AGCCCACCACCGTGATAAGCACGCGGAATTGTAACAAAAACTTGTGAATAAGCGGTTTGAGCAACCGAAGGCTCGGTGATCGTATGAATTACATTTCCGTCTATCTTCACCGTGAGGCTCGCATTAAATGGAGCGGTTACCCTAGAGATTTTTAACTGAAACCTCAACACGTAGTTGCTTGATTGAAAAAATCGAATATTGTTTTGCTGGATTGACGATGTCTCAGCAGAGGTATTTTCCCCAAAAAAAGCATAATAACTTCCCTGCTGCGGACCATTAACTCCGCTGGTGCAGCCTGCTCCGCACAGCGGCGGGTTATTGATGGTCGAGGTCTGTGCCCAATTGCTATTTACTACATTTGGAAATTGCCCTGTGCTGGATTCAAAACCGCCGTACCAATAAAATCGTCAAAACCTTCCGGTGAATCAGGCTGAGAGTTCGCAGGAATTTCAGACGAATCGTTTTTTGAAGCGATATCGCCAGAATTCTGCAGTCGCCTTCCGTCTTGCTGTGCCGTTGCGGTTATTGTAAAACCACTAATGCACAAGGCTAGTGCCAGCAGAAACATCGTAAATGTTCGGCTGGAAGTATTTTTAAATAAGTTTGTTTTAGTATTTTGATCCGAGATATTGAAGTCTTCGGGGGGTTGTTTATTTTTCATATTTTTCTCCGATGCTTACATAAAATTAGAGTTACAAAGTTAGAGTTCCGCCTTGAGGCGTGATTTCCGTTAGAGTTACGCCTTCAGGCGTGATTTCCGTTGCGTAAATTCAATTTAAGGTTTCAATGCTCAAGTTTATCACGCATAAATGCGTAACTCAAACCTAACAAATTTTTGCGGTTGGAAACTCAGCGATAATTTCGCGGGTCGCGGTAATGCCGTCCATTTTCGGCATCTGCCAATCCATCAAAACCCAATCGGGATAATGTTCCGCGTAGGATGCTAACGCCTGCTCGCCGTCATAACATTCACATATTTCAGAAAATTTATTTCCGACAAATTCCGTCAGCATCCGTCGCATCTTTGGGTTATCTTCGAGAATTAAAACTTTCACTATTAAAATGATAAGTTGTTTTGAAAAGGTTGGATATTATGGTAAACAGGTATTTTTTATACTTAGTAGCCAGTATTTTTTGTTAGAGTTCCCGTTAGAGTTACGCATTTATGCGTGAATTACGTAGAGTAGTTTCAATTTGAATTTTCAATGCTCAAGTTGGATCACGCATAAATGCGTAACTCTATCGGCGTAACTCTAACGAAAAATCTAACATCAATAAATATCCCAATCTTTTCCATAATCCAAAATCGGATGTTCTCTCCAAATCTCAATAGTTTTCTCACGTCCGTAAGATTCGATAAAGTTGCTTGCACTTGAAAAAGCCCAGTCTTGCCATTTACCTACTAAACCGTGATGAACAGGATTATTGTGAATATAATTGACGCTTGCCCAAAAATGACGATTTGATTTCATCGGACGTTCAAAAGATTTATACCAGACTTTTCTGCCTCGCTGATTGTCTTCGCCGTTCCATTGAAAAGATGTTTTGCCGTGCAATTTTCCGAGAGCCTCGCTTTGAAACTCTCTAATTTTATCCGTTTGAACCAAAATATGATAATGATTTGGCAAAACGCACCAAGCAAAAAGAGTTGCTCCAAAATTTCCACAGGTTTCCACCAAATCATTTTCAAATTGGGCGATTCTTTGCTGATTATAACCAATAATCTCCTTATGTTCGTAACAAGCGGCTGTTACAATAAACCGCACAAAGCCTTCATAATCCCAATGCGGCGGTGCGTGCCAAGGTTGTTTCTGTGCCTTTCGATGTTTCAAAACTTCCGCCCGCTGATCATCATTCATTTTTCGCCAATCATACATATTTTGTTATATTTCGCTAGAGTTACGCTACCGTTAGAGTTACGCATTTATGCGTGAACTACTTTAGCATAAACTCAACACAAAGATTAACGCTCAAGTTGACTTATTGTTAGAGTTACGCCTTCAGGCGTGAATTACGTTGAATGATTTCAATTTAGGTTTTTACCGCTCAAGTTGAATCACGCATAAATGCGTAACTCTAACCTGTAACTCTAACTTTCACCTTAATTTCCGTCCCGTTTCCAACACTCGAATTAATTGAAATTTTACCGCCGAGCATCTTGGTTCGTTCCCGCAATCCGACTAATCCAAGTCCAATGCCTTTTGCGTTGAAGTTAGTTGTATCAAAACCTCTGCCGTCGTCTTTGATTGTGATTATAACTTCGTTTTCGGCTTTCGTGATTTTTATTTCAGCTTCCGAAGCGTCCGAATGTTTGATGATGTTGTTGATTGATTCCTGCACGATGCGATAGACGTTGATTTCTGCGTCTTTGGGGAAAATGTTGTCAAGTAAAATCATTTCGGAATTTATTTCGATCACATCCGAAAGTTTTGCGAACATTGCTTTTAACGCTTTGGTCGAGCCTAATCTTTCCAAATAATGCGGATGTAAATTGGATGTAATCTGCTGAACCTCGTCCAACGCTTCCAACGCATTTTGGGAAATTTCATCAAACTCACGCAGAGTTATTTCGGGTTCATTTAGATTGTTTTTCCCCATCGCTGCCCGATTTGAAATGATTGCCAAGCTCTGCCCCAATCCGTCGTGCAGTTCCGATGCGATTCGTTTTCTTTCAGCTTCTTGCGATTCGATTAAGCGTCTGGAATATTCGGTTTGAGTCTCAGCAATTTTTCTCAGTTGCGAAATACGAAGGTAAAAAATGAGTGCAATAATCGCAATTGCGGATAAAATTGAAAGAATCAACATATTTGATAAACGTCAACGAATCCGACAAAAACCAAATTCGCCTGGCTTTATCTCCAGCTACTTGGATAAAACGGCTTTCATCCAACCCTTTCGTGTTTGAACGATTAAAAACTTTGAACCGAACGCCATCAAATCTGACGATTCCGCCATAAGTAGCTGCCCAGATATAACCGTCCTGCGATTGAATCAAATTGATTATACTGTTTTGCGGCAAGCCTTCATCGGTTGTCCAACGGTCAATGCGATAACCTTGGGCAAACACAACTGAATTTATGGCAAAAAACACTAAAACCACCGACAAAATCAGTAAAATGATCTGCTTTTTAAAAGAAATGAAAAACATTGGATGAATGTTTATAGCATATTCTCGCAAGCTATTTGGTGGCATTTAAGATTTAATTTTTTTTCAAAAGGTGATTTATAAACAAAAAAGCATCGGGTAATGTGAATGACCCGATGCAAAAGTTCCAAGCCGCATTTGAATCACGGCAGATAATAACTCGGCACAGGCAAATCGGTTCCGACACCAAATTGTTGAATCGTCACTCCGCTGCCGTTTGATTTGTTGACATACCAAACTCCGTTTGATGGACGGAAGACTGCTTGGTCAAACTTGCCATCGCCATCATAATCGCCGATGGTTGGCGTGTCGGTTGAAACTCCAAATGGCGAGGCGAAAAAGCTAAAATCTTCGCTTCGAAGCACATACCATCTGCCTTCTGAAGGTCTGAAAAACGCGAAATCTGCCTTGCCGTCGCCGGTGTAATCGCCTTGAACAGTCTTATCCGTTGACGCTCCAAATTGTGCTCCGCGGACTTGCGAATCGCTGCTTCGAAGGTAATACCATTCGCCGACTGACGGTCGGAAAATAGCTATATCAGACTTTCCATCGCCGTCATAATCTGCCACGACAGGTCGGTCACCATTGGTTCCGAACGGCTGAATCGTTGTTCCACCAGTCGATTTATTGATATACCAAACGCCGTTTGATGGTCGGAAAACCGCAACATCAGCCTTGCCATCACCATCAAAATCTCCAGGCGTTAAAATATCTGTTGCTAAACCAAACGGAAACGCGAAAAAGCTAAAATCTTCGCTTCGTAAAATGTACCATTCGCCGCTTGAAGGTCTGAAAAAAGCAATATCTGTCTTGCCATCGCCTGTGTAATCAGCCGGAACCGGTTTGTCGGAAGCAGCACCAAACTGAGCTCCATTAACCGCACCATTTCCGCTTCGCAAGTAATACCATTCGCCGACACTTGGGCGGAAAATTGAAATGTCGGTTTTGCCGTCGCCATCAAAATCAAATTCGGCGGAATTTGTCGGAACAACCGTCGGTATCGGTCTGAAACGCACGCCACCGCCACCCCGATTCGGATTTGGGTCATTGATAGGAAGGTTTGACGATTGAACCCCTGCACTCGTAAACGGAGCACGCAATAAAACGGCGGGCTCTGTATTACTTCTGCCAGCCAGAATTGCAGACTGCCCATCGCTGCTAATATCGACATCTTCAAAACCGTTGATACCCGCAGGTAACGGGAGCGACTGGACATTTGACGCACTAGAAAACGGGGCGGAAATCGCTGATGCGACGTGAAGACTTGAGCTGACGACGATTGCCTTTGTGCCGTCAGGCGAAACTTTTATTCCGGCTGCACCGCTCACCACGCCAAGATTTTGGGCAACCGATGTGGCACTAAACGGAGCGTTGTAAATGAAGACTATATTAGTAATACCACTTGAACCCGTTGCCAGAAGAGTATTTCCATCCGGCGAGATTGCAATCGCGGCAAACAATCCGGTAGGAATCGTAATTGTGAAGGCAACCGATGTATATGGAGCATCAAGTACAGATATTCCAGCCGAATGTCTCACGAATGCTCGTCCGAAAGAGTTAAATACGATTGCCTGCGTTTGAAAATTTTGGACACTACCCGGCAATGCAACAGATGTAATCGCTGATGATGCCGTGAATGGTGCCTGAATAACGTTGAGACTACTGCTGTTTCCGATTGCAAGTGCAAAATTTTGCTGTGGTGGCGAGGCGATTGTTCCAGAGCCGTTATAGCCCGTAACAGTAGTCGGAATGGTGGCAACGAGCGAAGCAACGGAGGGTTTGACAACAAAAATCCTTGAGTTGGCGAAATCTCCGATTAGTGCAAGGTCATTGCCTACATAAGCGAGCCCGTGCGGACTCACATTGGCTGGCAGACCTGGAACGAAAGTCTGAGTTGCGGGCGAGTTGAGCGGATCAGAAAAGATGACAATCTTGTTGCTCGCACCGCCGGCGGTAAGAATTGCCGACTGCGAATTACCTATGCTGCTGACGGACGGCTGACAATTGGCGGTTCCGAGCAAAATTGAAAAGCTAAAAAAAAGTGTAAAGAACACGGCGACGATTACCGAGTGCCAATCGTATATTGAGACTCTTCCCGTCGCAATCCGCCGCCAAAAACGGTTTTTATGTTCAGACATCAAAATTGCATTATTTATCATAGTAATCTCCTAATTAAATGTTCTTAACTTTATATGCGTAAGATTTAATAAAAGTCAGACATAAAACTTTTTTACAACGAAAAAAAACACGAAAAATTGATTTTCTCGTGTCTTTTTGATTAAGGTTTTATTCAAATCATCTTTTGAAATGTTATTTCGAATTTATTAATAAAAATATAGTTTTTTACAGCCTCTATCTATTCAACATCTTTAATGCTTTAATTTTGATAGCCACCACCGTATCTCCGTATATTTTCTGAAGGCAAAAGATTAGTTTTGATTCCAACTGGCAATGATTTTGTTGTTTCCTCATTGATTTCTAGTACGACTTTAAATTTTTCGATATTCGGCAAACTTCGTAGTGGTAAATTTGGGCATAGGAAAAAGTTTCTAACTGATGTGCTTGTGTTGAGAACAACCATTACCAATCCGCTAGAACACGTAATTTTATCACCAAATTGCAAATTGATTCTTTGGTGTGTTGTCAGAATCAATTGTTCTGAAGTATCATGTAAAGCGTGAAAAATGTTTAACAAAGCGGATTTTCCAGCTTGTTTTGGTATTCCAATTTGTTGTAGCAACTCTTTGTGATTAAACAGCGACATTGAACAGACGATTATTTTTGACATTATTTTAAATCTCCCTAATTTTATAGAACTAAAAACTGAAAATTAACAAATTAATTTAACCAAACTACGAAAAATTCTAAATAGATACACCCAAGTCAAAGAAAACTAATCTGGTGCTAATCTATTTTGCTTTAGGCTTCATCTCAACCCACAAGTGCCAACCCAACCATTTTTCCAATCGCAGCCACTTCACTTTAAGCGGTGGAGCGTGCATAAATTCTTGATGATATTGGACAATGGAAAAATTTGGAAAGTCTTTTTCGACATCAGAAAGACAATAAACTTTCGAATATGGATTGGAGAATCCATCGGTATTAACATGAATAAAATTTCTCATTTTTAGATAATTCCAGATTCCTTTTTGTTTGGCTTGCTTTAGGTGTTCTTGATAAATGCCGCCAATATTTATTCGCAAAAAATAAAGTATGAGTAAACCCAATCGACGAAAAATACTAATCGAAAATTTATAATTTAAAGATTTTTTTGCGTAAAGCATGACAATCAATTTCCCTTCAGGTTTCAAAACACGAAAAATCTCTTTCTCTGCTGCTTTAATATTAGGAACGTGATGTAAAACACCGTGGCTAAAAACAATGTCAAATAAGTTATCGCCAAGAAAAGGCAAATTAAGAACCGAACCATGCTTAACTTCTTCAAACGAAAGATTATGAAGTGAAAAACGCATTTTAGTTCTTTTAACTGATTCTTCCGTTAAATCAACTCCCGAATAAATACCACCTTGTTTAATAATTTGCTCAGCATCTGCACCCTGACCTAAACCAATTTCTAAAACTCGTTTTTTATTGTAATCAATTTCATTGATATTTCTTAAAATATGTGGCTCAATCTGATAACGATAATCGTCATAGCGTTTAAAGAAATCTTCGTAAGTTTCTTTTGATTCAGACGACAAATCACCAACCAATTCTGCACCGCAAGGATGAGACTGCCAAAAATCTTTTATTTCTTTTTCCATGAAACATAACTCGCTTTAACAGCAATAAAGTTAACCTAAATTACGCATTTAAGTATTTGAAAGCCAAAATGTCAGAAATTTTAGGAGATCTATTTTTCATTAAACTGTTGCTTGTTGGCAAAAGTCAGATTTATAAAACAACCGAAAATCTCAACTGTGCAATCTCGGATTATATCTATCGTTGTGCATTCAAAGCCATTTTTTTAGTTGCTGCCGCAGCCGACTTGATTGCGTTCCCAATGTCACCAATTGCCCGTCTCGGAGCTTTTCCTAATCGTTGATTTTTTGCTAATGAACCGGTAATTTCAAGTAAACTTGGATAATTTGCCGAGTGCGAATTTGCTGACGATTCAACAATTATATGTGAACTAGCTTCTACACTTTGATTTATCATCACAAGTGCTCGCCCAGCAACACACCTGATTTTATCTCCAAGTTCAAGATTAAAGTCCATAGCTCGTGAAATCACGAGACGATTCTCTTCGCCTTCATTATTCACAATATCAACTATCACCATTGCTCCCGTTTTTTGACCAATTCCCGTGCTTTTACCTTCTAATTGTTCTGAAGTAATCGCTACTAATTTGCAAAATATGCTTCCAGTGTTTTGACTCATTATTCTTCTCCATTTCGATAAAATTAAACTAAATAAGCTGTTCAATTTAATATGCGTAAGACTTGCTGAAAGTCGGACAAATTTTTTAAAAAAAAGCCGCTAAGTTCCTATTGGCTAACTTAGCGGCGTAAAAGTGAGGAATCGAAGACAATTTGTCTCTATCGTTTTTGCTGATTTGGAAAAAAGTCGATTCCATCAAGCGATTCATTGACCGTGATTACCTGTGGAGAAAATTGATATTTTTTTGCTGTCGCATTGATAACGTAAACTTGCCCGCTCTCAACTTCTTGAAATCTGTAATAACCAAACGGATTTGTCATCGTATATCTAATTATTCCATCTGAATCAGTCAAGATAACTCTCGCTCTCGCTAAACCGCGACCGTTTAAGCCAAAAACTCTTCCCGCAATTGAAGCATCAGCGGCAGTTGGAGCAAACGCCGGTGAAAATTCCGAGGTATTGCCCGAAGCATCAGTCGCCGTTGACGTTAGCGGATCACTTGCAGTAATTCCGAGCGTCGTGATGTTTCCCAAATTAATGGTTTTCACACTCAACGAACCGTTGTAATCGCCAACCGTGTAAAAACCCGAACCCAAGAACCTTTCGCCTTCGCCCGAAGCATCTGACTTATAAAACAAAACACGAATTCCGTTTGTGCCGTAAGCCGAATTCGCTGGTGCAGAATCAACTCTGAAACCAATTATCAGTTCATTATTAACGATTTGTTTTGAAACTATGTCCGGATAATTTTGCAGATTATTTGGTCCGCTGTCTGCGTCCGCCGGATCGTTCAGTGTCCGACCATTATTGCCGATGTCAATACCGAGCAGTGTATTTCCCGTAATTCTGTTTGCTCCGAAAGAATTTCCTGTTCCCGCAGTTGTCGAAAGTGCAATGCCGTTTCCGCCGTTATTGCCGATGACCAAACCGGAATTTGGAGTTGAACCGCCGAAGGTGTTTCTGCTTGCACCGTTGGTGATTAAAATTCCGTCGCCGCCGTTGCCGAAGTTAATGCCGCTTGGCGAGGCTGTTGACGTTTTATTTGATAATCCGCCAAATCCAGGCGGCAATACACCACCAAAGTTTGTCAGAAAAGTATTTCCTGTCGTCCCATAATCCAGCAAAAGACCTTCGTTAGTATTGCCGACAATCGTGTTAGCTAAAAGATTTGTGTCCCCGCCAATTAAATTACGGGTCGCTTGCACAAGGATAAAACCCACTTTGTTTGCAATGGTCGCTTGAGCATTTCCCGATAGCCCAATCAGATTTCCTTGAAACGTGTTAAATTGCGGCAAAATATCTTCGGCAGGGTTTGCGGAAACTGTTCCGAGAAAAACACCATAACCCAAAGTTGAAGTGTTACCGGAAATGAAATTGTAATTTCCGTTTGTTGAACCGATAAAATTATTTCGTGCATTTTCGCCAACAGCAATTCCTATGTTATTTGGAATTGCCGCATTGCGTGTGGCGTTGAGTCCGACAACATTTCCGAATATTCGATTTTCGGAAGTATAAGACGGCAACCCATTTTTAACAGGTGAATTCTCGTTAAACTTCTTAACAAACTGAGCCGTTTCGCCTAACCCGATGTTTGTGCCGATTATCATTCCGATATCATTACCCGAAACCAAATTTGACTCAACCGCGTTATTAGTCGCCTGTCTAACCCATATACCGAGACCATTCTTAATGGCAGAAGTCCCGCTTGTGTTTGTTCCGACAAAATTCTCTTTGATTGTGTTTGAACTCGGTCCATCAGTAATTGCAATTCCGAAAACATCGTTCCCTGAAACAATATTTCTGGTAACCGTATTGTTTTGAGATTCTCCGTTTATCCAAACTCCATACTCTGCGTTGCCAATATCGCCCGTTCCGTTTGTGCCGACTTTGTTGTATTGAACGATGTTATTTTCCGCAATCGGATTTGCCGGATCGGTTGTAGATGAAATCCAAATTCCCGCTTTTGTGTTATGACCGATAACATTTCCGCCCGGTTGAGTGCCGATAATCTGTCCGTCGGAGAAGTTTGCAATTCCGTATTTGTTAGGAATCGCGGCGGTTGCGGTGAGTGCCGTCACGCCAATCGCATTTTTATCAACCACATTACCAATTCCGGCATTGGGAGCAAAAGCAATTCCCGCCGATTGTTCGTTTAGATTATGACCACCGATAACATTCTGTTCGATTGTATTGAGAGTTGCACGAGTTTCAAGGTAAATGCCGTAATCACCATTTGGCAAAACTTCTGTTCCATTCGCCTTTATGCCGATTAAATTGTTGATAATTCTGTTGTTTGACGCATCATTTCCAAGATAGATGCTGAGCAAACTGTTTCCCGAAATCAAATTGCCGTCTTCGCTGACAATATCGCCGATTGTGTTATTACTCGCAGAATTGATGAACACTCCAAATCTATTCGGAATTGCCGCTGTTCCCAAAACATTTGTCCCGATCTTGTTTCCGAAAACTTTATTGCCGGACGCACTTTGAGTTATTCTGACCCCGATATTATTATTTGAAATAATATTTTCAGAATTTCCAAATCCTCCAATGCGATTATTTTTTGCTGATGTTGTAACTATATCTACACCGACTTGGTTTACGGCTCCACCAAATGTTCCGGCGGCAATTCCGTTCGCATCCAAGCCGATGTAGCATTTTTCGACCCTGTTTTCGCTGCTCGCAATTACGATTCCATAGCTGAAACGATTGATTGCCAATGCGATAACAGCCGAACCGTTAGTTCCCGGTGCAAAACCCAATCCGATAGTATCTGCACCTGCCGCATCACCTCGAACTTCAACCATCGGAGAACTTACATAACCCGGCTGAGTTGTCGCGTCGATAAAAACTTGTTGTGTAATTGGCGGTAAAGCACTCGTCGGGGCGATGGTTTGGATGCCGCCGCCGGGAATATCGAAGTTTACTAAATCGAATCCGGTTGTTGCATTTGTAGTTTGGATTGCCGCTCGCAAACTGCATTGCGAACCGACAGTTCCCGTATCAACATCGCAGATTCCATTGCCCGGACTGGTGTCGGGTTCGTCTGTGTTGATGTTGACGACGATTGGTGTCAGACACGTTGGAGCAAGCAATTTTAGAATTTCGGCTTTCGTCAAACCGCCTGTGCCGCCTGTGCATTGTCCCGCAAAGCAGGAAAATTCGCTCGTGTTGCCATCAACATCAGTCGCCGTTGCGGTGATTTTTACGTTTGAGGCAACCGGAACAGATGACGTAAATTCAAAGCCGACTTGACCATCGCTGTCTGTATTAACTATCTGCGAACCGATATAAGTTTCGCCTTCGCCGTAATTGGTTGGGTCAGCGGTTGCATTTGAATAATAATCAATGACAAATCTGGTTACAGGTTTGCTTTGCAGACCGCCGTCAAGACTGACCGAGCCATTGGCATTAAAAACAGGTGCGGTGAGAAGCGGAAAGTTTTGCAATCCGTTTGCTAATTCGTCCACATCGAGACAATCGTTTGGCGTAACGCCGTCGGGTTCAATCGGAATTGTGATGTCTGCATCTAAATCAATGCCCAACCCACCGTTGTTATAAATCGAATTAAAACGAATCGGGTTTCTTTTAACCACAATACTCGTTGAGTTACTGAAAACATAAACGCCGCTTCGACCGTTGTTTGCAATCGTGTTGCCAAAAACTCTGATATTTTCTGAGATAATCCTAATTCCATCAGATGCATTGCCCAGCGGTTGCCCGTTTTTATTGACCCCAATTAAATTATTGAAA
>JANNVK010000087.1:0-20197 GCA_031414415.1 Acidobacteriota bacterium
GCCGTCAGGCGAAAGAGCAAAATTGTTGATTTTTTCGTGAATTTTTTCCGACGCACCGCCCAAAACAGGCATCCGAAAAAGCGTCGGATTTTCATTGTTTTCATCGCGGATTAGAAAATAAAGTTTGTCGTTTTCGGGTGAAAATGCCAGCGAACTGTAAATAGTTTCATTTGGCGGACGAAGTTGGATACTGTTGCCGCCTTCTGTTTGCCCAAGCCATAAAGTTTTTTTACCAAAATCGTCCGTTACATACGCAAATAATTTTCCATCGGGCGAAAGTGCGGCAATTTCGACTTTACCGTTATTGGTTAATTGCCGAATTTGCATCTGCGTAAACGGCACGACCGCTTTTCGGGTTTCACTGCGAAACCAAAAATAACCGCCGAGTAGAAGTAAAAAGGCAAAAGGTAAAAGGTAAAAGTAAGAAAAATTTCGGCTTGGTTGTTTTTGGGTAAGTTGCTTGTTTTCAATGTCTTCAACTATTTCCGCAATCGAATAACGAGAATATTCCTGGCTTTCAAACGTGATTTCGTTGGCAACTTCGATTTCTTCGCCGATGAATTTGTAGCCTTTACCCGGAATTGTGAGAATAAAACGATTTTCGCCGCGAACTTCGCCGAGAGTTTTTCTGAGTGTTGAAACGTGAACAGTAAGGTTGCTTTCTTCGACAAATTGCCCTTCCCAAATCGTTTGCAGCAATTCATCTTTACTTAAAATTTCGCCGCGTCTTTTCACCAAAATTTCTAATAAATCAAACGTCTTCGGATTAAGCGAAATGGGTTTTCCGTGTTTAAAAAGAAGCCGTTTCGTGCCGTCAAGCTCAAAATCGTCGAACCGGAAGTTGTTTTTTACCAATGATTTCATTGCGTTTCGGAAACTTTTGGAAAAATTAACCTTGAAATTAAGGACTTTTAATACGGTTTAAATCCAAACTCGTAAGCGTTCGAGAAATACTTTGTTAAAGGTTAAAAAAGAAACATAACTTTAACACAGTTATCGATTAAAAAACGAACGATTAACCGAATGACGAAACAAATACGGCGAATGGAACGCAGACACTCTTGTCTGCAAGCGTTTGCAAAACGCTAACTAACTTTGGTTATTTTCAACTTGAATTTAGCCAAGCATTTCTCGAACGCTTTCGCGTCCGTGCGGACAGGAGTGTCCGCGTTCCAGTCCGGAGTGCAGACACTCTTGTCTGCAAGCGTTTGCAAAACGCTAACTGTCTTTGGTTATCTTCAATTTGAATGGAACCAAACACTTCTCGAACGCTCTCGCGTCCGTGCGGACAGGAGTGTCCGCGTTCCAGTCCGGAGTGCAGACACTCTTGTCTGCAAGCGTTTGCAAAACGCTAACTGTCTTTGGTAACACTCAACAAGAGTGAATGCAAAGACTTCTCGAACGCTTTCGCGTCCGTGCGGACAGGAGTGTCCGCGTTCCGGTCAGGCAGTAAAAAAAATAAATTTATGTTAAATATACAAAACTTTTATTCAATCAATCGCACTTTTTTATTGTGCTTTTTGGCGTTCGGCTTTTTATTGCTCAACGCAACTTCTTTACAAGCCGCGACTTTTACGGTTACAAACGTCAACAATTCGGGTGCGGGAAGTTTGCGTCAAGCAATTATTGATTCAAATACTGCTCAAGGTCTCGGCGGAGTTCAGAACGTCATCAATTTTAATATCTCGGGCGGTGTCGTGCGAACCGTAAATCTGACATCGGCTTTGCCCAATATTACTTATCATTTAATAATTGATGGAACAACAATGGCAGGTTATAGCGGAACGCCGCTTTTTGAATTAAACGGTGCAAGTGCCGGTGCAACGGCAAACGGTTTGACCAATCGGATCGGCACTTTTGAAGTTAAAGCGTTGATTATAAACCGCTTTGGCGGAAACGGAATCGAAGCTGTTTGTCCATCCGGCGGTTGCACAGAAAGCGAACATAACATCCTTTTTGTTACGGGAAGCTATATCGGAACAGACAAATTTGGCATCAACGCCAACCCGAATAACGGCAACGGTATTTTTTATCAACCGCATCGGGCAATTGCTTATTCAACCATCGGCGGACCGCTGGCGAGTGAACGCAACATTATTTCGGGCAATGGGAAAAACGGTGTCTTGCTTCGCCGTTCCGATTACACTTATTCGACCGTTTCTTTTGTGAATAATTATATCGGGATTAATGTTTTCGGTGCGGCGGCGATTGGCAATACGCTCAACGGAATTTCCACCGAAGACAGTCCGGGTTCGCAAAACGGTTTAGGAATTGAAGTCGGCAACGAACTCGGATTTGCAGGTGCGTCTCTGCCGCCGACACTCGCTGATCGAAATATAATTTCCGGCAACGGTGCGAACGGAATTTTTAACAATACACCAATCGTTGATGTCAGCATTAGAAACAGCTATATCGGCACAAATTCGGGTGGAACGGCTGATGTCGGCAATGTTTTGGACGGCATAAATTTAACCGCACTCGGTAATCGAACTATCCAAATCGGCGGCACACGCACGTTTGACGGCAATGTAATTTCGGGTAATAACGGCAACGGAATCGAATCGGCGATGTCGTTTACCATTGTTCAAAACAATCGAATCGGCACAAATGCACTCGGCACGGCGGCAATCGGCAATTCGTTGGACGGCGTTCGGCTTTTCACCATCAACGCTTTTCCTATTAATAATTGCTACATCGGCGGCAGCAATGCGGGCGAAGGAAATTTGATTTCGGGAAACGTAAACGGCATCACGATTGAGGCTGGTGCTGACGGAACCCGCGTCGAAGGCAATAAGATCGGCGTGAATCTCGCGACAACTGCTAAGATACCAAATACGCAGAGCGGCGTTGTCGTGAAAGCGAACAACGTCGGCATCGGATTCGCTAATAATGCTCCATCTGTAAACATCATCGGCGGCAACAGCATTAACGGTATTTGGGTTACGGGTCATTCAACAGGTGTCGATATTTTTAACAATTATATCGGGACGAACGCGAGCGATGTGAACCTCGGCAATGCCTCTGCCGGCGTTTTCGTTGCACAGTGCGGGGCAAACGTCAGAATCGGAGCAGACGCGGCGATTTCGGGAGCTGCGAACATCATAGCCTATAACGGAATCAACGGCGTTTTGGCGTGGGATACTGTGCAATGTGTCAGCATTCCGGCGGCGTATATCAATGTTGCCGTTCGCCGCAATTCGATTTATTCAAACGGCGGTTTGGGAATCAATTTAATCGGAGCAAACGGTGTAGATACCAACGATTTAGGCGACACAGACGATGGACCGAACGGTTTGCAAAATTATCCGACATTGCTCAAAGCCTCGCCGAATCAGCTTTACGGAACATTAAACAGCAAGCCGAATCAAACTTATATCGCCGATATTTTTCAAGTTGCCTCGTGCGATGCGTCGGGCAACGGCGAAGGAAAAACACTGCTTGGCTCAAAGAGTATTTCAACAAATGCGGCTGGAAATGTAACTTATAATTTTGTCGGAATCCCGCTTTCCGTCGGGCAAATTATCGCCGCAACCGCCACCGATTCAATGGGAAATACATCAGAATTTTCGACGTGTTTGACCGTGACAAATAATCCGGGCGATGTTTCTTTTAATGTTTCAAGTTCTTCGGGAGCGGAAAATTCGAGCGTTGCCGCATTTACGATCGATCGCGTAAATGGTGCAAGCGGAACAATTACGGTTGATTTTGCAACGCAAGACGGCACCGCAGTTGCCGGAACAGATTACACAACCACAAACACGCAAGTAACTTTTCTCAACGGCGAAACATTAAAAACGATTTTCGTTCCGCTTATCAATAACACGAAAGACGAACCTTCGCGGACATTTTCGGCAATTTTGAGCAATCCGAACGGCGGAGCGTTTGTCGCAAACATTGCCACACATACATTTACGATTACCGATGATGATCCGCCGCCGACCGTTTCAATCAGCGATGTTTCGATCTTGGAAGGCAATCAAGGCAGCATAACATTTACGTTTAATGTTTCGCTTTCGGCTACGTCAGGCAACAGCACATCCGTAAATTATTCAACAGCCAACGGCACAGCAACCGCCACGCAAGATTATTTGGCGACTTCGGGAACGGTCAATTTTGCTCCGAATGAAGTTTTGAAAACCGCGACCGTTACGGTCAATGGCGATTTGGTTCCTGAAATTAACGAGACATTTTTCGTCAATCTTGCTACACCGACAAATCTGACAATCAACGACGGTCAAGCACTCGGCACGATTTTGGATGACGATAATGCGGGCAAAATAGCGTTCGCTTTTGCGACTTACAGCGTTGCCGAAGGTTCGCCGAATGCCATAATTACGCTGACCAGAACAAACGGTTCGGCGGGAACAGTTGCCGTAAACTACACAACTTCAAACGGCACGGCAACCGCCGGCAGCGATTACTTGGCAACGACCGGAATCGCAACTTTCAACGACGGACAAACAAGCACATCGTTCAATATTCCGATAATTTCCGACGCAAACGGCGAAGCAAACGAAACCGTTTTCGTCTCGATTTCAAATCCGCTCGGCGGAGCGATTTTGGGAACGCAAACCAACGCAGTTTTGACAATATTCGACGACGACGGCGGACTTCCCGCGAATGTTTCAATCAGCGGACAGATTGTGGAAAATGCGTTGCCGCTTGCAAATGTTTTGGTCACACTAAACGGTTCGCAATCTGCAACCGCATTGACCAATGGAAGCGGAAATTATTCATTCACGAATCTTCCGGCGGGCGGCAATTTTCTCGTCACACCAACTCTGAACGGCTATTCATTTGAACCGCAAAGTTTGAGTTTCACGAATCTTGCGGCAAATATCACGAACGCGAATTTTGTCGGTTCGACCGGAACGCCGTCAAGAGCGTTAAAGGTTGTTTCAACCGCCACAATCAGCGGTCAAGATGCAAATTTGACGGTTGATTTGCAAAGTCAAGGCAACGAAAACAGCATCGGATTCAGCCTCGGTTACAACTCGGCGTTGGCATTTAATCCGCAAGTTTCGCTCGGTGTTGATGCGGCAAATGCTTCGTTAATCGTCAATAATTCAATCGCGGGCAGACTCGGCGTGATTCTCGCGTTGCCTGCGGGACAAACTTTTGCGACGGGAAATCGTCAACTCGTGAAAATCACGTTTAATACTGCGGTTACATCGCTTTTCAGCACACCGCTTTATTTTAGCGATTCGCCGATTTTGCGAAAAACTGCGGACGCAAACGCAAGCGGTTTGCCGACTTCGTATTACGACGGTTTAATCGGATTTTCGCAAGGTTTTGAAGCCGATGTTGCATCGCGTCCGGCAGGCGACGGATTCTTGGCGGTTGATGATTTTACGCAAGTCGGACGATTTGTCGCCGGACTCGATACGCCCGATTCGCCTGTTTCAACCAACGAATTTCAACGTGCCGATTGTTCGCCGCGTGGAATAAAAGGCGATGGAGTGTTAGCGGTTGACGATTTCACGCAAGCCGGACGCTATGCCGCCGGACTTGACGCAAGCCAAAAAGCCGGCGGAGCAACACAGTTCAGCGGATTATTACAAGCACCGTCTGAGTTAGCGGATGGGTTAATTCCAAATCTCGCCGTGCCGCGTGTCATTCGGGTTGTCAATGCGTCCGCTTCGCCGGGAACGCAAGCCTTTGTTTCAGTCGAAATTGATGCCAACGGCGACGAAAACGGCTTCGGATTTACGCTCAATTACGAACAAACAAAACTTTCCGCACCGCTTGTTGCAACCGGGACTGGAACGCAAGGCACGTTTTTGATTCCGAACACGAACACGCAAGGAAAAGTCGGCGTAATCATCGCGTTTTCGCCCGGTTCAACGATTCAAGCGGGAACAAAACAGCTTGTCACGATTCGATTCAACGTGGCGGCAAATGCAACGAGTGGTTTATCGCCCTTAACATTCGGCGATTCTCCGGTAATCCGAAAAGTTTCGGATGCAAATGCAGTTACGCTCGCGGCAAGTTTTACGGACGGTAATTTGAATATTCTAGGTCCGACCGCCGCAAATATTTCAATTAGCGGAAGAGTTCTTAACGCAAACGGACGTGCAATTCCAAAAGCGGTAATTTCTGTTACAAATCAAAATGGCGAACAACAAACCGCTCGCACAAATCCTTTCGGTTATTACCGTTTCAGTGAAATTCCGGCAGGACAAACTTATGTCATCACTGTCGTAAGTAAAAGATATACGTTCGCATCGTCGCTTGTATTTTCGGCAACCGAAAATTTGACTGATGTCGATTTTTTCGCCGAGCAGTAATTATTTACAAACTCTTATTGTTTTAGTTTTTGATATTCGAAATAAGACAAGTGACAACCAATAATATCTCGTAAAAGTTTTTAACTGTTTCCGAATAAAACAGTTAGTTTCTTTCCAAATAAAAAGAACCGAGGTTCAAAAATGAAAACTATTTTTTTAATTTTGATGACAGTTTCAACATTAATATCGGTAAAAGCACAGGACAATGAACTATTGATGATTCCGAAAATCGAAGATATTAAACGAATAAAGGTCGAAAAATCAGACGGAAATTGGTTTACGCCCGAATCGCTTCTCAAACTCCTGCCAAAATTCAAACTTGGAGGCGGCTATAAAACCAAAATGCTATGGCAGCAGGGCACAATCAAACTAAGGAATGGCAAGGTTCTTCATTGGCGGACTTATGATTGCCGGACTCTCGTGTTTTTTACCCGAGATAAAGAAAAATATTTTCAAATACCGAACGAAGATGGGAATGATATTACTTTGCAGCTGCCAAAACAGACATATGAAAAAAATACAAATACTAACTTTTACAATTTTGATTCTGGCGGCGATGTCAACTATTTCATCTGCTGGTGATTATGCCGAGATGAAATTTATCGGATTTTCAGAAGACGGGAAATATTTGGCGTTTGAACAATACGGTGACTGGGACGTTCATGTTGGCGGAAGCTATGCGACTACGTATTTTGTGGATGTGGAAAAAAACGTTTATGATGCCGCTCCATCTGTTTTTGACTATTCGTTAAATACGGAACAACATACAGGGCTTTCGGAAGCTGCAAAAATGTCTCGCTACAAAGCAAGCGTTGCTGCCGGAATAAAGCGATTTAAGATTGTAATTGGTAATACCGGAAAATTAGTTGCAGCACACCTTGAAACAGATCGTAGTTTCGAGAAACCCGAGATGAGGGAAGTCGAGAAATTAAAGAGCGATGGCACATCGATCAAGAAATTGATGCCTTTTTATCAAGGCGACAGTTTTCTGCTACCGGAACACAACCCGAACAAAATAATTTTCAATCCGATTATCTATCCAGTAAACCCTGATTTTGAGAAACTTTATGAACTCGAACTAAAACATATTGCTGCTGAAAAACCTTGCGAGGCAAAAGGAAATGTAGTTAATGCTTCGATAATCGAACTAACAATCAAGCAAGTTGATCACCAACTGGATTCACCGCTTCAAATTTTGCAAAGAGACAAAACACTTCCGGAAGTTCGTGGATGTCCGTATGCCTACCGTATCGAACAGGTTTTCTTATACAAGGATAATCTTGCAGTTTTCATAAATGTTTACACGATGGGTTTTCCAGGTTCAACGATGAGATATATGGTCGTGACAAGTAAGCATTTAAATAACGAACGAATAAACAAATGACGAAATGAATATCCATCTCTAACTAAATTTTTTGACAATTTAGCTAACTGGATAGGTAGTGTTTTATCAAATTTAACGCTTTACACTTCATTTTCGTGAGCGAATTCGGCGTGTTTTTATTTGAAAAGCCAACTAAATTTTTAAGGATATTATGAAACTAACATTTAACTTTTTACGATTTTCAACACTGATCGCGGTGCTTATTATTTGTGCAACGGCAACGCTTGCCCAAACAACTGCATTCACTTATCAAGGACGCTTTTCTGATTCGACCTTGCCGCAGCCGACTAGCGGCAGTTACGAAATGCAATATAAACTTTTCGATACTCCAACGGTTGGGACAGGTTTGCAAAACGGAACAACGCAGACTGTTTCGAGCGTTTCGGTTGTCAACGGCATTTTTACTGTTCAATTAGATTTTGGCGGCGGAGCATTTCGGGCAAATTCAATTTTTGTGGAAATCGGCGTTCGTCCGGTTGGAAGTGCGGCGGCGTTTACAGTTCTTGGACCTCGCCAGCAAATTACAGCCGCACCTTTAGCGGTTCGCAGCCAGATTTCAGATTTAGCCGAAATTGCTGGTGATTCTGCTGCACTCGGCGGAATAGTTGCGAATCAATACGTGCAGACCAACGATTCACGACTCGCAGATGACCGCAATCCAACTGTGGGAAGTCCGAATTATGTTCAAAATGGCACCGCACCGCAAGCATCATCGAATTTCAATATCTCGAGCGACGGCATAGTCGGCGGAACGCTGACCGCGAATATTGTGAAAGCGACCACGCAATTTAACATCGGTGCAAATCGTGTTTTGAGCGTTGGCGGAGGAAATATTTTCGCAGGTCTCAATACGGGAACAGTTACAACGGGCGGCGACAATTCATTTTTCGGAACAAACGCTGGAATGACTAATGTAACAGGTTTTAACAATGCGTTTTTCGGCACGGATGCCGGTCGCACCAACACGGCAGCGAACAATTCGTTTTTTGGACGAAGTGCCGGATTCGCGACAACGACAGGCGGAAGCAATTCATTTTTCGGGTTAGATGCCGGGCGATTTAATACGATGGGCGAAAATAACTCGTTTTTCGGGCTTAGTGCAGGACAAAATAATACGACGGGCAGCAATAATTCGGCTCTCGGTAATTCAGCAAATTTTTCTGTGAATAACTTGAGTTTTGCGACCGCTATCGGAGCAGGTTCGGTGGTTTCAAATTCAAACACAATCGCTTTAGGACGTAACGATGGCAGCGATACAGTCCGTATTTTCGGTCTTGGTGCAGCGGGCGGAACTACATTGTGCCGTAATGCTTCAAACCAAATCTCAACTTGCACCGCAAGCAGCGGCAGTTTTATTGATAATTCAACCGCTCTGCAAGCAACATCAAATTTCAATATCAGCGGAAACGGAACAGTTGGTGGAACAGTTTCAGGGAATATTGTTAATTCCGCGACAAATTTCAGAATCGGCGGAACAACCGTTTTCAGCACTCCAAACGGAACAAGTGTCGTCATCGGACAATCCGCAAATCATAACTTGGTTGGCAGTAACAGCACTTTTTTGGGCTTCAAAGCCGGACAAGTTTCAAATAGTTTTAGTCAGGCGAACACGTTTATCGGAAGCGAAGCCGGCGCAACAAACACAGGCGGCGGCAATAATACTTTTGTCGGCAAAGATGCCGGATTTTTCAACACTACCGGTTCGCTCAATTCGTTTTTCGGAAGTTCGGCGGGAAAATCGAATTCCACGGCTGACGCTAATTCATTTTTCGGTTACGAATCGGGACTTGTGAATTCGACCGGAACGCGAAATTCATTTTTCGGCTTTCAAACAGGAAGGGCGAGTCAAACCGTCAACGATAACTCATTTTTCGGTTATCAATCGGGCAACGCAACAACCGGCGGAAGCAATTCATTTTTCGGAAGTTCGGCAGGTTCGACCAATAATTCGGGTGCGGGAAATTCATTTTTTGGCAATTCGTCGGGCGGTGCGAACATCGGCGGCAGTAACAACGCATTTTTTGGCAGTAATTCCGGTTCATTAAATACGTCGGGCATCGAAAATTCGTTTTTCGGCAGCGGTGCGGGCGATAACACTTCAACCGGAAACGGTAATTCGGTCTTCGGTTTTCAAGCCGGATCGCTTGTTGGCAGTGCGGCTTTCAATACGGTCATCGGTTACAAAGCCGGAATATCCAATTTTGGAAATAATAATACGTTTCTCGGTGCAAACTCTAACACTTTTGGAGCAACATATAATCATTCAACCGCCATCGGTGCGGATTCGTTTTTCTCAGCAAACAACGTAATTGTTCTCGGCACGGATTTAGATACCGTTCAGGTTCCCAACAACATAAAAGTTTTCGGTAATACCCTGATCGGCGATATGTTTGCGTCGGGAAATGTTGATATTCAGGGTAATTTGCATCTGCTGAATCTTTCATCCGGCGGTTCGACACAGGTTTGCCGCAACGCTTCCGCCAATCTTTCGGTGTGTTCGTCGAGCCTTCGTTACAAAACAAATATCGGAGCGTATTCGGGCGGATTAAGTCTGCTCAGTAGATTAAAACCGCTCACATTCGACTGGAAAGACGGCGGAATGCACGATCTCGGTTTCGGTGCGGAAGACGTTGAAAAAGTCGATCCGCTACTCGTAATTTACAACGAAAACGGACAAGTTGAAGGCGTAAAATACGACCGCCTGACAACAGTTTTGGTAAATTCCGTCAAAGAACAGCAAACCCAAATAGAAGTCCAAGCCGAGCAAATTAAACTGATGCAAACGCAAATCGAAGCGTTGAAAGCAATCGTTTGTGCTGTGAATCCGACGGCGAAAATCTGCGGTAAATAATCGAATAAATATGAACAAACTACTAAATAAATTAGCCGAGATTTGTATTTGCATCGCGTTCTTGGGTTTGATTGCCAAAGCCCAAATCGCAAGTAACGGAAACTATACGCTGACCCAAACCGTAATTGCGAATGGCGGTGCAAGCGGAAACGGTGCGAGCATTAGCGGAAATTATTCCATCGAAGGAACAATCGGACAATCCGCCGCCGGAACGAATCAGCAAGCCGCGACTTTTAATTTCAAACCCGGGTTTTGGACAGCTCAACCGCTTGCCCCGACTGCGGCTGCGGTTTCGATTACGGGCAGAATCTTAACGGCGAGCGGACGCGGAATCCGCAATGTTCGCGTAACTTTAACGGCACCAAGCGGCGAAGTTCGGACAGTAATTTCAAGTTCGTTCGGCTATTTTCGTTTCAATGAAGTTGCCGCAGGCGAGACTTATATTTGTAGCGTTTTCGCTAAACGCTACACATTAAACCCAGAATCCGCATTAGAAAAAAAAGCAATTTTTAACCACAGATGCACACAGATAAACACAGGATGAAGAGAGATAAGGAAAAACCCAAATCATGTAAGCATTGTTTTATCTTGCTTTTATCCGATTTCATCTGTGTTCATCTGTGGAAAAATTGGTTTCATTTTTAGATTATCTACACCACATTTTATTTAAAATTTCTCTAATGCGGAATTTGGGTTTAAACAACCGACTGTCGTAGTTCCCGTAAATGAAGATTTAACGGATTTGAATTTCGTTGCAACTGAATAGAATCTGTCTGAAGAAAATTGAAAGGAGAGAAAATAGTGTCGAAAATTTAACGGCAAAGAAATCATTACTCGTTTTATTGATTGCAGAATTAGTATTTAAAAATAAATGAGATTACAATCCAAAAAGTTCGCGGTCTTCCATGCCAAGTTCGGCAATTTTAGACATCAGAAAATCCGCGATTTCTTTATGAGTTCGGAGCGAATCTCGCTTGTCATAAAATTGCGAAAGCTCGACGGGTTTGCCGAAATGGACGCGGATTTTCTCGCCGCCAGTCCAATTTCCTAAAACTTGTTTCGCCAAATTATTTCCTAAACCCGCAACAAAAACCGGCACAACTTGAACGTGCGAAGACATGACAATTTTGCCGACACCAGTTTGAGCCGGAAACATATCGTAAGGATTATCAGAGAAATTTCGTTTACCTTCGGGATGAAGTCCGATAACATTTGGTTGATGTTCTGAACAAATCTGAACAAGGCGTTTCATCGAAAATTTATCAAATTCTCGCTTTACGGCTTCGCGGTCTTCACGAAAAAACGGCGGAAACATCGAAAACCAACCCATTCCAAAATTTACAATCCAACCAAACGGCGAATCGTAAAAAAATTTTGCACGCACCGGAAAATAAAGATTAAATTGGCGATTTGTGTGACGAAAAAGTGCTGTCGAAACAACATAAAGGTCAAAAAATGAACGATGGTTGGCAACTAACAAAATCGGACGCGTCGAATCAGTTTGTTCAAAGTTTTCAAGCCCATAAATCTGCATCAAATTGTAAGTCGAAATTTTTATCCAAAGTGAACCGATGTGTCGTTGGCAAAATGTCATCAGCTTTTTTAAAAAACCTTGATTCATTCGGTTTGTCAGCTTAAATCCGAGGCGTTCGGTCGCAGAAATAAGCGAAAGTTCTTCGCGAGACGGAAGAAGTGCAGTTTCAGGTTTTGTTAGGCTTGTTTCGGATTTCATTTAAAGGATACAGTTTAGCTCAAACATCGGAATTTTTCATCGCTAGATTAGCCAGAATCTTTCTTTTCGATTGACGCAAAACGTTTCGAAATAAGTTTGTTGTTTACATATCAAGCCGTTTATTGCAATAATAAATCTATCCGTTAACCAAATTACTTGAAAAAAAATAATCCCCAATTCAAAAATTTTAAATAATTGGTTTCAAAAAATGAATAAATAAATCTGGAGTTAAATTAAGTATGACAAGACGATTTTTGTTTGTAAGTGTGACGCTTTTATCTTTGTTACTGTTTTCAAATATTTTTGCTGCAAAAAATATTGAACCAAACGCAATTTGGCGAGAAATTGACGATGTTGTTTTAAAACAACGAAGCAACGAACGCTTGATAATTCCAGAGATTTATAAAACCTTTAAACTCAACAAAAAAGAACTTAATAAAATTTTAGAAAATGCACCTTTAGAAACATTTAGCTTGCAAAAAAATGATGAAGTCGTTTTAACATTGCCAATGCCTGACGGAAGTCTCTCACGTTTTAGAGTCCAATCTTCGTCAATTATGGAAGCTCAGCTCGCGGCAAAATATCCTGAAATTACTAGTTTTATTGGACAAGGAATTGATGATCCGACAGCTACAACACGTTTTGACCTTTCGCCTGTTGGCTTTCGGGCAATAATTTTGACTCAAAATGGCACAACTTTTGTTGAACCTTACGCCAAAGGTGATTCTGCAAATTACATTAGTTTTAACAAAAAAGACGTTGTCGAAAAAGATGATTCGTTTGAATGTTTGGTAGGTGGAAGTCCGCTTCTCGAGGAACCAAAAGCAGGATTTTTTGATTTTTCGGCACCGAATATCGTAATTAACGGCACAACTTTGCGGACATATCGGCTCGCAATGGCAGCAACCGGAGAATACACAACATTTTTTCGGTTAGCTGGCGACACAGATGTTCAAGCAGTCGCGAGAGCTTTGGCAGCTATAAATACGACAATGAATCGTGTTAATGCGGTTTACGAACGCGATGTTTCTGTGCGGATGATTTTAGTTACAAACACAGATTTATTGATTTATACAAACGCCGCAACTGATCCTTACGTCAACACATCGGGCGACTTGAACGCGAATCAAGCGAACATCGATGCAGTGATTGGTTCGCCAAATTATGATATTGGGCATTTAGTTGGAACTGGCGGCGGCGGCGTTGCTTCATTAAATTCACCGTGTGGCGGAGGTAAAGCGAGAGGTTTAACTGGGCGTGGCACTCCCGTCGGCGATCCGTTTGATATTGATTATGTTGCTCACGAAATGGGACATCAATTTGGCGGTTTGCATACTTTTAACGGCTCAGTCGGCAATTGTGCTGGCGGAAATAGAAGTGCGTCAGCGGCATACGAAACAGGTAGCGGAATCACGATTATGGCTTACGCCGGAATTTGTGGAACGCAGAATTTGGCTCGCAACAGCATTGATACTTTTCACGTTAAGAGTCTCGAGCAAATCGTTGCATTTATCAACGGAAGTGGAAATTGCTCAGTAAATACAGCAACTAACAACTCGCCACCCGAAATTCCTACTGTTTCTGTAATGCAGTTTAATGTTCCGAAGCAAACACCTTTTTCCCTAACGGCTTCGACAACCGATGTCAATAACGATGCAATAACTTACGATTGGCAAGAATATAATTTGGGTGCTTTAACTGCTGTCGCACCAAATACTGATGCTGACGGCGTGAGACCGATTTTTCGTCCATATTTGCCGACAACTAGCGGAACTCGTTATTTTCCATCGCTCCAATATATTTTGAACAACGCAAATGTTCCGCCCGCGACTTACAATTGTGGCGGTTCAACGCCTTGTTTGACAGGCGAATTATTGCCGGCAATTGCCCGAACGATGAATTTTCAAGTTGTTGCGAGAGACAACAGAGCTGGCGGCGGTGGAATAAATACCGCAACCAAATCAGTTATAGTCGATGCGGCGAGCGGACCTTTTGTCGTTACTGCTCCGAATACAAATGTGGTTGCACCTTCAAGTGTTCCATTGAATATTACTTGGAGTGTTGCGAACACAACCGCGGCTCCTGTCTCAGCCGCGAACGTTCGTATTCTGCTTTCGACTGACGGCGGACAAACTTTCCCGACAGTTTTATCAAACAGCACACTAAATGATGGAGCCGAAGTTGTAAATTTACCAAATTCGTCAAGTGCAACCGCACGAATCAAAGTAGAAGGCGAAGGCAAAATTTTCTTTGATGTTTCTGATACGAATTTTACAATTAGTGCAGCTTCTGTTCGCCGTTCGCCAATCGATTTCGATGGCGATGGCAAAACCGACATCTCAATTTTCCGCCCAAGCGTCGGCGAATGGTATTTCCAACGAAGCGGAAATGGTGTTATTAATGGAGCTCAATTTGGTGCTTCAAATGACAAGCCGATTCCAGCTGATTATACCGGCGATGGAAAAACTGATTTAGCATTTTTCCGACCTTCGACTGGAAGTTGGTTTGTTTTGCGAAGCGAAGATTCGAGTTTTTTTGCCTTTCCTTTTGGTTTAGCAACTGATATTTTAACGCCTGGCGATTTCGACGGCGATGGCAAAGCTGATGTTGCAGTTTTCCGTCCATCAAACGGCGTTTGGTATATCAACAGATCGACTGGCGGAACGACGATTCAGCAGTTCGGAACCAATGATGATCGACCTGTCGTGGCGGATTATGACGGCGATGGAAAGTCAGATATCGCAATTTTCCGACCGTCAGTCGGCGAATGGTATTACCTTCGTAGTAGCGATTCGCAAGTCCGCGGAGCACAATTTGGAGCTTCAACCGACAAAACCGTGCAAGGCGATTACACTGGCGATGGCAAGGCAGATTTAGCGTTTTTCCGACCTTCGACTGGAAACTGGTTTGTCTTAAGAAGTGAAGATTCGAGCTTTTTCGCCTCGCCATTCGGAGTTTCGACAGACACACCAACAATCGGCGATTATGACGGCGATGGCAAATTTGACCAAGCGGTCTTCCGACCAAGCAACGGCGTTTGGTATGTAAATCGAAGCACCGCAGGCTTGCAAATTCAACAATTCGGAACAGGAACTGATTTGCCTGTCCCGAGTTATTATTTGCCGTAAAAAGCAAATTAAAAACTAATACAGGGCGATTGCATCGAATGCAGTCGCCTTTTTTATGGAATGGAAACACTCTGCGATAAATGCACTAAGCATTTTTACGATTCCGCACGTGCCGCTGGAGTTTACGAAAAAGCTATTCGAGCGTCTGTTCTCAAGTTAAAAAGCACGCCTTTTGCACCACAAAAAATCACCGATATTTTAGTAAATGCCTTTCACAATTCGTCTTTTCAAGATACGTCTAAAATAATTTCAGTTCCACTTTCAAGGCAAAGATTTGCCGAACGAACCTTTAATCAAGCTGAGGTTTTATCAGCAAAATTCGGGAAAACAATCGGCATTGAAGTCGATAATTTAAGCCTTGTCAGAATCACACAAGTTGAAAAACGCCGTGCCGGAATGGATAAAAAAGCACGCTTTGCGTCGGTCAACAACGCTTTCGATGTTGTCCGACCAAAACTCATCGAAAATCAAAATATTTTGCTGATTGACGATGTTTTTACAACCGGTGCAACAGTTTCAAATTGTGCAAAAATTCTCAAGAAAAAAGGTGCAAACAAAGTCTATATTTTAACCGTTGCTCGCACCGTTTAGTTATCTTTTCGAAACTAAAATCCATCATCAAGATTTGGTCTGGCTACGATTAGCTTCCGATTGAATCGTTGCCCGAATTTGCCCTCAAGATTTCTTCGCCGAATGGCATGAAATCTCGCCGTGAGATGACGTTTCCGTTTTTATCAGTTATCACGCGTGGCGAACCGAGATGGTCAGTAGTTAGATAACTCGTTGTCGGCGTTGCAGTTGGAGTCGCGGTTGAATATTCGGCGGCTAATGCACCGCCAGCGTCATAGACAAAAATCGTCGTTTCCGCTCCCGCAACCTTCTTGATTCTCGCACCGCTGGCATCGTAAAAATATTTCCCGACAACCGTCTGGCTCGTGTCTTTGACCTCAATCTGCTTATCATTTCCGTCAAATTTGAACGTTCTGCCTTCCGCATCTTGGATCAAATTTCCGTTAAAATCATAAACATAACCTTGCCCAGTCGTGAACCGATTATCCGCCGCATTAATCGTCGGTTTATTGATGGCATTGGTCGCAAGTGCGGTGTTTCCAACGGTTTGAATGAGGTTTGTTTGTTTAGATTACAACATAAATTATTGCTTGTTTTTAACTGTAATTATTTATAATTGACTGAAACATCTTATCTGGAACAGGGCTTCCAGAAAATACTGGTGGAAGAATCTCGGAAATAAAGGATTCCAAATCGTATAAACCTGATTTCGGATAAATTGAAGAAAATCGTTCTGAAATCGCTGTGTTTTTACAACCCAAAATAGCGACTTCAAAATATCGATTACAATAAATCGCCCAATCTGAATTTTTACCGAAGAGCATAATTTCGAATGAATTATAAACTATGGCATCCGCAGGGCTTTCCCCAGGATCTAATTGAAGTATCGAAAGATATTCTTCAAACGAATTGTTTACACTCATTTCAAACGCCGAATACTTCCTAAAATGTTCAAAAAAATATGTCTCAGGATTTGGATTAACGACTACGAAAGTAAATTCTGTTTCTCCGTTTTCTTTCAAAAATTCTTTTATACTATTGATAAAAGTTTCTAAGAAAATGTCATCAAATCTTAAAAAAGAAAAATGCGAAAAACCTATTTTGAAAATTTGCTCAGGAAATTCCTTCCTTCGGTCAATTAATTCGTCCAGTTTTTGTAGGTTATCCTTAAAAATACTTTTTTTACAAATAAAGTTCATTGAAATATTAACTCCCTAAGCTATGGTGTAAGCCTGATTTTGTTCACTAATTGCCCATTACTAAATGTTTCAGCTGTTGGTACTGGAATTGATTTTGCAGAATCCCTAACAGTGTATCGGAGTGAATCTTTTTCTAAAATTGTGACTATTCCATCTTTGCTTTTGCTACTAGAAAATCCACTTTTCTGAAGGTTTGTAATAAAATCTGTTTTAGTTACATTTGTTGATATATTTGTGGTGCTGTTCCCAATAGTTATGTCCGCATATGTCGAAAAAGGAGCCGCCACACGAGTTTGCGGAACAACCGAACCGACCGCACTTCCGCCTCGAGAAACCGCACCGCCAACTCCGCCTGCTATTGCCGGAATCATTTCCGTAGCGATTCCGAATCTTGCTTGTCTGGCGTTGGCGTAACCATTGCGTTCTACCTGTAATTGTGACGCTAAAGAAAAATTTGGAACTCCATTCTTCGTAGTAGCCAATAAAACCCCAAGATTGTATAAATCTCGACCAATATTCCCAACGCCTTTCTCTCCTCCAGTTTGAGCGTCTTCAAGCCCTCCATTGACTCCGCCAACCAATGCATCAACTCTGTCATCGCCTTGTGAGGCAGCCGGAGCAATTGGAACCGTTTCAAACTGGCGATTTGGAATCAATGTTGAGCCAAGTTCAGCCACCGAATTTTCTATTATACCTACTTCTGCCTTAATTATGTTTTCATTTTGCCTTTGCACAACTTGAGCATCTCTCGGTTTTTGTAGTATTTCGATTGATCCATCTGCATTGAAATTTGCTATCGTTCCTTCGTTTAAATGGGTTCCGTTGAAATTTCCGCCACGACCAACAGTGTGTTCCCCATTTACGGTTGTTTGACTAGATGAACAACTACCGCTTACAAAAGAAACTCCACTATTGTCTCGACACCAATCCAACCCACTCGGATCGGTATAATTTATCGGATTATTCCCAGTGTAAACATACCGATTAAACGTCTGCGGATTTCCCGGGCTGGCTGATGCCATCAGCGGATCGACTGCCGTGAAGCGTCCGTGTTTGTTTTGATACATCCTCGCTTCGGCGAAGTCGAGGTCGGTTTCGGTGTCTTTTTCGTAGCCGGTGAATCGCTTTCTGATTGAATCGTTGCCCGAATTTGCTCTCAATATTTCTTCGCCGAATGGCATGAAATCTCGCCGTGAGATGACGTTTCCGTTTTTATCAGTTATCACGCGTGGCGAACCGAGATGATCTGTTGTTAGATAACTCGTTGTTGGTATTGTGGTTGGAGTCGCGGTCGAATATTCGGCGGCTAATGCACCGCCAGCGTCATAGACAAAAACCGTCGTTTCATTGCCGACAACTTTCTTAACTCTCGCACCGCTGGCATCGTAAAAATATTTACCAATCGGTGGAGAATTTACAGGAGCATTAGTTTGTTTTACTTCAATCTGCTTATCATTTCCGTCAAATTTAAACGTTCTGCCTTCCGCATCTTGGACTAAATTTCCGTTAAAATCATAAACATAACCTTGCCCAGTCGTGAACCGATTATCTGACCGGACAATTGTCAGGTGAACGACTTATTCGACAGATTTTCTGGTATCTTTAAAATACCAAACAACTCATCCAATTCAGGAGTTGTGAAAATATAAAAAATGAAATCTTCATCAACTTTCATTTTGTGAATACTCACATTTTTAGCTTTTGTTGAACTTAAGTTTTTAAGCAGTAATTCAAAACCCTCTATTGGCTTATTTCTGCTTTCATTAATTCTTTCTCGCACGGTATAAATGTCAATAATATTTTCTTTGGGTGCAAACAAGCCTTCTCGACATAAAACAAAATCGACGTCTTGAAATGGGATTTCCAAAAACCAAGAAAAATCTTCTAGACCAATAATTTGAGCAATTAAATGTTTTATTTTTTCAATTTTATTTGTCATGGTATCCTTTTAACGACAGCTCCAAAAACTACTCCTGTTACTAATATTTCGCCTTCACCGTATTTATCTATTGATTGAATTTGTCGTGATTTTGGAATTTTCGCAGTCAAAACAACGCCACCATTGCCAGATTTTCTTGCATACCAATTTGCAACACTAGACTCTCTTGTCCAAGAAGTGAATAGGCTATTAGTGAAACCTTCATTGTGTTCAAAAGGATCTGAAACACCACCTCTTGGAATTGCAATGCCTGCCTCTGCAAGCGGATAACCAGAATGACCTCTGGTTACGCCACGGTAAAGTATATCACCATCATCCCGCTCTCGTTCAGGGGTAAAAGGTGTTCTCGGTCTATCAGCTCCAGGCGGATTTGCCGTCATTGGCAATGCTCCGATAACAATAGCAGGAAGTATCATACTAGTTATTAGAGTGTTACCAACCGCGTTTTTAATTGCTTCGCCAATACCAGGTGATGGTGGTGCTGTCTGCGGAACAAGTGACGGGGCAATTGGCGGCAAAACTGGAAGAATTGGTGGAATTGAAGGTGCAAAACCCCCAACATTACCAGTTTCTGTCGTTAATTCGTCAGCATTTCCGTTTGTAACTTCGACCTGTGCATCAACAACATTCTGTGCTTCTTTTTGAACAGTCAGCCAACCATTTGTTGTTACTTGAGTTAAAACTCCACTATCATTATCAACAAACTGAGTATTGCCTTCAAACAAAGTGCATCCATCGCATTTATTTGCAAAATATTGGGTTAAATTTCCTTGCTGACGGAAATAGACAGACCCAACATAAGTTGGACAACCACCAACAGGACACAAACCGCTTGGGTCTGTGTCATTTATTGGATTATTATTGACATAAGTATACCGATTAAACGTCTGCGGATTTCCTGGGCTCGCCGATGCCATCAGCGGATCGACTGCTGTGAATCTGCCGTGTTTGTTTTGATACATCCGAGCTTCGGCGAAGTCGAGGTCGGTTTCTGTGTCTTTTTCGTAGCCGGTGAATCGCTTTCTGATTGAATCGTTACCCGAATTTGCCCTCAAGATTTCTTCGCCGAATGGCATGAAATCTCGACGTGAGATGACGTTTCCAGTT
>JANNVK010000088.1:0-100740 GCA_031414415.1 Acidobacteriota bacterium
CGCTATCGCTCCGTGTTCTGATTTGCACTTTTCACTTTTAGTTTTTCACTATTCACTACTCACTATCTTCGATAAAACGCTGGCACCGGAATATCTAAATTCATTCCCCATTGGACTTGTCTCAAGGAATTATTGCTACCTGATTGTCGGATTGACCAGTTGCCAGTTGAGTTATTCCAAGTTGCGATGTCAACTTTTCCGTCTCCGTCGTAGTCGTTTTGGACGGCGATGTCGGTTGATTGTTGCCACGCGATTGTCTGTGTTTGGTTGGTGCTTGAGTTCTTGATGACCCAATTATTCCCGCTTCGAATCGCGTAATCCGCACGTCCGTCGCCGTCATAATCATCTGAAATTGGCTTACTTCCGCTGACTGCTAACTGCTCACCGCTCACCGCTAACTGATTATTGCTGCTGCCATTCGAGTAAAATGTCTTGTTCGAATCTCGCCAAACTCCGATGTCAGCTTTCCCATCACCGTCGTAATCGGCTGGTGCAGGCAAGTCAGTCGCTAAGCCAAACTGTTGCGAATAAAAGGAATTTCCGCTGCCCGATTGCAAGATATACCAAGTCCCATTGTCTGGTCGGAAGACTGCCGCATCCGTTTTTCCATCGCCATCGTAGTCGGCTGGTGCGACTTTATCGCAACCATTCGCCCCAGAAGATTGCGTGCAAACTGCTCCAAATTGGACGGAATAATAACTGTTATCGGTCGATTTTACAATCCACCAAACGCCAGTCGTCGGTCGATAAATGCTGAAATCTGTCTTGCTATCGCCATCAAAATCCCCCGGAACCGGAACATCGCCATTCGTTCCCCATTGTGAAAATGTCTGTGCAGAATTTGGTCCGCCCAACACATAAAATGTCCCATTCGACGGTCGCCAAACCGCTAAATCAGCTGGCGGAGCGGCGTTCGCATTTGCATCTTCCACGGCAACTAGCCGCGAGCCTGCGTACAAAAATTCTTTACTAAGTGTTGGCGTTGTTGTAGTTACAGGATTTATAGCGTTCGTTGCGTTTATAGCGTTTGGAGCGTCAGGATTTAAGATGTTAAGAGATTTAGCGGAATTTTCATCCTTCATTCTTCCATCTTCATACTTGTTGATAAACCCAAAGACCGAAGCCACCAAAAGCGTGACCAACCCAATCGCAAATATCCGCTCCATCTTCCCAAAACTCGCCCAAATGCTCGTGCTTTCTTTGGTCTTTGACCCGCCCGTCTCGATTAACTCAACAGACTCGATTGACTCAAAAGACTCTACAGACTCGCCCAACTTTTTCTTCAACATATTTGCTCCTTCCCAAACTTCCCAAACTTCTTAAACTCGAAAGACTCGATTGACTCAATAGACTCGAAAGACTCGAAAGACTCGATTGACTCGATTGACTCGCCCAACTTTTTTTTCGACATATTTGCTCCTTCCCAAACTTCCCAAACTTCCCAAACTTCCTAAACTCGAAAGACTCGAAAGACTCGAAAGACTCGACAGACTCGAAAGACTCGAAAGACTCGAAAGACTCAAAAGACTCAAAGGACACATACCCCAAACGCAAAAACAGACGACTTTGCAAATTGATTTTTGATTTAGGAGATAAGTAATTCATAAAACTTTAAAACTGAGTGTGGGAAAAAGTTAATTTACAATTAGTTATTTGTCAAGTTAAAAATGTGTTTTAAAGGTTTTTAGCGGAACATTCAAATAATGTCTTTAAGCAATTAGTTAAATTTTCGAATTTTTATTGCTTTCTCGCAACTGGAATTATCTTCATCGTAATTTTTTCTGTTCCTCTCGAAACAATTATTTCGTATTCTAAATCTGGCTTTAAATCGGTCAAAACTACTGTGTAATCTGAAACATTTCTGACTTCTTTACCGTTGAGTTTTATAATTTTATCACCGGCTTTGACACCAGATTTTGCCGCTGGTGAGTTGTCTCTGACGGCTTCAACCAACATTCCATCGTTGCTTTCTCCATAACCCGGAACTGTGCCGAGTGACACGCTAAAACCACGCCGACCTTCTCCCATTCCTGAACTTTTTGCAACTGCGTAAGTTGGTCGTTTTGGGTTTTCATCTATCGTTTTGACAATTTTTGAAACATAACTCAATACAGATTTCAAACCTTCAAAATTTATTTTTTCAACTGTGTCGCTCGGTTTATGATAATCTTCGTGTGTGCCAGTGAAGAAAAATAATACCGGAACTTTTTTGCTGTAAAACGACGAATGATCGCTGGCACCAAAGCCATCTTCGTTGAGCTGAAGATTAAATATTTTGCTGATTCCGAAGCCACTTTTTGTATCAAAATACATTTCGTTTCGTTTTTTTACAAGTTCATTAAACTCAATCGCGGTGCCAATTCCGCCAACAGTTAATTTATCTTCGCGAAGCCGACCAACCATATCCATATTGATCATCGCGACGGTTTTATCAAGCGGAAAGACAGGATTATTAACATAATAATTTGAACCAATTAAACCTTCTTCTTCAGCACCAAATGCAATAAAAATTAGAGTTCTCTTATTGTCTCTTGTTTTTGCGGCTTGAATTGCCAATTCTAAAACTGCGGCTGTTCCTGAAGCATTATCGTCTGCTCCGTGATGAATATCTTTGGAATTAACCGCCAACGAACCTTGTCCGCCGCGTCCGAGATGATCGTAATGTCCACCAATTACAATCGCTTCATTTTTCAAAACAGGATCCGTTCCTTCTAAAACCCCGATTACATTATAATCTTGTGTTTTTTTCTTAATTAAATTCACGCTAAATCCTACAAAGCTCTTTGTCAGATTTGTGATTGATAATTTAATTGCCGATTCCTTTTTTAACGAAAGAAAGCTCTCTATTCCTGCCAAATCAGCTTCATTTCCGCCGAGCATATTTGCGGCGGTATTTCTTGACACAACAAAAGTAGGCAATGCGGCTTCACCAAGAGTTTGGTCATACTTTAATTGTGAAAGTTTTTCGTTTTCGAAGTTTGCTTCGCGAGAAATGACCAAAACGCCTTTTGCACCTTTGTCTTTGGCTATTTTTACTTTTACGTGAACATCCGAAATTCTGAAAAAAGGAGAATTTGGCGTTCCATTTTCTGGTGAACCATCAAATATTAAAACGATTTTATCTTTAACATCAATGTCTTTGTAGTCGTCGTATTTTAGTTCGCTTGAGACAATTCCAAAACCTGCAAAAACAACTTCTGTATCAGAAATTTCAGCGTTTGGAGAAAAACCGACAGGTTTTGCCGGAACCAAATTATTTATTTTGATTCGCTCACCATTGGGCTTTGTTAAATCAAGTCTAAATTCATTTCCGGTTTTTCCTAATTCAACTCCGGTTACAAACGGGAAAGGTTGGAGAAAACTTCGCTTTCCGTTTGCTGTCTGAAATCCACCTTTTAACTTGTTTGAAGCAAAAATATTCGCAATATAACCGGCTGATGTCGTTGCTGTTTTTTCGCCCGCACGACGACCTTCCAAACTATCAGAAGCAAGATAAGTGACGTAAGTTTTAAGACGTTTTAGAGTTAAATCTTTTTGTGCTATTTGTGCGTTTGCCGCAAAAACAGACAAAATAATTATCAATAAAACAAAAAATTGCTTTTTCATAAACCTCGTTTACAATTTATACTTTTAGATAAATTATTCTTTCCAATCTGCGATAAAAACATTGGTGTCGCCTGATGTTGCAGCATTTCTATTTGATGCAAAAACTAATTTTTTTCCATCAGGAGAAAACATCGGAAAACCATCAAATGTTTCGTTGTAAGTAACTCTTTCAATTCCTGTTCCGTCAATATTTATCAAAGCTAAATCAAAATTACGCTTGCGTTTATCTTCAGCAAAATAATTAGTGCAAAAAATAATTTTCTTGCCGTTTGGCGTAAAATAAGGTGCAAAACTTGCTGCTTTTAAATCAGTACTTTGTTTTTTGTCAGAGCCATCAGCGTTCATTGTCCAAACTTCAAAAACAGTCGGTTCAATCAAATTTTCAGAAAGCCGAAGTTTGTATCTCGCAATTTCAGCTTCAGTTTTTGGGTGAAATGCCCGATAAACAATCTTTTTGCTGTCCGGAGAGAAAAATGCACCGCCATCATAGCCTAACTCATTTGTTAAACGTTTGACGTTTTTACCGTTTTTGTCCATCACATACAAATCCAAATCTCCATCACGCATTGATGTGAAAATGATTTTTTTGCCGTTCGGTGAAACAGTTGCTTCGGCATCATAACCATTAGTATTTGTCATCGGTTTGATGTTTTTACCGGTTGCGTCCGCCTCAAAAATGTCAAAATCTGGATAGATTGCCCAAACATATCCTTTCGAAAAATCTGCAGGCGGTGGGCAATTTTTGTTTCCGAGATGAGTTGAACCATAAACAACTTTTTTGTCACCTTTTTTAAAATAAGAGCAAGTTGTTCGCCCTTCGCCGTTTGAAACCTGTGTGACATTTGAACCATCAATGTTCATCGTGTAAATTCGATCACAACCATTTCCATCACGTTTTGACTGAAAAACTAATTTTTTACCGTCAAAAGAAAAATAGGCTTCGGCATTTTCTCCGCCAAATGATAACTGCTTGACATTACTAAAATATTTTTCACTTGGTAACTGAAGTTTGTCATCTGAAAACGAACTAAAAATTGATTTATTCTCAAATAATCCAAGTTCGGTTTCGAACGAATCGCAGGCAAAAATACTTATTGCAAAAGACAATAAAATAACATTTAAAAATATAAATACTTTCATAATAACCAAATAATAACACTAATTTTTCGATAATTTGAGTTCAGGATAATTAGAAAACTGAATAAATTAAGCTCTTTAAACTAATTTTGTTTTTTTTCAATTTTCTTTCGAAAATTTTGTCATAAATTCCACTAGTTTTTCAACGCCTTCGATTGGGAAAGCATTGTAAATTGAGGCTCGAATTCCACCAACACTGCGATGACCACGCAAGCCATCAAAACCTCGATCAGTTGCCTCATTGCAAAATTTATTTTCTAATTCTGCGTTTGGAAGACGGAATGTAACGTTCATCAGCGATCTTGCGTCAATGTCTGCATGTCCAGTAAAATATTCTCTGCTTTTGTCAATTGCGTTATAAAGAACTGCTGCTTTTTTTTGATTTATTTTCTCGATTTCAGTAATTCCACCAATATTTTTCAGCCATTTACAGACCAAATCTACTAAATAAATTCCCCAAGTATTTGGTGTGTTGAGCAAAGATTTATTTTCGGCAAATTTATTATAATCAAGCATCGAATGTTGTTTTTTACTGGCTTTTTCAAGAAATTCATCGCGAATAATAACAACTGTTATCCCGCTTGGTCCGATATTTTTTTGAGCTCCGGCATATATTAGAGAATATTTCGAAACGTCTATCTTTTTCGATAAAATGTTTGAAGAAGCATCACAAACTACTGGAATTTCTTCACCTTCCAAATCATACTTAAATTCAACGCCTTCAATAGTTTCATTAGATGTGTAATGAACATATTTAGCATCTTTTGAAAAATTTATTTCTGTTTGTTGTGGAACTGTTTTGTAACCATTTTTTATTGAAGAATAAACTTCTTTTGCGTTTCCGCAACGCTTTGCTTCAACTAATGCTTTTTCTCCCCAAGCTCCGGTGACGATATAATCAGCGGTTTCATTTTGAGCTAAAAAATTCATTGGAATCATCGAAAATTGAAGACTCGCACCACCTTGGAGAAATAAAATTTGATAATTTTGCGGAACATTTAATAAGTCACGAATTCCATTTTGAGCAGATTCATTGATTGCAGTAAAAACCTCAGTCCGATGACTAATTTCCATCACTGACATTCCGATATTCTTTCCTAAATATTGCAAAGAAAGCATTTCTTCTTGAGCCTTTTTCAAAACTTCTTTAGGCATAATCGCCGGACCGGCACTAAAGTTATAAATTTGCTTACTCATAAAAATTATAGATTATCACATAAAATTCAATTATTCTTTTAACAAAAAAGCGGTTCGAAATTAATCAAACCGCTTTTAAAATCAGCTAAAAAATAAATTCTCATATTCTCAAAGGCATTACAATATATTTGTAATCATATCCAGAATCTCCGTCTGGACGAAGTAAGGTTTGAGCATTTCCATCTTTAAAATCAAAAGCAAGTCTTGCTCTGCCATCTTTTACGCGAACTGTTTCACCTTCAGATTCCTGAACAGATTCTTCAGTTTCATTCGCACCAATAACTCCTAAAAACTCTTGTAAATATTGTGCATTAAATCCAATTTCAACTTCCTCACCTGAGTATTCAGCTTGAATAACCTCATTTGCTTCGCCTTCTTCGCTCGAATTTGCACCAATTTCAATTTCACCTTCTTTAATTTTTAGACGCACAGAACGTGTCCGTTCATCTGCCATCAAAGCTACGCGACGGATTGCATTGCGTATTTCTTCAGTATCGCAAGTTGCGGTTTTGTCGTTCCCTTTCGGAATTACCATTTCGTAATTTGGGAATGTTCCGGTAAGTTTTCGTGTGATTAAAAGTCTGCCATCAACTTCGAAATATATATGATTTGTATCTTCACCAAAGCTAATCTCTGACTGACTATCACGAGAAATTTTGGTCAATTCATTGAGTGCTTTTTTAGGAATTAAAACATCAATATTTCCATCTGTTTCTTCTTGTTTTTCGATAAAAGCAAGTCGGTGTCCGTCAGTCGTCACCATTTTTACTGAACCATCTCCGACCATAAATTTTGCTCCTGAAAGCGTGAATCGTGACTGTTCATTCGTAATTGCAAAACTTGTGTGTTGAATAAAATAGTTTACCGTTTTTGCCGATAATTTCATTGGAGCAGATTTGAAACTCGGCACTTCCGGAAAATTTTCACGAGAAACACCTGCGAGACGGAATTTTGATTTTCCACTACTAAGTTTCACCCATTCGTTTTCATCTTTTGTAAAATGAATATCTTTATTTTCGAGAAGACGAACAATATCAAACAATTTTCTCGCTTGAACACACATCGAACCAGGTTTGATAATTTCAGCTGATGCCTCGCAGCGAATTGTAACATCTAAATCTGTGCCGACAATTCTGATTTTTCCTTCTCCAATTGATTCAATCAAAATATTTGATAATACCGGAATTGTGCTTTTTTTCTCAACAATTCCTTGAACAAATCCTAATTCTTCTTTTAAAGCACTTTGATTAATTATAAATTCCATTTCTTGCTCCTAAAATACCAAACTTAAAATTTGGTATATTTCTATTTTGCTTGCTTCTTAAATGTGTCGCCTTTTACTACTTAATAATAATATAAAATATATATATTTAGAATAGTAGTAGTAATAGGTCTTGTGGAAAAGTAGTAAAACCTACTTAACTGTTGTCATATTTAACTTTCCATCTCCACAACCGTTGTGGAAAAATCTGTTGAAAACTTTTTATCTGTGGATAAATTTAAAGCATTTTATTTTTATAAACTTTTCCACAATCAACTTCTTATTTTCATTGTGGAAAAGTGGAAAACAGTTATCAAATTTTCAAAACTACTGAACAAAAACATTAAATCAAGAAAAATTGTCTGTGAATTTATTGTTAATGTAAAATATCAAAAAATGTGTCTAACTAACTGCAAAGATTGTCTATTAACTCGCTTACTGTTCTGTGGAAAACTCTATCGTCCTTAATTAGGGAATCAATTTTACCGACAGAGTGCATAACTGTTGTGTGGTGTTTGCCACCAAACTCTTTTCCAATTTCCGGAAAGCTATGTTTTGTTAGTCTTTTGCAGAGATACATTGCAACTTGCCTTGGAACTGCAATTTGTCTGGCGTTATTTTTTGATTTCAATACTTCGACGGAAATTTTATATTGTCCGGCAACCATTTTTGAAATCTTTTCCATTGTTAAGCCTTCAGATTGACTGTTATCAATCACATTTTTCATTGCATCTTGTGCCAACATTTTAGAAATTGGCAACCCACGCAAAGAAGAAATAGCAACAAGCCGAACAAGTGAACCTTCAAGTTCTCTAATATTACTTCTTACTTTACTTGCTATAAAAAATGCGACATCATCCGGCAAATTAACACCGTCTAAATCAGCTTTTCTCTTTAAAATTGCAACTTTTGTTTCTAAATCAGGTGGCTCAATGTCCGCAATAAGTCCCCATTCGAAACGAGAATTTAATCTCTCAGTTATCATTGGAATTTCTCTCGGCGGACAATCTGCTGTGATAACTATTTGTTTTTGATCGTTATGGAGTGTGTTAAATGTATGAAAAAACTCTTCTTGAGTTCTTTCTTTTCCAGCCATAAACTGAACATCATCCATCAAAAGAACATCAATTGAACGATATTTGTCACGAAAATTTTGAGTTTTGTCATAACGAATTGAGTTAATTAACTCGTTCATAAACTTTTCGGCGGACATATATCCAACCCGTAAATGTTTATTTCTTTCTTTGATAGAATGCCCAATTGCCTGCATCAGATGTGTTTTTCCAAGACCGACTCCACCATATATAAATAATGGATTGTATGTTGTTCCGGGCGATTCAGCAGCACCAAGGCACGCCGCATGAGCAAATTGATTACTTGCACCTACGACAAAAGTGTCAAACTTGTATTTTGGGCTTAAAGAACTTTCAATTGGCTCAAGATCAATAAAATTTGAAGTTTTGTTAATAACTGAAGAAGGTTTTGTGTTTGTAAAAGTATCAAAAGCATCGTCAGAGTCGTTTTCATCTAAATAATTATCGGGTTTATTTTCGACAATTTTCCACTTAAGACTATAATTTGGAAGATTTAAATCTCTAAAAGTTTGAGCAATTAATTCTTTATAATAAGTAAGAATCCAACTCCGATTAATTTCACTAGCGACTAAAAGTAAAGTTTTTTCGTTTTCATCACAACTCTCAAATTTGACAGGCAAAAACCACGAGTCAAAGATTTGTTTATTCAATCTTTTCTCGACAGAAGCAAGAACGCTTCCCCAAACATTTTGGTCTTCGACAAACGCAGTCATATCTCTATATTTGCTGTGGTAAAATCCTAGTCGTGTAAAATTCACGTGAGACAGGAAAATAAAATCTTAAGCACTTGAAGTTTGTTACAAAAAAGTTAAAAGTCTTTTCAATATATACAATTGAAAGATGTTTTACGGTTTGTTAAAAAAGTTTTCCACAGTTTTTTCCACAAGTTTGTGGAAATGTGCTTAAGACTTAAAGTAAAACTTCAAGTTATCTATTTTCAATAACTTGCGAGAGCGAGTAAGCTATCAATCAGGTGAAATCCTAACATGATAATAGACCTTAACGCAAGAGAAATCCACAGTTTTTTTAAAGCAGTTAAAAATTCTGAGAAGTCGTTTTTTAGCAATAGTTTGGAGTGAAATTGTTTTATGTTAGACTAATATTTTATGGAAATTAAGAGCAATAAAGAAGAAATTATTTTGGAAGATTTGATTCTTGCCACAATTGACGGATTATTTTATGTGAGCGAAACCGACGCACCTTTTACAATATTTAAAGGAGAAAAAACAGAAGAATTTGACGGTAGCTTTTTTAAAAAATCACAAAAAATATCATCAACAAAACCAACTGAAGAAGTTGATTTCGAAATGTTTTTTGAAAAATTAATTATTGAAAAAGATTGGTTTGGAGAAAAAGAAAGAAAGAGAATGAAAAGGTTTATTGATTTAAAAAATCTACTTAAAGAAAATTTAAAAAATCTCAAAGTTTTTAGATTAGGAAAAATTAAGATTGATATTTTTATTGTAGGTTTAGACGAAGAAAATAAGATATTTGGCATAAAAACAAACGCCGTTGAAACGTAAAATATTGGTTAAACCTAAAACTAATTAGCAGTAAAAAAATCTTTAATGTAATATATCGAATAACCCCAAATAACATAGAGGAAAAAATATGGCAGAACCAATTTTAGTAGCAAAAAAAGACGACATTGAATGTTTTTTATTGCCTGATAAAGCAAACCGTCACGGACTTATTACTGGAGCAACCGGAACCGGAAAGACAATCACCTTGCAAACAATGGGTGAAAGTTTTAGTCGTTTAGGTGTCCCGGTTTTTATGGCTGACATTAAAGGCGATTTAACCGGAATTTCTCAAGCAGGCGGTGGAAATCAAAAAGTTGACGACCGTTTAACACTTCTTGGTTTAAAAGAAAGTCATGCTTTTGAATCTTGTCCTGTTACTTTGTGGGACGTTTTTGGCGAGCAAGGACATCCGCTTCGAGCAACGATTTCCGAAATGGGACCGATGTTGCTATCTCGCGTTTTACAATTAAATGACACTCAATCAGCTGTTTTGAATTTGTGTTTTAAAATTGCGGATGTCAACGGTTTGATGTTGTTAGATTTTAAAGATTTGCGTTCGTTGCTTCAGTATGTTGGTGAAAACGCGGAAGAATTTCAAGCGGAATATGGCAATGTTTCGAAAGCATCAGTTGGTTCAATTCAACGTGGTTTGTTGGAACTAGAAAGCCAAGGAGCGGAAAAATTTTTTGGTGAACCAGCTGTTAAGCTCGATGATTTTATCCAAACTATTGGTGGTAAAGGAGTTATTAACATTCTTGCAGCTGATAAATTGTTTCTTTCGCCAAAACTTTATTCAACATTTTTGCTGTGGTTGCTTTCTGAACTTTTTGAAATGTTGCCGGAAGCTGGTGATTTAGAAAAGCCAAAACTTGTGTTTTTCTTTGATGAAGCACATTTACTTTTTAACGACACACCACAGGCGTTAGTCGATAAAATTGAACAAGTTGTGCGGCTTATTCGCTCAAAAGGTGTCGGAGTTTATTTTGTTACTCAAAACCCTGTCGATATTCCGGAAAGTATTTTAGGACAACTTGGAAATCGTGTTCAACACGCTTTGCGTGCGTTTACACCAAAAGATCAAAAAGGTGTTAGAGCTGCGGCTGAAACATTTCGTGCAAATCCAAAACTTGATGTTGCAACGGCGATTACAGAGCTCGGAGTTGGTGAGGCTTTGGTTTCTTTTCTCGATGATAAAGGAATTCCCGGAATGGTTGAACGAGTTTTTGTTGTTCCTCCGCACAGCCACATCGGTCCGGTTACACCTGACCAAAGACAACAACTTCTAAATAATTCGATAGTCGCAGGGCAGTATGAAACACTTCTTGACCGAGAATCAGCTTACGAATTATTAAAAGTTAAAGGCGAAGCAGCAGATGTGGCAGAAGCACAACAAGCAGAGGCTGAAGAAGTTGCCAAGCAACAAATAATTGAAGAAAAAGCTGCGGCAAAAGAAGCCTCAAAACCTACCGCTGCTGGCGGTGCAATTGGTGCATTTGCAAAAAGTGCCGCAAGAGCAATCGGAAGTAATGTTGGGCGAGAAATTGTCCGCGGAGTTTTAGGTGGCTTGCTTGGCGGAGGAAGTTCGCGGAAAAAATCTTCTTGGTGGTAAATTCTAAATAAACCTTGAAAAAAAACCCGAATTTATTTCGGGTTTTTTTGCGAATCAAAATGATTTTCAACAGCATCTTGAATATTTTTCGGATAAGTAGCAAAAAAATCATATCCAGTTTTTCGTTCTATTTCTCTAACGGTTGTTGCATATTGTTGCCAAGAATTTTCCTTGATTCCTTGAATGTTTGGAATATCAACAGCAATAATTTGTGAGTTTTCGTTAAAAATTTTTTCATCTTTTCCTTTCTTAACTACGACAATAATCTTCCAAAAATTAGTCGGAATTGAAACTTTCCGATTCAATTTACCGTTTTCTCCATAATTTCCTGCGTAAATAAAAAGTGTATTTCCCTTAAAAATCAAACCTCGACAATAGCTTTCCAACTTTTCCCACGGACCTTGATTTAGATCAGAATTTTGCGGCGTTTGATTAGTCATCAAAAATGTCGAACTATTTGCCTCTATTGAACTTGTCCGATCACCCGAAGGACACATATGACCACGATCATAAATTTTGTCATAATAATCGCTCGGAGTTATTTTAGTCCAACCATTTGGCAGACGTTTATCTGGACGGAAGTCGTTTTGACGTTCTAATTTACCAATATCACTTCGCGAAAGTTTCCACGAAGTCCAGTTAGGAATTGCTCTTTCACGATTATAAGATGAAGCATAATACTGATTTACGAGTAAGTAATTATTAGAATCTTTCGAGTTTGCGTTTGTCGGATTACCAAAAAATAGGTGAGTTTTATAAGCTGAATCGATATAACTCTCTTGATTATTTGAATTATTATTATCTGTGTCAATGTTTTCAACAGGAGTAACAGGCAGAAAGTTTCTAATAGTTAGAACGCAAAACAGAGCAACTATTAAAATAATTATTAAACCAACAACGGCATTAAATATGGAATTTTTTTTCATAACAAGAGAGTTTCGATATTCAAGTATAAACCTGTAAAATAATAATAGTGAAAAAGAAAACGCACATTTTAGATTTATCAAACACTGAACTTATTGATTTTGTTGTCAGCCTTGGTGAACCAAAATTTCGTGCTAAGCAAATTTTTAAAGGTTTACACGCCAGACGATTGGTTGAATACGATGAATTTACTGATTTGCCAAAAGATTTTCGTGAAAAAATAAAAGAAGAAACTGAAATTTCAACGCTTTCACTCGAATCACGTTATGTTTCAGAAGATGGAACACGCAGATTTTTGTTTAAAACACACGATAAATTTCCGGTCGAAGCTGTTTTTATTCCAACCGAAAACCGCGACACGATTTGTTTTTCATCGCAATCAGGATGTCCTTTACAGTGCGATTTTTGCTTAACCGCAAAACTTGGATTACTGAGAAATCTAACTACCGGAGAAATTGTCGAACAAATTATTTTTGTTTTAAATGATGTCTATGGTGTCGGAAATGAAACACCACATGGCACAAATTTGGTCGGAATGGGAGCCGGCGAACCTTTTTTAAACTTTGAAAATCTGATAAAAGCGTTAGATTTAATGTCGCAAAAAGAAGGTTTATTTATTGTTTCTAATCGAGTTACGGTTTCAACTGCCGGAATTGTTCCTAAAATTTACGAACTCGCAAAACTTGAAAAACGTCCACATTTAGCGGTTTCATTATCTGCTTCTAACAACGAGTTACGTGATAAATTGATGCCGATAAATAAGCGTTGGAATATTGAAGAATTGCTTGCAGCTTGCAAAGAATTTGAAAAATCTTTGAAAGTTGGAGAGAAATTTACCTTCGAATATGTTTTGCTTGGCGGCGTTAATGATCGAGTTGAGGACGCACGCCAGCTGGCTAACTTATTAAATCGCTATAACTTACAACGTGTAAAAATTAACCTAATTCCGCATAACTCTGCTGAACCGCTCGAATATTTTCCTTCAACGCGGGAACAAATCGACATCTTTCAAAGCATATTAGAATCGAAAGGTATTTCAGCATTTGTGCGTCGTCCACGTGGGCGAGATATTTATGCAGCTTGCGGACAACTTGCGGCAAAAGACGCAAAACAGACATCAGAATTTGTCCAGATAGCCAAATAATTTTATGCTGACTTACTTTATAATCATGGCGGTTTTTGTCGGAATTTTGTTAATTATTAAATCGGTAATTAAGAAAGCCGCAAATACTGCATTTGAAGAGGAACTTGTTGAAAATGAAGACTTTACGTTAGTCAAACCTGAAGGTTTTTTAACTCCAGTTGATCGCCAATTTGAAGCGTATTCGAGAGATTGGAGCGAGGGTGGAAATTTTAGAAAGGCTTGGGTAAATCTCAATATAATTGAAGGTTTGCAGAAAGAGTCTCAAATTACTAACAAAAGAGTTGAAAAAGGCGTAGAAATTGAAACTATTCGTAAAAAATTGGCGAATAAAAATCTTGGAAAAACATTCGAACTTGAAGCATCTTATGTAACGCAATACAAAAATGAGTATTCGGGAAAGATTAAAGAAATGCTGGCAAGTTTTAAATTAAGGTAATTTTATGAAAAAAGTAATTGTGAGTTTCGTGTTAGTTTTGGGTTTATTTTTTGGTGTTGAAGTTAATGCACAAACCGTCAGCGGTTCGCTTGGCACAATAAAACGCGGTGTTGCAAACAAAGGAACTGTAACTTTGAGTATTCCTGGTGGGCTTCATACAAATTCAAATCGTCCTGGTGGAAGCTATGCAATTCCGACAACTGTTAGTGTAACCTCTTCAAATGCAAAGGTTGGAGGCGTATCCTATCCGCGTGGAAAAAATAAAAGTTTTAGTTTTTCGGAAGGTTCGCTAAATATTTATGAAGGAACTGTGAAATTTACATTTAATGTATCTGTTCCTGCTAATTTCAAAGGCAATTCTGTCAAAGTTCGTGCGGTTGTCCGTTTTCAAGCCTGCACAGATGAAGTTTGTTATCCGCCAAAATCAAAAGACGTTATTTTGACCGCGAACGTAAAATAATCTGCATTTAATTTTCTAAAATAAACGATTTTGGCACGAATTCAATCGAAACAATGTCCCCATTTTGTTTCGATTTAGAATCGTTATTAGGTTTATAAGTAATGACAGCGGAGTTTGGTGGCATCATCGCTCCGCAGTCCATTCTAAAATTCTCAATTTCTCGCGTAAAACCAATAATCTTAACACTTTGCGGATCATCTGATTTTAATCTTAATATTTGATTTGTAGTTTTGATGTTAAAAATAATAGATTTACCGTCACATTCAATTTTTTCTAAACTTCCAAGCTCACGTTTTTCGCCATCTTGCGGAATTCTCAAAGATGTTTTTATTGAGTCAAGCATTTCGCCGCGACGTTCTTCTTCAGTCTGTTCTTGAATAACGATTGTATCTTGAGTTTTTGCAGTTTCTTCGGCAGATTTTAATTCGAAAAAATTTGGGACAAACATTAGAGCAGTAAGTTTACCTTTTGTTGCTGATTTTTGGTCTTTTTCAGGAATAAAAGTTATTACAGTTAGGTTGTTTTGAAATTGTGCTTTGCAACCAACTTCAGAAATTTCGCCTTTAGTAATGTACGTAATTAAATCTAACTGTGAAAAATCTTTCGTCTTTAAAGTGAAAGTTTCAACTTTTGTTTTTATAGTATAAAAAACTTCACCTTTAAGACACGCAATTTTTTGTATATTTCCTAAAATTTGAGTCTCACCATTTTGCGGACGTTTAATCAGCCGATTTAGCGAATTTATTTCATTATTTTTCTTTATTTCAGCAATTTCTGCTTCAGTCAGAGGTTTATCTGAACTCCTTTTTACATAATTTGGAGCATTAGTTTTTGATTCTTTTATCTGTTTTTCGTAATTTGCTTTATTAGATTCGCGAGTATTTATTGAGTTTAAAAGGCTTTCTGCGTTTGAACGCATAGTCGGTTCATCAGTTGTTTTTACAATGTTTCCAGCAATTTCTTTGGCTTCCGGAAATTTTTCTTGACGCAAAAATATTTGAGCCAATAAAAACGCATAATCTTGATTTCCGGGTTGCAACGCGATTCCTTTTTTCAAAGAAACAACAGCATCATCTAAATCTTCAACATTTACTAAACTAATAAAACCAAGAAGCCTGTAACTTTCTGTAAATTTTGGGTTTACTTCGATAGCTTTAATTAAAGCGTCTCGCATTTTTTTGGCAGTTTCGGCTGGATATTTTGAAATATAACCAAATTCGTCCATATTTTCACGGCTCAAAATAAACGCATAGTTGTAATAAGCCAGATAACTTTTTTGATCGAAAGTTATCGCTTTTTCGAGATATTTCTTTGCTTCAACAAACTTTTTTTGCCGCATTTTTACTAAACCGAGCGAAGTGTTTGCCAAACTCGAATTTGCATCCAAAGACAAGGCTTTTTGCAAATAAGTTTCAGCATTTTCGTATTCGCGAGTGTGATAAAGCAAGTCGCCGAGATAAGCATTTGCCTCGGATTCTGAAAGCGGAACGGTTGTCATTTCATTATCAAAAATGAGTTTGTTTTTGAAGGTAATTACGCTAATTCGGTATTTGCTCAGTGAAACATATTCTTTTAGAGCTTTTTCCATCGTTGCATAATCGTATTCAAACGCTTTTTGAAACGCTTTTTCCGGTTCAGTTTTGTTTAAAACTAAACTCAGAAACTCGTTCATATTATCGTTATTTGCACCTTTATTTCCTTGAATTAAATAATGAACTAACGCCCAAGCCTGAGCATAAAAAATAGAACGCGAGTGGTTTCCGTTTTGATGAAGCGAAAAATTATCAATTTCGAAAAACGTTTTGAGCGGAATTAATTTATTTTGTTGGAGAAACTGCAAGTGATTTGACTGAATATCGCCGAGCGTAACTTTTTGGTCATTTTCAATCTGAAATGTTGAATAATATTCGGCTAAACCTTCATTAAACCATGGTGGAATTTGAGATTTACCGATATTAGTATTTAGTAAATAATGAACATATTCGTGGAAAATTGTCTTGTAAACATTGTCTTTTTCGCCATCAACAGAAAGCGTAATGTAATTTACATCTTCGCTTGGCTGAAAATATCCGGCAATCCATTCATCTGGTTTTCCATCAGCTTTTTTGGGTTTAAAAGGATTGTAAGCGTTTGAGTTTTTGAAAACTATAACATTGGTTGGAATTGTCGAAACAAAGTTTGCTTTTGGAAAAATCAAGCGGAAAGATTCGCGAAATTGCTCAAGTTTTGTTGCGACTTGGCGAATTTCTTTTTCATTCGCATTTCCTATCAAGAAAAAGTTTTTTGAACTAACATTTATCCAAACATCTTTTGCAAAAAGTTCTGTTGGAATAAGCAATGCGAACAAAATAAATGTGAGAAAAACCAAACGAGTTTTCATAACTTCTAAACCTCCAGGTTAATTTGCTAAGTGTATTTAATAAAACGATTTAGGTCAATATTTTTTTCCAATTACAGAGAGTAATCTTCCGGTTTTACCAAAAACTTTTCTATCAACACGATAAGAAAAAAACAAATCGGTTCGGCTCATCGTGCAAAAAGGTGCAACAAAGATGTTGTTTTTTGAAACTCCAGACGAAACAAGTTGTTCGAAATTAGCTTTATGTAAATCAATATACGCATGATTTTCGCGAGTTGGTCTGAATAAATGTTTGGAATCGGGAAACTTTTCATTAAACTCATCAATCACATCTTTTCCGACTTCATAATTTGAAACAGCAGCCGGACCAATTGCACAAATTAAGTCACAAGGATTTGCGTTAAATTCATTTTTCAGACGCTCAATTGCTTTAACGGCAATACTTTGCACAGTTCCACGCCAACCAGCGTGAATTGCGGCAAACGAATTTGTTTTTGTATCGCCAATCAGAATCGGCACACAATCAGCAGTTTTTACGCCAATCAAAACTTTGTCAAGATTACTAATTATTGCGTCAAATTTTTCATCACTTTCGGCAATATTTTTGTTGTTTGCGGTTTTAATTAAATCACTATGAATTTGCCAAACTGTTGCAAGTGAATAGTTTGCATCAAAATTATCAAGAAATCTGCGTCGATTTTCCACAATATTTTCACGTGTATCAAAGTCAAAACCTGATAGATTTAGAGAATTTTCAGGTAATGGAGAAACGCCACCAAGGCGAGTCGAGAATCCGTTTGAAAAACCGTTTTCTTCGAGCGGTTTGCAAACTAAAACTTTTACATCGCCGGAATCTCGCCAATAAAAGCCTTTTTCGGTTAAACTTGCGACTGTGATTATTTCGATTGGTGCTGACATAATAGAAGTTTATCGGATTCGCGAGACGTTGGAAAGAACTCCGCGTTTTGGTGAACGTGTTTTTACTTTAAATGAGCGTAATTATTGCGATTCGAAAGGTGTTTCTGCTGCCCAAAGTTACGCCGCAAGATTTGCAGCAAAAGAAGCATTTTTGAAAGCTCTAAAAACTGGTTGGCGTGGAAAAATAACTTGGCACGATGTTGAAATTGTAAATGATGAATTAGGTGCTCCGAGTTTTAAATTAAGCGGCGAAGCACTAATTTTGACTGAACAACTCGGAGCTAACAAAATTCATTTATCTCTTTCACACACAAGCAAATACGCGATTGCTAACGTCATTTTAGAGAAAGTTTAACCTAAAAATTACTGATTGCCATCTTTCATATTTCGTTCGCTTTCGAGATAAGTTTTGTCCGATTTCGTTGTGTCTGGCGACGTGTGTGCGTGAACAATTTTCCAATCTTTTCCAATTAATTTGAAAACCAAAGTCATTCTACCTGAGGCATTTTCAACTTTTTCTTCGTATTCTTGTTTTTGAATCCATTTACAAGAAACATAAGCAGAATTTGGGCTGAGCATTTCAATTCGTAAACCGGTTGTTTCAATCGTTACGTTGGTTGTTTTTGCATATAGATTCTCGCGAATCGTTTTCATATTTTCCCAACCGATTGTTGCCGAACCATTGTTGTTGAAAAATAATGTTCGGTCTGATTTTTCATAAACACTCATAACTTTTCCCGCATCTGCTTGTTTAATACCTTCAATTAAACGTTCAAAAGCGACACGCACAGCTTTTGTTTGATCAACTTTTACTGTTTTGGTTTTTTGTCCAAATGCAACAACTGTAAATGCTAAAATTGTCATAACTGCAATCATTAATTTTTTCATATCAACCTCAAAATAATTTTACTTAAAAAATATGTGGAGAATTCCTTGAACAACTCCAATAATAAACCCGAAAAACGCACCGAACAATTCGATAGTTCTAAGATGTTCTTTGGCGATTGAAAGCACAAGTTTTTCGAGCTTTTCTGCTGGATAATTTTTAATTTTTTCTCGAACAACACCGCCAATATCAAATTCGCGAATCGCTTCAGGCAGTTTTTCTTTAGCCGCAGTTATTATTGCATTTGTTAAGTTTTCTTCTGCTTTTTCGATACTTTCAACCGGAAAATGATCAGATAACTTCCCGATTGGTGTAACCAAAAGTCGTTCAATTTGTTTTGATAAAACCTGATTTACGACGTTTGCGGTTTCATCTTTGCCGAGCAAATCATACAAGCCGTTAGAAAGAAGTTTTTTGAGTTTTGGTTCAACATCTGGATTTGCGGTTTGCAAAATTGCACGCAGAGAATGTGGACGAATATTTTGCAAAGTTGTTTTTAAATATCCGGAAATTGAAATTTGCATTTCGTCGCTCATCAATATTTTTGAAATATTATAACTAATTTGTTCTTTTAAAGTTTCAAGTTTTTCGGGTGCAATGTTTCCAATTATTTCGGGCAAAGGTCTCTGTAAAAGATTGTCAACACTTGAGTTAAGAAAAAATTTAGCTTCTTCTGCAAAATACTCGCCTCGCAGAACTTCTTCTATCCGTTTTGGCAAAGTTTTGTTTACCAAATCGTCAACCTCATTCAATAAACTGTCTCGAGAAACAAAAACCTTCTTGAAAAATGCCAGATTTTCATAATAATCGTGGACTTCGCTTTTGATTAAAGCACCAATTTGGTTGCGTGTTTTCTCGGCAGTTGCAATTTCTGCTAATTGTTTAACGACAGGTTCAATTTGTTCATTTACACGATCTTTGAGAAGTAAAATGGCATCATCAGTAAACATTTCACTAATCGGAGTTTCGGTATTTGCCAAATCATCAACTCGTTTGCTGATAAAATCTTTAATTTTTTGATGTAATGAAGGCTCTTTAGTAATCGAACTAATCCGCGACTCGAGAAATATTAAAATTTTTTCAAATGATTCATCGTCTATCGTTTCTGAAAGTTTACTCGAAAAAATTTCATCGACTCTTTTTTCTACAAATCCTTTGATTGTTTCAGACGTTTCCTCGCTCTTCAAAACACTCGCAATATGGTTACTAATTTTAAATTGAAGAGCGGAAATTGCGTCTAAAACAGTCTCGCGGGCAGATGCAGGAAGAGCTTCAATCAATGATGGATGATTTGTATCTAGTATTTCATTACTAAAATTATCAATTATTGTTCTAATTTTTTTTCGTAAAAAATCTTTTTCAAAAAGCTCATCAAGCACAGTTTCTTGAGAAACAAGTTCTTCACCGACTGCTTTTCCGATTGTATTTGCCAAACGCTCTCGATGTTTTGGAATCATTCCTTGTGGAAAAATCGTTAAACCAAATAATTTAATTGGTTTACGCGGACGAAATAACATTCTGACAGCAAGCCACGCACCAAGATAGCCGTGAATTGTCGCAAAAACAACGAGAACAATAATGTATGTCAAATCTTGAGAATTCATTAATAAACCTGAAAACCTTTACATTTCAGACAAAAATCGGAAAATTCCGTTAACCAATTATAACTTGCAGAATAATTTTTCCATTGCTCATTTGCATCACGATAAAACGTTCCATCATCAGGCTTTTCGGTGATTGTTAAATCAAGAAAAATGCGTTTATTTGGATGTAGTTTCGGTAGAAATTCATCTTGAATTTTCTCACCGACTTTGTTTGCATCATCTTGCGACATTTTTGTTCCCATACCGTTATTTGCCATCTGATTTAATAATCTTTCGTCAACATAATTAAAACTACGAATAATTTCGAGTGTAGGTTTCCAAGTCCAAACATTTGCCGTCAATTCAAATGCTTCACTTCCAATATCAATAATTGTAAAACTCATAAAATTTCCCTCAAAAAAATGCTAAACGTGAATGTTTAAAAAAACAAGGATGAATTATCAAGCTCAATTATGAAGGGCGACAAAAAAACGGCTATAATATTTTTATGACAAAGCCAATTTCTTATGCAGATGCAGGAGTTTCAATCGATAACGCAAATCTTGCGGTTGCGAAAATACGACAATTTGCAAAATCTACTTTCAATTCTCGAACGCTTACCGAAATAGGAAGTTTTGGCGGAATGTTTTCCGCTGCATTTCCTGATATGGAAGAACCGATTTTGGTTGCTTCTGCTGATGGTGTCGGCACAAAACTCAAAGTTGCATTTATGGCTGATGTGCATAACACGGTCGGGCAAGACCTTGTAAATCATTGCGTTAATGATATTTTGGTTCAAGGAGCAAGACCTCTTTTTTTCCTCGATTATTTTGCGACTGGAGTTGTAAATCCTGATGTAACCGCATCAGTCGTCGAAGGAATGGCAATCGCTTGTAAGGAAAATGGCTGTGTTTTACTCGGTGGTGAAACTGCCGAAATGCCTTCGATGTATGCAGACGGCGAATATGATTTGGCAGGTTTTATTGTCGGAATTGTTGATAAACCAAACGTTATTGACGGAAAAACCATTAAAGCTGGCGATTGTTTGCTCGCTTTGCCATCTAACGGACTTCATACAAACGGATATTCACTAGCAAGAAAACTATTGTTTGAAATTAGTAATTACAATGTAAACACAAAGCTGGATGGATTAGACGGAACACTTGAAGAAGTTTTGCTGAAACCACACAGAAGTTACTTAAAACCGTTGGAATCTTTACTTGGAACCGGAAAAATCAAAGGTCTAGTGCATATCACAGGTGGAGGACTGACGGAAAATATTCCAAGAATTTTACCGAATAATGTTTCAGTAGAAATTAAACGCGGAACATGGGAAGAACTTACGATTTTTGGGATTATGCAAAAACTTGGAAATGTAGAAGATGGAGAAATGTTCCGTGCGTTTAATATGGGCATTGGGATGGTGATTGTTTGTGCTCAGGATGATAAAGAATTTATTAAGAAAAGTTTAGGCGAAGAGTGTAAGGAAATCGGCAAGGTTTTGGAAGGATCTAAAGAAGTTGAAATAATCTGAAATTATAAATTTTATTTCTGTCCTTTTTATAATTGCAGCCGTTTGCTTACTTTCTGCGTTTCTTATTTTTGATAAAATCGTCAATTTTCAAAAGAAGCATAGCAAAGAATCATGGGAACAAGACGGAGAAATAGTAGGATTTTTTTCTTTTGATGCTTCAATTTCAAACGCCATAAACAGAAGCGGAAAGTTTCTTTCGTGGGCTTTTTTAAATGAAGATTGGATGAAAACATCTAAAGTTTTCAGATTAGTTTGGCTGATGAGGTTATGCATCTATTCTTTTTGGCTTTTAGTTTTTGTTGGTTTTGTATTCAACCGTTCAATATTTATCCGATGAAAAGTTCGTGTTAAAATGAATTTGAGGATTTATTTATGGAAATTAGCGTCAAATTACCAAACAGTTTGTATCAAGATGTCTCCAATCTTGCTCAAGCGAATAAGAAAAGTGTCAGCGAATTCGTCAAAAATGCAGTACGGAAGGCTGTTGTTGAAGAATCGCAACCATTGGACAGACCTTTACTTCATTGTTCTGACTCGGAAGTCTTGGCTTTGGCAAATATGAAAATGTCCGAAGCTGAAAATAATCGGTTGAGCGAACTTTTTGATAATCAACGCGAGGAAAATATATCGCCGCTTGAAAGAAATGAATTAGATACTTTGATGAGAGTTTATGAAGTTGGAAATCTGCGGAAAGCACAAGGAATTGTTGAATCTGTTCAACGTGGATTAATCAAAACATCCGATGATTTAGCATGAGCCGAATCTCCGCAAAACTTGATAAAGAAATTAGGTTTGAAGCCAAAAACTGCTGTGGTTTTTGTTTGTGCGAACAAAAATATGTGTTGGCTTGGCTTGAAATCGAACATATTATCCCGATTTCAAAAGGTGGAACCTCAGAAAGAGAAAACCTATGGCTTGCTTGCCCATATTGTAATAGATTCAAACGTTCACAAACTCACGCAATTGATCCAATAACACAAAGAAAAGTTGTGTTATTCAATCCTAGAACACAAATTTGGAAGAAACATTTTGAATTTGATGTTGATAAAGCAACAATTTTAGGTAAAACAATTTGTGGTCGTGCAACAATTAACGCCTTAAATCTTAATTACAAACTTGCTCTGACAACAAGATTTAGTTGGATTGTTGTTGGTTGGTATCCGCCTAAGGATTAGCCTTATGAAAATTGCAATTTTAATTTCCGGTCGCGGATCAAATATGTTGGCAATTGCTGAAGCTGCTAACGCTGGGCTGATTAAAAATTGTGAAATTTCTGTTGTTATTTCTGATAATAAAGATGCTCAAGGAATAGAAAAAGCTAACAAAATTGGGCTTAAAACAGTTGTTATTGAAAGAAACGGCAGAAAACGAGAAGAACACGATGCTGAAATTATTGCCGAGTTGAAGAAGTATAGCGTTGATTTTGTTTGTCTTGCGGGTTATATGCGACTTTTGTCGGCGGAGTTTGTTTTAGCTTTTCAGAACCAGATTATCAATATTCATCCAAGTCTTTTGCCTTCATTTCCGGGTTTAAATGCACAGCAGCAAGCGTTTGAATATGGCGTTTTTTTATCAGGTTGCACAGTTCATTTTGTAGATGAACAGCTTGATCACGGTGCTATAATCGCACAAAAAAGTGTGATGATTGAACCGAATGACACACTCCAATCCTTATCCGAGAAAATTCTTCACGAAGAACACATATTGTATGTTGAAACTTTAAACAAGTTATCGACAAAGAAGTTTGAAGTTAAAGGAAGGAAAATTACCTTTGAATAAAACCTTTCATAAGCAATAAACGTTTTGACAAAAGCTAAAATTGGACGTAGAATTAAAGTTTTCGCTTTTGAGTGAAAGGATGTATAAGTATGCCAAAAAGAACATTTCAACCAAACAACCGCCGTCGTGCTAAAAAACACGGATTTCGTCTTAGAATGTCTACCAAAAACGGTAGAAACGTATTGAAACGCCGTCGTGCGAAAGGACGAAAAACATTAACGGTTCATCATTATTAGATTTTAGTCTTCCGAAAGCGAATCGGCTTCGCAAACCAAGAGAATTTAAGGAAGTTTACAATACCGGAAAGCGTTTTGACGGGCGGTTTATGACGGTTTTTATAAAACCTGCGACTGCTAGCAAACACCGAATTGGTATTACAGCTTCGAAAAAAGCAATTGGTAATGCAGTTAAAAGAAACCGCACGAAGAGACTTTTACGTGAAACTTTTCGTTTAAACAAATCAGAGCTTTTTAACTTAGCAAAGAATTATGATTGGGTTTTTAATGCGAAAAAATCGCTTTTAAAGGTAAAAGTATTTGAACCTTTGGAAGAATTTCGGAACATTCTCGCTAAAGTCAAAGTTTCTGAACAAATTAAAGGCGAAGAATCGTCTGTAAATGAATCAAAATGAAGTATTTATTCATAGATATTTTGAAAATTTACAAGACTTTTCTTTCGCCTTTTTTACCGATGGCGTGTCGGTTTACACCAAGTTGTTCGGTTTATACAATGGACGCAATCTCGAAATATGGTGCTTTGAAAGGAACCTTTTTAGGTGCAAAACGTATTTTGAGATGTCAGCCTTTTTGCAAAGGTGGACACGATCCTGTCAAGTGATTTGAAATTAAATAAATGTCAGATAATAAACAATCAGTTCAATCCAGATTTTTACTTGCCGTTACACTTTCGATGTTGGTCTTTCTTGCTTGGGGTTATTTTTTCCCAACACCAAAGAAAGAACCTGTTGCAAATACTAATACCAATGTTGCAGCAAACACCGCACAAGTTCCATCTGTTACACCAAACACAAATCCACAGCAAATTGCGACGCAAGTTGCAACAAATGTTACTCCTGACAATACGCCAAACAAATTAATAACTATTAAAACACCGCTTTATCAAGTAAAACTTGATTCAAAAGGTGGTTTGGCAACAAGTTGGATTTTGTATAAAAACGTTCGCAAGCAAGGCGATGAACAACCATTATTTGCTGATGGTTCAACAAAAGAGAATAAAATTCCGCTTGAGTTGATTTCGCCTGAGGGCTTGGCAGCGTCACCTCGCGAGATTCCTTTTAGAATAATCACAGGCGATGCGAATTTAGATTCTTTAGTAAATGATCGTAATTATGCTGTTGATACTGCTGATGTTGAATTGAATGGCTCAGAAAATAAAACACTGAATTTTACACTAAAAGAAGGTGATATTGAAGTAACAAAAACATTCACTTTTCGTGCGGACACGAACATTTCAGATTTAAAAATTAAAGCAACACGCAGCGGACAAACATTTTCTAATATTAAACTTTTGATTGGTGCTGCGATTGGCGACCAAGGAATTAAACATCACAATTATTATCACATTGAGTCAGAAGCGGTTGGTTTTGTAAACAACACTGTTGATAGGCATGTTGCAAATTCATTTATTACAGCACCAAGCACGACCGGAAGTTTGAGTGTTCCTGGTGAAGTTGATTGGGCAGGTGTTGGCGATTCTTACTTTGCAATGGCAGCAATTCCTGCACAAAAGACTCAAGGACTTGAATATAAAGTTTTTAGTCAAAAGAAGACTACCGAGCCGTTTTTTGACGGAATTATTTCTTGGATTACACGCTCGAAAACTACTGAAGTCACAAGGCATTTAGTTTCTGCACACGTCCCGATTATTGCCGACGGTTCGACAACAAAAATTTACACAGGTTCGAAAGATTATTTTACGTTGGCAAATTATGATGTAAATTTAAAAACTGAGCTTGGAAGAGAAGTGAGCATCGGAGATTTGGTAAATTTCAGTTGGTATTCTTGGTTCCGACCGATAATTAAACCAATCGCGATTGGATTGCTCTGGTGTCTAAATTCAATCTATTCAGTTGTTGGAAATTATGGTGTTGCGATAATAGTGTTTACATTGCTGTTCTATTCGTTATTTTTTCCAATTCGCTGGTTTCAATCAAAAGCATTTAAGAAATCTGCCAAGAACGCTCCAAAGTTGAAGGAGATTCAAGATCGGCAGAAAGAATTGACAAAAAAAGGCGTTGCGATGGACGATCCGCGAATGCGTGAACTCCAAATGGAACAAATGAGAATGATGAAAGACACAATTCCGATTGCCGGATGTCTTCCGTTATTACTCCAAATGCCTTTGTTTATTGCACTTTATACTGCTGTCACGATTGGGTTAGACTTCCGTCAAGCAACCTTTTTATGGCTTCCAGATTTAGCAGCCGGTGATCCTTGGCACATTTTAGAATTTTTATTTGCGGCTTCAATGGCTGGTTCGATGATTTTAACGCCAACCACACCTGCGATTACGGATGAACAAAAAATGCAGCAAAAAATGATGACTTATATGATGCCCGTAATGATGCTCTGGGTTATGTGGGGAGCATCGGCGGGACTTTTGCTCTATTGGTTTTTTGGTAATATTGTAAGTTTTGGTCAACAATTTATTATTAATCGTATGAATAAAACTGAGGAACCACCTTCAAATATTATTGATGTAACACCAAAAAAAGCTGGCAATTTGAAAACTGCAAAAATATGAGCGAAATACAACAAAAAGTAGAAAGTTTGCTTTCGCAAACATTAATCGATTTTAAATTTGATTTAAATGTTGCGTCAAAAAAAATTGACGATGGTTATTTGTTTAACATTACAGGAAGAGACGTGAGTTTCCTTTTGAATGAAAGCGGGGAAATGCTCGATGCACTTGAAGTCGTGCTTTTCCAAGCGTTTGGAAACGAAATAGAACGAAGCGAGCGTTTTATTTGTGACGCAGAAGGTTTTCGTCAAACAAGAAAATCTGAGCTCCAAGCAATGGCAAAGTTTGCCGCCCAAAACGTCAGAAAAACAGGCAGATCATTTACTTTTGGGGTTTTGAATTCGACAGAACGACGCGTTATTCACCTTTCATTGCAAGTCGAGGAAGATTTATTTACTGAATCAGTCGGTTCAGGAAGAGACAGGCGTTTGCAAGTTAGTCTTAAATAATTATTCTCCAGATTTCAGACTTCTCAGCACTCAAATCTGGAAACTAAATTTGTAAATGATGCAAGATACAATAGTAGCAATTTCAACTCCAATCGGAAGAAGCGGAATTGGCGTGATTCGTCTCAGCGGTTCTAATTCTTTGTCAATTGCACAAACTCTCACACAAAATTCTAATTTTAATCCGCAACCAAGAGTTGCATCACTAAAAAAGATTTATGAATCAGATGAATTGATTGACGAAGTTATAATTACTTTTTATCAATCTCCGCAATCATTTACAGGCGAAGACGTTGTTGAAATTGCTTGTCACGGTTCGCCTATTTTATTGCGACAAACCGTAGATGTTTGTTTAAAAAATAACGCGAGACTTGCAGAAGCTGGCGAATTTTCATTACGAGCTTTAGAAAATGGTAGAATAAACTTATCGCAAGCTGAAGCGATTAGAGATTTGATTGACGCACAAACTGTCGGTTCTGCAAGGTTGGCAATTAGACAATTACGCGGTGAATTTTCGAAACAACTTCAGCCTTTAAAAGATGATTTGCTAAATGTTATCGTGATTCTTGAGTCTGCAATTGAGTTTGTTGAAGACGATCTTCCAGAGTTTCAAAGCCAAGCTATTAAGGAAAGTCTGACCCATATTAGCAATAAACTCACTGATTTATCTGCGACTTTTAAAGTTGGTAAATTAGTTCGCGACGGACTAAGAATTGTTTTTGTCGGACGACCTAATGTTGGTAAGTCTAGTATATTCAACGCTTTACTTGGACAAGAAAGAGCGATTGTGACAAACATTGCAGGTACAACACGTGATTCTTTGCACGAAAGACTTGTGATAAAAAATATTCCGATTTCGTTGATTGATACAGCTGGGTTACGTGAAACAACGGAAGTTGTTGAGAGCATTGGGGTTGAACGAACAAAGCAAACATTAGTAGATGCTGATTTGGTTGTTGTAGTTTTAGATAACTCGGAACCTTTGCATAAAGAAGATTTTGATATTTTTGAACAAGTTATTGGCTTACAACATATAATTGTTTTAAATAAAATTGATGTTGAGAGAAAGATTGATTTAAAATTGATTCGAGAAAAGATGGTTGAAGTTTCGGCAAAAACTGGTGAAGGTTTAAAGAATTTGGAAAAAGAGTTGGTTGAACCATTTTCGAACGAAGATATTAATACGAAAGGTTTTATAGTTTCTGACGCAAGACATTTTGATTTATTAAACCGTGCAAAGTTAGAAATAGATTCAACATTGTCTTTATTGGATAATAATCTTTCTGAAGAAATTATTGTTATTGGGTTGCACAATGCAATTCGGTTACTCGGTCAGATTACTGGAGAAACAACAACCGAAGATATGTTGACTCGGATTTTTTCGACATTTTGTATCGGAAAGTAAGTAAGCATAAACAACAAAAACAAAACTAAAATAATATCTAAGAAAAGCCTTTGTATATAGGGCTTTTTTCTATGTCTATATATATCTTTCGTTATTGATTCTTAGTTATAGTTTGCTTTTATTTGTATCTCTGTTGTATCTTTGTGTTTGAGATACAGATAAAGATACAAGTTTGGCTAGATTTTGCTACATAGACAAACAACAAATTTAATAACGTTGCATAACAAGTATCAATATGAGTTCAAACATTCGAATTTCACGGATTTGCGATTATTGCGGAAATGAATTTATCGCCCGAACCACAGTTACGAAAACTTGTGGTGATAGATGTGCTTCAAGGCTATATAAGGCTCGGAAACGCGGAGAACAAATTGAGCGAAGTAACAAAGAAACCGTTCAAACTATTTCCACAAAAATTATTGAAGTGCAAAACCGAGATTTTCTGAGCATTCAGGATACCTGTAAACTGCTCGGCGTAAGTCGGTGGACTGTCAGCAGAGCGATTCAAGATAAAAGGTTAAAAGCCGTAAATTTAGGGAAACGCATTGTTATTAAGCGAACCGATATAGACCATCTATTTTCAATATGACCAAAGTAAAAGTTTACGAAAAGAAAATTTCACAAGGCAGAAGAAGCCTGTTTCTTGATTTTTATCCGCCGATAATTCACCCGGAAACAAAAAGAGAAACAAGACGTGAACATCTTCGCCTTTATGTTTTTGAACGTCCTAAAACTGAATCTGAAAAAGAGCAAAACAAAGAAACAAAGATGTTAGCCGAAAACATTAGAGCGAAAAGGCAGATAGAATTTCAAGCTGGTAATTATGGTTTTTCTATTGCCCGACAAAAACAAAAGGACTATTTACAATTTGTTGAAAAACTTGCTGAAACCAAAAAATCTGATTCAAACAGCAATTATGAAAATTGGTCGTCCGTAATAAAGTATCTAAAAAACTTTGCAAATGGCGTTTGTCGCTTCGGCGATCTGGACGAAAAATTTTGTAATGATTTCAAAGAGTTTTTATTGAAACATCCCAACATTTCAAACAATACGGCATCAAGCTATTTTGATAAGTTCAAAGCATCAATCCATCGTGCTTATGATGAAAAAATGATTGCCGAAGATTTTGTCAAAAACATTAAGTCAATCAAAGTGAAAAACACGAAAAGAGAGTTCTTGACGTTTGAAGAGTTTAAGAAGCTGGCGGAAACTCCGTTTGATGAATTTGACGATTTAAGACGTGCTTCGCTTTTTTCGGTTTTTACAGGTCTGCGTTATTCCGACATTGAAAAATTGACTTGGAGTGAAGTGCAATTTAGTAAAGAGCAAGGTTATTACATCCGTTTCCGGCAGAAAAAAACGGAAGAAGAAGAAACCTTGCCTGTTTCCGATGAAGCCATAGAATTACTTGGCGATCAAGGCGAATCAAACCAAAGAGTATTTGAAAACTTGCAGTATTGGCAATGTGAGCGGCTTCCTATTTGGTTAGTGAGAGCCGGTATCGAGAAGAAAATTACGTTTCATTGTTTTCGGCATACCCACGCGACCTTGCAAATTACTAACGGCACAGACATTTACACAGTTTCAAAGCTGCTTGGACATAGAAGCATAAAAACTACACAGATTTACGCTCAAATTATTGATGAAAAGAAACGTGAAGCTGTTAATACAATTAAGTTGAGGTAAAAAAATGGACTCTAAAAAAGTTGGTTTTTGGGATACTATGCGAATCGCTCCGCAACCTGTTACGGAAGAAACAGAAGCCGAAAAACAAAAAAAAGAAGCTGAATCGAAGGCTTATAAAAAAGAAGAAGTAGAAAGAATTACTGCTATTTTTGTTGAGAATAAGGACAATTTGACCGTTGCAATCAGTTTGTTTTGTAAAGAGGAGAATTTAGATTTTGAAGATATACATAGTTTTGCCATAGACAATATTCGAAATCCTGAAATTATTATCAATGAAGTAATTAGTCGCGTTGATTTGATTTTCGTAACTTCTGAAGAGACAGAAAGATTAGAGAATAAGGAAAAAAGATTGAGTTATTATTCTACGAACTTAAAAACATTATCAATAGATTTAGGTCTCGTATTCAGATTCATTGGAATATTTTCTAGCTATAACTTGGTAGATGTTTATGATTCGTTCAAAACTGAAGTCCAACCGACAACGCTAGGAAGGTTATTAAATTTAGAAGGATCCAGTAATGGTCAGAGTAACTTTCTAAAGTATTTGCAAATAGCAATTGAAAAACTCGCTAGAGAAAGTGAAAAACACTTTAACCAATGCCCGGATTTAAAAGATAAAGATGAAAAAGCTACAAGGTCTAATCTTTTCAAATTCCTCAGAGTTGAAACACATCTCGATTCGCTTTCTAATGAAGAGTCGCAGCTAAACTACTTGAAGAAAATACGCGATGATTTTACATCTGAATTTGAAAAAGCGGGTAAACGAAAGTATCCATTAAGGTATCTGAGGGGAGTAGTTTACTTGGAGGGTAAATTAACGTTTAGTTTTAGCGAAGATTTTCTTAAGGATGTAAATAGCAAAATAGACTTAATACAGTCCACAGAACAAAACAGATTGTTAAAAGGGGTAATTTCATACACACAATCAACTCAATCAAAAGTTTCTATTGAAGATGAAGAATCACTTGGCAAGGCAACAAAAAACGCGGTAAAAGCAAACCAAGACCAAATTATATTGGCTTTTGATTATTTGTTTGGCAAAGACTTACAAGACAAAACGATTTCTCAAAAATCAAACTTGCTCTCCTTGCTGTCTCAATTTAGTTCAGAGAAAATTCGGCAAAAGATTTCGACAATACGAGAAAAAGCTAGCGAAAAAGATTACGATTTTGTGATTAAATTTTTATCAAACAACGGTTTTACGGAAGCGGCAGAACGAATCGAAAACGATTATCAAAGGATTTTACAAAAGAGAACTAAATAAAGAACAAAAATGAGGTGTAACCTTTTGTTTCTCGGGTTACAAAATAGTCTGGTTTTTATTCAAGAATCTCAATTTGTTGCATATTTAAGTATCTGAAAACTGAAGGTTTATCCCGACATTATCAAGTCTGTAACCGTCTCGCCATTGGGTTACAGACTATTTTTTAAGCTATATTTTCTATTGATTTCTTTGTTATTTTTGGTTTGCACGAACAATGTGCTGAACAAAAATATGAATGAATTAGTAATAACTCAGATAAATTTAGACGATATTTCAACCATCGTTCGAGATGAATTGCAAAAGTTTTTCGCAGATAAACAAGAAAAGCCGCAATCTGACGAACTCGGTGGAATTGACTTTGCCATCAAGCTAACGGGTTTAGCAAAATCCACGATTTATTGCCTCTGCTCAAGTCGGCAAATTCCGCACAGCAAACGCGGAAAACGGCTCTATTTCTCTCGGAATGATTTAACGGAATGGCTTAAGGCAGGAAAGCGAAAAACTCAATCCGAAATCTCGGTTGAAGCTAATAACTATCGAAAAAATAACTGAAGCGATGACATTTTGACTGACGGCATCGCTTCGATAAAACAGGTGTGTTTATTAAACACACCTCTATATTTATGCAAAATAATAGCACAGAAATTGAAAAACAAAAAGATTCAGACTTTTCCTTAGAGGACTTGTTGAAAGACACCAATGAGAAGTTTACGGTAAAGGTTGTCAACCACAAAGAGATACTGCAAGAAATTCTTGATGATATTCCGACTATTCAAGATTTCCACTCAATAGCCGAAGTTGATGCGGACACAAAACTCACACAAACGTTTCTAGCCGTTATCGTCATTGATGCGGTGTTGGATAGTGCAAAGCAGTTCAATCTCGGACTATGCCGCAGTAATGAATTTTTCTACACATACAATGGTTCATTTTGGAAACAAACTGATAAACAGGCAATCAAAGACTTTCTTGCTCGTGCTGCTTTCAAACTCGGAATTAAACAGATTCTGACAAAATCTTTTGAATTCAAAGAGAAACTTTTTAAACAGTTTTATGAATCTGCTTATTTGCCGCGTCCTGAAACTCATTCAGACGAGGTTTTAATCAATCTGCAAAACGGAACTTTTGAAATTAACGCAGAGGATATTAAATTACGTGAGCATTCACAAAATGACTTCTTAACATACCAACTTACTTTTGATTACGATGAAAATGCAAAATGTCCAAAATGGCAAAAGTTTCTTGACGAAGTTTTACCGAGTCCTGAAACTCAAAAGAATTTAGCTGAATATTTTGGTTATGTTTTTACAAAACGTCTGAAACTTGAAAAAGCCTTGTTTCTTTATGGCGGCGGACAAAACGGCAAAGGCGTTGTTTACGATGTTATGAACGCGGTATTGGGGCGTGAAAATGTTTCTCCGTTTTCGCTTGCTGATCTGATGCTTCCTTATAATCGGGCGTTAATTGCCGATAAACTTCTAAACTATTCAAGTGAAGCAAACGCGACAATCAACCGCGATATATTCAAAAACTTGGTTTCGAATGAAGCAATTCAAGCAAGATTGCTTTATGGGCAATCTTTCACAATGACAGATTACGCCAAACTCGCCTTCAACTGTAATTCGCTACCGAAAGAAACCGAACAAACTAAAGCATATTTCAGACGCTTTTTGATTGTGCCTTTCAATGTAACCATAGACGATAAAAACAAAAATCCTAACTTGGCAAAAGAGATTATTAAAGATGAACTTTCCGGCATTTTTAATTGGCTGTTGGAAGGTTTGCAAAGGCTTCTAACTCAAAACGGTTTCTCGGACTCTCAAGCAAGCGATGATGCAATTGCAAAATATCAGACTGAATCTAACAGCGTGGCAATGTTTTTGAATGAGGAAAATTATAAGGCAGATTTGAATAATTGGTTACTTTTCAAGGAGTTTTATGGCGAATACAAGTCATTTTGCCAAGACGATAATTATAGAGCCGTTAGCAAGCGGGAATTTACAAATCGCCTGAAAAATCTAGGTATTGAGGTTGATAAAGGCGTTGGTAACAAGACCATTGTCTATGTATCAAATTAGCTAAAAAAAATCTTTTTTAGAACGGTAACTTCGATAACTTTAGTAACTTTTTATCGGTAGTCTTTGTTGAAAACAGACGAAATTTATGGAAAAGAGTTATCGAAGTTACTAAAGTTACCGACCGAAAAAAAGATTTTTCTGCGTATCGTGTAAAAAGAAATGATTCAACTAGAAAAATATCACGGCAGAAATTCGCGGTTTATTTGTCCGCAATGTCAAAAAAAAGAGTTTGTCCGTTACAAAGATGAACAGGGCGAATATGTTTCTTTTGACGTTGGCAGATGCAACCGAGAAAGTTCGTGCGGGTATCATAAAAAGCCGAAAGATTATTTTGCTGAAAATCCGAAATATAATGAAAATATAAAGAAAGAACACAGACAAAGTTATTTAAGAACCAAACGAAACATATCGCTACATTCTGAAACAAATCAGCGATTTATTTCGAGACAAAACGTCACACTTCGACAAAATAATCCGCGACAAAACGAGACAATTTCAACGATTGAAAAAAAGTATCTGACGGCATCGCTCGAAAAATGTGAGCAAAATAATTTTGTCCATTTTCTTAAAACGTTATTCACTTCAGACGAAGTTCAAATACTCATTACAAGGTTCGCTATTGGCACAGCAAGCGGTTTTAAGACGGTTTTTTGGCAAATTGACCGCAAAGGCTACATTCGCACAGGTCGAGTGATGCTGTTTGATAAATTCAACGGAAAACGCTCAAAGGTTGTTCATCAAAATTGGATTCATTCAATTTTGATTAAACGCGGGTTACTGAAAGATTTTGAATTGAAACAATGTCTTTTCGGTGAACACCAGCTTTTATGGGATTCTGAAAAGCATAAGGCGGTTGCTATTGTTGAAGCGGATAAAACAGCGATCATTGCATCGTATTTTATGCCGAAGTTTATTTGGATGTCGGCAGGTGCAAAAGGTTATCTGAACGCCGAGAGATTGCAGCCGTTGGCAAACAGGAAAGTAATCTTATTTCCTGATACAAACGCATTTGTCGAATGGTCTGAAAAAGCGAAATCGTTACGCTCGATTGTTCCGAGTCTTCAAGTGTCAGATTATCTTGAAAGAATTTTGAACGAAGAGCAAAAGAAGAACGGTTATGATATTGCCGATTTTTTGATCGAAAAAAGGATACAACAAGTTATTGAACGTGATTATTTAATCGAAAAGATGGATGCAATCAAAGCGGATGAAACTTTATACAACAGATTCGTGGAAATTATCGAAGAAAGAAAAGCCGTAATGATGTTTGACGGTAAACTTTCCGAAGTAGAAGCCGAAAAGAATGTCACTTTGCCGGAAAGTGTCGAGCAGATAATTCTAAGTAATTTTTGAGCGACATATAACCAAGATAAATTGCGGTAAACTTCTAAGAAAGTTGTAGTAAAATAATCACGAAATATCAAGAAAGAAACAAGACACAACTAGCCAAAAAATAATGGTAAAACAATGGTGAAATAAGCCGAAATAATGCCGAAAACCAACGTCCTTAGAAATTACCTGAAAATAATGAGAAAACAACGAAAGAGCAACGAAAGAACCGTGAAACAAAGGTGAAAGAAATTACGAAAAGAAAATGAAAAACAGCCTTAAAACAGCGTTGGAATTAATACTGAGGTGATACGAAAGAGATACGAAAAAGCAACTAAAGAAATGCTAAACCAATGCGACTCAAGATTAGAAAAATACAACGATAATACAGCGAAACCGAGCGTTAAAAATAGCGTGATTCTAACGTGATATTAAACCGCAATATAACTTATGATAACTTAGGTTATGAAAAGCTATTTTCTCATAAATTAAGCCCGATTTTGTGCCGATTTTCGCGGCGACAAATGATGCGAGTATAAAAGGAAAGTAATAGGAAAACAATATTGGATGATGTGATAGAATCCTTAACTGATTCTGGGGAATATTTTATTTTGATTGAGGGAGAGAATCTTGAAACTTACACTAATGCTTTTGTTGGCACTGACTTGCTTCAGTATTGGTTGTGGCGAAACTAGTCCTACTCAAGCGGCTAATTCGAATTCTGCGGCTTCAAATTCCTTGTCCTCCAATGCAAATGTCGGAGGCGACACGAAAGTTTCTGCTGATTCCGAAGAATCAGCAAAGCAACAAGCTCTTCAGACTTTTTTTGAGAAGCATCATAAGGGCTGGAAAATTCAAGGTGTCGAAGCCCCATCGATGTTATTTTGCGAGGAAAAAACGCCTTGTAATGTCCACCTAGTGAAGGAAAAACAGGATCGAGTCATAACCATAATTCTGCAAAAGTTTTCTCGAGCTGATCGTACGGAATATTGGATCGCCTACGAAGCTAGACCATTGGATTTTGTCCAAAATAGAATTCGCGTGATACGTGAAGAAGAAAAAGAAAATACACTCGCAAATTTGGCAATTGACGATATTGACGACGATTTGAAAAACGAGATAGGGCAAGACTATTTAAACGATATGGACAACGGGTCGCGGGACTATGAATCCGAGGACAACGGACAATTCCGATAACGCGGAATGATTGTGATTATTAGATTTACTGGTTAAAAACGTGAAAATGAGCAAATCAAATTCGGAAAAAGAAATTGACGACATAGTTTCCCCGATTCCACAATCGAAACCAAACTACTGGCTAATTGCAACCGTATCTTTAAGCACCGTCGCGGTTGTCTTTGCAATCGCTTTTGCACTTGGTTTTTTCAATAGTAAAACGCAGACGTCAACTCAAGATTGTATTCAAGCGTCAGATACGAAAAATTATATCGGCAAAAATATTTCTGTCTGCGGTAAAGTTGTAAGTGCGACTTATGCTAGTCGAACGAAAGGGAAGCCCACTTTTATCAATTTGGACAAGCCGTATCCGAATCAGGTTTTTTCGATTGTGGTTTGGGGAGATGACCGCTCGAAGTTTGGCACGCCTGAGAATGATTTTAGAGACAAGACTATTCGTGTTACAGGGAAAGTAGAACTATTTCGAGGAACACCGGAGATTGTCGTTACAGACCCATCACAAGTTGTAATTCAGCAATAACTAATTACTATTTTCTTGCTCTTTATTCAAATCTCTAAAATCCCACGGGGCGATTGGTTTTTTGTCTTTCCAAAGTCCTAACTTTACTTTCTTCGCATAGATTTCAGCTTTTTCGTATGATTTTCGGTCTGTAATAGACTGTTCATTCTCGTATCGCTTGAAGTGCCACGCAAATCCAAGTCGAATCATTTCGAGGCAAATATCTTTGTTGTTTGAAAATATTTTGCCGATTAGCCGACCATATCGATCAGTTTTTGTTGTTTCGATTACCACGCTCTTATTCTCTAACAGATTTTTCAAGGCTACTTTAGCTTCTTCGCCAAAAAGTTGGTCTCTCTCAGGTGCATCTATTCCTTGCAATCGAATAATGTATTTGTATTTATTCAGGTTCTCGACAATCAGCGTGTCGCCATCAGAAACGTATGTAACTATTCCCTCAATTATTACAGGGTTGTTTTCAGATGGACGAAGATCGTTTGAATCTTCTGTAACTTCTTGAAATAAATGTTCTGTATTATTGACATTGGTAGATTGATTTGAATATTGGCAGCCAAACAATGAACCAATTACAAATAAGACCAACGGGAAAAATAAGCATTTGATAGCAATTGTTTTCATTTTGAAAAATTTGTAAGAGTGTCCGCCTTATTTTCGGGTGAGCTAAAACATTGAACGAACGGGAACTGAGTTTTGAAAGAAACTCTTTCGCGAACGCACAATTTCAGTTTCCCAACCAACCAATATTCGGATTTTCTGACACAAAAAGATTTATCAATAAAACGGCTTGCCTGTTTTTTGTTTCTATCATCGAAAATATCCGCTAAAAAGGCTTTATCTAATCTCAAAGACCGAATCGAACATTGCGTTCAATCTTTCATTTCGATTAACTGGTTGTACGAAACAAAAAAGAGTCGGTATGGGATTTACCATTCACCATCCTCGACCTTAAGTTTGTCATTCTTGGGCGTTTGTTTCATTTTGTCGATCAAATCAATTGGTTTAATCTCGAACAGCTTCTCTTGGGGTTTTACGTCTTTCAAATGCTCATCGTAAACTTCAAAAAATGGAATTTCATATTCCAAGTATGTGTCTATCTCGATTGGTGTGCTAGGTGGTTCAACTCCCGTAATCTCTTTAAATACCCGTGAATTAACGATGTGAACAAAAAACCGACCGTAGGTATCCGCATCCCAAGTTTCCACGCCATATTTATCTTCATAGATTTTTTGTTTGATTTTCCCGCCTGCACCAATTCCCATTTCGATGGTAGGGGGGGCAGTGTAAGGAGTTCCGCCGGAAACGACAGACCTCAGAGTTTGTGAGTATTCGAATAATCCTTCGAACGGTTTATATACAATGATTTGCATTCCGCCTGATTCCTCAGCCCCCGTCATCTGTGATTCAACCGAATAGCCTTCGCCCAATGGCATCGCGACAAACTGTCTAACAATGTTTGTTGAAGTTTTATATCCATCGAGCCACTGTTGCGGAGGAACAACAACGTAGTCTTGCTCTTCATCAAACAAATGCTGATGCCATTCCTCTCCTGTAATTGCATTCACTTTTCCAGTAGCAACCTTAGCGACAACTGGTTGCCACCGTTTTCTGGCACGGAATTCAATAAATAGTGCTTCGCTTTGATACATAGGGATAAACACTCCACCCGTCTTTTTCCAATGCTCAGGAACCTTGTCCGCATAATCCGAAACTCGGAAAACAGGAAAGTCTCCAAGAGAAGCAGGTAAATCATATACCGACCCATCGTCAGGAATTCGGAGTGTCCGACAGAAAGCGACATCCAGATCATCATCGCCGATCCGAACCGAGGTGTCGCGGATTTCCACTTCCAAGTTCCCCAAGTTAATTGAGTTTGAGATTACCGTCGGGGTTTCCGTATCAAAGAGACTTGGTTGTATGTTAGAGTCGGCTCGAAAGTAGGGAAAAGAGAGCCGCGAGCCATCTTCAAGACAATAAGAAATATTTGAGTCCGAATATGATTTGTCACACTGCGGACAGATTCTAATCGATAGCATAGTTTTCCTACTTCCTTCGACTTAAAATTACGGCGAGTTTTATGTTACAACAATAGTGCCGATTCCAAAAAACGGTATGCTAGAGTTTGAGTAACATCAGGTTGAAATAAATCTTCGAATACTTAAAGCAAATTTGCGAGTCCTTCGGGTATTCAGACGCGAAAATAGCCGATCACGCAGGCGAATACGGGAGCAATCTATATACGCCTTGACGAATTTTGTTCCTTATTTCGGAATATGAAGGTTCAAGAATCGGAATTGGATTCGGATGGTGCAAAAATTGTCGAAACATACAGTAATCTTAACTGTTACTGAGTGACGGTCATTCCGATACTGTAACTAAGTTGGCATTTAGTTTGAATTGCAATGATTATGTTAGTATTGACGATTGGTATTCTTTGCGTTTAATTATAAGGAATTTCAATATCTCAGTTATTGCTTTCAAGACGTTAAAAAAAGACGTTTTTGCGAATTCTGTATCCTATTTGTATCTCATCAAGTTTGGAGATATTGTAAGTGCTGTGATTGCAATAGTTAAAGAATATGGTTGCTTTCTGTATCGGTAAATAGTTGAGTAAATAGAAGTTATGTTTTTTGACGAACAGTTTGATGTAATTGTAATTGGGGCTGGTCACGCAGGTTGCGAAGCAGCGTCTGCTTCCGCACGTCTCGGAGTTGAAACCGCTTTAGTGACAATTAATCTTGATCTGATAGGTCAAATGTCTTGTAATCCTGCTGTTGGAGGAATTGCAAAAGGACATTTAGTCAGAGAAATTGACGCACTTGGTGGGATAATGGGGCGAATTATTGATCGAACTGGAATTCAATTTCGTCTTCTAAATCGGTCCCGCGGTCCTGCGGTTCAAAGTCCAAGAGCACAAGCTGACAGAAGTCTTTATCGCATTGAAATGCGTCGAGTTTTAGAAGCGACACCAAATTTAAGTCTCAGACAAGGAGTTGTGGTTGATGTAATTGTTGACAACAATAAAGTTATCGGGATTGAGATGCAAGATTCAAGAAGGTTCGGAGCAAAAGCAATAGTTGTTGCTACCGGAACTTTCCTTAATGGAACAATTCACACGGGAAATAAAACCTTTTCGGCTGGAAGAGCTGGCGAACCTGCATCAATTGAACTGGCTCAAAGTCTAAAACGTCTTGGTTTTCCGGTTGGTCGTTTGAAAACTGGAACGCCGCCAAGGTTAGACGGTAGAACAATTGATTGGGACGCTTTTGAGGCACAACCGGCAGATGTCAATCCAGTTGCTTTTTCTTTCGCAACTGAAAAGATAGAACAAGATCAGATTCAATGTTTTATTGGATATACTGATGAAAATCTGCATAAAAAAATTAGAGAAAATCTACACCGTTCACCGCTCTACTCCGGAAAGATAAAAGGAATTGGACCGCGTTATTGTCCTTCGATTGAAGATAAGGTTGTAAAATTTGCTGATAAAAACAGACACCAACTCTTTCTTGAACCCGAAGGTCTTGATACAAACGAGGTTTATTTGAATGGTTTTTCAACTTCCTTACCATCAGACCTGCAACAAGATTTATTGAGAATGGTCAATGGGTTTGAAAATGTAAAGATTATTCGTCCTGGTTATGCAATAGAATATGATTTTGTTGATCCGAGAGAACTCAAACCAACAATGGAAACCACAAGAGTAAATGGTTTGTTTTTTGCTGGGCAAATAAATGGAACAACCGGTTACGAAGAAGCTGCTTGCCAAGGTCTGATGGCTGGGATCAACGCGATGTGTCACGTGAAACATCGTCAGCCTGTGATTTTGCGGCGAGATGAAGCATACATCGGTGTTTTGACAGACGATTTAATTCAGCATGGAGTTGACGAACCTTATCGAATTTTTACATCGAGAGCCGAAGCAAGGTTAACACTTCGACACGATAATGCCGACCAAAGACTTTCACCAAAAGGACGCGAAATTGGTTTGGTTAATGATACCGACTGGGAAAGGTTTAATGTAAAAAGAGATAGGATTGCTGGGCTGAGAAATACGCTTGATAAAACTAGGTTTAAAAGATCTTCTGTTGAATATTCTTCAATATCAGCCTATCTAGGTTGTGATTTAGGTGATTCAATTACACTTTCGCAGGTTTCGATGCGACAAGGCTCATCTTCAGAACTGATTGGAAAGTTGTTGCCTGATGATATTCGTAACAACACTAAAATTAGTGAACTTGAATCCGCATTAGCCGACTCTTTGTATCGGGGTTATATAGAAAACCAGAACAATGTTACCGAAAGAGTAAACCACCATGATAATTTAAAAGTTCCTGAAAGTTTTAGTTTCGAAGCAGTAAGTGGTCTTTCGAATGAAATGGTCGAGCGTTTGAAGCGTGCAAGTCCACAAACCTTTTCGCAAGTAAGAAAAATTTCGGGTATAACTCCTAGTGCAGTCGCGACAGTTTTAGTTCATTTAACAGCATATAAATCACAAAAGATTAGTTAACTATTTAAAATTTTAAATGTGGCACGTGAAACATTTATACCTTTGTGTGCCTTTGAAAAACAAACAAACAACACAATAACTAGAAAAAGCCTGAGATATGTGTTATTTTCTTTATAGAATTTGAGTAAAAACTCCACAGTATATGGGAAAAATAATAGCAGTAGTAAATCAAAAAGGTGGAGTAGGGAAGACAACGACATCTGTTAATCTCGCTGCGAGTCTGGCAGTAGAAGAAAAAAAAGTTCTCTTGGTGGATTTTGACCCACAAGGTAACGCCTCCTCCGGTTCTGGAATTCCAAGAAGTGCAACACGAAAAACAATCTACAACGCATTAATAAATAACGAACCAATCGAAAATATTGTGCTACCAACAGAACTGCCTTTATTATTCGTTTTGCCATCCGATAAAAATCTTGCAGGCGGTGAAATAGAACTTGTTTCTGCTGAAAAAAGAGAATATTTTCTGAGCAATGTTTTAAACAAGATTAGAGACGAATATGATTATATTATTATAGATTGTCCACCTTCGCTTGGACTTTTAACGCTAAACGGTTTAACAGCCGCTGATTCATTACTTGTTCCTATCCAGTGTGAATATTACGCATTAGAAGGCGTGACCGAATTGTTCGACACACTTGTCAGAGTCAGGAAATCATTAAACACAAAATTAAAAATTGAAGGATTATTGCTTACGATGTATGACGAAAGAACAAATCTTTCAGCAGCAGTAGCTAATGACCTTCGCGGTTTTTACAAAGAAAAGGTTTTAAAAACAATAATTCCGAGAAATATCCGACTTGCGGAAGCACCAAGCCATGGGAAACCGATCATTCTCTATGACATTCGTTCGCGTGGGGCTGATAGTTATTTACAACTTGCTAAGGAGATTTTGAGTCATGAATAGAAAAGTTTTAGGAAGAGGGCTTAGTGCTTTAATCTCCAACGATGAAGAAAATTCAACAGAATTAGGTTTGTTTGAACTTGATATTGATCTTATTCAACCAAACCCGGAACAACCAAGAACTCGTTTTGCACCAGCAGCACTCGAAGAACTTTCTCAATCAATTCGAGAAAACGGTGTAGTTCAGCCAATTGTAGTGCGTAAAAAAGACGCAGGTTATGAGATTGTTGCCGGTGAAAGACGCTGGCGAGCATCACAAAAACTTGGTTTAAGTAAAATTCCAGCAGTTGTGAAAGAAGTTTCGGACGATAAACTTTTAGAATTAGCATTAATCGAAAACATTCAAAGGCAAGAATTAAATGCGATTGAAGAAGCCAAAGCCTACAAAAAATTAATTGAGACCATCGGTTTAACTCAAGAAATGGTTGCCCAAAGAGTTGGCAAAGAAAGAACGGTAATTACAAACCATTTACGACTTTTAAAACTACCAACAGAGATTCAATCTTTGGTTGAAGAAGAAAAAATTTCAGCCGGACACGCCCGAGCAATTTTGTCAGCTGGTGATGAAGCCTCACAAAAACGTCTTGCAAGAACTATTGTTGAAACTTCAATGTCAGTTCGCGAAGCCGAAAGAATGGCGAAAAAGTTTGCTCGTGGTGAAGGGAAAACATCCGAAGAACCAAAAGTAATAAAATCACTTGATCCAAATGTAAAAGCAGCTGAAGTGAAAATGCGTCGAGATTTTGGAACCCAAGTTCGTATTTTGCCAGACGGAAAAGGAACTGGTGGAAAGATTGAAATTGAGTACTACAGTGATTCTGATTTAGATAGAATTTATAACCTTTTAATTTCTAAATAAGCTATAAGTTGCTGAGTAGTATATGTTTAGCTAATAAAAAATGAGAAAAAGATTAACGGAAATGGTTTCTTGTGCTGGCTGAGTGGCAAAACTCGCACCAAGCGACCTTGCTCAAGTTTTGAGCAAACTTCCAAAACAAAACCCAGAAAATGTAATCGTCGGCTATGAAACGTCGGATGATGCAGGTGTGTTTAAAATTTCCGACGATCTCGCTCTAGTTCAAACAGTAGATTTTTTTACACCAATCGCTGATGAACCAGAAGTTTACGGACAAATTGCTGCGATAAACGCACTAAATGATGTTTATGCAATGGGCGGAACACCGATTTCGGCTTTGTCGATTGTTTGTTATCCACAAAGAGGTGATTGGGAAGTTTTAGGCGAAATTTTACTAGGCGGACAGAAAGCTCTAAATGCAGAAAATGTCGTTGTTTTAGGCGGACATTCTGTCGATGACCAGGAGATGAAATTTGGTTATGCAATTACCGGAACTATTCATCCAGAAAAAGTAATGAAAAATTCGGGTTCAAAAGCTGGAGATGTTTTAATTTTAACAAAACCTATTGGCACCGGAGTTATCAGTACTGGAATTAAATTTGAAAAAGCGAGTGAGTTTGCCAAAAATGTGGCGTTAAAAACAATGACAACATCGGCTCGCGAAGCGTCTAAATTAATGCAGTTAATTGGTGCAAATGGTTGCACGGACATCACAGGTTTTGGGCTACTCGGACATGCGTTTGAAATGGCGAAAGCAAGTAATGTAACTTTTAAAATAAACGCGGATTCTGTGCCGCTTTTGCCTGATGTTTTAAGTCTGATTGAACAAAAAATGTTAACTCGCGGTGACAGAAATAATCGTGTTTATGTTGGCGAAACTGTTAAGCTATTATCAAGTGTTTCGGGCGAAATGCAAAGTGCATTGTTTGATCCGCAAACAGCTGGTGGTTTGCTAATTAGTTTAGAAGAGACGAAAGCCGAGAAGTTTATTGAGCAACTTGAAGGTGCTAAGATAATTGGTAGAGTTGAAGAAAAAAGAGAATATTTAATTGAAGTTGTGTGATATAAGTTCTTTATTCACAATGGTTTACTGTTAAAGAGGTAGTAAGTTGTATTTATTTATTTTAGAATCAATCGGAATGCAGGAACTTATTTTAATCGGTTCAATTGCACTTATTGTGTTCGGACCGAGAAAGTTACCTCAAATGGCGAAAACTGTCGGGAAAGCGATGAATGAGTTTAAAAAAGCAACCAACGATTTTAAACAAACTTGGGAAAGAGAGGCAGAAATCAGTAACGAACCCCCAAAAAGTAATGTTGATAAAATTTTAGAAAATCCAGTTGCTATGGAAAATACATATAATCGCGAAAATTCGATTGCACCGGAAATTAAACAAATAAGTAGTGCAGATTTTGATAAAGTTAAAGAAACTGAGCAACCTAACTTAACAAATACGGCAAATACCGTAAGCACATCAAGTAAAAAAGACTGGTTTTAAGTGACTCACAATTAAAAAAATGGATTCAAGCGAAGTAGAAAATGAGTTAATAGAAGAACCTGGGAAAGCAATGGCTTTCATGGAGCATCTTGATGAGTTTAGAAAAAGACTTATTCGTTCAATAATTTTTATTACGATTGCTTTCATATTATGTTGGTCGGTTTCGAGAACTATTTATAATTTTCTTGCAATTCCTGTCCAAAGAGCAATATCTCAACAACAAAACAATTTTATAGAAATCGAAGGTTTGAATGGTGATGAAAAGATTTTAAAGCTCGACAACTTAAAGGAAAATGATGAAGGTAGATTTGTTTTTGAAACACCGACAAAACTTGGGGTTATTTTAGTTCCGAGCGGAACTTCAGTAAAATCAAAGGTTATAAAAGATAATGAAGGAGCATTGAGACTTTACACAAATGAAGCAATTTACACGAAAGTTGCAATTATTCCACAAGGAATAAAACTTCCGATTGATTTCAATGCAAAAATAGAAAGTTCCTCAACTGATGGCGGAAAACTTATTGTTACAACTGCAACAGAGTCATTTACTTTATTTGTAACTGTTTCACTTTATGCTGCAATTGCCTTAAGTGTGCCTTTTCTATTACTACAAATTTGGGGTTTTATTGCACCAGCACTTTATAAACACGAAAGAAGTTATGTAACGCCATTTATTTTACTTTCAACTATATCTTTTGTTCTTGGAGCAGCTTTTGCGTATTACATTTTGTTTCCGCCAGCAGTGGCATATCTACTTTGGTTAGGAAATGATTTTAGCTTGATGCTTCGTGCTTCGGATTATTTCGATTTTATTACACTAATTATGTTGGCAATGGGAATTATTTTCCAGATGCCGGCTGTAACTTATGTTTTATCGAGAATAGGGCTTGTTTCAGCTGATTTGCTTATTAAAAGCTGGAAGTTAGCTATTGTTGTGATTTTAATAGTAGCAGCGGTTGTTTCGCCGACTGGCGATGTTCCGAACTTGATGCTTTTTGCGGCTCCAATGATGATTCTTTATTTAGTTTCGATATTTGTGGCGTGGATATTCGGAAAAGAACGCAAAATTGTCGCCTAAAGCAACCTTTTGTGTGAGTTAGTGCATCTTGACTAATAGGGCATTTTTGTCTAAAAATATAAATAATTAAAAGTGTCTGAAAAAACACATAAATTTTAAGTTTTCGGAACTGTAAAGGAGTTTTATGAAAAACATTCTGAAGAGCGTTTCATTAACCGCAATTCTATTAGGTTCAGTTGGAACAATTGTTCTCGCACAAAAACCTTCGCCGTCAATTAACCCAGCTGATAAAGTTCGCAAGGTTGGAAAAGAGATAAATCGTGCTTACAAAGATTGGAAAAATAAAGACGTAGATTACATCATTACCAAAGAAGAACGAAAAGCGTTTGATTCTTTGGTGACAGATGAAGAACGAGAGAATTTTATCGAAAATTTTTGGCGGCGTCGCGATCCAAATCCTGACACTGAAGAAAATGAATATCGCGAAGAATATTACGAAAGAATTGCTTACGCGAATGAAAAGTTTGCGTCTGGAATTCCGGGTTGGAAAACTGATCGTGGCAGAATTTACATCACATTTGGCAAGCCTGATTCAGTCGAATCACATCCAAGTGGTGGTTCTTACGATCGTCCGAGTTATGAAGGTGGCGGTTCAACAACAACTTATCCATTTGAAGTGTGGTTTTATAGACATCTCGATGATGTCGGCGATGGACTCGAAATCGAATTCGTTGACCCGACAGGAAGCGGCGAATATCGAATTGCGAGAAACGCTAACGAAAAAGATGCACTTTTATTTGTTCCAGGTGCCGGACAAACACTCGGCGAACAACTCGGAACCGAAGATCGTGCAGATAGAATTAGCGGAGTAAATAACAACAATCGAAGTTATGGACGCGAGCAAGATTCGCCGTTTCGTCGCTTAGAAGTTTTGACCGCGTTGCAACGTCCGCCACAAGTAAAGTTTAGTGATTTGCAAAATGACTTAACATCGTCAGTTATTGACAATAATCCGCTTGATTTTGATATGCGAGTCGATTTTTTCCGTCAATCAGACGATCGAGTTATCACAGCATTTACAGTTCAAGCAGAAAATAAAGAATTAGTCTTTGAAGAAGTTGGAACTTTACCGACTGCCAGAATGAATATTTTTGGAAGAATAACTGCTGTTTCCGGAAAACGTTCGGGAATTTTCGAAGATTCTGTTGCGACATCGGCAACATCAGAGGAATTAGCTGATGCCAAAGAGCGAAAATCAATTTACCAAAAAGCGATTGCATTAACGCCTGGAACTTACAAAGTTGATGTTATTGTTCGCGATGTTGTTTCCGGAAATCGTGGAATTAGAAGTATCGGTTTCACAGTTCCAAAATACAACACCGAAAAATTAGGAATCTCGACGTTGGTTTTGGCTTCAAAAATGTATGTCACAACCGAACGCGATATTGGCGGAATGTTTGTTATCGGCACAACGAAAGTTGTTCCAAATCTTTCCGGTCAGTTTAAAAAAGGTCAAGATGTTGGAATTTATATGCAAATTTACAACGCTGGAATTGATCAAACAACACTTCGTCCGGCTGTCGATGTTGAATACACTTTGTATCGAGGCGGCAAAGAAGTTATGTCACCGCAAAAAGAAGATTGGAGCGGTTTGAGTGATTCAGGTCAGCGTTTAACAATTTCCAGATTGTTGCCGACAGGTCAGCTTCCGGTTGGCGATTATGAATTAAAAATAAAAATTCGTGACCGCGTTAATGACAAAAATAAGGTTGAAGAACCAACCGCAAAGTTTACAATTATAAAGTAAACAACTTTTGAATAAAAAAAAACCGCAATCAAAAAATTGGTTGCGGTTTTTTATGTTGATGGCATTAAAAAAAATAATGAATTTAGATTTCATAAATCACCACTTGTTTTAGCTGTAGTAATTTATAAGTAGCCATTTAAATCAACCTTTTTTCAACTTTTGTAAACGCTCTGCCGCAGCTTCGAGAGTTTCATTCTTTTTGCAATAGCAAAACCTAACTTGTTGCGAACCAAGCGATTTATCGTGATAAAAACTCGAAGCCGGAACAACCGCAACGCCGATTTCCCTGATTAAATATTTTGTAAATTCAATATCATTAGCAAAACCAAAATCAGAAATATCGCACATAATGTAATAAGCACCTTCGGGCGAATCGCATTTCAAGCCAACGTTTTGCAAAATTGGCACAATAAAATCACGCTTTTCTTGATATTCTTTTTGCAAACTTTTGTAATAAATTTCCGGCAAACTCAAGGCGTAAGCTCCAGCTTTTTGCAACGGATGAGCCGCTCCAACGGTCAAGAAATCGTGAACTTTACGAATTGCAGAAGAAATATCCGGCGGAGCAATAACATAACCGACACGCCAACCAGTCACCGAATATGTTTTCGAAAGTGAATTAACAACAACCGTTCGCTCACGCATTCCATCAATCGTCGCCATACACAAGTGTGGTTTTTCACCGTAAATAATATGCTCGTAAATTTCGTCAGTAAAACAAATTACATCAAATTCTTTGCACAAATCAGCGATAAATTCGAGTTCTTCACGCGAGAAAACTTTTCCGGTTGGGTTATTCGGATTGCAAATAATTATCGCTTTTGTTTTTTCATTGAAGGCATTTCTCAGTTCATTTTTATCAAAATTCCAACCATTTTCAGTTTTTCTAAGTGCAACATGAACTGGTTTTGCATCTGACAAAATCGCGTCTGGTGCGTAATTTTCGTAAAATGGTTCGAAAACAATTACTTCTTCGCCAGCATCAACCGTCGCCATCATTGCGGCAATCATTCCTTCAGTTGAACCGCAAGTTACAGTGATTTCCGTTTCGGCATCAACATCTAAACCCAAGAAATTCTTAGTCTTACGAACAATTGCATCGCGAAAATCTTTTGTTCCCCAAGTAATCGCATACTGATTAAAATCTTCACCAATTGCCTCTTGAGCTTTTCTTTTTATATCTTCCGGTGCCGCAAAATCCGGAAAACCTTGCCCAAGATTAACTGCGGAATATTTAATCGCCTCACGAGTCATTTCGCGAATTACGGATTCGGAAAACGATGAAGCCTTTCGAGAAATTCTATTTTTAGAAATTTTGGGTTGATTCATTTTTTTGATAAACATTCTAGAGTGTTGAATCAGTTATCTCACAAAGTAAAATTTTATTTCCACTTTTAATACCATTTACAACAACAACTTCATCCCAAAGTGGCTTGACGATGTCATCCATCATTCCTTCAGGGACAATTATACTGTGCGATTTTTTACTTTCATCAATCAAATTTATTTTTCCTTTCACTTTTCTTGCATCTGCAAAAAGGAGTCTACCTTTTACCGTGACTAACTCTTCGTCATTTTGCTTATCTTTGAGTTCTTTAGAGTCAATGTTTGATAAAATTTCTTTCCGTTTTTTCTTTAATGCCAGACTAAATTCTTTACCATCTCTAATTTTTGTTAAGCCTACCATGCTAATTTTCTTACCATCTGGTGCTATTCGTTTCGCTAAATTTACAAAGTTTAAATAATAAGATTCTTGGGGTATTTTCTTTTTTAATTCTTCTATTGATTCTTTTTTTCCATCATTAACTAAACTAAAGCAATCAATTAACTCGTCAACTGCATCTTTAGATAAATCAATACCTGGAAGTTCCATTTGTCTTCCTAGTTGAAGTGTTACAGCAAAACTTCCAATTCGAGGAGCTGACATATAAAGGCTATATGAATCTTGTATGCTACGGTCAGTAGCTCCTTGATCGCGAAAGTCCTTGCCTTTTAATCGCTCAACCGTTCTATAAATAATTCTTTCTAAATCTTTAACTCTACCTACAAATGATTCCATCAAAATAGTTCCTAATCCAACCTCGTCGCCTACAAGGGACATTTGTATTTCACTTGATGTAAGGTCGATATTTCTCAGCTTTAGATGTCGTTTGAAATTAACTTGCTCAAGTAAATCTCTTAATTCTTCTGCTACATTCTCAGGCGGATTTCCAGACATTGCGGTCGAAATTAGTCTTTCTGATAGACGAAATTCTTCACATTGGAGTGCTAACGAAGCAGCACTCCTATAAATAACTGAACGACTGGGTTCTTCTTCCAGATTATCCTTCAATATATCGGCTGCTTGAACTTCTAAACTTAATGCCTTCCTAGTGAATTCCATAGCAATTGTAAAATCACCTTTTCGTTTTGCTAGGAATGCTTGGTCGAAAAACTCCATAGCTCTATCATGTAGTTTATTTATATTGTTCATTTCTTTAATAAATGCGAAATAGGTTTAGTAAACTCAACAACAACAATGAAAGCGGGAAATTCACCATCTGTTGGACAGGTTTGTTCCAACTTTTGCTTAATTCTTGTTTTTATTTTTGAATCGTTACCTTCAAAAATACCCGATATCTCTAATCTCGCGGCTTTTTGAATAAAAGATTCCGTTTTTTTCCCTAACCAATAATCAACACCTTCTCCTTTTACAGCTCTCTGAATAACCGAATACTCAGTCAGTTTTAAGATTAAAGCGATTGCTACTCCAGATGCACCATATTCAGTCAATTCCTGTGTGTCATGCCAAGCGTTTAATGTTTGTTCAGTAATTTCATTATTCCAAAAGATTTTTCTTTTCTGTGACATTATTCCCTCAATTATCATTTCAACGCCTGAAATGTGAGACTTTGATTCTAAACAACAAGCACTTGCTTCTGATAGAAATTTCCCCCATGTTGCCGTAATTCCGGAACAACCTTTATCTAAATCATTCAGTGAAATTTCAAGTGAAGAGATTTTTTTCATAGGTTTTTGTTAAAGATTTTTCGTTAGCTTATCATATTTTAGATGAATTACTCGTAGCCTTTCGGATTTTTTTGATACCATTTCCAAGCAGATTCGATAATTTTATCTAGTTCTGGAAAGTTTGGTTTCCACTTTATAACTTCGTGTGCTTTTGTAGCGTTTGCGACCAAACGAGATGGATCGCCTGCTCTTCGAGGTGCGATTTTTGTTTCAATACTCTTTCCGGTTATAGTTCTTGCGGCTTCAATAACCTCACTAACAGAATAACCATTTCCATTTCCGAGGTTGATAAATTCAGATGAATTCCCATTTCTCAAATGTTGCAAAGCAAGAAAATGTGCCTGACTTAAGTCAGAAATATGAATATAATCGCGAATCGCGGTGCCATCAGGCGTGTCGTAATCATTACCAAAAATTGAGATTGAAGGAATTTTGCCTTGAGCCGCGAAAAGAGCCAATGGAATCAAATGCGTTTCCGGATCATGTTGTTCGCCGAGATTTTCGGTTGCACCTGAAGCATTAAAATACCGTAGAGCAACAAATTTTAGATTATAAGCCGCATCGTAACTTTCAAGAATCCGCTCAACCATAAACTTCGACCAACCGTAAGGATTCGTCGGATTTTGCGGGTGATTCTCATCAATTGGAATATATTGCGGTTCGCCATAAGTTGCACAAGTTGACGAAAATACGAATTTTTTAATGTTACTTTCAATTAATACGTCAAGAAATTGAAGAGTTTGGACAACATTATTTTCCCAATATTTATTTGGTTTATCGACAGATTCGCCAACGTATGCAAATGCCGAAAAGTGCATTACAGCTTCAATGTTATGTTCATCTAAGATGTGTTTTATCAACGATTTATCACCAATATTACCTTCATAAAAAGGAACAGCTTGATTAACGGCTTTTCTATGTCCGTAAGTTAAATTGTCAATCACAACAACCTCTTCGCCTTTTTCACGAAGATCTTCAACCGCGACACTGCCAATATAACCTGCTCCGCCCGTTACTAAAATCGCCATAAAATTAGATTAATGAGAATTGCTCGCTGCGTTTTTTTCGTTAATTACTGTAATTGTAGCTTCCGGTAAAAACTGATTAAAAAGATTACGAATTTTCGCTTCATTGTTTTCATTTACTGCTTGTTGAAAACTGTCAAGAATTTTAGAAACTTCAACCGAATCGTATAGAGCAATTTTGCCAATAAATATTTTTGGATGCTTTGTTTTTAATAAATTCTCACCAGTGATTTCAAGTTCTTCAAAAAGTTTTTCGCCTTTGCGAATTCCAGAAAAAACAATGTCGATATCTTCATAAGGCGACAAACCAGAAAGCCGAATCATATCTTCTGCAAGGTCTAAAATCTTGACCGGTTTGCCCATATCGAGAATAAAAATTTCGCCACCTTTTCCTAATGCACCGGCTTGCAAAACAAGCTGCGATGCTTCTGGAATTGTCATAAAATATCGAGTCATCTCAGGATCAGTAACTGTTATTGCTTCTCCTTTTAATATTTGTTCGCGAAAAATTGGAACTACTGAGCCAGCGGAACCGAGTACATTTCCAAAGCGAACAGCAATGTAATTAGTTGCGTAAGTTTGATTTAAGCCTTGCAAAACAATCTCGGCGAGGCGTTTTGAAGCTCCCATTATTGAAGTCGGATTTACTGCTTTGTCCGTTGAGACAAGAACGAAATCTTTCGAATCAAATTCGCCGGCGAGATTTCCGATCAATTTTGTTGCAAAAATATTATTTTTTACAGCTTCGCTCGGATTATTTTCCATCAGCGGGACGTGTTTGTGTGCGGCAGCATGAAAAACAACTTCAGGTTTATATTTGGCGAAAATCTCACGCATTCGCGGCTCATCAGAAGTATCGGCAATCAATGGAACAAATTTTGTTTCGTTATAATCTTTTGTTAATTCTTGTTCAATTTGAAAGAGAAAAAACTCAGCTCTTTCAACTAGTAAAATCTGTTTTGGGTTAAATTCTGTAATCTGCCTCACCAATTCAGAACCGATAGAACCGCCAGCACCAGTGACTAAAACCGTTTTATCTTGGAGAAATTCGAGCAAATTTTTACTATCGAGTTCAACTTCATCGCGTCCGAGTAAATCTTCGATTTGCACATCGCGGATTCGCGATACTTTGACGTGTCCGTGAACAATTTCATTCAAGCTCGGAACAATTCGGGCTTTGACAGAAATTTCACGGCAAATATCTAAAATGCGGCGAATATCTTTTCCGTTTGCTTGATCTATCGCAATGACAACTTGTTCAATATTTAGCTCATCAACGAGTCTTGCTAAATCGTTAGTTGTCCCTAAAACCTTTATTCCGCTTACGCTTCCACCTTTTTTAAACTTATCGTCGTCAACTAAACCTTTAATATCAAACTCCGAATCTGCACGTCTGAGAATGTCTTTCAAGGTAGTTGCACCAATTCTTCCGGCACCGACGAAAAGTGTAGATTTTTGTTTAATTCGTTTTTTTCCATGACCAATGCGTTTGTTATCTTTGAATTCGTGCAAAAATCGACGCAAAACACGAAGTCCGAGCAATCCACCAAAAGCTAAAATTGTGTCATAAAATATTATAGATAGAGGAACTTGCCAGCGAGTAAATTTGTCAGGTGAAAACAAAAGTCGCACGAGTATTAAAATTACACCGGAAATAAGTGCTGCTTTAAGAAAGGATTTAATGTCTTCGAGGCTGATATATCGCCACAAAATAGAATAAGCACCAACCAAAAATAAAGATGCGAACTGCACAAAAACTACAAATGGAAGCTGATTAAGTGCATTATCGAGATAAACTTCCGGAATTTTAAATTCGAAACGAAGCAAATAAGCGAAAAAAAACGCACCACACAACACAGCAACGTCTGCTAAAAATTGAAATGGACGACGCAAAAACCAGAAATGTTCTTTAGCGGATTTATTGTTGAAAAAATTCTTTGACATGCCGAATAATTCATTAATCTCTTTTCAAGTTACTTATCTAATGCGAAACTGTCAATCGCGACAAAGTTTCTATCAAACTATTTACTGCAAAAAACCATCAAACACGCAGATTGTTTGAATCAAACTCTTTTATCAGTTAATCTATCTTCAGTTTTTGTGAAAGTTTAGGAAGTTATTATGATTTTAAAATTCAGAATTGTTTTATTGACAATATTTCTCACAAGTTTGTTTTTAACAAATTTTGCTCAAGAACCGCTCGGGCAAACCGGTTATTTAATTGGTCCAGGCGATGAAATTACTGTTAAAGTTTTAGCCGAGCCGCAATGGGATTTTGCAGCAAGAGTTGATGAAGACGGAAAGGTTGAAGTCCCGTTTTTTGATAAATCAATCAACGCTCAATGCCGAACAGAACGCGATATGCGGATTGAAGTTACTAAACTTTTGTCTAAATATTTACGAAATCCGCAGGTAAATTTGCGAATTACAGAACGCCGAAGTATTCCGCCTGCAACAGTTACTGGCGAAGTTAAAACACCGCAACTTGTTGTTTTAAATCGCAAAGCCCGCCTTTTAGAATTAATTTCATTTGCCGGAAGCACAACTGAAGATGCTGGTGAAATGATTCAAGTTTTTCGAACACAAAAACCTCTGTGCGTTGATTTGGTGAAAGATACCAGTTGGCAACTCGGCGATTCGTCAAGCGATTTACCATCGCGAATGTATAGTCTTTCGACAGTTTTGCAAGGAAAAGACGAGGCTAATCCGGTAATTTACCCTGGCGATGTAATTGTTGTCCAAAAAGCATTGCCTGTTTATGTAACCGGAGAAGTCAGACAGCCGCAAGGAATCAGAATTAAAAACGGAGTTTTGTCGTTAACTCAAGCAATTGCAATGGTTGGCGGACCAACCCAACCAAAAATTAAGTCAATGCGTATTTATCGTCTAAGAGATAAATCGCAAGAACGTGATGTTTTAGAAATTAATTACGATGAAATCAAAAAAGGAACACGCAAAGACGAAATGCTTCAACCTTATGACATTGTTGAAGTTGATAAGCCAAAGAAAAGTGTAAAAGATACTATATTTGAGGTTATTACCGGAGTTGGACGCGGTGTTGTTGGCGGATTTAGTAACCAATTACCAACCAGAGTTCTTTATTAAATTCAGAAAAATTTATAAATTTGAAGTCCGTAATTTTGAGTTACGGACTTTTTTATTTTTCAGCATCAAGATAAATTTCGTCAATTAATTTCGCGTATTTTTCATCGACAATTCTTCGTTTTACTTTTAAAGTTGGTGTAAGTTCACCAGATTCAACAGTTAGCTCATTCTCAAGAAGTGCAATTTTCTTTACCTTTTCATACCTCGAAAGTTTTTCAGTTAAAACACTAATTTCTTTCTCAAGCAATTCGATAATTTTTAAACTTTTACAAAACTCAGTCTGAGTTTTTAATTGCAAATTTTCGAGCTTTGCGTAGCTTTCTAATTGTTCAAAGTTTGGGACAATTAAAGCAGCGGCAAACTTTCTGCCATTTCCAACCAAAACTACTTGATTAACAAACCGCGAGCCTTTAATCATTTGTTCAATTGGCGATGGTGCGATGTATTTTCCGCCCGAAGTTTTGAATAATTCTTTTTTGCGATCAGTAATTTTTAGATAACCTTCGTCATCAATTTCGCCAATATCGCCGGTTTTGAACCAACCATCAGCTGAAAATGTATCAATTGTCGCCTGTGGTTTATTGTAATAACCGAGCATAATATTTGCTCCGCTGGCTTCAATTTCGCCATCTGACGCAATTCTTATTTTTACATTTCTAATTGGTTTCCCGACAGTTCCGAGTTTTACTTGTGTCGGAATGTTGCTTGTAATCACCGGCGAAGTTTCTGTTAGTCCGTAACCTTGCATTATCGAAACACCTGCACCGGTAAATATTAAAAAAATATCATTTGAAAGTGCTGCTCCGCCAGTAATGCAGTTACGCAAATTTCCACCAAAAAACTCACGAAATTTTGTGAAAACAATTCTATCGGCGATTGTGTGTTTAACTGCGAGCATCGCCGGAATTGCCTCTTTCTTTTCGAGTTGGAGAGCATATTCTTTGGCGACATCAATTGCCCAATCGAAAATCTTTTCGCGTAATGGACTTGATTGTGCAGCTGTGAGCTTAGCTTTTGCATAAACTTTTTCAAAAATTCGTGGAACGCCGACAAATATTGTTGGTGCAACTTCTTTCAAATTATTTGCGACTTTATCAATTGATTCTGCATAGTGAACCGCCATTCCGTTGAGAATATATAAATACATTCCGCTTCTTTCAAAAACGTGCGAAAGTGGCAAAACCGATAATGGCTTATCATCTTTTGTAAATGTAAAACCTGCTCCGGCATCAATGACATTTGAAACTAAATTTCCGTGCGTCAGCATTACGCCTTTTGGTTCGCCGGTTGTTCCGCTGGTGTAAATAAGCGTTGCAATGTCGTTTTGTTTGACAGATTCTTGCAAATTTCTAATTAAATCAGGACTTTCAACGCCGATTTTTTCGCCTTGTTCTTCTAATGTTTTTAATGAAATTTTATTAGATTCATTTTTTTCAAGAGAGTTAAAAATCACAACCTTTTCAATTGTCTGGCATTCAGTCAAAATAGTTGAATAAGTTTCAAGCATTTTTTCATCTTGAATAAATATAATTTTTGCCCCGGAATCATTGAGAATATATTTTACTGAATCAGCATTTAACGTTGTGTAAATTGGAACATCAATTATTCCGCCAAACTGGCAACCTGCGTCCGTAATTGTCCAATCAGGAGAATTTGCTGATAAAATTGCGACGCGATCTCCGGATTTAACACCTAATGAATAAAGCCCAAGTGCAATATTTTCGGCACGAGAAATCATTTCAGATGTAGAAATCGACTTCCATTCGTCATTTTTTTTATAGTTAAGAATGTCTTTGCGGTCGTGTTTTCTTCCAGCTTGAAGAAATAGTTCAGCAAGTGTTTGCGGTTCATCTTCAGACAATTTAATTCTTGCTTCTTGTTGGCTAACAACATTTTCTAAATTCATTTGTTTAAAACTCCTCCAAAAAATATTTTCAAAACTTCATCAGCCATCGGTGCAAGTGGATAACTTTTTTTGGACAATATCCAATTTGTCACCATTTCATCTAAAGCACCGTAAATTATTTTCGCACAAGTTATTGGGTGAAGGTCATTTCTAAAAACACCTTGCTTTTGTCCTTCTTCAATTGCTTGGCGAATAATATCAAGATATTCGGCAAAACCTGTTGCGGAAAATTCTTCCATAAACTTGGTTGAACCACGAAGTTCAACTTGAAAAACAATTGCCAAATCGCGATCTGCACCGAGCTTTTCAAGATGTAATTTCGCAATTCGGTGAATTTTATCCGCAGCGTTATCTATTTCGGCGAGTTCTTTTTTACCTTCAGAAATAAATTCTTCCATCGCTCGATCAAAAACCGAATGAAGAATTTCTTCTTTACTTTTAAAATACAAATACACTGTTCCATCTGCAATTCCGGCATCTCCGGCAATATCTGCAACCTTCGAACTGAAGTATCCTTTTTTTGCAAAAACCCTGATCGCGGCACGCAATATTGCTTCTCGCTTATCAGGTATTATTATTTTTTGAGTTCCGGCGATATGGGTTGAACTTGACATTTAATAATCCAATTTTATTAGCTGAATGAATCTTCATTCATATTATTAGCAAACTACAAATTTAATCAACAAAAAACTTTATTATTTGTAATTTTTTTGGCTCAAAAGAAAAAAGACTCACAATGGTTGTGAATCTTTTCAAAAAATATGGCGGAGAAGACAGGGCTCGAACCTGCAAGCGATCACTCGCGGTAGTTTTCAAGACTACTGCCTTACCAATTAGGCTACCTCTCCGCATGCTACGGAATTAAAGAATATACCTCAGTTCTCTGGAAATTTCAAATCTTATTGATTTGTAAGTTTCGAAAGTGTGTTTTCAACTTCCGCTGCGGCTTTTAGTCCGACAGATTTTAAGGCTATATCACCATTAGAATCAATAACAAACAAACTTGGAAACGGCATATTAAAATCGCCATCCTTGCCTTTGTCGCCATATTTAAAAATTATGTCAAAATTTCCGGCGATAACATCAAATGACAATTTATGTTTTTTCAAAAATGGCTCAACTTTGTTTTTTCTTTCGTGAGTTACAGCTAAATAAACTACATTTTTATTCGAGTATTTATCAGCGATTGTGTTTAATTTAGGCGTTATGTTTTCGCAAATTGGGCAAGATGTTGACCAAAAATATAAAACCACAACTTTGCCTTGAAGTTCTTCAGAATTAAAAAATTTTCCTTCCAAAGATTCAACATTAAAACTTTCGGCACGTCGGTTTTGTCCAAAACAAACGATTGAAAAAATTGTTATAAGTGAAAATATTATTAATGCTTTCATAAATATAGAATTTGTCGAATAAAAATTCGAATGATTAATATTATCAAATAGTTGAACATTGTTCAACGCTTTTTATTTTTTGGATTATGATAAAATTCATTTATGCAGTTAGAAACTCTCGAAATACAAAATTTTCGCAATTTGGAAGGTAAAGTTCACTTTCGAGATGGTTTGAATATTATCTATGGTGAAAATGGGCAAGGAAAAACTAATTGGCTTGAAGCAATTTACATTTTGGCGAACACAAAATCTTTTAAAACTGCGAAATTGCAAGAAGCAATAAGATTTGACACTGATGAAATTGCATTTATTCGCGGAAGTGTTCGCCAATCAGCCGAAATTGTTAGAAACATTCAAGTTACACTCGAAGGAAATACTAAAACTCTTTCAATTAATGGTAAAAAAGAAACTTTAAATCGCTATTCTGGACAACTTCACGCTCTAATATTTAACGCCGAAGAACTCGAAACTGTTCGTGGAACGCCGGAACATCGGCGAAGGTTTTTAGATGCTGGAATTGTTGGAGTTTTTCCGCCTTTCGTTAAAACGCTTGCTGATTACAGCAAAGTTATCAAGCAAAAAAATGCGTTATTGCAAAACGCACGTGACAATGAAATATCGCTTGAAAAAGTATCAAAATTGCTTGAAGTTTGGAACGATCAACTAATTTTACTTGCAACAAAAATTCATAAAGCACGAATTAGATATGTTGAAAGGCTCAACGAAGTTTTTGCAAAACACCTTTTTAGCAAAGAAGAAATTTCTATTCGCTACGCATCTTCACTTGAAGAAAAAGGCGATATTACTGATTATTCTGCACTTTTAGCCGAGAGATTAGCCATTCGCGTCCAAGCCGAATATGCTTCCGGTTATTCGCTTATAGGCACACATCGCGATGATCTTGAAATTCTTTTTGATGGTCGTGATTTACGCAAATTTGGTTCTTCAGGTCAGCAACGAAGTGCGTTTCTCCTGATGCAATTAGCGATTATTTCAGTTTTTGAATCACAAAACGGCGAATATCCAATTTATTTGCTAGATGATATTGATTCAGAACTAGATTACCGACGAATTGGTCAACTACTCGAATTTCTCAAGGGAAAAACGCAAACATTTGTCACAACCTCAAAAGACAGTTTTGTTAAAAGTTTTAGCCAAGTAAATGACACATTTCTTGTCAATAATGGAAAAATCGTTTCAATTAGTTAATTTTTAAACATTGTTAAATATTACTTTGCATTTTTTTCTTTATTTGTTAGTATCTAAATTAGGCGTTATCTTCACGTTGTTTTACTTTCAAAATCTACAACCTTTTACAACCTTTCTATTGCTAATTTTTACAATAAGTCTCAGACCTAAGGATTGAATCAAATTATGAGTTTGCTTGATATTGCACCTATAATTGAACAAATGTTGCTCGTTTCAGAAAACGTGAGTGACCTTAATTTCTCGACCGGACAAAAACCGCAAGTTGAAATTAATGGAAAATTGTTTCCCGTTGCACCGCTTGGACTTGGAAGGCTTAGTTCTTTTCAAACCGAGATGATAGCAATGTCTTTGCTCCGAGATAACAGCGAGGCTGCGGCTCAACTTTCACAAACCGGAACTGCTGATTTGAGTTACAGTTTGCCGGCGAGATGTCGTTTTCGGGTAAATATATTTCAGCAACGAAGTTCTTATTCAGTTGTTATGCGAGTTATTCCGCACGAAGTCCCGACACTTCAATCGCTACAATTGCCTACTCAATTAGCCGATATTTGTGAGTTAAGAAACGGTTTAGTTTTGGTAACCGGTCCAACTGGTTCAGGCAAAAGCTCGACTCTTGCTGCAATTGTTGACCGAATTAACGAAACTAAGGCTTATCACGTCGTGACAATTGAAGATCCGATAGAGTTTTTACATTCACACAAAAAATCTACTATTAACCAGCGAGAAGTTGGTTCTGACACAAAAGACTTTTCTTCGGCGTTGCGGGCGGCTTTAAGACAAGCACCAAAGGTTATATTGGTTGGTGAGATGCGAGATCTTGAAACGGCTGAAATCGCTTTAGAAGCCGCAGAAACAGGGCATCTTGTTTTTTCAACGCTTCATACGATTGATTCGTCAAAAACGGTCGATCGAATTATCGGAATGTATCCGAAAAACGAAGAAAAAGTTATTCGCACAAGATTGGCACAAACTTTTAGATACATAATCTCGCAAAGGTTGATTCCAAAATCTAACGGAAAAGGGCGTTTTGCGGCTATTGAAATTATGAAATCAAATCCGCGAACTCGTGAATATATCGAAAAAGGTGAAGAGCAAGGGAAATCTTTGCTCGATGCAATTCGCGATGGTCAAATTGATGGAATGCAAGACTTTGATTCGGTAATTCGCGAAATGATTGCGAAAGATATAATCACGCTTGAAGATGGACTTTCTTACGCGACTAATCAAAACAACTTATTATTGGCAATAAAAGGTTTAGGCTCAACTGAAGATTATTTAAAAGATCAAGAATCTTCTAACAATTTTATACCGCAAAAAGCTCCAAGCAATTCAGTTCTTGATTTAATGGAATAGATAAATTTACTAAAACTATGATTATACGTTGTGACAATTGTTCCGTTTCACTCCAGTTAGATGAAGCGAAAATACCTTCAGGTAATTTCACTGTTCGGTGTCCGCGATGCCAAAATATGATTCGCGTTCAACCGAGTATGAAGTCAACCGTGAAGCAACTTGAAGTAAATTCTGCTGCTCCGGCAATTGGTGGAAACTCTGGTCAATTTTCTGAGCAAGAATCTGGCTTTCAGATAAATCAAGCCTTAAAAGCCTTGCTTGGTGCTTTGCAAAAAGATAAAAACTCGATAGATTCGAAAGATGATTCCGATGAAAAACCGCGACGGGTTTTATTATGTTTGGGCGAAACAATTCGTGATCGCGTTGCAAAATTGCTTGTTACTGGCGGTTACAAAGTTTATTTAGCACAAACTCCGGCTCAAGCAAATGAAAGACTCCGCGATGGAAAAACTGAAATATTGATATTTTCAAATGATTTTGCTGCTGAGTTTGGTGGTGCGGCAATATTGCAACAAAAAGTAAACGCAATGTTGTCATCAGAACGACGAAGACTTTTTATGGCTTCAATTGAAGATTCGGGTGCGACAATGAATGCTCATGAAGCGTTTTTGAGAAACCTCAACTTGATAGTTCACAACAGCGATATTGACCAACTAGCATTAATTCTCAATCGCTCGCTTCGTGACTTTAATGAACTTTACAGACATTACAACAAAGCTGTAAGTGCAGTTGGGATATAACGAATGTTAAATCAATGTTGGTTCTGGTTTTATTAAAGAACAGATTTGTATAAATTCTCGGTTTCGTCAACCATTCTTTTGAGTGTAAATCTTTCTTTTGCAGCTTTTTGGTTATTATTTATTAAATTATTTCGTTCCACTTCGTTGCTCAAAATGTCACAAATTGCTTCCGCCAATTTTGTCGGATTTTCAATCGGCACGAGATTTTCATTTCCTAAAAGTTCGATTGCACCTTTAGTTTCTGTCGCGACAACTGCCGTTCCGCTTGCCATTGCTTCTAAAATTGCGAGTCCAAAACTTTCGGTGTGTGAAGCCGAAACAAAAACATCGCTTGCGTGAAGCAAAGTTGCGGTGTCTTCAACCCAATTTAACCACAGATATTTTTCTTTAAGACCAAAAACTTTGATAAGTCTTTTTAGTTTTTGGCGATATTTTTTTTCAAACGTAGGTTCTTTCCCGACAATAATAAAATATGCATCAGGAAATTTTCCGGCGACAATTTGCGAAGCTAAAACAAAATCTTCTTGACCTTTTAATGCTTTCAATTCGCCGATAATAGCAATCAATTGCGAGTCGAAAGGAATATTATGTTCGAAACGAAATTGCTCTCGAAGTTTTAATTTATCGCCGTTTCCAAAATGATCGACATTAATTCCGTTTGAGATTGCTATTATTTTCTCTCGCGGAAATGTTTTTGCCAGCTCAGTTTCAACCGCGGAAGAAACTGCAATGACCTTAGCTAAATTTTTTAAAGCAAAGCGATAAAACGATTTAAGTGGAAAAAGAACATGGCGAGTTATTATAAATTTTGGGGTTTTTGCAATCCAACAAGCCAAACTTGTCGGAAAATAATCTCTCGCAACGTGGGCGTGAACAATTTCAATTTTATTTTTTTTTATAAATTTTGCAATTTTTTGTCCGCTAAAAACACCAAACGAATTTCTGATAGAAACGTGAAAAATATTTTCTGGCGGCAGAAAATCGAGTTTATCTTGCCAATTATTAGTTGGGCGAAGAACAACAAAAACTTGATGATTTCTTTCTACCAAACTTCGACATAAATCAACGAAATGCCTTTCGCCACCACCAAACTCTGTTGCTGAAGATACTTGCAAAACTTTCATTGAGAACAATCGTAAATTGTTACTCACGAATAGTAAAATCCAAATAAAAAAGCACGCTCCCGAAAGAACGTGCTTGTTAGTTTTTTTCTCTCTAAAAAGTTTAGAAGTAGAATCTTGCACCAAGCTGCATTTGGAAAACTTGGCTTCCCGGATTAAGTCCGGCAAGGTTTAATTTATTTATGAAGTCTCCAGATTGGTTATTGAACTGCTTAAAACTCGTATTTGTAATTCCGTCAAGTCCACAACGTTGGTTGATTGCGGCACAGTAATTAGTTGTAGTAGTTCCACTAAATTGAAGATTCGAACGGTTTAACACGTTAAAGAATTCAGCCGAGAATGACAACTTACGACCTTCGCCAAGTGCAAAACTTTTTTGAGCTCGAACATCAATGTCAAACAAAGGTCGATTGAAAAAGTAATTACGTTTATTTTCCAAACCAGGAACTAACAACGGACGTTCATTACTAAGTCCATCGCCATTTAAATCTGTTCCAACGCGACTTTCAAACGGTCGACCAGAACGAATTCGGACAGCACTTGAAAGTTCAAAACCAAATGGTAAATTGAATGAAGGATTTGCTACAAATTGATGACGGCGATCTAAATTTGATAATCCATACTCACCTCTCAAATCATAAGGATTTGAATACAAAACTCCGCCAGCATCACGTTCGTTGTCATCATCAGATGTTGATTTCGAAAGTGTGTAGAATGCGTTAATTCTTCCCCATTTTCTAATGGTATTAATTCGGAAAGTTAAGGCACGATAAAGCGATCTAGCGGAAGAATCACGAAGTTGAACTGCACCCAGGCTAGCAATTGGTCTTGCTCTGACAAGAGCATTCACAGCAAAATTAGTTGGAACACCATTTACTGGTATTGTAACGCTAGTAGGAATGTAGTTAGGTCTAACAATACCAATATAAACTCTATTATGATTGTATACGTTAGGGTCAATCGCACCGAATACAGCGGCAGTATTATTAGCTCTTAAATACTCCTCTAACGATAAAGGCGATGGCAAATTGATGTCGCGATTTCTTTGTAGGTAAACTGTATTAATCAGCGAATAATCAAGACCAATAGTTATACCGTCCATTATTTCACGCTCAACTCCACCACCTAATTGAAATGAACGAGGATTTTTGAAGTCGTTTGTTATTCCAGTAAAAGCAGCGTTTTGGAAAGTTCCAAGATTAGCGTTAGGTAAATTTGTAGAACCAATGATAGCACTTGTAATTGTTTGCAATTGTGTTGGTGTAATTGTAGGTAAACTTCCTAGACTTGCACTATTCAAATTAATACCAAGAATAGCAAACTGTCGGTAAACGGTGTTTGGAATGCAAGCATTAAAGTTTATAGCAATTGCACAAAACGCAGGAGTCAAACCTGTAATCGAAGCATATTGCGGATTTGCTGTAACAAAACCAGAAGCGTTAAATACGTTAGTGTTTGTTGGATTAGCTGTTGAAGGTGCAACCGCTGTAAAAGCCGGCGAACCAAATTGAACTGATAAATCACCCGGAACTGTTCTGAAGTTATTTACTGGTCCCGCAAGACCAAGAAGAGGTGTTCTTGCATAATACACACCTGTAAATCCACGAACAACTGTTTTTCCATCACCCTTTGGATCCCAAGCAAAACCGAGTCTTGGTCCCCATTGATTTCCACTATCGGGAATTAATGTAGGATCAATACCTTTGTTTCCAAGAATTGGAAACGAGGTATTTTTTACTAAATTAATTATCAAGCTATTTCCAACTTCAGCAGAAGGATTTCTTTGTTGTTCAAAACGCAAACCATAGTTTAACGTTAGGGTTGGGGATATACGCCAAGCATCTTGAGCGAAGAAAGCAATTTCTCTAACTGTGTAAGCCGCTTCTAGATTACCAATTTGCTGTGTATAGCGTGATGTAGTTCTATCAAACCTACCATAATATGGTGCTGTTGGTGAGGTAACAGTGTCTCTAATTGGCGACAAAGCATCCAAAATACCAGCTGTTGCAGTCAAACCAGCAAACGAGTAAACACCAAACTGATTAAACCCAAATTTTTGATTTGCATAAATATTACTGAATTCTCCACCAAATTTTAAAGTGTGGTTGCCAGCAATATATGTCAAGCTGTCAGCGAATTGAGTTCTTTTGTCAAATTGTGTTGTTGGTAAGAAATTTCTTGAACCATAAACACCAATCGTAGTATTTAAATTCGCAACATTAGCATTTGCAATTCTTGGACGAGTTTCTTTAGCAAATTGAAAACGGAATTCGTTGATTGCGTTAGAAGACAAAGTGCTTACTAAGTTTGCCACAAGACCATTATTACGGTTCTTCTCAGTTCCGTTTGTTGATAAAGATTGGTTAGTTGTTGGGTCAAGAGCTGATTCACCAGTCGAAACAGCATTTAAAGCATTGTTGTCGCTAAAATTATATCTGGTGCTGAGCCGATTAGCTTCATTTAAGTTCCAATCAATTTTTCCTAAAGCAACTTTTGCGTCGTTAGTAGATTGATAAGGAGTTTCTTGCCCTCGATAGAAAGCAAACGCATCAGCTTGAAGTGGAGTTGGGTTTGGAATAGTAAGCAAATTGCTGTATAGAATTTGACGAGGAGCACGAAAACGTTGTTGTTCGTAAGACCCAAAGAAAAAGAATTTATCTTTTACAATTGGTCCACCAATCGAACCACCAAACTGGTGTTGGTCAGGAGCAAGTGTTGCATCAACACCAGTTACACCATTAACAACAATTCTACTAAGGCGTTGCTCGCTTAAGGCTTTTGCAAAACTATTTGCTCGTGCAAGACGATCTGGTCTATAAACCCAAAACGCTGAACCACGAAGATTGTTCGTTCCACCTTTTGTCACAACATTGATGATTCCGCCTGAGCTTCTTCCGAATTCAGCTGAATAACCAGCGGCAACAACTTGAAACTCACGAACGGATTCTTGCGGAAGTGTTGGGGCAGCATTTGAACGCTCACCACCACGGATTCCACCAAAGAAAGGTTGTGAAAAATCAAGACCGTCAACGTTGATGTTTCCATTGATTCCGCGTTGACCTGAAAGTGAAATTTGACCACGTGATGGATCAACTTGAGCTGTCGGTGTTAATGTTGCGAAATCTTGGAATTTACGTCCATTGATTGGCAAGTTTTGAATTGATTCGTTTGTTTGAACTGAGTCGAAGTTGCTGGTAGTTGTTTGAACACCTTCGGCGGTAACAGTAACTTCTTCGGCTTTAACGCTTCCAGCGTTAAGCGTGAAGTTTCCGTCGATTGTTCGACCTACGAAAACTGTAATATTTAAAGTTTGCTCACCAAAGTTTGGAGCAACAGCCTTAACTGTGTAATCGCCAGGTGTCAGCAACACAAAACGATAAAGACCATCATCGCTTGTTGTTGCGGTTTTAGTAGAGTTTGTATCTTTGCTGGTTAAAGTAACGGTTGTGTTTGGTACAACTGCTCCATTTGAATCGACAACAACGCCGGTGATTTGTCCGGTACTCGCGTTTGATTGAGCAAAAGTTGTGATGCTTACTGCCATCATAAGAACGGCTAACATCATAAATTTGACTGATTTTGATAACATTATTTGACCTCGTATTTTTTGATAATTCTATTTAAAACAAAATTGCGTTTAATTATTTAGCAAATTTTTGGATTTTCTTTTTCATTTTCGGATTTATTTCACAAAAATATTTACAAAACTTTTTGTTTGCTAAACTTGTTAAGTTATTGATTGTTCGCACTTTTAAGCCTTAACTAACTAAAAAGCGAGTTGTATTTGCGTCTTAAAGAAGACAAACAAATTTCTATTTATTAAGTTAAAGCAAATTGAGTTCCGAAAACAACAAATATGTGCCAAATGTTAGTTAACAAAATGTAAACTTTAGCTGTCATAAAAAAAGACCCGAAAGCAGTTTTAGCCAACGGGTCTAGTTTTATAAATTCAAAGCCTTACTAATTTTGCGGAATATAAGCAGTTGGAATTGGTTGATCTGTTGCACCACCAAATTGGATTCCGGTAAAACCAGCCGAACTTTGCAAAAGATACCAAACTCCATTGCTTGGTCGATAAACTGCGATGTCAGATTTTCCGTCGCCGTCAAAATCTCCGGGCGTTGGTCTGTCAGTTGCTAACCCAAATTGAACTCCGAGAAAGCCATTTTGACTCTGTAAAACATACCAAATTCCATCACGAAAAACTGCAACATCAGTTTTGCCATCACCATCAAAATCGCTTTGCACAGGTTTGTCGGTTGTTATTCCAAACTGAACTCCGGTAAAGCCAAGATTACTTCTGAGTAAATACCAAACACCATTACTTGGACGGAAAACAGCAATATCAACTTTGCCATCGCCGTCATAATCGCCTTGCACAGGCTTGTCTCCGGCAAGTCCAAACTGCGTAATTGTAACTGAAAGTCCGCGAGTGTCGAAACTATTTTTGATATACCAAACGCCGTTACTTGGTCTGAAAACCGCAAAATCGGTTTTACCATCGCCATCATAATCAGCTTGAACCGGAATGTCTCCGTTTTGTCCAAAAGGTTGGGCAACTAAGAAACCAGCTTTTACTTGAACATACCAAATTCCGGTTGACGGGCGAAAAATAGCATAGTCAGTTTTGCCATCACCATCATAGTCGCCAGGCGTGATAATATCGCTTGAAAGTCCAAAACTTACACCGTAAAAACTACTATTTGCGGATGGCAAAACATACCAACTAGCAGAAGCATCAGGTCGATAAACGCTCAAATCAGTTTTGCCATCGCCATCAAAATCAGCAATTTTGTTGCGTTGAATTATGTTACTAACGACCGGTGCATCAGAAATATTGTTGTCAATATTAAAGGTTACGCCGCCCCAATTTTCGTCACGCGGACCAAGCCATTGATGAATTCTTTGATGATTTGCCCAGAAAACGTCAGACAAAGGTGTAACGCCAAAAGTTGTCATTACATTATTCCAACGTGCGAGCCAAACCGCGTCCATTTGTGACGCAACCGGAATATTTACCCAATCGTTTTGAGCGTTTGTCGGCGAACCATAAACACCAGACTTATAGCCAAGTTCCTTTACGCGATCTGTCCAACCTTTGAGAAACGATTTTGTCGGAGTTGAGCAAGCACCTGTTCCGCTGACATCATCGTATCTTTCCATATCGTAATAAAGAATTGAGCCAGTTGTAAGACCAAGATTTACAGCATCGGTAATTGCAATATCGGCTTCACCACGACCTTGTGTTTCGGCAATCGCCACATCAGAACTGTGCTTTTGGCAACTTGTGCAGACAGAACAGGGCGATTGATAACCGACAATTGTTGGAATCAAACCCCAACCTTGAGCCGTGACATTATTAACCCAAGTTTGTGTCAACTGACCTTGCGAACAACCGCGATTTCTGCCGCTCATATAGATATTTGCGTCGTAGAATGGCGAATTATTCCACCAAGTTTGCATTTGAGTAGAAGTTGCGGCAGTGCATTTATCGAAACCTCTGGCGAGACTTATTCGTGTATTTCCTGCTGGCGGTAAAAAACTTGTTGTTTTTAATGCGGAAGCTGCGGTTTGTTTTTCAAGCCTCGAAAGCTCTTTTATTTCAGCTGGTGTAACATCTTTTCCTTTGAAAGAAACGATTGATTCATTGGTGCAACCGCTTTTGAAACCGATACAATTTCCCACTGATTTCAGTTTCCAATTCGGATTGTTTTGTTCAATTTGCTTGTCAGATTCACGCGGAAATATTTCGTTTGAAATAAACTGCCAAGAAATTCCGCCGTCGTTTGATTCATAGTATGTTTTTCCAAAAAAATTAGAACTTGTTTGCGAACGAATTGAAAGCAAAATCTGACCGCTGCCGTCTTGGTTTTCAAATGTTACCGAAATATTATCTAAATCGACTTCGAGCAATTTTTCAGAACTGATGTTAATTGTTTGCAAAATCCAAGTGATTCCTGCGTCCTCAGTTAGTGCTAAACCTAAAGTGGAATTATTTTTATCAGCCAAAATTGCCCAACCAAAAGTTTTATTAACAAATTTTGCGTTACTGATGTTTTGCGAAATTCGTCTTGGCAAAGAAACAACCTGCCACGAATTGCCGTTATTTTCTGTCCGATAAAGCGTGTCTTCAGTAAATGTTATTCCAGATTTGTTCCCAAAAGTTTGAATTTCTTTGAGGTTTGAGCTTTGACCAACAACACTCAAACTAAAGAAAAAGACTGTTATTAAGGTTGCGATTATGTATATTTTCATTTTGTTTTGATTCAGAAAATTTATGGATTTTCTCAAAAGTATAATGTAATCGTATCGTAACTTCAAGATTTTATATTGTTTAGGAATATATTTTTGTGATTTTCTACTTATTGTATTTGAAACAATTTGCAACCAAGCTCAGGCTGTTGCGTATGAATTGTCAAGAAATTGTTTAAATTGATTAAAAATTTAAACCTTTTGAATCTAAATTATCAATTTTAAGCGAATTGCATATTACAAATTAGATTTGTAAAAAACGTAGATTGAGCGGATTGAGCGGTTTTGGTTGACAATTATGTAAATCAAGACTAAGATGAAAAAAGTCTAGGTGAGAATTAGTTTACACAAAGAGCAGGGAGGGAATATTATGAGATTATCATACGGAACAGAAATACCAAGAACTACGGTTCACGAACGAATCATGGCTAAATTGAGAGTTCAAGCGAGTTGGTTTGATAAAACTACGGGTGAATCAATATCAGTCGAGGGAACTACTGAAAATGTTGGAGAAAACAGTGCGTTAGTTAATTTCGAGATGCTACCACCAGTCGGTAGTGAAGTTTCGCTTCGCATTCTTGACGATGAAACAACTTTAATTGAAGCACCGGCTGAGGTTATTAGAGTTGAACGTGATCCAAGAAAACCTTTAGCGGCACTTTCGGTTTTGAAAAATTTAACAAAATGGAACGAAGTTGTTATGTTTGCAGCCAGAAATTGGGTTGCCGAACAATGGAAATTAAATTACGAAGAAGAATACGCAAATTAGGCTCCAACTGATTTAAAAATATAACACGGACACAAATCGTTTAGAGTTTTGTGTCTTTTTTTGTCGAAAAATATTGATAAGTAATTGGTGCAAATTGTTGCAAACACTGGTCTTTTTGTAGTTTCGCCAAATCTTCAGGCGTATCAACATCATAAAAAATTGGAAGTTCAAAAAAACTCAAATTTAGTTTTTCGAAATTATTTTTTGTTTGTTTGAAGGTGTTTGGTGAGCTCCATTCAACCTGGTCAAAAAGTTTAAGGTTTAATTTGTCTGTTTTTTTTAGCCCAATTAAATAAAATCCGCCATCAGAGGTTTCGCCAATTACGGCATCATTATTTTGTAAAATTTCAAAGGAATTTGTCATAAAATTAGTTGGAAGAGTCGGCGAGTCTGTCCCAATTACGACAACAAATTCAAAGTTTAAATCAAATGCAACCTGAAAAGCGTTCAACAATTTATCGCCTAAATCAGCACCTTTTTGAGCTTCAAAATTAAAATTTTCAGGCAGTAACTTGACAAAATCATCGTAATTTTCTTTAGGAGTATATGAAATCAAAACGTTTTTTGAAACAGTAATTACTTTGTTTACAGCATCTTGTAAAAAACACATAGCCAAATCGGCAGATTCGTTTGGTGTTAGAAATGGCTGCAAACGTGTTTTTACCTTTCCTGCTTCTGGAAATTTCGCCATAATTACGATTACACAATTTTCTGAGTTCATTTGGAATAAATATTAGTTTTTTTGAGATTATTAGACAACTATGGCTATTGAATTAGATGTTGAAACAGCAGTTCGCGAACGATATGGCTTTGCGGCAAAAGAAGTAGAATTGGAACTTTGTTGTCCAGTTAATTACGATCCGCAATATTTGAAGATTTTGCCCGCAGAAATTATCGATCGCGATTACGGTTGTGGCGATCCATCGGCGTTTGTTCGTCAAGGCGAAACTGTTTTAGATTTAGGTTCTGGCGGTGGGAAAATTTGCTATATTGCATCGCAAATAGTCGGTGAAAAAGGTAATGTGATCGGAGTTGATACAAACCTCGAGATGCTCGATTTGGCAAACAAATATCGAGATGAACTTGGGAAGAAAATTGGTTATCACAACACAGAATTTCGTTATGGAAAGATTCAAGATTTGCGTCTGGATTTGAATTTAGTTGACGAATATCTGAATGAAAATCCGATTAAAACAGCCGATGATTTTTTTGCTTATGAATCTTTTGTCGCGAAATCAAAAGCTGCAAAGCCTTTAATTGCAAATGATTCAATTGATGTTGTGCTTTCAAATTGTGTTTTAAACTTAGTCAAGCCCGAAGATAAGGAACAGCTTTTTCAAGAAATATTTCGCGTCGTGAAACGAGGCGGACGAGTCGCAATTTCTGACATAGTTTCTGACGAAGATGTGCCGCTTCATTTGCAAGAAAACCCCGAACTTTGGTCGGGTTGTATCTCTGGTGCGTATCGTGAAGACGATTTTATTGCGGCATTTGAACGAGCAGGTTTTTATGGAATAGAAATAGCAAAACGCGATGAAAAACCATGGCGAATTGTTGAAGGCATTGAGTTTAGAGCGATTACGGTTGTTGCTTACAAAGGCAAACAAGGCGAATGTTGGGAACATAATCAAGCAGTAATTTACAAAGGACCGTGGAAACGTGTGATTGACGATGATGGACACGTTTTAGAACGTGGAACTCGAATGGCTGTCTGTAAAAAGACGTTTGAAATTTACCAAAAAGAGCCTTACGCCAATCAAGTTATTGCGGTAAATCCTATTGAAGAAATTGCCGAAGCTGACGCTAAATCATTTGATTGCAATCGTTCTGTTAAACGAAACCCGCGAGAAACAAAAGGTTTGGAGTATGATTTGACTGATTTGAGCGGAGAGTTTTGTTCGACTGAAAATTGTTGCTAATTGCTTAATTGACCAACTCGGTAAATAATCGTTTTGTAACATATGTTACAAAATTTTACTGGTTGGTGAACAATTTTGAAAATACCAAATATTCTTGGAACTTTACTTTTCATATTTTTATTTTGTTGTTTGACTATTTCGCAAACAACAAATCAACTGAATTCCGACAATCAATCTTGGAATGATGTGCAAGTTGTTGTTCCGATAACAAAAAAACTTAATGGAATTTTTGGTGGAACTTTGCGGATTGGTCGAATCTTTCGTCATTTAGTTGATGAAAGATTAAGTTTTCAGCTTTCTTATAAAGCTAATAAAAATTTTACTTTTGCGAGCGGAGTTATTTATCGTGGGGCACAACCATCTCAAAACCGAAAAGTTTATGAAACTCGATTTGTTCCGAGTGTAACAATTAATTTGCCAATTAAGAAATATATTTTGTCGAACAGAAATCAATATGAATATCATTTTGTAAATTCACGGCAAAACTTTTGGCTTTATCGAAATAGAACTCAAATTGAGCGTGAAATTATGTTTGGTAAATCAAAAATAAAGCCATTTGTTTCTGTGGAATTTTTTTACAATGGAACCCGCAAAGATTGGTTTCGCGGACGTTACGCTGCTGGAGTGAGCAAAAAAATTTATAAAAAACTTACGCTTGATGTTTTCTATTTGAGACAACAAGATGGAATTTCTCGTCCAGGAAATCTTAACGTAATCGGAACTACTTGGAAGATTAATTTGTAAAATTTATGCATTATTACAACGAAGAAGATTTAGGTAAATTTGGCGATATTGCACAGCATAAACCCGATTTATTTGAAAAATTTATGGCTTGGTATGCAGCTTGCCAAGAAGAAGGTGCATTGTCGAAACGCGAAAAAGCATTGATTGGATTGGCTGTCGCTGTTACGGTTCAATGCCCATATTGCATTGATGCTTATACAAATTCGTGCCTCGAAAATGGTTCAAATATGGAGCAAATGACCGAAGCAATGCACTTAGCTTCAGCGATTCGCGGTGGTGCGAGTTTGATTCACGGAATACAGGCGAAAAATTCACACGATAAAGTTTCGATGTAAAACTAGGAGATTTTCTCAGGTTTTTGCATCCGTTTTGGACCGATCCAGAGCCAAAAACCTGTAATTGTAAAAATCAAAAGTGATGTTCCCATAATTGATGTGTAAAAAAGTTTGAAATAGCCATTAGTATTTAGATATTTATCAATTATTGAACCATCGTGAATATTTTCAATGAAATCAGCATTGCGGCGTTCGACGTGAAGCAATTCGCCTGTCGCTCCATCAACCTGAATTCCCCAATAATCTTCAACGAAAATGAATTTCACCATTCCTTTATCTTGGCGAACATCTATTCGGTCAAGTTCGATGGAAAGTGATGGATTAACATTTTCGTGCAGAAATTTTTTGGCGTTTTTTCGAAGTTGGTCAAGTGGAAGCCAATCTTGTAGATTTTTGGAAGTTCCTTTATATGAATCGGCTAAAATCAGACCATTGCTGTTTTTTTTCCAACCGAGTAAAAGTCCGGTTATCGCTACAATAAAGAAAAAAGCGAATAAAAACGCACCGGTTATTCGATGGATTTTTCTGAATGTTCGCAACAATTTTGCTTGGCGTTTTCTTTTACTTTCAATGTTCATTTTTAGTTCAAAGGAAATTCTATTTTGTTTCCCTTGGATAAAATAATCAAATGCAATTACCTGTTCTTCAAAAAAAAGCAAACTTGCCGCAAACTTCAATTTTGTTTGCGGAAAAACTAACTTCGCTAAAAATAAATCTTGTTTCCAAGACAATTGATACGCTTCAGGTAAATGTCGGCAAACTTTGCAATCAAGCCTGTAAACATTGCCACGTTGACGCTTCGCCGATTCGGACTGAGATTATCACTCGCAAAACGGTCGATGCGTGTTTAGAAGTTTTGCGGAATAATGACATTAAAACTTTAGATTTAACCGGCGGTGCACCCGAATTAATTCCAGATTTTCGCTATTTCGTCATTGAGGCAAAAAAGATCGGAATTCATATAATTATTCGACACAATTTGACGGTGATGTTTGAAGAAAATCAGCTTGATTTGCCCCAATTTTTCAAAGAAAACGAGGTTGAAGTTGTATCGAGTTTGCCATATTTTATTGCCGAAAAAACCGATTCTCAACGCGGAACTGGAGTTTTCGATAAATCTGTCGAGGCTTTAAAAAAGCTAAATACAGTCGGTTATGGAATTGACGAAAAGCTACAGTTGAATCTCGTCTATAATCCGGTCGGAGCATTTCTTCCGCCCGAGCAATCTGCTATCGAAGCTGATTTTAAACGCGAACTCAAAGCTCGTTACGATATTTTTTTCAATAACTTATACGCAATTACAAATATGCCAATCGCCCGATATTTGGAATGGCTTCGTCGCACAAAAAACGAAGAATCGTATATGCAAAAACTCGTGAACGCGTTTAACCCGATGACAATTGAAGGTTTAATGTGCCGCAACATCATCAGCGTCGATTGGCTCGGAAATTTATACGATTGCGATTTCAACCAAATGTTAGAAATACCTGTTGAATCAAAACAAACTATCTTTAACTTCGAGATTACCAAACTAAAAAACCGCACAATCGCGACAGAAAATCATTGCTACGGCTGCACGGCTGGAAGTGGTTCAAGTTGTGGTGGAACAGTTGCTTAAAATTACGGAATTGGTCTCAGAAGGTCAGATAAACTGTGTAAACCTCCCAAATCGCTACTTATACAACGATGGCAAGATCCTGTTTTTGGTCCACCACCGCCTTCGCCTTCAGTAAAACTTTTAGACAAATCGCTTTTTAGCATACTGTTGTAATGAGTAAAATCCGTCTCATTTCCAGTTGGCGGATCACCACAAGAGTTATCAAAAATTATTTCATACGAAATGTTTGCTTCAATTGAAATTTGTGGAATAAGATTTGGTTGAATAATAGTCAAAATATTCAGAACACCATCAATTTCACACTTAATATCTGCACCCGTAACATCGGCAGTTCTTCTTCTATTTGTAACTTCTAATCCTTTTCCAATTTGATAGAATTCTTGAGGAACATTTTGGGCATAAAAAACGCTGTCTGAAATCGATAAAAACGTAAACGGGCGATTGGAGTTAGTTTCGAAAATATCGGTGTTGTTTTGATAAAGATCAGGTCCGTTTAAATCAATAACAAACTCCACACTTTCGTCGCCTTGATTCCAGGTAACTATTTCAGGTTGTTGAGCAGGATTAGCTGAAATAAAAAACCTCTCGTCTACATCTATATTTTCCAAAATTATCTGTTCAAATAAATTATCAGCAAGATACTTATTGACTATTATTTTTAGCTGATGTGTCGCAATATCTCTCAAAAAAACAGTTTCCCATTTGTTGTTCAATTCATTGAAATTTGAAACTGCTAAACCTTTTATCAAAATAGTAATATTAGAATCTGGAATTACTTTATTTGTGACACGTGGATATTGTTTTAGCATAATTATTTTCTCCTCTATTCTATTGTTTTGGTATAACTAAAATTGTGTATAACCTCCAAGCGAAGCGAATGCAGCCCAATAATACGGTTGTTTGAATTTTGAATCTTTGAGCATTTCCAGTTGAGATTGACGCAATGCTTCATTGGTAAAAAGTTTTTCAGTTTTGCGAAGTTGATGAAAACGAATCATCAATTGCTTGGTTGCCTGAGAATCAACCGACCACTGACTTGCCACAACCAAAGGAATATTTATTGCTAAAAACGTCCGCGAAGCACCAATCATTCCTTCGCCTTTGTAATATTTTTCTATTCCCGTGTCGCATGCAGAAAGTATAATCAATCTTGTATTTGAGAGTTTTTGGGTGATAATTTCGTGATTTGCCAAATTTGATTCTGTCTTTTTATCACCTGCCAAAACTAAACTCGAAAGCAAAGGAGTTTTTTCTTCAACAACATAATGCCCGGCAAAATGAAAAACATCAGCACTTTTCAAATTTTCTTTAATTTCTTGTTTGGTTGCATTATCCTCAACCAAGATTTTTGGATTTGTATATAGTTTGGCAATTTCAATTGCTTCACTTTTTGCTGAAAGTAGAGGTTTCAATAAATTTTCATATTCAGCTTGGTTAAAAGTTGGATCTCCAACACTTAACAAAGTTTCTAATTGTTTCACACCAAATTCTTTAGCTTTTCTTGAGCAATTTAGAAAAACATTGGCACTTGGAGAAAGCGAAATTTTGTAATCTTCAATTAGGTATTTATCAGAATAAAGCGTAATGAAAGGCACTCGAAACAATATTTTGTCAGGAATAATAAATATTTGCTTATTGATATCAAGGTTATTTTTTATTGGCGAAATTAAAATTTGATAAAGTTCTTTTGAGATTTTTAATTGCTCGTTTGGCTCTTCGTTTTTTGAAATTAAATTAAGATAATTTGTGACCTTTTCTTGCAAGATTTCTGATGTAATTTCACTTATTGCTGTATTGAAACTATCTTTTGTAATTGTCCAAATCAAAACTTTTTCAGACATCACAGAATAGACCAAAAGCTGTGAGTTTTCAGGCATTTCCAATTGAATTTGCTTTAATTTCAAAGGCTTAGAAAGATTTTCTGAAAACTTAATTTCAGGTTGTTTTTCTTCGGTCGCAACTTGTGCAAAAGAATTTTGCAGATCTAAAAGCGAACGTGATCGAGATTCTTCAGCATAATCAAAAGCACTTGCAAAATGTTCCTTTTTGAACTCATATTCCGTCGCAATATCGTAAACATCTTGTTCGTTTTCAAAAAAACTATTACGATTTTGTTCTTCTAAAATCTTTGTTCTATTACTTTCAAATAACTTAAATACTATCGGTAATTGGTCTTGAAAAGACTTCTCAATTCCTAATTCCAAGTAACAAAACAACTTTCCTTTATGTGCTGCATAGCTATTAATTTGATAGGTAGTTGAGTCAAAAAACTCGTTAGCTTTTTGATAATAATTTAATGCTACCTGATAATTTTTCGCGTGTTTTTCTAAGTTTCCAAGATACAAATTAGCGTTTGCGGTTTCTAAAAGCCTTTCGTCTTCTGAATTTAATAACTTTGCCGTCTCTAAGCCCTTTTTGGTAAATTCAATGGCATTTTCATAGTCTTTGAGATAACTATAAATGCTTCCTAAAGATAAATAAGAATCACATTTGAAGGAAACATCATCATTTATAAAAGCTAAATTCAAGAGTTCTTTGCCAAAAAGTAAAGCAGTATTATGATATTGAAAAGTATAGAAACTTTTTGTTAGAGATTCATAATCTCGCCATTTTTGCCGTTGACTTGCTTCTGGTAATTTTTCTAAATCTAAACTTTTTTGTAAATATTGCAAAGCAACATTATCTCTATTTAATGATTTATATTCACTTGCAATTAAAGAGAGAATTTTCTGTTGATTCTGCGTATCTGAAGTTGATTCTGTGTATGTAAGAGCTTCCTTGTAGTAGTTCAAAGAGCTTGAAGTTTCTCCTATTTCACTTTGATTGATTGCTAACCAGCATAAAATATGACTCAAAAGCCATTTATAATCTTTAGTTTTGCAAGTTTTTTCTAAAGTTTGTAATATTTTTACACTTTGTAAAGTATTTTTTAATCTATTTACCAAATACCCAAGCCAATAATCGCAAAATAATACTTCGGATACATTATTTGTTTTAATAAATATTTTCTTTGCGTTTTCAAATTCTTTTTTTGAAACATCATAGTTTAGTTTCTTAGCTAAAGAAAAACCTTCCTTGATTCCATCTTGAGCTTGCTTTAACTCCGGCATTCTATCATCAGAAATATTTGTATAATATGTTGCCAAATCTCGCCAAAACAAGTCTCCAGATTTTTCTTGTTCTAGCTTTCCTGAGTAAATAAGTGCGTCCAATGCTATTTTTGCTTTGGATTCATCTCCAATAATTTTGCTATCAACAAACAAAAAAACAAGTTGTTGTGGAATCAACTTGCCTGTAATCATTTCACGATTTCTACTCAATACCTGCCACGCTTTTTCATCAGCATTAGCATCTTTTGCAGCAAGAAATTCTTGCAAGATTTCTTCTTTAGTTTTGCTGATTGGCTTATTTTCTTCGAGTTTTTTTAGACGTTCGCGAGCTTCTTCCGCCCATTTTGAGGTCGAATCAAGTTTGAGATAATTTTCCCAGGCTTCTTTGGCTTGGTTTGGCAGGTTAAGTAGTTCAATGCATAAGGCTTGGTTAAAAAGTGAATCGAGTGACATCTCGTCTTTTTCAATGGCTTTCGCAAATTCTTCGTTAGCTTTAGCAAAAAGTTCGAGTTTTCCATCTTCCTTAGCATTTCCTTTTTCCATCAAAGCCACACCTAAATCATTGTGCAATTTCGCGATATTTTGATTTTTCTTGATACCTTTTTCAAAATTCTTAATCGCTTCATCGAAATTCTTTTCGGCGAGATAAACTCTGCCGAGTTCGTGATAGTTTTCGGCGGTTTCACTTTTTAGTAACGCTTCGGCAGCTCTTGCTTTTGCGGAAACTAAGTCGAGATTTTCTGTTTTTTCATTGGCTCCGCGTGTGCCTTCGGTTTTTGGTGCGTAATCGAAACCAGTGATTCTGCCTTCGGTTGGGCGTTCGTTTTTGTAAACTTTATTTAATGAAGCGAGGATTTCAGATTCTCGATAATATTGATTCCAAACGAAATATCCAGCGATTCCCGTTATTAGAATTACCGCACAAGCGACTGGAATTGGACTCAAGAAAAATGCTCTGAGAGAATCAATTAACCCGTTTTTTTTAGGTTTTATGTTTGGTTCTGGATTTTCGTCGATATATTTTCTCAAGTTTTTAGCAAAAACGAGCTTTTCGCGACGTTTATTTGTGATGAGAAAGTTTTTATAAAACAAAGTTCTCTCATCAGCCGATAGTTTTTCGTCAGCAAAGTCTTGGATAATTTCTTCTTCTATTATTTCTAATTCTTGAAAATAATCTTTATCGGAAAAAATACGTTTTTCGACTGCTTCAGTTGCTTCGACATTTTTCAAGTTTCCGAGTAAATATTTTCTTAATTCAATTTTTTTACCAAATTTGGACATTTTCCCTCTCAATATCTATATGAAAAAATCTTGCAAAACATTACAACTTATTTTTTCCAACGCATTTAATTACACATTTTTCGAGCTTTTCTCTAATTCTAAATGCTCTGATACGCAACACTTCTTGGGTAATTCCGGCTGCTTCAGCAATTATTTTGCGATTATCAATTTTGGTTCTTTTCTCGTCTTGGTAATAATTTAAAATTAGTTGGTGTTCATTTTTTCCAAGTTCTCCGAGGCAAACTTCAAGGCAGTTAAGATTCCTCTCAGATTCTTCATCTAAAACAATGTTCTCGTTATTTGTTAGTGTAAGAGGAAGTTCTTCGTGTTTTGGCAATCGCAAAGACTCTAAAAACACATTTTGAGCAACGCCATAAAAATACAATGCAGGATCGCCTTGATAAGAATCAGCAACCTCGAAAATCTTTTTTGTAACTCTTTCAATTACAATATCGGCTAACTCTTCGGCGTGAAAACTTCCGCGAACAACAAAAATCTTAACCAAGCGTTGGCGAATAGATTCATATTTCTCAGCGGCGAGAATACGGTCTTTATTAAGCCAATCAAGGAGTTTGTCAAAATGTTGTTGACCAAGCTCTGGTTTTGTTGTCATTTAGGGGAAGTTCCTTGGTTCTAAAAAATCAAGAAATTACAAAAAATGTCTTTTCAGCTGATAATTTGTTTAATTAGTTTCAAAAGTTTATTTTGCAATGCAGTTTAAGTCAAGAGATTTATGTTGTAATTCAACATTGTTTGCAAGTCATTATGAGTTTTACTAACTTCCAGATTGTTTGTTTTTTCATCAAAAAAAGCCGGAGCAATTCCGATTCCCGAAGAAGTTATAAAAATTTCGTCAGCTTTAAAGTCAAAATAGTTTTGTTCAACCTCAAAAACATTAAAATTCTCAAGAATTAATCCACGAATTGTTCCTGCGAGGCAACCTGTTTTTAAACTTGGAGTATAAATAAATGAATCTTGAACCCAAAAAATATTTGCCAGACAAACGGAAGTTATTTCATCTCGCTCGTTTAAACGAATTGCTTCATTAAAACCACGTTTATTTGCTTCCTCGAGTGCGAGCAAATTTTCTAAATAGTTACAAGATTTGATGTTAGACAGCGGCGAAGATGAATTTACGCGATATGGAGAAATAGTCAATTTTGCTTCGGTGATACTTTTTAAATCGGTAGTTGTTACTAAAATGCTTGTTTTTTGTTGAGGTGTTTCAGACCAAATTTTGCTAACAGATTCGTCAAAAACCGAAACCCTCATTCGCCCTTTTGAAATCTTATTGGCAGCAATAATCTTAAAAATCTCGGCTTCAAATATTGCTTTTTCCAGCAGATTTATTCCTAAAATTTTTGCGTTATCAAAAAGTCTTAGCCAATGATTTTCCCACAAAAAAGGCTTGCTGTTGTGTATCAAAATTGTTGTAAAAATTCCTTTTCCGTAAAAAGAAGCAGACGAAATTGCCGAGATATTTACTTTATCGGCTGATAAAAGTTGCTGATTAAATGAAACGAATTTGTGCATTTTTTTATAAGTCAAGTTTATCAAAACAAACAAAAAAGACTGCCATTTCTGACAGCCTTGAGGTTCAATTTTTAACAATTTTTATTGTTTTTTGAAAATTGGATTAGCTTTTTGTTCAGCTTCAATCTCTTCTTGGGCATATTTGTCTAAGCCAAAGTTGCTGTAATCATCCCAAAGCGATTGTGTGTCGATAGTAGATTCAATCGAATTTTGAATTGAACCAGGCACACTTGAAAAGAAATCATATCCGGTTAAAGACTCAACAGAATCAACGCTGGTTCTGTATTGTTTCCAATCACTTACAACCGAATTAGTATTTGGCATTGAAACAGCAATCAAGCGTGTTGAAGTCGTCACACGCGAAACGTCATTTGTTCCATTTGGCAAAACCATTATCACTTTCCAAGTCGTAGTTGGCACAACAATATTGCCATTATTGATAAATCCAGAAGTTCCGTGTCCGCCCGAAATTATGTAAAGCTCATTTCCAGCAGCAGCCAAAGTTCGGCAATAGCTTTCGAGATTTGCCCACGTTGTCTGGTTATTCGTCGGAGCTTGCGGAATCATATTTGTCATCAAAAATGTTGCCGAATTGTTTGCAACTGAACTCGTGCGATCACCTGAAGGTGTCATATGTCCGCGATCATAACCCGAACCGGAATAAGAAGTTGAGCCAACTTGATACCATCCAGCCGGAAGAGTTGTGTCTGCCCGAAAATCGTCTTGACGAGACGTTGAACCAATCCAAGTTGAATCAAGATGCCAAGATGTCCAGTTCGGAATCGCTTTTGAACGATTATATGAAAGGTCATATTGAGCCTTAATCATCAAATAATTGTCTTGCGAATTAGTCGAATCCGTCACAGCATTGCTCGGATTTCCCATAGTTAAATGAACATTTGCTGCTGGTGGCGGAGTTGGTGTTGGCGTTGCAGTTGGTGTCGGCGTTGGAGTCGCGACTGTGTAATTAGTTATTACAATATCATCAAAACTAATGCGACTCGATCCGCCGGAAATTTTGCGAATTTCAAAGCGATTTGTTCCGACGTTGTTAATTGTAAACGTTGCAGTTGCAAGAGTTGTAGAGCTGGTTGTAATTGTTGAGCCAACTTTCGCCCAACTTGAACCGCTGTTTATAGAACGCCAAAGTTCCCAAGTGCTATTTGCGTCTGTGCCATATTTAGCGTGTTTGACAGTGACTGTTCCCGCACTTGAAACATTAAAATTCATCTTAACTCGCCCAGTATTTTGGACGCGTGCAGAATAACTTCCGGTTTTTCTGTCGTTAGCCAAATTTCCGATTAATGCGTCAGATAAATTCCAACTGCCCGAACCAAGTGTGACATCTGCGGCGGCATAACTCGTTTTGCCACCAGCTTCAAAGCCTTCATTTAAGACATTTGTCGTCTGCGAACTTGTAACAAAAAAGTTAGAAGCAACAAACAAAGCTACGATTGAAATAACAGTTAAAACTATGAAGTTTTTTTTCATTTTTCTCCTTAGGGTTTAAAAATAATTTGATTTAAAAATTATTGCTTCTCGAAAAATAAATTATAAAGTATTTGGTATCAACAATTTAAATATACACGATAATCATAATTTTAATGTCTCGCAAAAACCGTAATTAATAAAAACGTAACAATTTGTGAAAAACTTCTATATTCTTTCGTTGCTCCAATCTCGAATTGTATTTTTTAATTCTTCAAGATGTTTATCAAAAAAATGTCCGCAATTTTCGAAAACAACGATTTCTTTATCGACAGTTTTAGTTAAACTTTCGAAAAGATTTTGCAGATTTTCGACTTTTCCGAATTCGTCAGAATCTCCGTGAACGAACAGAATCGGTTTCTCGCAATCTTTCAAAAATGAGTAATCGTATTTATCCAACGGAGTTCCAATACTAATTAAACGAACAATTCGCGGATCGCTCAACGCGATTTCAGTTCCAAATCTTGAGCCGAAAGAAAACCCAGCAAAAGTTATCGGTTCATTTGGATAATGTTCGGCGAGATAATCCAAAGCAGCACGAATGTCGTCTTGTTCGCCGCGACCTTCGTTGTGAGTTCCGGTGCTGAGACCAACTCCGCGAAAATTAAAACGAAGAGTTACCAAACCAGATTCGACCAATCCGGCAGCCGCACGAAAAACCACTTTATTGTGCATTGTTCCGCCGCCAAGCGGATGCGGATGAGCGACAAGTGCAACGCCTCGAAAGCGTTCCGTTGGTTCTTTCAAGATTGCTTCGAGCTTTCCGTGATTTGCAGGGATGAAAAGATTTCCGCTTAAGTTCATAATTAAAATAAGTTTAGAGTCGTGAATTTCGATTGGCAAATGCGTTTTTCCAAAATTCGTGCTATTTTTTTGATTTTGAACATTATTTATTACGCTTAAAATTAGCATTACAAAATGGAAGAGATAACAAACGAAACTACAAAAATCGCCAGTAAAACACTGGGCGAAACACCGGTTAATGCAAAACAGACATGGACTCAATGGTTCGGAACGGAATCAGCTGTTCGCTGGGTTTATTTAATTTTTGGACTTTTCACAATATTTTTATTGATGTCGTTGCTCCAATTTTCGACCAAAGCAATCTGTTGTGGCGATTGGGATGGTTATTATCACATTCGTTGGAGTTCGCTATTATGGGAAAACTTTAGTAGTGGAAAGTGGTTGCCGGAGTTTAAATGGCTTCCGCTAACCGTTTTAAATCCAGCAACTTACGCAGATCATCATTTTCTTTTTCATCTTTTGCAAATTCCCTTTTTGTGGTTTTTTGAAACTGAAACTGCGGCAAAGGTTGCGACTGTGTTTTACGGAAGTCTTGCTGTTTTTTCAGTCTATTGGCTAATATTTCGCTACAACATTAATTATTTGTTGATTTGGCTTGGTGCGTTACTAACCTGTGCAAATCCGTTTTTTTATCGGATGAATATGGGAAAAGCTCCGCCGTTGACGATTATTTACAGCATTTTAGGAATTTATCTACTATTTGAGCGAAAATATATCTGGCTTTTGCCGCTAATGTTTGTTTTTGTTTGGACATATAGTCTTTTTCCGATTCTTTTTATTGCGGCAATTATTTGGGCTGCGATTATCGGCTGGAATGAAAGAAAATTTGAGTGGCAACCGGTTGCATATACATTTGGCGGAATGGTTTTGGGCAATATAATAAACCCGTATTTTCCGGCTAATATTTTGTTGTTTTGGGAGCATTTTGCAACTAAATTTAAGATTGATGATTTTGCGGTTGCGGTCGGTGGCGAATGGTATCCATATTCAAGTCTTGAAATTTTGACGCATTTCCCGATTGCTATTATTGCAATGTTAATCGGATATGTTTTGTTTTCTCCAAAAAACGGAAAATTACCCGAAAAATCGAGCTTTTTCTTGGTGTTTGTGACAATTTTACTTGTCTCACAATTTCGTTCAAAGAGATTTGCCGAATATTTTCCGCCATTTGCAATTCTTTTTGCGGCTTTTTCATGGAAAGAATTTTTTACACCTTTAACAGTTCAACTCCCAGAATATTTTCAACGTGATTTAGAGCCACTTTTAGATGCAAAAATAGAATCAAAAAAGGAAGTTGAGTTTCGCCACGCGAAGCAAATTATTCTTTTTACGCTTGGACTTTTATTGTGCGTCACACTTTTTTATAATTTCAAAGGTTCGGCAACACTCGGGCAAGTTGGATTAATTTCTGACATTCAATCAAATGAACCGCACGATAAATATCAAAGAGCAATGAAATTTGCACTTGAAAACATTCCAGAAGGCGAAAGAATTTTCAACTGTAATTGGGATGATTTTCCGAAATTGTTTTATTACGACCAAAAACATACATACGTTTATGGTTTAGACCCAAACTATCTTTATTCGAAAAACCCCGAACTTTCGAAAAAATTTGGCGATATTACCAGCGGAAAAATTGAAGATGTCGGGAAAGTGATAAAAGATGAGTATGGTTCAAAATGGATATTTACCGATGCCAAAGAAAACATTGATATGGTCGCAAAATGTCTCGCAAGTGGTTGGTGTGAAAAGATTTATGAAGATGAAGAAGCTGTGTTTCTGAAAATTTGTGATGAAAAAGGTGAACCAGCTGATGAAGCCGATCCGGGCGATGAAGATTTGCTCACAGATGAAGAAAAAAAACAGGTTGATGAAGAAGGAAAAAACGATAACAACGATAATGTTGAAGAAGAAAATGAGGAAAATAACTAAATAAGTTTTAAGTAATAAACGAAAATTCTATAATTCGTGAGGAGAAAATGTTGAACCAGAAAGCCCCAAAAATCACAAAAGATACCGCGAGAAGAATTTTTCTTGATCCATCAAGTCCGTCATTTTTTTCAATTATTAGAGTTGTAATTGTAGTTTTTGGTGCGTTAGGTTTGGTTGCTTTGGCTAATTTCACTTTTGTTTATCTAAAAAATCTGATATTTCTCATCGTGCTTTCGGTTTTTTTCGCATATCTTTTAAACCCGCTTGTCCGGTTGATTCGGCGACCTTTTAAGGAAAGACATTTAGAAAAATTTATGCCGCGTTCGGTGGCAATTGTCATCGCATATTTGGCGGTTTTGGCAGTTTTTGTGCTTGCAATTTCTTATCTTGCTCCGCGAGTTATTGAACAAGCAAAAGAGTTTGCCGGAAACTTGCCAGGTTATTCTGAGCAAATAAAAAATCGCGTGACAACAATCAATGAGCGTTATGAGAATTATCAAATTCCGCCACAAGTTCGTGAGGAAGTTAACAACAAAATCACTTCATTTGTTGGAGATTTAGGCGGTATTGTCACAGGAATAGTTGGTGGTTTAGCAATAAATTTACTTTCAATTTCGCCATTTTTTATTTTAATTCCGATACTTTCATTTTTCTTTTTGAAAGATGTAAATATGTTTCGGGTTTCTATTTTGCGGATGTTTCCTAACGGACTTTGGCGTTCGCGTGCTGAATCTTTTCTTGAAGATGTCAACACCACGCTCGCGGCTTACACTCGTGCACAGCTTATTTCTTGCGTTTTGATTGGAACTATTTGCACAATTATTTTCTACATTTTAGACGTAAATTATGCACTTTTGCTTGGTATTTTAGCCGGAATTTTGGAGTTTATTCCGCTCATTGGTCCGGCAATAATTGGAATTGTTGCAGTCACAATTGCCGCGTTTTCTTCTGGTTCGCAAGCAGTTTCGGTTGGAGTTTTATTAGCAATTTTGCGTTTGGTTCACGATTATGTGACTTATCCGCGGATTGTTCGCGAGGGAATTCATTTACATCCATTAGCGATTGTTTTATCAGTTTTAGCTGGCGAACAAATCGCCGGAATTCCGGGAGTTTTTCTTTCAATTCCAATTGTTGCAATCTTTACTGTAATCTACAAACACGTTCGCGAATATCGCGGAAACAAAGGAATAGTTGCCGATTTATTAACCATGGAAAGTGAAAAAGTTGTCAAAGAAACTCAAGCGACATAAATTTTTCAACGTCTCCGTTTTTTTTCTATTCGTCCGCTGCAACTTCATTTTCTTGCGGCAAAATCATCTCAGGAAATTCTTGTGCGAGTTGTTCGCGAGATTTTGCATCTATTTCTGCACGTAGCGGTCGAGTTCCAACGGTTGTTTTAAATTTTCCGTCCATGTCATAAAGACGTGCGTATTGCATTCGATTTCGTGTGATTCCTTGAACATAACCTTTTGTTTCTTTGAATGGAATTTGCTCGACCCAATCGTCCATTTCAGTTGCCGGAATAGAATTTAACCATTGCGAAACTCTTCCGGGACCAGCATTATAAGCAACTCCAAGATATTCAACTCGTCCATATTTCGTCAGTTGATCTTTCATATAAGCCGTGCCGATTTCAATATTTAACGCCGGATTATAAAGGTCTTCGGCTGAAGATGGAGAAACTGCACCATATTTTTTTGCGGTTGAGCGAGCGGTTGGCAACAGCAATTGCATCAAGCCGTAAGCATTAGCGTGAGATTTAACGCGAACCGTGAAAACGCTTTCTTGCCGAATTAATCCAGCTACTTGATAAGCATCAAGCCCGCGATTTGCCGACCAAAGTTTTATTGAGTTCCAGTTAGAAAGTGGATAAAAAATGTCCCATTCTTCACGCGACATTTCTTCAGGCTTCATTTGCGAATAATCTGGATAACTTTTAGCTAAAGCTAACAAAGCAGATGTGTTATCGTCTCGGCGACGATGCAGATTTGCCAATGTAAAATTGACTTTCGGACTGTTTGGTGCAGTTTTAGCAGCTTCTTTGAGTTCGTCGGTTGCCCAGTCAAACAAACCAATTACAGATAAATCATCTGCACGAACTAAGCGTTCTTGTTCTTTTGCGGTCGAAGTTTCTGGATAAACCGTAACTTTTTTTAGATTTGCGACAGCTTGCAAAACAATCTGATTTAGAGCAACTGTTGACTTGCATTGTCCGCTCGCACGAAGCGAAATCAACCGCTGTGAGGCAAGATAGCCATACCAATTTGCGTCATAACGAGCAAGTAAACCTTCATACAAAGCACAGGCTTCGGGCAATTTTCCGGCAAGTTGCGAATCGCGAGCCGACCAATATCCGGCACGTCCACGATAGGTTGTATCTTTGTCGGCGTAGCGTGCAAGATGCTCTGTAAGTTGTTGCGAAGAAGCGAGATAATTTTTACTTTCGTGTTGCAACCAGGCAAGTTCAAATTGTGCTTGTGCAACATCAACTGCGTTTGGATATGCAGAAAGTGCTGTTTGCAGAAAGTAAATTTCTTCAACTTTATTTTTTGCATCACGGGCAGACATTCCAAGTGAAACTAATGTTTTTGGCGTTAGTTTGTTTGTTGGAAAATTACGACGCATTTCATCTGCAATTTGTCTCGCATTTGACCAAAGTCTTGCATTTGCATAACCGCGAGCGAGCTGTTCATAACCTTCAATCTTTTCAGATGCGGTTGAACGAATTTTGCCAAATGCGATTTGTGCCTCAGACATTTTTCGAAGTGATGAATACATTGCAATCAACTTCAAATATTGAGCGTCAGTAAAATTTATCTGAAAGTTTTGAATTGCTTTTTCAGCTTCGGCATAATTTTTTGTTGCAATCAGTTTTTCAAACCTAATAATCGCTTCTTCTTGATTGTTTGGCGTTAAAGTTTGCCCAAAACTTATTAATTTTACTTCGGCTTCTTTTGCTTCATTCGAACCTGCACCAACCAAATAAATCTTTCTAAAATTAATAGTTGCTTCGTTTTGGTTTCCATTGATTTCATAAGATTTTGCTATCAACAACAAAGCCGCAACATCGTTTTTCGCAGTCAAATCAGCCAGAATATTAGGCACATTTTGAGCTTGTCCGCCATTAATTGCCGACTCAGCCCAGAGTATTTTTGCATCGCGAAAACGCAGAGAATTTGGAAACTCGACAGTCAATTGCTGAAAAGAAGAAATTGCCTCAGCGTAACGATTTGCTTGTATAAAAGATTTTCCACGGAGCCATAATGCATAATCGCCAACAGCGGTTTTCTGCTTGAAAACATTGGAGTTAAGAATATTTGCAGCACCAATTCCATCGTTGCTTTCAAGACGTATTCTGGCACGCAAAATTTTTGCTAACGCACCAATTTTTGTGTTTCCAAAACGCGTTTCAATTTGTTGGACTATTGCTTCCGGCGGCAATTTTCCATCTTTTGTGAGCGTTCTAAGTTGTTGTAATGCTTGCTCCTCAGTTTGGGTTTGTCCGCTCGCACATGAAGCTGAGAAAATGACTGTGAAAATGATTATTGCAAATTTATGTATCAATTTATTACTCCTTTTTCAAACTATTTTGATGCAGAAAAATGTTTGAAAGAAACTTAATTTGTTATATGATAGCGGTTTAAGAGTTAATTTTCTAGGAGTTCTCAAATAAACAAATGAAAAAATTCATTCTCGCCATTTTTATTTTAACTGTTTTTTCTTCTTTTTTGTTTTCTCAAACACCAACCCAAACGCCAAAACCAGTCGATGACGACGATGTTGTGGTGATCAACACCAATCTTATCCAAATAGATGTGACGGTTACTGATAAAAATGGAAATATTGTCAAAGATTTGAAACAAGAAGATTTTGAGATCTTTGAAAATAAAGAAAAACAAGATATTTCTAATTTTTTATTCGTTCAAAATGAAATAAAAAAAACTGTCCCGCAAATTTCTGAAACTAAAACGAATGGAAATCTAAATACTCCAATTCCACCAACAAAAATTAGACCTGAAAGCGTAAAACGCACAATTGCCCTTGTTGTTGACGACTTAACTCTTTCGTTTGAAAGTGTTTACTACGTTCGTCGGGCATTAAAAAAGTTTCTTGACGAGCAAATGCAAGATGGCGATTTAGTTGCAATTATTCGCACTGGTGGCGGAATTGGTGCTTTGCAGCAGTTTACCTACGACAAACAACAGCTTTATGCAGCAATTGAAAAGGTAAAATGGAATCCGGCTGGAACTGGAAATATTGGTGCATTTGCCCCAATTGAGGCTTCGGTTGCTGATTTTCAAAAAAATGCTAATTCAAATATGTCTGACGAGGATTATCAAGCCGCAAAAAATAGAGAAAAAGAATTTCAACAAAGTCGCGATAATTTTTTTGTTGCAGGTTCGCTCGGTGCGTTAAATTTTTTAATAAAAGGAATGAAGGAATTGCCGGGCAGAAAATCAGTAATGTTTTTATCGGATGGCTTTTCGCTAACGCAAACTGATCAAAATGGCTTTAAAGAATTTAGCGGAATTGCTGAATCGTTAAAAAGTTTGATTGAAGTAGCCAATCGTTCAAGTGTTGTAATTTATTCAATTGATGCTCGCGGGTTGCAGGTTGGTTTATTAAGTGCAGCTGATAACACTTCTAATTTGTCGCAAGATCAAATTAATCAACAAGTTAGCGACCGTCGCGATACGCTTTCGGAAACTCAAGATACGTTAAGATATTTGGCAAAAGAAACAGGCGGCTTGTCTGTGATTAATTCAAACGACATTGGTGGTGGAATTCAGAAAATGTTAAATGACCAAGCCGGATATTATTTAATTGGTTATCAACCGGACGATTCAACTTTTGATCCGCTGAAAAGACGGTTTAATAAATTGACGATTCGTGTAAAACGTCCAGGTTTAACAGTTCGCTACCGAAGCGGTTTTTTTGGTGTGGCAGATGATGTTGCTAAAAAACCGACACAAATCCAAAGTGCTTCTAATGAAATTCTTGCGGCAATTACTTCGCCCTTTCAAAAAAATGATATTGCGTTAAATATGAATGCGTTGTTTGGTAACGACATAAAACAAGGCTCATTTCTTCGTTCTTTTATCCATATTAACGCTAAAGATTTGAAATTTACTGAACAAACAGGTGGCAAACAGCAAACAACTTTTGACGTTTTGGCGATCACTTTTGGCGATAATGGAGTTCCTGTTGAACAATTTAGCAAAAATTTCGTTTTGACAGTTAATAAAGAATCCTTTGAAAACTTTATAGCAAATGGATTTGTTTATAATTTTATTTTTCCGATTAAAAAGCCAGGTGCATATCAAATGCGTGTGGTTTTACGAGATGCTTCGACTGCAAAACTTGGTTCTGCCAATCAATTTATTGAAGTTCCTAATCTGAAAAAAAACCGCCTCACACTTTCGAGCATTATGCTTTCAAATCATACGATTGATGAATGGCAAAATCAGAGTAAAACAAGCTCGGAGAAAGTTTTAGTTGATCCACTGACAGCAACTTCGCTGAGAAAATTTAAGCAAAATACGGTTCTTAACTATGGATTTGAAATTTTTAATGCGAAATTAGACAGTGCTGAACGCCTTCCTAATCTGCAACTTCAAGTTCGTGTATTTCGAGATGGAAAACTTGTTTTAGATGGTGTGCCTAAAAATATTGATTTTGATAAACAAACTAATTTAACAAAAATCGTTTCTGGTGGAGCCATAGCTTTGGGGAAAACAATGGAAAAAGGCGATTACGTTTTGCAGGTTGTTTTAATTGATAAACTTGCTAAAAGTAAAAATCAAGTTGCCTCGCAGTGGATTTCTTTTGAAATTATTTAACAAAAAAGCCGTCTGACTTTTTATCAAACGGCTTGTAAATTAAATGTTTACTTACTTTTAGACTGTCGCACCAGGATAACTAACTCCAAGTTTGCTTTCCTCACTTTCTGCTAAAGTGTTTACTAATTCATAGTGAAAATAAACAAAATTTGCGGCAACTGGTGGTTGAACGCGTTTGTCATACATCTCACGCGAACGGTCAATTGCTTCTTTTAATCTTTCATATAAATCGTTTGATTCGCGACCTTCTTTGACCTTTTGTTCATTGTAAAGTTTAATTTCTGAAACTAATAATCGAGCAAATCGACGTGCATCGTTGTGCAAACGACGTTCATCTTCAGCAACATCAATCGGTAAATCAACATTTCTGTCGCTAAATCGTGGTTTTGGTGCAACTTCTGCAACAGTTTCGGAAACTACTTCAACTGGAACACTTTCAACTTCTGATACAACAGGCTTTTCAATTTCAAAAGGTTTGACTTCTTCAGATTTGGTAATAGTTTCAAAGTCATCTTTTAGAAACGCTTGCGTTGATGAAAAATCAGCAAATTCTTCGGTTTTAGGAACTTCAAAAGCAGTTGATTCAAATGGATAATCTACCGTTTTTGGTGATTCAAAATCGTAATTTTCTTTAATATCAAACTGTGATTCAGTTTTGAAATCAGGAACAGAATCATTTGAATCAAACGAAATATCTTCCGCAGAAACGATAGGTTCAGAAGGTTCTATTTTAAAATCTTTCGAATAATCTTCAGCCTCATATTTAGGTTCGTCCCAAGCTGAAGTTGTTTCAAATTCTTTAAATTTTTCTTCCTCTAATTCAACAAGTGCTGGAGCTTCAGCGACAAATGTTTCTTCAACAAAACCAATTTGTTCTGGCTCAACTTCTTTTACTTCTTCAATTTGTTCGTATTCAACAGGCGAAAAAGATTCAGTTTCAACAGGCGAAAAAGATTCAGTAAAAACAGGAACTGGTTCAAAGGTTTCAATAGGTTGATATTTTTCAACTTCTTGCTCTACCTCAAAACTTGAAACTGTTTCAGGTTCAGGCATATTTTCAACAATTGGCGATTCGATTGCAGGAATTGCGGCAATTGAAGTTTTTGGTGCAGGTGTTCTGGCAGAAGCCAAAAGATCGACCGTTAAACCGGCAATTCGCACCAAAGTTTCTAACGCTTGAATATTTAAATCAGAACCATCTGCATAAAGAGCTGCAACTCCACGACCGCGAACAACTAAAGGTATTGCGGTTTGGTTAACAGGTGATTCATACCCGATTTTATTGAGATAAAGATTTGCGTCTTCATAATCTGCATTTGTTGAAGTTTCAGTTAAATTTGTTTTAACTGAAGAACCGAGAATTGTGGCAGATGATGTTGGGAAAAATATTTCCTTTATTAAGCCATCGTTTTCTGGTTTTTGAGCTCCAAATGTTCGCCAACCAACAAAATGTTCATTTTTGATGATGAAAAAAGCACCTCGTGAGGCAAAATTTTCTGCGTGGCGGACAAGAGTTTTCAAAATTTCAGCTTGCGAAGTCATTTCACTGATTTCATAAACTGCATTTCTGAATTTCTCAGAAAGTTCAGCTGTGTTATCAACAACTTCAACTGCTGTTGGTTCTTGTAATTTTTCAGCTTCCGCCATTGCGGTTGCCGTTATTCTTGCACCTTCATCTTTTGAAAGACGCAAATGCTCGACCACGGCTTCTCTAAAGCCCGGATCTAACTCTCGCTCAGCATTAATTTTGCTAAAAGCATCTTGAAAAACAACATCAAATTGTTCTTTTTGTTTTTCAAGCTGTATTTCAACTTTTTCTTGTAGCTGAGATATTTCTTGCCTCGTTTCGGCAACTATTGTCTTGAGGTAGCTCTCGAACTCCGTTCGCAGACTATTTTCAAGTTCTTCACTGTTCACGTTTAATTTCCTCCGATATAAACACACGCCCAAGGAATGATTTGGATTTGGCGAAGTTAGGTGATAAAAATTTTTTACTAGAGATTATCGCAACATTCGTTCACAATGTTACATTTTTATTATGAACTTACGAGCCTTAATATGTCAAGAAACTTCTTTTTACATTGTTGTTTTTTTTGTTTAAATAGAACGTTTTAGGAAACTACAACCTGAATTTCTGGGTCAATTTCTTCTTTAATCATATTTTCAATCGCATTAAGAGTTCCTGTCAGAGAACTTGGGCAACTTCCGCAAGCACCTTCATAACGAATTTTAAGAATATTATTTTCAAGCTCAAGAATTTCTAACCAGCCACCATCACTCGCTAAAAATGGACGAATTTTTTCGTCTAAAAGCTCATTTATTCTAGCAATTACAGGATTATCGCTCAAGGCAACACCAATTGCACCACCAATTTTTTCGCTCGCTCGATTTGTAGTAATTGCTGCTTCTGCGGCTCTGATTGGGACTGCCAAATTTGGCAAAAGATCGTCCCAATCTGATTCGTCTGTCTTTTCAACAGTAATCATTTTGTCCATATAAAACACCGAAACAACATCGCCAATATCAAAAATTGATTTTGCGAGCGAGTTTTTTTCAGCATCTGCGGCAACTTTAAATGAATGCGAAGTTCCATGCGAAACTGGTTCTTTCAAAATAAATTTAACAGCGTTTGGATTCGGTGTTTCTTGTATATCAGCGATTTTAGGCATTAAAAATGTTCCTTATTTGTCAAAAAAGTCGATTCAATTGAATCTTGACAATTAAGTAAACATTATAACTTTTATTTTTATAATTTTCACGTTTTGTGGAAAAAATTAAATTTCGTGTTAATCTAGCTAAAAAATCTTCGCGAGTTAAATAACAAATGCAAAAAACTTGGGTTAAGTGGTTAATAGTATTGAGTTGTGGCTTAGGAATTTGGCTTTTTCCCACACCGGAAGGAATTTCCAGAGAGTCTTGGACACTTTTTGCGATTTTTATTGCGACGATTGTCGGTTCAATTGTCCAACCTTTAACTGGAAGTGCAATGGTTTTAATCGGTGTTGTTTTGTCAGCACTTTTCGGAGCAGTAAAAATTGATAAATCACTCGCTGGTTACGGCGATCCGGTTGTATGGCTCGTTTTAGCAGCTTTTTTTCTTTCTCGGGCGATGATAAAAACCGGACTCGGACACAGAATTGCACTAATTCTCGTCAGAAAACTTGGTGGAAAAACTCTCGGACTTGGTTATTCACTAATTTGCACAGATTTTTTGTTAGCTTCGATGATTCCATCAAATGGTGCAAGAGCTGGCGGAATTATTTTGCCAATCGCGAGAAGTGTTTGCGAAACTTACGATTCTCGTCCAGATGATGGAACCGCAGGCAAACTCGGCAGTTTTTTGATGGCGTTGCTTTATCAAACTGATATAATAATTTGTGCGACTTTCATAACTGGTCAGGCTTCAAATTTTATTATCGCCGATCTTGTCAGCAAAAATACCGAAATAAAACTAACGCATTTAAATTGGTTTTCTGCCGCAATTATTCCGTCCATAATTTCGTTAATTGTTGTTCCACTCGTGATTTACAAATTTTTTCCGCCAGAAATTAAGGAAACTCCAAATGCCGCAAAATTTGCCTCTGATGAGTTATCAAAGCTCGGAACAATTTCACGTATTGAGAAAATTTTATTCGCAGTTTTTATAGCTGTAGTTTTTACTTGGGCGACAAAAGGTTATTTCCACGATCTAGACACGACAGTTGTCGCTCTCACTGGAATCGCAATTTTACTGTTAACTAAAGTGTTGGAATGGAAAGACTTAACTAATGAATCTAGTGCTTGGGAAGTTTTTATTTGGTACGGCGGACTTGTTCAGATGGCGAAAATTTTAGGCGAAACAGGCTTGACGAAAATGTTTGCAGAAACCGTTGCGAGTTACACAAATGGTTGGAGTTGGATTTTGGCTCTTTCGGTTTTGGCTTTGGTTTATTTCTATGCTCATTACGCTTTCGCCTCAATTACCGCTCATGTTTTGGCGATGTTTATTCCGTTTTTAGTAGTTTCAATTGCGGTTGGAACGCCTGTCGGACTTGCAGTTTTGTTGCTCACATATTTTTCAAATCTCAACGCCAGTTTAACTCATTATGGCACAACTCCAGCACCGATCTATTTTGGACTCGGTTATGTGCCGCAAAAAACTTGGTGGAAAATCGGTTTAATTGCGTCAGTAATAAATATCACGATTTGGTCAACAATCGGAGCAGCTTGGTGGAAACTTCTCGGTTGGTGGTGAGCGATTTTGGATTTGTGATTTTGGATTTGCGATTTTCAGACATTTTCCGCGGCAAGCTCGTTTAACTTATCTTTTCGTAATTTGAACATTGCGGAAATAATCAAATAAATCGCTAATAAAATTAACGCCAAAGCCGCAATTGCGTTGACAACTTTAATATCAAATCCGTTTGCCGCTTGAAAATTACCAATTACGAGCTTCGTTAATGCCCAAAGTGTAATTGTCAGAACAAATAGCATCGGTAAAAGCGTGAAAGCAATTCGCTGGCGAGCCTGATAAAGCCAAGCTGTAATCGATAGCAACGTTAATCCCGCAAGCAATTGATTTGACGCACCAAAAAGCGTCCAAAAATCGATGTAACTTCCTTTTTGTGCCGTGAAAACTAAAACAAAAGGCAACGCAACGGTAATAATCATTCCAAAAACTGCACCAATTCTTCCTTTTAAACCGAAAAGCTCTTGGACAATCATTCGCCCGAGACGCATACAAACGTCTAAAGTGTCGAAAACAAAGGTCGAAAAAGCCATCGCACCAAAAGTTATCGCGAATGGTAGATTTTCTTTGCCGATAATAATTGTCAGAAAATTACCAATTCCGTTACCATAAATTTTACCTGCGGACTGACCTTTAACCGCTTCGCTGGTAACAATCATAATCGTCACAAGTGCAATAAACGCAACAAAACCTTCGGCGAGCATCGCACCATAACCGACGACGTGTGTGTCTGATTCCTTGTCAATTTGTTTTGAAGTTGTGCCTGAGCAAACAAGTCCGTGGAAGCCGGAACACGCCCCGCAAGCGATAGTTACGAATAAAAAAGGAAACATTGTTCCGGTCATTCCGCCAATGTCGAATGATTTATAAGCTGGCTGAACAATTTCGTAACCGCCAAAAAACACGCCCAAAACTCCGACCGCGATTGCCGCATAAAGCACGAATCCGCCGAGATAACCGCGAGGCTGAAGCAATGCCCAAACCGGAACGACCGATGCAACACAGCAATATATTAAAATTATTATTGACCAACTCAGATGATCGAAAAGCAAAACTGTGGAAAATTTTGTTCCCAAATAAGAAAGTGCAAATGTTGCCGGAACAAAAATAATTGTCGTCAACCACAGCGGTGGATTAAAAAATCTTTGAACAATTCCGAGAAAAATTGATAACAAAAGATATGCGACACTCGCAAACGCAACCGCTCCGCCTGGATTAAAACCTTGCATTCCTTCCATCGATTCATCGCCGGAGACAAATGTTCCAGCTGTAATATCAGTAAACGCAACAATTACATAAATCAAAGCGATAAAAATGAACGCCATCATCGCACGTCCGGCACCAAGTCCGAGTTTGTCTTTTGTGATTTCCGCGATTGATGTTGCACCGTGACGAACTGAAGAAGTTAAGGCAGAAAAATCGTGAACCGCACCGATCAGAACAACGCCGAGAGCAATCCAAATCAGACAAGGCAACCAACCAAATTGCTGTGCGGCAATAATTGGACCGGCGATTGGTCCAGCGGCAGCGATTGCGGAAAAATGCTGTCCAAAGAGATAAAACGGCTTTGTCGGGACAAAATCTTCGCCGTCATTTATTAAATTTGCCGGAGTTTCGCGAGAATCGTCGAGTTTAAATTGTTTCGCAACCCATCGACCATATGAAAAATAGCCAAATGTGAGCCAAGCTAAAAAGACAACCGCCAAAATCGCCAACGTCATAATTTGTTTACCTCGAAATTGATAGGAACGCGGACACTCTTGTCCGCACAAACGCATCGCGTTTGAAAAGTGCTAGATTAAATTCAACTTGAATATAGACAAAGTTTTTTAAGTTGCCGTGCAACTTTGCGGACATGATTGTCCGCGATCCTCACATTATCTCATCTTTAAACCGGTCATTTCGGTAATTCTCGGACCTTCGCGTTCGTTTTCGATGAGATTATAACTATTCAGCAAACGTTTCTTAATCCCTTTTTCGTTGACGTAAATCTTGCCATTTAATTCGCCCAAAACCAATAAATCTAAACCTTCTTGCAAATAATCAGGTTTACCAATTTGAATCATATAGCTTCCGGCAGTTTTGTGAGCTTCCCATTCAAGTTCGTAAAGCGTTGGATTAAAAGGTAAATCTAAGTCTGCTTTCGAAAAACTTGCGATTGCTTGAGCGAAATCAAAGGCGTGTCGGCTTTCGTGAACGAGCGTTCCTTCGCAGCCACGTTGTCCACCATTATCAATTGTTTCTTCGGCAAATGTGAGGAAAACCTCGGAAAAAGCATCGTTTAAACTTAGACGCTCGCGTGCGATTCGTCTATTCGTAGCAGTCGGATTCGTTACGCCGCAAATGCCCGAAGCATTAACTTTGCTGACCGGAAAAACGCAAATAATCATCTCGGATTCAAGAATCGTTTTCGCGATATACCTCTGTGTTTTGTTGCCTCTCGCGAGAACCGTTTCAAAAGCTCGGTCTATAGAATTTGTATATTTTGAGGCAATGCCTGAATCAAATCTCATAAACTATTTAATTGTTCCAAAACCACACCAGCTATTTTGATTATGCGAAATTATCTCAACATTTTCAGCTTCGTTAACTTTCTAATACGTTTGGTTTAAAATAATGCAAGTTGTTGTCCGGCGGATATTGCTAAAGTATTTTCGGCATTGTTGGAATTTGGCGTGTAGCTTAATATCAACGCTTCAGTAACTGCGTTTCGGTTTTCTTCTTTGCCGCCCAAATGATAAAAATGTTCGGTTGTTTCCAACCTGTATTTTGCCCAAAGTGTTTGCAGATAAAGGTTTGTCCGATACTTGTTGCTGTGCCAAGTTGAAACAATAAACTTTGCTTGCGAAGTTCGCAAAAATTGCTCTAAATCAGTTTCGTTTGCTTCGTCCCAACTATCGTAATAATCAACGTGTCTGCCGATATACGGCGGATCGCAGTATATCAAACTGTTGGCGGGCAGGTTTGCCAGCGTTGTTTTAAAGTCTTGACAGACAAATATCCAATCGTTATTTTCAATAAAAAATTGTACTTGTTTTATCTGATTAAAGATTTTAGTAACGTAAGATTGAGCAAATCTTTCGGGCTTATGTCCGTAAGGCACATTAAACCCGAACTTTCGGTTAAATCTAATCATTCCATTAAAACAAGACCGGTTAAGAAACAAAAAATCTAACGGTTGATGTTCAAGGTTAAATTTTTGCCTAACTTCGTTAAAATATTCTTGACCTTTCCGAGACAACAAAGCACCTTGTTCCTGTAAAAATTCTTTGGCAATCTGCGGTGTAATTTCACCGTTTTTTATCGCGTTGTAAAAGTTAATTATGTGCGGATTACTGTCGGCAAAAATAGCTTTTTTCGGTTGAACATTGAACCCGACAACACCCGAACCCATAAATGGCTCAACCCACACATCAAACGAATCGGCAGGCAGATTTTCAAGAATAAATGAAACTAACTTAGTCTTTTTACCTTGAATTTTAACAGGCGGAACAAAGATTTTTCCGTTACTCATCTTCACCGCCTTGGGTATTTCCGGAAGTTTTTTTCGGCAGAACATTTTGAGTAATCCACCCATCATCTTTACCTTTGAATCTGAGATAGCTTTCAATATCCGTAATCTTTACGATTTTCTCAACTTCCTTACCTTTCTTCTTTACAGTTTTGGTGATTGGTTTGCCTTCATCATCAGTTTTCGTAATGTCTCCGTAGTTTGTCCAATACTCGTTAAACCAACTTTCTCCCAACTTAGAAAAAATGCCGTTACCTTGCTGAATATCGCTGATGTGTTCGATGCTTCCGATATTTGCCGTGTTTCCGCTTCCGCTTTTGTCGCCCGCAATTCTCCATTTTTCCTGTGCAAAAAACTCAAAATTACTGATTACGGATTGAATTTCGTTAAGCTGTGTAAGCTTGTAAACCTCAGTTTCTGACAAATCGGTTAAAGTGTTTCGAGAATAAATTACGCCCAAACAATAATGCCCAAAATATTGATTGTATGGAAATTGTATATTTTTAGTGCTGTTTTGGTCAGTAAAATACTCGCCGTGCGAACCTAAAGTAAAGCCGTTACAAAAGTTTTCGTCTTTACGATATGTAGTTTTCAAGTCAACGGCAAATTTTATACTTGAATCTTCTTTGGAGACGAAAGAAATATCAGGATACCAATTTTGATGTTCAGCCAAAACAAGTTCGTAATTATGTTGATTAGCAAACTCTAAAAACTTTGAGAACAAATGAATTTCAAGAATTTTGGAAACGATTTTGGTATCAGCCGAGATCGTGTAGATATTTTCAAACACATCAATAAAACCTTTAATTGTCCATTGCTTATCATCTGTTGAAACATAATCTTTCAGCGTTAGGGCAAAAATTTGCAAGCGTTGTAGAAACTCTGTTTTTATTTGTTCATTATCGTTCATGCTCTTCAATCTCAAGCTAAAACATCTCAATTTACTGAAATAAATAGACTAGAATATTTTGGATAAAATTATTCCTAAATCTTACCTAATTTTTCCAAAACCACACCAGCTATTTTGATTATGCCAGATTATCTCAACATTTTCGGCTTCAATTTCCTCCCACCAAGTTTCAAAATCTGTTTTCGAAATGTAAAAAGCTGTCGGTGCAACCAAGTGATCGAAAACAATATTATGTTGCTCTCGCCAGCCAAATGAACCAAGATGATTGAGGTAATCGTTGTAAAATAAATACTTAGCGACAGGTTTAGCGATTGAATTCACTGGACGATAAAGCAATTTTGTGCCGAGAAACACCGCAAGTGTCGGAACTTTCGAAAGCTGCAAAAGTGTCGGTTGCGACATTTTAGATGTAAATTTTTCGCGAAGTGGCGAAACATAATTCGTAATCCATTCGTTATTTTCCGCTCCATAAATCCACGCCGAAATGTGTCCACCGCTTTTTACTTTATTTGCGAGCGAAACGAAAGCCGCTTTCGGATTCGGCGTGTGATGCAAAACTCCAACCGAAAATGCGTAATCAAAAGCTCGTTTGAAAGGCAATTTGAAAATATCAGCTTGCACAATATGAACATTTGGCAAGTCTCGCGTTGCCGCAAAAGCCGATTCAACCGCCGAACTCAAATCAATCCCGACAACCTCTTTTGCTCCCCAATCTGACGCAATTCGTGTGTGCCTACCTTTTCCGCAACCACCTTCAAGCACGAGTTTGTCTTTAAAGAAATCCGGTTTTACAGGTTGCAACCAACCTTCAAACTGATCGTTATATTTCGTGTCTTCTTGCGTAAAATGATTCCATTGCCAACCAAAATTTTCGGCTGTATCTGCTTTATCTTGTTCAACTTTCGATAAATCTGCGAAACGCGGCACACCGCGAATAATCTTAAACTCGTGCGAAGATTTGACGCACGACAAGATTCCATCGAGAATTTCGCGACCATCTTCGCCACGTCCGCCAACAAACGCCAGTGTTAAATCGCCGCCGCAAATCGGACACGCGAGAAGTTCTAAAAGTTTTTCTTTCATTTTTTCAACGCTCGCTCAAATGCCGAAAATTCATCAAAAGGAAACGGCTGATGCCAATTTTGGACAAAAGCATCGGTGTCAATATCTTCATGCAAATGCAAAAAAGTTGTCTGAAATGCTTCTGCAAATTCCTTAATATCGCAAGTTAGGTCAAAAACTTTTTCACTTGATTGACGCATTTCTGTCGGAAACTGAAAGATTTGGAAGTTGATGGAATTATTATTTTCTTTGCGAAATTTGAAGTCGAATTCTTCAGGATTTCTGTTCCATTTTAATAAAAAATCTGTTTTGTGTGAATTATCTCTCAGCAATTCAGTCAATATTTCGAGCAATTCTGGCAACGCCCGCGAATGCGGAGCGTGTGCGGTTGTCGTATGAAACTCATTGTCGCCACTCGAAAAACCGATTGACATCCAACCACATTGAGGTGAATTAAAACTGACTTGAAATTTGTTCATATAAACTCTACCGCTGGCAATTGTACCGCTGACTTCCTAGTCGGCGGTCGCGTTGTGCTTCCAGCCAACGCTTTTCGAGTCCGAAGTAACTTAGGACTCAATAAAGACTTGCGAGCAAGATGCTCACAAGACAGCCGCCAAGATGGACGGCGATACCTCGGAAGATACCTAAGAAATGAAGATTTTAACCTAAGCAATTGCAAATCTAAAACGCGAAATCTAAAATCAAAGTCGAAATGAAACAATATCACGAACTTTTACAACATATTCTCGAAACAGGCATTCGCCACGAAGATCGCACCGGAGTTGGGACGATTTCGACTTTTGGCTATCAAAATCGGTATAATTTACGAGCTGGATTTCCGCTTGTCACAACCAAAAAAGTGCCATTTCGATGGATTACTGAAGAATTATTTTGGTTTCTTTCGGGCGATACTAATGAAAAAAATCTAAACGCGAGAGGCGTAGATATTTGGGCTGAATGGGCAGACGAGCAACATACAAAACGTTTCAACCGTGAAGTTGGCGATTTGGGTCCAGTCTATGGTTATTTGTGGCGTTCATTTGGCGGCGATTATCCAAAACGAAATGGCATTGATCAAATTGAACGCCTTGTTCGCGAAATTGAAACGAATCCGAATTCTCGCAGATTGCTCGTCACAGGATGGAATCCTGAAACTTGCGATGAAGTCGATTTGCCTCCGTGTCACACGCTTTTTCAATTCAAAATTGAATCGAGCAAAACTCTCCATTGCCAACTTTATCAGCGTTCGGCTGACGCATTTCTCGGTGTTCCTTTTAATATTTCATCTTATGCATTGCTAACTCATTTGATTGCAAAGGTTTGTGATTTGGAAGTCGGAGATTTTATTCATACCTTCGGCGATTTACATATTTACTTAAATCATCTCAATCAGGTTGAAGAAATATTGAAACGCGAGCCTTTTCCGCTTCCGAAATTAGAATTTGTTGACGCGGAGAACTTGAAAGGCTTAGAAGGTTTGTTAAATTTTAGATACGAAAATTTGAGTCTGCAAAATTATCAATCACACGGCAAAATATCGGCTCCGGTTGCAGTTTGAGTTTTTTACTTTATTAGCCAGGTCTTAAATTAACCGACAAGCCCAAAAAAATTAGTCAAATCAGAAGTCTGCGGCGTTGTTTGAAATGTGATTCCGCTGATTCCGCGTGATTTTACTTGCACGCCTCTCGTGCCGATGATAGTTGCATCCGCGACAGAGAAATAAGCCGTAATTTGTGTTGGGCTGGAACTTGTAATTGTCGCATTGACCCCAACTCCGCCGATTTGAAGTGTTGGATTTAACCCAAAATGCGTTCCTGAA
>JANNVK010000089.1:0-3102 GCA_031414415.1 Acidobacteriota bacterium
TGAAGCACCGAATGAATTTCTGGTTTTTTGAATTTCCAAAGCACTTGCGAGTTGAACAGCATCATAACCACGCAAATAGTGTTTTTCTGCTAATAACGATGCCTGTTCAATCAAAAGATTATCAACCGCCAATTTTTTGAGGCGTAGTTGGAATGTCCGACGAAAGCGTTTGATTGCTTTGTCGCATTGGGCTGGATTCAAAAACTTGCCGCGTTTTTGGCGAGACAAGGCTGAGACAACTTCGGCAAGTGCAATTTCGGAAACGTAAATTACATTGTTTGTTGAAGGTTTGAAAAGATTTGTAACAAAGTTTGTGCCAATTTCTTTGGAATATCGTTTAACTGTTGCACTGCTGTCAAAAAAGTAGGCAAGCATTAGCGTCGTTCCTCGATAATTATTTCAGATAATGGTTTGCCGGTTGTCGAAATTGGTTCAAAATATTCTTCGTCATCAGTCATTCCAAGCGGGATTTCACGCATCAAACCTCGTGAAATTAGCATTTGATCAACTTCTTGTTCGAGTCGTTCTTCTTCAGAAATTTCGTTATTCTGATTGTATTCGACTTCTAAAGTTTTGAAAAGATTATTTTTTTTGCTTATCGGCAAATGTCTTATTTCGGTTAATATTTCAGCTTCGGTCATCATAAATAAACCTCGTATGAAAGATATTATAGCAATTTCGGCGTTGAATCAATTTATTTTTTGTCCGCGAAGATGTGCGTTGATGCACGTTGAAGGCATTTGGTCGGACAACGAACATACGGCAAAAGGCACGATTCTACACACACACGCGGATGAACGCGGTTATGAGGTTGTTGGTAAAGCTAAATTGTTGCGGGCATTGCCGTTATATTCACAAAAACACGGTTTGAGCGGACGGGCGGACATTGTGGAAATTCGCGGAAAAGAGACGATTCCAGTTGAGTATAAAAAAGGCAAACGACGCGAATTTGATAACGATAATGTCCAACTTGCGGCACAGGCATTGTGTTTGGAAGAGATGTTTAAGACTGAAATTTCACGCGGTTTTATCTATCACGCGGCGAGCAAAAAACGGCGTGAAGTTTTAATCGACGACAAATTGCGAGCCGAAACTATCAACACAATCGAACTTGTCTGCGAACTTTTAGCCCACGAAACTATCCCGAAAGCCGAATATAAACCGCGTTGCGAAGGTTGCAGTTTGTATAATATTTGTTTGCCTAAACTTTCGGATGAAACGCAGAGGAAAGAATTATTGAATGCTTGACCGGAACGCGGACACTCTTGTCCGCAAGATTGTGAGAGCAATCTAACGGCGTTTGGTGAAATTTAAGTTGAATCTAACCAAACACTTCTCGAACGCTTTTGCGTCCGTGCGGACAGGAGTGTCCGAGTTCCTTTTATTATGGAAATTAAACAAAATACATTATTTCTAACAACTTCGGGCAATTACATCAACCGCGATCATCTGACGTTGCGAATCGAATTTGAAAAGCAATTAAAGCTCGCTGTGCCGATTCATCATATCGAATCGGTGTGCAGTTTCGGCAACAACATGTTTTCGCCACAGGCTTTACAGCTTTGTTGGGAAAACGGCGTGGCGGTGAATTGTTTTTCGGAAAACGGATATTTTCACGGTCGTTGGGAAGGCGTGCCGAATACGAGCGTTGTTTTGCGGCGGACGCAATATCGCAAGGCGGACGACAACGAATTTTGTGCGACGGTGGCGAAACATTTTATCAGAGGAAAGATTACAAATTCACGGCAGATTTTGTTGCGTTCAGCTCGTGAAACCGATTCGGAAACCGAAAAAGTTGATTTGCAAAGTCGTGCGGAAGAGTTAAATGTCGTGATGCGTTGGCTGGAACGTGAAGCCGAAACGCTGGATGTAATTCGCGGTTATGAAGGACAAGCGGCGAACATTTATTTCGGGGCGTTTAATTTGCATTTGCGGCATCAACGCGAAGATTTTCACTTTCCGAAACGCTCGCGTCGTCCGCCGCTCGATCTGATAAACTGTTTGCTTTCTTTTCTTTACGCATTGGTCAGGCACGATTGTATTTCGGCTTTGACCGCTACGGGACTTGATCCGTTTGTCGGATATTTGCACACGGAACGTCCGAACAGACCGAGTTTGGCGTTAGATTTAATGGAAGAATTTCGACCTGTTTTGGCGGACAGATTAGCGATTACGCTGATAAACCGGAAACAAATTGATAAGCAAGATTTTGCGATTCGTGAGGGCGGAGCAGTTGAATTTACCAAAGAAGGACGCAAAAAAGTTATCGCCGCGTATCAAACTCGTAAGCAAGACACTTTGACTCATCCGCTTTTACAGCAAGAATTTCGTTACGGACAACTGTTTTTGGTGCAATCCAGAATTTTAGCGAGATTTTTACGCGGCGATATGCCGGAATATTACCCGTTCATACTTAAGTAATGGTGAATGGTGAATTATGAATGGTGAATTTCCGACATTAACAATTAACAATTAACAATTATGCTATTACTGATTTGTTACGATGTTTCGACGATTGAAAGTGCGGGGCGAAGGCGTTTGCGGCGAGTTGCACGGGCGTTGCAAGATTATGGGCAACGAGTGCAGAATTCGGTGTTTGAATGTCGCGTCACAAAAACGCATTGGACAATTTTACAAAATCGGCTTTTAGCCGAGATAAATACTGACCAAGATTCGCTGAGATTCTATTATTTAGACGGCGATGTGAGCATTGAACATCACGGCACGAAGAAGCCAATCAATCTTGAAGAACCGTTGATTTTGTAATTTACCGATAATCAGCTATAATCTTGGAAATGTTTGTATTTGCAATATATTACGGGCATTTTCTACTCGTCAAAAAACCTACAATTTTACCTTTCATAAAGTTCAAATTCTTTCAAATTTGTGTTAAAATATAGTTGTATTTGGTGAACGCGAACCTCCATTGCCGACCAAAAGGCGGAGGTTTCGCGGACACACATAAACCTTTATTTTCCAAGACTTTTAATGAACCAAAAACTTGCCAAAACTCAACAAATCTATTATTCTTGGGATGGTTCGCGTTTTTCAAGACGCAAACTATTGGTTAATCAAGACTTAAATGGTTGACCATTTCATCTC
>JANNVK010000090.1:0-11358 GCA_031414415.1 Acidobacteriota bacterium
TTTTTGGCGGATTAGAACTGCGTTTTTCAAACTTAAATGGCAGCGGAATCCAACGCCGAAACATCGTAAAATATGTTGCCGAAGCCGCACCTTCAATTCCCAAAAGCGATTCGGCATTAGTCGCTGTCGCAACCTTATTTAGCATTTTCTTTAAGGTCAGCATCTCTTTGGCATTCGTCTCCTTTTGTCTGATGGCAATATCAATCTGATTTTGAATTTTTCCGCTAACAATTGCTTTTATCTGCCGCAGACGAAAAACATCATCTCTCGCCAAATCATATTGTCGAACCCGAATTTCCGCACATTTTCGCCCATTTCCGACCAAACGACCGCGAAATTTCCCGCCTTGCGAAAGATAAATAACTTCAATATCTTTCTCCAAACAAAACGAAATTATCGGCGTCGAAAGATTGATATTTCCGACCAAAATCATCTGCTTAACATGCGTTTCCGGCACATTCTGCAAAATATCTTTCCCTTTGCCGATGATGATTTGCCCGCTTCGCCGTTGGACGTTTGAACCTTGTGTTGTGATGTAAAGTGTTGACATAAATTAATTTCAAATTCCAAATTCCAAATTTCAGATTTCAGATTTCAGATTTCAGATTTCAGATTTTATTGATTGTGTTTTTATTTATGGTATTATTTTATTGTTATGAAAAACGGAAACGGAAAAATTCAAAAAGTAAAAACTCCGAAATACTCGATCAAAGATTATCAAGACGATAATGTTGTGTTTGATAAAAACACTCAAGCTAGAATTGATGCAACTATTGCCGTTATGAAAGCAATTGGAAAGCAAAAACAATCCTTGAACAATGGCAAAAACTAAATTCCCGCTTTTTGATACAAATGCAATCATTGAATACTCTTCAATTATAGAATCTTCAAAAAGTCTAAGCGATAAAATGCGTCTTTCGATGGTTGTCTATTACGAATTAACTGCCACAACCATTGATAATTCTACGCTAAAATTTTACGACAGATGGCTTAAACTTTTCGACAAAGACGGTTTACTTTTCACCCCGACAATGACTGATTGGTATGAAACATCAAAACTGATTCGCCGTCTTCGCTTTGGCGAAAAATCCGCTTCGCACGGTAAAACCCCGAAAATGCCAAATGCTCAAAAACTTCAAAACGATGCTTTAATTGCCCGCACCGCTTGGACAAACGATTGCTTTGTCGTTACAACCGATGTTGACGATTTCGAGCATTTTCAGCCGTTTATGAAAAATCTCATCATCATTTCCGCCGAAGATTTTTTCCGACAATAATCTATTTTTTCCGATTCAAAATATTCAATAAGCCGGTGATTTTCCTCAACTTCTCGATTCCCGAATAAGTTTCCTTCACCTTTTCCGCATTATTTTTCACGCTCGATTTTGCTTTCAAAGATTATGCAATAGATATTTGTAGCGAGTTAAAAAGCAATTTTCACCGCCAAGTAATCAAGAAAGCCAAGAAGTTAGAATTTCAGAAGATATTCTTGGAGTTCTCTACGTCTTGGCGGTAAAAATTCCTAATGCGGAATTTGAGTTAAAAATAGAATAGCTGAAATTTTATGATGTTTGATATTTGGCAAACTTGCCGAGCGATTGCCTGTTGGCGTATAATTAACAGTCAGTTGGCGTATAATTTAATATGCTGAAAAATTGAGGAATAAATATGGCGACAATAGTTTTAGATGCGGAAAATTCGATTCAAAACGGATTGGCAAAAATGCTCGGAATTAAACCGAACAACACTTTGCAACTTATCAAAACAATCGAGCAAGGCTTTTCTTTTCAACAGTTTGAGCAACTTCGACAAGAAACAGGTTTGCCGACCGAAAAACTTGCCGCCTCAATCGGAATGAGTCCGCGAACCTTGACCCGCAGAAAAAAAGAAAACAAATTAACGGCTTCCGAATCTGACCGTTTAGTCTCGATTTCGCGTTTATTATCGCTCTCGGTTGAGTTATTTGAAGGCGATAAAGCTCAAGCGTTTCGTTGGTTTGTTAAGGCAAATCGAGCTTTGGGAAGTATTTCGCCGCTTGAAATGGCGGCAACCGAAACCGGCACAAGAGAAGTTGAAAACCTCATCGGCAGACTTGAACACGGAGTTTTCAGCTAAAAATGTCATTGGAAATTACGGTTTTCAGAATCTGCAAAACAAAATATGCGGACACGGCTTTTGACGGCGAAGGTGCGTTTCGTTTCGGCGGTCGCTGGAACTCACACGGCACACGAACTATTTACACTGCCGGAAGTCTTTCGCTTGCCGCGTTAGAAATGCTGGTGCATCTCGTTGATGATTCGCTGTTATTTGAATATTCTTACGTCTCCGTTCAAATTCCGACTGATTTGATTGTTCAAGTTGCAGATTTTCGCAAATTGCCGAAAGATTGGAACGATTCGCCCGCTCCGATAGCAACGCAAAAACTTGGCGATGATTGGGCAAAATCAAACATTTCGCCGGTTTTAGAAGTTCCGACTTCAATTATTCCGATAGAAAAAAACTATTTGCTAAATCATTTGCATCCGGATTTTGCCAAGATTTCTATTGGAGTGTCGCAAAAATTTAAGTTTGATGAAAGATTTAAAAGTTAAGGTTGATTTTACTCAAACTTAATTCTGTTTTTATCAATTTTTAATTTGTAGCTTGCGGTTCCGTCATCAGTTGAAATCAGAAAATAACGGTCGTCAACTCCCTTACCTTTTAACTTATTTGCAATTAATGTAACGACTTTGCTGAATTCGCCTCTGAAATCAATAAAATCTTTATCGCGTCCGCTTTCTAATTGAGCAAGCATTGTTTCAGCAAACTTGTATTGTTTAAATTCACCAATTTCTTCCCAGTCAACATCTTCATTTTTCGTGGCTAACAAAATTTCATTCAGTGTCGAATTAAAGTCTTTTTTATTTAATTGTTTCAAACTGACAATTTCATTTCCACTCAATTTAAGCCTCACAAACATTAAGTAAAAATATAATTCGCGTGGAGTAAATTTGATTTTTTGTCCTCGAACGAACGCAGATAAATTCTTTACATCTATCTGCAAATCATATTCTTTTTCTCGAATGTCCAACACCTTTTGTGCTTCATCAACAATCTCGCCGTAGTTTCTTGCTTCAACAAATTTTTGATTCTCCTGTCCAATTCCGCGAAGCCTGATAAACGGAATCGGTGCCAGGTAAATCTTTGCATCGGCAGTATTTACTTTTTTGGTGATTTTAGTTTGCGGATTAAAATAATCTATTTCTGTCGGCTTTGGCGGTGGATAAAAAAATTTGTTGCTCTCAAAACCTTCATTAACCAAAACGTGCGAAAGTTCATCTTCGGCACGTCCAAAAAGCGACATTGCCAGCGTTAAATAAATGCTCATCGTTTTGCGTCCGCCAGCAGCTGAAGCGTAAATTCGCGTATTTTCATCTTTGCAAAGTTCGCGGACGATTTCACAAATTTTATCACCCGCAAGTTCGTATTCTTCGGGCGTACGAACGTCTTTGAGCATCTCGCCTTTAGGCGTGTGAAGCAAAGAAATGCAAGTTTCATCAAACTTTATCGAACTCGGTTCAATTCCGAAATCACGGCAAAATTGGTGAAAAATGCCGGTTTCTTTATCAAGCAACGACTCGGTAACTTTATCGCGTCCGTCCAAAGTCGTAATTACACGAATTTCGTCTATTTTGACTTTTTGGTTTTGTGTCAACGCAAACAAGGTTTCGGTAATAATTTGCGGCGAAATTCCAGCTATACACAGTAAAATATTGCGTTTATTTTCCATTATCTTCACTAACCTTTTTGTTTATTTTAGTTTTTGGAAGCTCAAAATTAAATTGGTCAAATTCGTCTTTTGTGCAGTTGATGGTCAAACTCGAATGTCCGGACTCGTTTGAACCCTCTGAAATTATATCAATTTGGCTGTAAAAATCATTGGTAAATTCGATTGAATATCGTTTGCCCTTCGTCTTCATCGGAATTGCACCTAACCGACCTTGGATTTCGCTTCTGGTTATATCTTGGCGACGTAAAGCAGGTAAATTATATTCGTTTTCCCCATTTTTAAGTGTCATTTTAATTTTTTCGTTAAGTCGTGATTTTTCATTTTCGAGAAATTTTTCAATCCTTTTGGTTTTATTCCAAGCCTTCCAAGTAATAAAAACGCCCCAAATACCAATAATTCCCATTATCAAACTAATCAAAGTTCCCCATGATCCAAGCCATTTTATTAACTCATCGTTCATTATTTCAACCTCCGTAAAATCCCAAATTCGTAACCAATTTCCTCAATTTCCATCCGATTCAAAACCTTTCCCTCGGGAATGCGGCTTTTCAACTTGAAAATCAAAGCGGTTTCGCCGACCTCTTGAACATACTCAATTCGGTTCGCAGCGACGGGAATCCCGAGAAGATCGGAGAGTATTTCTGCGGTTTCTGGATGACCAATCGCCGAAAATACTTCGTTGACGAGTATCAATGATCTTGCTTTTTCGAGCGTCAGAGGTTGAAATTCGAATATTCCGAATGTTGTTAGAACACTTGTATTCAGTAGAGTAATTTTCATAAGTAGAATCGTCTCATAGTTTGTTCGCTTTCTAAAAATCGGCAAGTTTGCTGAGTATTAAGTAGTTAATCCTTACGAAATATTTTCTCAACTCCACTTTCACAAATCCGATGTCGAAAATGAACTAAATCCGAAGCGTCGCACGGAAACTTCCATCGAAATATTTCGAAACAAAGTCTCTTCACAAAAATACTGAAAATGAAAATAAGGATTAGAAACCCATTCTTCACACACTGTTTCATCCGCCAGAGTTTTGACCTGCTTCAAGATAAGCAAGCCGACCATCAAACAAATCGGCTTCGCTGGTTGTCCAGTTTTCGAATAAAATGACGCAAATTTTGCCTCAAAATCATCCCAAAAAATCTTGTCCGCCAACAGACAAAGTTCATGCTTCGGGTTTATAAACTAACTAAAAGTTAGCAAATACAAATGCTTTTGCTCCTGAATCGGTAAATTTCTAATCATAATATTCACTAGAAAATCAAAGTAATCCTAACTTATAATGTATTATTTTATCAAAAATCAGCTCTAAATCTAGGCGAATAAACGGGTTAAATAATTATTAAGGGTTGGCTAAATAAACATCAATGTGTCGATTGTTTCTTCGTATCGGTTCGTTAAAAACAGGATTTGAAAGTCTGGCTTTCCAACTTTCATCATCTTTAACAATTACGGTATTTTGTCCGCGAGCATCTTTGAAAAGAACTAGCATTGATTTGTCGAGCAATGTTGTCGCAACTCCTTCAACTAGCCAATAGATTGGTTTATTTTCGGTGTCTTTTGGGTATGTTTGCTGAGACGTTATTCCGGTAATCGCCGTCACCAAAAACTGTTGTCCGTGATTTGCGATTATTATTGAGTCTTTATCGAGATTTTGTTTGTTATTTTCTAAGCCTTGAATCATATTTTCACGTGTTTCGAGAAAATCTTTTTGGATTCCACGCGGAAGTGGGAGCGAATAACTCCAAATCAACATTGGCAAAATAATCGCTGCAATTAGACCCAACAGTAATCGGTTGATTTTCTTTTCTTTCCATCTTTCGTTGACTAAAAGAACTGCTCCGGGAACTAATATTGCGACTTGGATAAATGACAACACTCGCAATCTTCCGCCTAAACTTGAAAATCCGAGGTCTGAACTCAAAAATGGATTCAGCGTCAATAAAATGCTGAACAGGGCGATTGTCCCAATTGTGTATTTGAAAGTTTGGCTCAATTGTTCGCTTTGCTTGCTAAACATTAGCCATAAACAGAAAGGTGAAAAAATCAGCAATAATAAGATTTCAGGTAGCGTTGAGAGACGAAAAGGTAATTTCGGAAATGCGGTTAGATTATTTTGAATTTCTATCGGAGATGAAAGCCAACTGTTTGATAAAACAATTATTGCGGGAAAAGCTATCGAAACTAAACAAGCTATCAAAATTAAAATCTGTTGTGACGAATTTTCATTTTTTCTCGCTCGCAAAAACAACGCCCACAACGAAAATGACCAGAACCCAACAATCACAAAAGGAATGATCGACCGATGGCTTCCGATTGCTAAAAATAGCAAAATCCCGCTTGTAACTAACCATAATTTTCGTTTTGAATCTGCGTATTTAATAATTCCGGCAACCGCCCAAATCAAAAAAACGATTGCTCCAAGCTGGCTTAAATATTCGACCAACATATATCGGTGCAAGCCAGATATAATCACCAAACTAACTGTAATAATTCCGAGCCAACGACTCTTTGTAAGTTCTTTTGTTAATGTAAACAAACCGAAGTAAAGAAATAATTGAAACAAAAGTGTTCCAGTTTTGATGGAATAAATCGGGTCGCCGACAAAGAAATTGATTGCCGAAAAGAAACCCAAAACAACCGGCGTTTGTGTTGGGAAATAGAAAGTGCCAGTTTGCGAAAATGATTCGATTTGGAGGAAATAGTAATAGCCATCAATTCCGTTGAGGAAGGATGCTTTTAAATTCAAAATAACATTCAAAAGTATAAATACCTTGATATAGGTTAAATTAAATAAGCGATTGCTTGAACAAAAAAAAACTATGTGCTGTAACATTTCATTTTTTATTATCTTTTCAGCTATAAATACAATTTTTAAAGCCACACAGCCATTGCCTGTTCGGTAATCATACAGACAACTGAAGTGGTCAATTTCAATGCTTACATCGAAGATGTTCTTTTTTCTTTGGTATTGAAAGTGAAACATTTTCAAGTTTTTTATTTCGTATCGTATACTCAATTCCTAAATCTCGATTGGTATAGTAAAAGACATTGCTGTCGTGCTCTTGCTCTGAAGTAAATGCTGTTAAATCAATTTTTAGAGATGATAACTTGACTGGTTTATTAGCTGTAAAATCAATAAATACTAATATATCTTTTTCGATATTGGCACCACGTCCATTACTCTCGGGCAAACATTTCCCAAGTGTGTATCCCACAAGCAATATACCTTCTCTTGTTTCGTATTCAATTTCAGTGTATTCGCCAAACTTCCTTTGATGCCTTGGTTCGGATAGTTTAAATCGCTTTTCCACATCACTTCGATGTGATTCAAGTATTTGTAATTCTTGGAGCTGATACCACCAGTTTGGTTTTCTTGCTGCAAAAGATTCATTAGTTATTGATAAAATAATTAACAGTAAAATGTTGACTATTGAAACTGTTTTAATATATTTTCCCATGTTCCACCTCCATTACCGCAGTATTTTGCTAACCAAGCGTCTAAAATATCTGAATAACCATAATTATCACCCAATTTGCCCCTTTCATTCTTGATTTTGTTGAATTTGAGACCCTCTAAATTTGCAATTGACTGAGCTAGGTTTTCGTGGGAAAACCCTTCATTTTCCCCTGATGCTGCGTGTAGAATTTCATGAATGAAAGTCAGCACATTCTGTTCAGTAGTCCAATTTTTATAACGATGCTCTTTAAATCTAATTGTTTTATTAACATAATTAGCAATACCACCACCTGCGTCTGAAACTAAAAGTCGATAGCCTTTGGAGCCAGAAATAAACCTATCAAGTAATGCCTCAAATCCTGTAAGACCACCTTTAGTTTTGAATTTTTTCTTCTTATCAGCAATCAATTCGTTCAACTTTTTCTTGCAATCTCCAGTGTCAATAACTTTTTGAGTTGCAGTTTTTAATTCTTGTTTCTTATCATCAGGATATTTATATTCTACAGTTTCATCATCGCCAAAAGAAAAAATATTCAAACCACCTTCCCCTGACTTTCCGTTAAAATCAATCCTTGTAACACCATCACCGCGGATTATCGTGTAGCCGATTGAATCTTGGTAGCTTTCGTGTTGAAACAAACCGTTTCCTATCGAATTAAGTGGAGTGTCAATGTTTATGAAGCCAAAATGTTCGGAGTGATAAGTAGTGCGAACCGAAAGCGATTCTGCCGAAACAAGATCACAGTCCATTCTATTTCCATCTACTACACATCTTGCCACACCTTCATATCTATCGCCGTTACGCGGATAATCCCAGGGTTCAGGCACTTCTTGTATTGTTTGCGATGTGCCAGCATCTACATTTAGCGGGTCAAGCTCTCGTTCCGTCAATGTCGGATATGAACTTGTTTGAAGTTGGTTTGTGCCACGTTGTGTGACTTCGCTAGGGTCGGTATAATCCCAATAAATCGTCTCATAAACATTATTGTAAATTGCATATTGCTTGCTTTGCACGCCAATCACTTTGCCAAATCCATACACATAACTGCTTGCTTTTCGTCCGTCTCTGAGTGCTACAGAAATCACATCGCCTCCTAGAAGACTAGACCTAATATTGTAACTAATATCCTGTCTTGGGACATAAGCCCCATTCGGATATGTTGAATTTATGACAAAATCACTAATATGCTCTCGAACCATGTTTCCATTTCCATCCATCCAACGCGATTGAACGTAACCTCCGACTGATTCAATTGAATGCTGATTTCCAGCAGAATCATAGCTATATCTTAAATTTTCAGCCATTGTTAATCGACCATCAGAATCATAACCAAATCCTACAACCTTATTGTTTGTATATGTTTTAGCTGCAGCTAATGGGTTTTCAGCATTCCAATAAACTTGTGCAGTTGAAGTTGCATTGCTCCACACATCATATGTTCTTTGAAAAACGTATGGTCTTTCGGCGGCTGGCGGAACTGCTCCACCTCTGGCTTCAGAACCTGTTCGCGAATCAACCAATCTTGCGACTTGGTCATATTTGTATGATCTGTCGAACATTCCAGCAGCAGCTGGATAAGAATTATCGGAAGAATATTTTAACAATCCGTCATTGTTATATTGATATTGCTTTTGCATAAAATTGCCGCCTTGGGTCAAATTTGTAGCAATATAAGAATCATTTTGCAGACGATTATTGTATGTATAATTTTCTTTTACAACTCCTGCGTTATTAATATGTTCAACACTTTTAACTGCTCCCCAAGCCCGATATTTTGCATTATTCGCATAATTATGGTTTCCACCAGCAAACCATGAACCATTGATTGATTCTGTCTGTCCTAATTTATTATTTGCATAATTAGTTGTCTGTCCGTATGGGTCAGTCAGACTTTTCAAATTTCCGGTTAAATCATAATCGTATGAGATATTAAAAGTACCAACACCGCCCGGTGCTTGTTGCAAATCTCCACCGACATTCTCTCCAAAGAAGTGTCTAGTTTCTAACGTCAGCCGAGAAAGCTCGTCATATTGATAAGTTAATGTTCCCATATTGTCAGTCATTTGAGTTTTATTCCCGAGTGTATCGTAGGTGAAACTTACACTACCAGCATTTCGGATATTTGAACCTGACGGAACGGTCGAACTAACATTTTCTAACAAACCAAGATTATTATAGTTTCTTGAAGTAACCACACCGCGTCCATCAGTCGTGCTTTGAACGCTATCATCTGCGTTGTAGGTGTAACTCGTGACTGTTGTCGCATCTTGTTGTTGCGGAAAATGTTGAGTTTTTAATCTGCCACGTCCATCGTATGTAAAAATCGTATCTTGATGTTCATTGTTGAGAACCGCGATTCCCTTAAAAGACCGAAGAATTGTTGCTTGATTGCGTCCATTAAATGCTCTGGTTGAAGACGAATATACCGAACCATCCCAATTCAAGTTCTCAGTTTTCCAATTTCTACCAAGTATATCAGCGTAAATTTTACGAGTTCTGCGTTCGAGAACAGTTGGCTGGTCATTTCTCGGAACAAGTTCATCTTTGATGGTTGTTACTTGTCCGCCTGCACAACCGCAACCTTCATAGCTAACTGTTTTGTCTGTTCCATCCGTATTTATTGACCTTGTTGGTCTTCCTTTCCAATCAAATTCAACTGATTTCCAGAGCCAAATACGTTGATTATTTGAATCATATCCTCGCAAATCGTCACCCGCAGGTTGCCAGCTTTCTGGATCATTTGCATTTGAAACGGCTATTTCAGTCGGCACAGTAGAACGCTTAACTTGTCCGAGAATATCGTATTCTACCAAACTACCCGAAAAACCACCGAATGAGTTGGGAAGTTCGCTTCTAGTTTTCCTGACTCTGCCATCTCCATCAGTCCAGCTTTCGCTAAACACTTCATCTGCCGCATCAGCACCATTTCCATTTATATCTGTAATTGTTGTGTAAACTTTTGACTGAATTCCATTGGTTGGATACTCATAACGAGTGTAAGCACCGCCATAATTCTGAATTTTTTCTTTTGTAAGTCTTCCAATTGAATCAAATTCGCGAACACTTATTTTCCCTTGTGCTTGCCCCTCAGGTGCAGGACTTTCTGCTCTTACGTTAAGCCCAATATCATATCGATACTTGACAAACGAGCTGTTTTGGTTTGGATCTGTAATCTTTGTCGGAAATGCGTAAGTTGGAGAAGTCAAAGAAAGTGTTGTATCAAACGAATCAGCGTAGCTCAACTTTATTACTCGACCAACTGCATCTGTCGAAGAAACTGTCGAGCCAGCAGTATTGTATTTCACGCTTGAAGTTGACGCTTGACTCAAACTATTCGGAAAATTTACATCCCAAAGTGTTGTCGATGTCATGTTTCCGCGTCCAATAATAAAATTTACTCCAAAATTTGTTGCATCGTGCTGTATTGGGCTAATATTTTGTTCTGATCCAAGAAAATCGCCTTCATCATACTGATAAGTTACTTTCGATTGCAAATTCCCAATTCCGTCATACAATTCGCTTTTGCTCGGCAAACCGATGATTCTTTTGTTTGTGTAAACCGAACTGAGATTATATTCCGTGGTGCTTTTTTTGAGAATTGTTGTCTGATCGGTGTCATAAATCAATGTGTCGCTCGGTAATCCATATTGGAGAGCCGCAGGATTATTGTATTCGACCTTCGTTCGACGGATATTTCCGTTTTCTGTGTCGCCGACTTTTGATTCGATGACTCGCGGATTAAGACGGACAAGAGTGTCCGAGTTCCCATAATCCGTCCACGTCCAACGTTTTTGGACACCATTCACGAAATCTTCGGTCTTGATTGGCAGACCTTCTTTCCAGCCGGAGTTTCCTGTGAATGTCTTCGAAATTCTCGCGTGCGGATCGCCTGTAAATGCGACTTCTATGAGGTTTCCGGTTGCCGTTCCGCCGTCTGGAAGCGTGTAAGGTTGATTCGTTTGAAACGAATTCGTGACGATTGTTTCGGCTCCAGCGTTGAAATTCTGGACGTAATTTTTCGTCTCCGTAAACCTTGGGCAATCGGTCTGAATTCCGCTGATTGAGCCGAGATTCGTTCTCGTGTGATTAAGTTTATGACCATCAGCCGCGTGATTGTTGACCTGTTTT
>JANNVK010000091.1:0-53556 GCA_031414415.1 Acidobacteriota bacterium
GGACACCGCCCTTTCACGGCGGCGACACGGGTTCAAATCCCGTACCGACTACCAACTTTTTCAACATAACTTGCATCATAAATGCTAAACTATTCGCTTTAACAGAGCGAATTTTTTGTTTTTATAAGGAAATATATGCACAACACTTTTTTCATCGCATTCTTATTATTTTTTACATTTTCTATTTCAGTTTATGCCCAAAAAGTCGAAACCAACTCCGATATAATGATGGTTTTGCCTTTTGAAAACACTTCTGGCAATCCGGAATTTAATTGGGTTGGTGAAAGTATTGCAGATTCGCTCTCAGATTTATTAAAAGTTCCTGGCTTAATTATCATTTCAAATGAAGAGCGAAAACTTATCCAACAACGTTTAAATATTCCTTTAACAAATTTGCCTTCGCTCGCAACCTCGCTGAGACTCGCCCGCGAATCAAAATCTTCCCTGCTCGTTGCTGGTAAATACGCGATAATTCCGGCTCAAGGCGAAGTTGCCGCAAGCATTAGTGTGACAGCAAAAATAATCCGCGTTAATGAAGGAAGATTCTTGAGTGAAGAACTTCCCGATGGGAAAAAAATTACGCGAGATATTGCGTTGAGCGACGCACTTGCACAATTGCAGACTATTGAAGGACAACTTGCTTATCAAATTTTATATCAGCGAGATAAGGCTCTGGCGTTTTCGCAAAGTCAGTTTGTTGAAGCCGCAAATAAGATTCCGGCAAGAGCTTTTGAGGCTTACATCAAAGGTTTGCTCTCAACAAATCTCGAAACACGAGAGAATTTTTTCAAAAATTCGATGCGGCTTTATACCGAAGCAAAACAAGGCGAAACATATTCGGCGGCATCGCTTGAACTTGGGCATCTTTATCTTAATCAAAAAAAACAACAAGAAGCGATTGACGCATTTTCAAAAGTTCCGCAGCAAGACGAACATTTTGCCGAAGCAGCGTTTTATATTGGGCTGATTTATTGGCAACAATCAAACTATGAACAAGCACTTTCTGTGCTCCAACCGCTGGCGAACGATTTAGTTTTAACCAGCGTTTACAACACGATTGGTGCTATTGCTGTGCAATCTGCGAGAAGCCAGAAAAAAGATAAAAGCAAAGCATCTTTGTTGTTAAAAGATGGAATGAATTATTTAAAGAAAGCCTCTGATTCTCAGCCAGACGACACAAATTCGCGTTTTAATTACGGTTTGTCATTGTTTCTCGATAACAATTTTTCTGAGGCAATTCTCCAACTTCGACCAGTTTTGGCATCAAATCCGAGAGACGGCGAAGCGTATTTTTTATTAGCCAAAGCACTCGAAAAAACCGCAGATGCTTCGGCAAAAGACTTTGACGATCAGGCTCGTCGGTTTATGACAAACTATGCGAAATCTGAAACAGATTATCGACGCGGAAATTCGACTGACTCAATTTCGGTGAGAATTGAACAACCTGTAAGAAACGATTTTGTCAGTATTATATTGCGTAAAAAACAATATTCTCCATTGCAATCGCCTGTTGATGAAACAACGACTTTGCTGATTCAAGCAAAAGTTTTTTACAAAGAAGGCAAAGACGATGAAGCGATGGCGAGTTTACGAAAAATTCTTAACAGCGAACCGATGAATGCCGAATCGCGTTTGATTGTCGGAAAAATTCACCTCAGAAACAGAGATTTAGAACAAGCCGTGACTCAATTAAAAACTGCTCTTTTTTGGGATAACAAACTTCTCGAAGCTCACATTTTGCTCGGGAGAATTTTTCTCGATAAAAAAGATTGTTTGACAGCGAAAAACTATGCTGCATCAGCAAACGAAATTGACAGCGAAAATCAAGAGGTTGTTGCTCTGCAAAGATTAGCCGAACGTTGCGGAAGATGAGAAAGTAAAAAGTAAAAAGGCAAAAGTAAAAAGTTAGGAATTGAGGTCAATATGTATCTCAATTCCTTTTTTGTAATCAGTCCTCAATCATCAATCCTTAGTATTTTGCCTTCTATTTCTTATATCAAATTCGAATAGAAAAATTCGGTTTCCTTCTTAACTTTTTACTTTTGCCTTTTTACTTTTTATTTAAATACTCTCTGGCACGGTGGTTGCTTATAGTTAAATCGACAAGCTTGTTGCACTTTAGCAAGACCTGCCGTCAACCTTTCTACAAGTATGGTAAGCCACTGTGCTTGACAAACCTTCCGAGCGTTCCTACAGTAAACCTTCCGATATATGAGCCTAGCAAGAAATTGCTAGGCTCTCCTTCTTTATTGGCGTTTATTGAGCAAAACAACTATCTTTCATCAATATTTCTTGAGTTTAAACCTATTTAACCGAAAACTATTCAATCTGACCTAACAACATTCGAGTCTGCCAAAAACCGTCACTTTCGAGTGACGGTTTTTGTAATATCTATTAAATTCAGTCAATTTGAATTGTCACTTTGACCGATGTCTTTCAAACTGACTGATTAATTGTTATGCTTAAAAAATGAATCTAGTTTCTCACGCAAAAAACTTTTGTCCGGCTTTATCAAATATTTTGTGGGCAATAAATTCCGCGATTTTATTAGTTTTAGCTTTCCCTGATTTCGATTTCTGGTATCTCGCATACGTTGCTTTAATTCCACTTTTTTATGCGATCGAACAAGAGAAAAATTCGAAACGAAAATCATTTGTTCTCGGTTGGATTTGGGGAACAACATTCTTTTTTGGAAGTTGCTGGTGGCTGACCGTTCCGATGATTGAAACCGGTGGATTACCAACGCCAATTGCATATCTGCTGGTTTTGATTGTCACCGCAGTCGCAGGATTGTTTCCAGCTTTGTTTGGGCTGATTCAGTCGATTTTATTTAAGCGATTTGGAACTTGGGCAATTTTATTCGCACCTTTTATTTGGGTTTTTACAGAATTTTTACGATATTGGTTAACCGGAAATAATTGGAATGCGATTGGTTATTCTCAAGCGTTTGCCGATGTTTCATCTCCCATCGAATTGGCAACCTTTGGCGGTATTTTCGCTGAAAGTTTTTGGATTGTGATTTTAAATTCAATCTTTTTCAATCTGATTCCGAATGTAATTTATCGTAATCACGAGAAAAATTATAGATTTGCGATCCTCATTTGGGTTCTCGTTATTCCACCGATTCCTCTTCTTTGGATTGCATCCATCATTCCACCATATATTTTTGATATTGATCTTTCTGAGAGTTATGGAAGACCTTACGTGAAAGTTATCGCTATTCAACCAAACGTCCCAACATCCGGCGTAACCCTTGAAAAATGGAAAAAACTTCGTGATCGCCACGTTGATCTCGCTGAAATTGAAATCAACAAACTCAAAACTCAGAATTCAAAACTCGAAACTATCGTGATTTTCCCTGAATCTCCGATGAATTTCGAATTTGCCAAAGACGCCGAAATGCAAGAGTTTTTTAAAGATTTTGCAACGCGGAATAATGTGAAAATATTATTCAACGCTGGTGAACCTGTTTATCCGCAATATGTTAGACGCGAACCTTATTCAATGTCAGCTGATCAACTTGAAAAATCTTTAGAAACTTATAATTCAGCAGTTTTAGTTAATGAAAAAGGCGAATTTGAAAATCAATATGACAAAATTCACTTGCTACCGTTTGGCGAATTTATACCTTTACCGAAGTTTTTAGCTGATTATGTTCCGCCAGTTGTCGGAAATTTTACGTTTGGCAAAGAATATGACATTTTAAAATTTGGCGAGGTCAACGCCGGCATTATGATCTGTTTTGAGTCGCATTTTCCAACACTTTCAAATCAACACGTTCGAAATGGTGCCGATGTTTTGGTTGAAGTTACAAACGACGGATATTTAGGAAATACAGCAGTTTTGCGTCAACATTTAGCAAGTGCAGTTTTTCGTGCCGTTGAAACAAATCGACCAGTTTTGCGAGTGACAAATGTCGGAATCACGGCTTACATCAACGAACGCGGCGAAGTTATTGACCCAACGCAAGGATTTGTTGAAGACACCAGAATTTGGACGATTGCAAAATCTGACGGCAAACAAACAATTTATGTAAAATACGGCGATTGGTTTGCGTGGTTTTGTTCATTTATCACTTTAGCCTTATTATCAATTTGTTTTTGGAAAAAGAAATGAACAAAAGAAGCGTGATTTCTGTCTTTGTTTTGATTGCAATTTTTTTTGCAAGTTATGTTTTTGTTCGCCAAACTCATCAACAAATTTGGGAAAAAGATAAAAAATTTATGTAATTTTCCCCGAAAACAAATTTTTATACTTCACATTTCGCCCAATGAGCTTGCTCGACGAAAAGCTGACTGGAATGCAAAGTCATATTGGAGAGCATCGTTAAATTTATGAAAAACATAAAAAATCCAAAAGTAACCATACGAAATGTGCCTAGAATTGAATATTTACGTGTAAAAAATTTTCGTGCGTTAAAAGATTTAGAATTGAAAGATATTAAACCTTTGACCGTTCTTCTTGGACAAAATGGAAGTGGCAAATCTACTGTTTTTGATGTATTTGCGTTTCTTGCTGAATGTTTTTTGGGTTTAAAAAAAGCAGTTGATAAACGCGGACGATTTAGGGAACTTAGAACTCGCGGTTCAAATGAACCAATTTCTATTGAAATAAAGTATCGAGAAAATAAAGATTCATCATTAATTACTTATCGGTTGGTAATAAATGAAAATTTAACAGGTGCCTTTGTAGAAGAAGAGTCATTAGCTTGGAGGCGTGGAAAACAGTTTGGAACACCATTTAAGTTTTTGAATTTTAAGTTGGGAAAAGGTCAAGTCATTTCAGGTGATGAACCTGATGAAACGGCTCAGAGAGTTTCCGAAAATCTTTCGTCACCTGACGTATTAGCTGTAAACGCACTTGGTCAGCTTGAAAGTCATCCGCGAGTTAGTGCTTTGAGACAGTTTATTGTTGGTTGGTATCTTTCTTATTTAACTGTTGAAAGTTCTCGATTTCAACCGGAATCGGGACCGCAAGAAAAGCTATCTGAAACGGGGAACAATTTAGCAAATGTTATTCAATATCTCAAAGAAACTCACCCTGAATTATTAGATAAAATTTTAACAACTTTATCGAGACGCATTCCCCATTTGGAAAAGGTTGAGGCTGAAATGATGCCTGACGGAAGATTGCTTTTGCAAATTAAAGACGCTCCTTTTGAAACTCCAATACAAGCAAAATATGCTTCAGATGGAACGCTAAAAATGTTAGCTTATTTAGCGGTTTTATATGATCCAAATCCACCACAACTTGTTGGAATTGAAGAGCCTGAAAATTATATTTATCCTAAACTTTTGCCGGAATTAGCCGAGGAGTGCAAAACAGCATCTGCCAACACGCAGTTAATGGTCTCAACTCATTCCCCGTTTTTTATCAATGAACTAAGTCCCGAAGAAGTATTTGTCCTTTATCGTGATGTTAAAGGTTTTACAAAAGCAAAAAAAGTATCAGAAATTAGTGGTGTTCGAGAAATGATCGAAGCCGGAGCAAAACTCGGCGATTTATGGATTGAAGGATATTTTTCGGAGGTAATAAAATAAGTGCATATTGAATTTTTGCTAGAAGAAGCCTCTGACGAAATACTTTTAACAACAATTATTCCTAAAATTGTTGGCAGTGATATTACACTAAGATTCCATGATTTTCGTGGTAAGCAAAATCTTATTCAAAAATTACCAATAAGATTGAAAGGTTACAAAAACTTACTCCAATCAAATCCTAATTGGAAAATTGTAGTTCTTGTTGACAGAGACAATGAAGATTGCAAAGTCTTAAAGCAAAAAATAGAAGCAATAATCAATGATGCCGGATTAACAACTCATTCAATTTCTCAAAACTTTCAAGTATTAAACCGTATTGCGATTGAAGAACTCGAAGCGTGGTTTTTTGGAGATGTCGAAGCAATCAGAAGTGCCTATCCAAAAGTTTCTGAAAACCTTACTAGAAATCGAAATTATAGAAATCCTGACGAAATAAAAGGTGGAACTTGTGAAGCTCTTGAACGAGTATTAGCTTCGAAAGGTTATTACGCCAAAGGTTATATGCCAAAAACAGAAGTCGCAAGAAATATTTCGCAATTTCTAAATATTGATTTAAATACTTCTCAAAGTTTCCAAGTTTTTCGTGATGGTATAAAGTTGTTAATTAACTAGCTTTAAATATATGGAAATATTAGATTTAAAAGAAAAATACGAACAAATAAAGTTGCAAGTTGAGCAGCTTGGGAGGTTTCTTTGACGTTCCGACTAAGAAGATTGAACTCGAAAAACTTGAACAACTAATTGCCGAACCTGATTTTTGGAATAATCAGGCTAATGCCCAAAAGGTTGTTAAAAACCGAAGTATTGTCGAAAAAGCTATTACTTCACAAAAATATTTTGAGACATCTTTGGAAGACGCAGAAGTTTTATTCGAATTTGCCGAATCTGACAAAAGCTCACTCGAAGAAGTTTCTTTATTGCTCGAAAAGCTCGGAAAAGACGTTTCTGATGCCGAAATTCAAAGTCTTTTATCTGGCGAAACTGATTCAAACAACGCTATTTGCTCATTGCAAGCCGGAGCCGGCGGAACTGATGCACAAGATTGGACGCAAATGTTGCTCAGAATGTATCTGCGTTGGGCGGCAAATCGTGGCTTTAAAGTTGATGTTTTAGACGAACAATCGGGAAGTGAAGCAGGTTTGAAATCAGCGACTTTTCGGGTTGAAGGTGACTTTGCTTATGGACTTTTGGCGTGTGAAGCTGGCGTTCATCGTTTAGTCAGAATTTCGCCTTTTAACTCTGGCGGAAGCCGCGAAACTTCATTTTCCTCATTTTTTGTTTCGCCGGAAATTGATGAAAACATTGAAGTTATCATCGAAGATAAAGATTTGCGAATCGACACTTATCGCTCTTCAGGTGCTGGCGGACAGCACGTAAATGTGACAGATTCGGCAGTTCGCATTACGCATACGCCGACTGGAATTGTCGTTACTTGTCAAAATCAACGCTCGCAATTGCAAAATCGGGCGATGGCGATGCAGGTTTTGCGTTCGAGATTGTATGAAGTTGAGATTGAAAAACGCAAAGCTGAATCTGCGGAACATCAAGCAACTAAACAAGATATTTCGTTCGGCTCGCAGATTAGAAATTACACTTTGCAACCTTATCGATTGATAAAAGATACGCGAACAAAATTTGAACGAACTGATGTTGACGCTGTTTTAGATGGCGATATTGACGATTTTATCAAAGAATTTTTGGTGTTACGCAAAATTGTGAAGTAGAATGTTGGTTTGATTATGGCTTTATCGAGACGAAAATCAACGGTTGGGGTTTCTTACAAAAACGAGATTATCACAGTAATTTTGCTGGCAATTGCTGTGATTCTGTTTTTGTGTTTATTAACTTTCAATCCAAACGATTCTTCTCTGAACTCAGCTTCATCACAAAAAACTCATAATCTAATTGGCACATTCGGCTCAACAATAGCAGCTATTATATTGCAAACAATAGGTTTAACTGCTTATGCGTTACCAGCTTTACTCGCATTTTTAGCATGGCAAATTTTCCGCTTGGGAAAAATAAAAATGCCTGTGACACGAATTTTAGGTTTAATTTTATTTGTAATTGCTTTCTCAAGTTTGTTAATGGTTTCGGGTTTTTCACATTTTTTTGATGGCTCAACACTTCCTGGCGGAATTATCGGGCGTGTATTTTCGTCAATTTCAATACCTTGGTTGAGTAATATCGGTTCATTTATTGTTTTTTTTACGTTTTCAATTGTCGGTTTTTTGCTCTTTACTAATTGGTCTCTTCAATTTATTTTCACTCAAATACGAGAATCTTTTGCAACAATCGGTTTATGGTTTAGACAACTTCGTGAATATTTTGAAAATATGCAACACGATGACGATTCATTTGCCCCGAATCAAATTCCCGAAAAAAATTCTGAAAAATCTACCTCTGAACCAAAAAAGTTTTCAATTTTTAAATATCCAAAACTGATTTTCGGCAGAATTGTTGCGTGGTTTGAACAATTTGGCGATGAACCCGAAGAATTTACAGAAGATACGGTTGTTGAAAAAGTATCTGAACCAACAAAGAAACCTGCAATTACTGCAAATGAAGTAGTTAAAGCAGAAGTCCCAATCGAAACAAAACAAAGTGAACCTGAAACAAAAGCTGTTGAACCAATTTTTGTTGAGCCGATTGGAATTACAAAAAAAACGCCACGCGAATTTAAAGAAGATGAAATTCCCTTTCCAATTGACGGCGGAATTCCAATTACGCCAATCAAAGAAAGTGGCAAATTAGATAGCGAAGTTTTAGAAACTTTCACCGCATCGAATAAATCTCTCGAAACAAATGATTCGCAAAATTTTGACGATTATAAACTTCCGCGTTCTGATTTTTTGGTCGAAGCACCGCCGCGAATTGAGCAACAAGACGAAGAACTTCTCGCAATTGCACGTGAATTGACCGATAAATGCAAGGAATTTAACGTCAATGGTCGCGTTATGCACATTTGCCAAGGTCCGGTTGTGACAACTTTCGAATTTAAGCCAGACGCAGGTGTCAAATATTCAAGAGTAACAGGGTTAGGCGATGATTTGTGTCTTGCTTTAAAAGCCGAATCGATCAGAATTGAACGAATTCCGGGAAAAGCACATGTCGGAATCGAAGTCCCAAATCGTAATCGTGAAACAATTTTTCTCCGCGAAGTTATTGAATCTAAAAAGTTTAAAGATTCAAATTCTCTGTTGACAATCGCTCTCGGGAAAACAATCGATGGCTTAAATTATGTTGCTGATTTGGCAAAAATGCCTCATTTATTGATTGCTGGTGCAACTGGTGCAGGAAAATCAGTCGGCGTTAATACACTCGTGGTTTCAATTCTTTATAAAGCCAAACCGGATGAAGTTAAGTTTATAATGGTTGATCCAAAGCGTTTAGAATTAGGACTTTACGCAGATATTCCGCATCTCGCAACGCCAATTATAACTGATCCGAAACGTGCAACAATTTCACTAAAATGGGCAGTTTCAGAAATGGAACGCCGATATAAAGAACTCGCAGGTTGGGGCGTGAGAAACATCGACGGATTTAATGTTGAAGTTAAGAAAAAAAACGCCGCTGAGATTTTTGACGATAACGGCGAAGCGTGGAAAACGTTGCCATACATTGTCATTATTATCGACGAACTTGCTGATTTAATGATGGTTGCAGGCAAAGATGTCGAAGAATCTATAACGCGACTCGCACAAATGGCTCGTGCGGTTGGCATTCATTTAGTTCTGGCGACTCAGCGTCCGTCGGTTGATGTAATAACCGGTTTGATTAAAGCAAATTTCCCTGCACGAATTTCGTTTCGCGTATCTTCTAAAATTGATTCGCGGACAATTATTGACGGAAACGGCTCAGAAAAACTTCTCGGTCGCGGCGATATGCTCTTTTTACCGCCTGCAACTTCGCAAATTATTCGTGTTCACGGGGCTTTTGTTGATGAAAAAGAGATTCACAAAATCGTCGAACACGTAAAGTTGCAAGGAAAGCCCGAATACGACATTTCAATTACCAAAACTGAAGAAGAAATTGAAGGAACTGATGGCTTGCCGGGCAAAAAAGATCCGCTTTTTTGGGACGCAGTGAAATCTGTTGTTGCCGCAAAGCGAGCTTCAACGTCTCTTTTACAACGTCATTTAAGAATCGGGTATGGTCGTGCGGCAGCTATTTTGGACGCGATGGTTCGCGAAGGATTCATCGGTGAAATGGATGGAAGTTCGCGTGCGAGACCAATTTTAGAGAAAGCCTACGAAGCTCTCGAATCAGCAGAAAGCCTCGAAGACTTGTAGTTGTAACACTTTCGTAACTTTTCCACACTTACTGTGGATAACCCATATTTTTGACACTAATTTACTCTCGTAATCTACCATATTATAAGCACTTTTAGCGTTTTGCACATAGTAAGGGCGATTATTTAAGCTGTTTATTTGCAACATTTAAACAATGATTAAGAACTTATTACGTTTAACATTTTTAGTAATCTGTTTATTAAACTTTTCGTGTTACAAATCTGAAATTTCAAACACCAAGACGAAAATTTTGCCGTTTGAAAATGCAATTAATATTAATTCAGCAAATGTTAATGAACTTGAAAACCTGCCTGGTATCGGAAAAGGTTTGGCTACGAAAATAATAATTCAGAGAGAAAATTTTGGTGCGTTTCAAAAAATTGAAGATTTATTATTAGTCAAAGGAATCAGTGATTCCAAGTTTCGAAAGATTCAAAATCTTGTCAAAGTTAATCAATAAATGTCTCGCGAAAAAGAAAATTTAATAAACTTCAACGCATTTCCTCTCGCTTGGATTGCTGGCAGTTTTGCACTCGGAATTTTGTTTGCAAGTTTCAATAATTGGAGTTGGAAAATTTATTTTGCAATTTGTTTTCTTTCACTTTTCTTGAATTTTCTTTTTCGCCAAATATCAAAATACAATCACATTTCAACTTATTTTCTGCTGATTGCTTTTGTTTCTAGTGGTTCGGTGCTTTATCAAGTTGAGATTGAAGCAGTTAAATCTAACAGATTAAAAATTTTATTCGATAATAAAACTTTAGTGAGCGGCGAACCGTTTAAAGTTGAAGGTGTTTTACTGAGCAAACCTGAACTTGCTGTTGGTGGATTTTTTATTGAGTTGAAAACCGAGAAAATTATTAGTCGCAATATTGAGCAATCTACAAGCGGCAAAATAAGACTTTTTGCAGGCGTTCAAAGCGAAAAACTTGGGGTGGAATATGACGATTTGCAATTAAAATATGGCACGAAAATCAGAGTTTCGTGTTTGCTAAAGCGAGAAGAAAAGTTTTTAAATCCGGGCGTTATATCGTTGAAAAACATTCTCGATCAGAGAGAAATTGATGCCACGGGAACAATAAAAAGTCCGTTACTAATTGAAATAATTGGAGTTGAAACTGTTTTTCTCCCGATTGCTTGGTTGCAAGAACAACGACAAAATCTGATTTTAGACTTTAAAAATCTTTTCTCAGCAAAAACTTCTGGTGTTTTAATTGCGTCACTTTTAAACAATCGGTATTTTCTTGATAAATCAACTTCACAAAGTTTTCGCGAAAGTGGCACATTTCACGCACTCGTTATTTCCGGTATGCAGATAACTTTTATCGGTATTTTAGTTGTTTTTGTTCTTAGCAAGTTCACCAAAAGCCGTTGGTTGCAATTTTTTATTGCCATTCCTTTTATTTGGGCGTTTTCGTTGATGGTTGGAGCAGAAGCTCCGGTTACTCGTTCGGCAATAATGTTCACTATTCTACTTTTTTCGCGTGCTATTTTCCGTGATGGAAATTTGTTTAACGCACTCGGAGCAAGTATTTTATTACTACTTGTTTGGCGACCTTCTGATTTTTTTGATCCATCTTTTCAACTGACAATTGCTTGCCTGATTGCAATTATCGTCTTAGCACTTCCGCTTCTTGAAAATTTTAAATCAATTGGCAGTTGGCATCCAACCTCTGAAAATCCATTTCCGCCAAACACTTCTAAAATGTTTAGATCTTTTTGTGAGTTAATTTATTGGCAAGAAACTCTTTGGGAAAAAGAGCTTTCGAAGACAATTTGGTCGTGTAAACTAATAAAAAATCCAAATGCGAAGTGGCTTGAAAACAAAAAACTCCAACAACCTTTTCGCTTTATTTTCGAAACTATCGTCATTTCAATCTCCGTCCAACTTTGGCTTTTACCTTTTTCGATTGTTTATTTTCATCAGATTTCCCTGATTTCAATACTTTTCAATGTTTGGATTGGAGTTGGAATGGCTGTTGAAAGTTTGACGGCTGTATTTGCGGTTGTTATTTCAAAATTCAGCACAATTATTGCCACGCCTTTTGTTGTTTTGACCGAGATAACAAATTGGTTGATGATTCACGCGAGCGATATTTTTATCGAAAACGGCTGGAGTTCGATCCGCGTCCCTGTCTATTCGGGAAATTTCAGAATCATCTATGTTCTTTATTTTCTTCCACTTATAATTTTAGCTTTTTACATATTTAACTGGAAACCATTTAATTTTTCTGTTTCAAAAAGATTTAAGTTTCCAATTTTATCTCTGACCTCTTTCGCTTTGATACTTATTTTTCATCCGTTCAGTTCACCGATAATCGACGGCAAACTTCACATCGATTTCCTTGATGTTGGACAAGGTGATTCGGCATTAATTACATTCCCAAACGGTGAATTATTGTTAGTTGACGGTGGCGGAAAACCAGTTTTTAAACAAATTTATGTATTAGATGAAGATAATGAACCCGAAATTTTTACGCCAGACACACGAAGCATCGGTGAATCGGTTGTTTCGGAATTCCTTTGGGAAAAAGGTTATGACAAGGTTGATTATATTTTGGCGACACATGCAGATTCTGATCATATTCAAGGTTTAAACGATGTTGCTAATAATTTTGAAGTCAAGACTGCTTTTCTTGCCAGAACCCCTTTGCAAGATCCTGAATTTGTTGAATTTAATAACGTGTTGAAAAGACGAAATATTCCGATAACTAAACTCTCTAAAGGAGTTAAGTTAATTTTTGGCGAAGTTACAATCAACATCTTGAGTCCAGAGGCTGATGATTCAACGCTTGCTTTATCAGATAATAACCACTCTATTGTTTTCCAAATGGTTTATGGAAATAACAAATTTCTCTTTACTGGCGACATTGAAATTGAAGCTGAAAAGAATCTGAATAATAATTTTGGTTTACAAAACGATGTTGTTAAAGTGGCACATCACGGCAGTAAAACTTCCTCAACCCAAACATTTATCGATGTAAGCAAAGCAAAAGTTGCGGTAATCTCAGTCGGACGCGAATCGCAGTTTGGGCATCCACACTCGGAAGTTGTGGAACGTTGGGAAAAATCAAACGCCAAAGTTTTAACGACCGGCGAATTTGGCACAATTTCAATTATCTCAGACGGAAAAACTTTTGCAATTGACACATTTCTTCCATCATCTCCAAAATAAATCTTTTCATTTGTTAAAAATTAATGTATAAGTATATTGTGTTGCTTCCATAAGCAATTAATATTGCTGGCAACCTTTCGAAAATAAACATCATCTGATTAGTCGTTTTGAAAAGCAGTGAAATGCTCAGTTTTAAGACGTTTGATATATTAAGTAGAGAAATGTTATACTTAGAAAAGTTTCCGCATTGCAGATGCAGGAAACCTACCAATAAAAACAATAAACGGAGAAAAAAATGTCAAAAATATCGGTTCAAAAAACCTTTCGGCGAAGTGTCGCCCTAATTATGTTCGTGGGACTCGTTGTTTCAGCCTCGTTCGCACAAGTATATTCGCGACCTGTTAATCCAAAACCATCTCCAACTCCGTTTCTGCAAACTATTATCGTTGGTGGTCAAAACAATTCAAACTATCCTAAACCTTCACCTACGCCTTATGTTAAACCGATAGATCAAGTAACGCCGACAAATCCAACTGCTACTTCTGCACCCGGATATTCTGGTGTTTTGGTCGAAACAATGGAAGGCAAAGTTGTCAAAGATAACTATTCAAATTACCCTTTTAATCCGGCTTCAAACGTAAAAATATTAACCACATACGCAGTTTTAAAAACTCTCGGACCAAATTTTCGCTTCACAACAGATGTTTACACCGATGGTGAAATTGATAAAACGACAGGAACTTTGGTTGGAAATGTTTATATTGATGGACGCAATCCTTCATTTACTTTTGAAAACGCCGTTGAAATTGCAGAAGTATTAAACAAAAACGGAATTAGAACAATTCAAGGTGATTTAGTTGTGACAAACAGGTTTGTCATGAACTTTACTGATTCGACAGAAAAATCAGCTCAATTGCTTTTCGCAACGCTTGATGCGGCAAAAAGATCAACAGCGGCAACACGTTCGTGGCAGACTTTTTTAACTTCAAGCGGAAAATTTAATCAACTCTCAAATGTTCCTAGTGTTAATTTCAACGGTGGTTTATATGTTGAATTGATGCCAAATAGTTTGAAAATGATGTTTCGACACGAATCTGCACCGCTTCGCGAAATTGTGAAAGTGATGATGTCATACTCAAATAATGTTATGGCTGAAAGATTAGGAGATTATGTTGGCGGTTTTTACACAGTCGCTAGTATTTGCCAAAGAGACGGTGGTTTTCCGCAAGCAGAAATGATTTTGCAATCTTCCAGCGGACTCGGTGTAAATCGCGTAACGCCTCGTGCGATGATGCGAACTTTAAGAACATTACTGAAATTTATTGAATCTAACAAAATGACCTACGGCGACATTATGCCAATTGCCGGACGTGATCCTGGAACTCTCGAAAGAAGATTTAATTCGGGATTTGCACTAGGAAGTGTTGTTGGCAAAACCGGAACTTTGGGAAACACCGATGGCGGTGTAAGTGCTTTGTCTGGAATGATGAATACCCAAAAAGGCAAACTTCTTTTTGTAATTTTTAACCAAAGAGGAAGCGTTAATAGTTTCCGTAATTTTCAAAATAATTTTGTCACACAAATACAAAACGATTTTGGTGGAGCGGTTTCTCTAGGTTATCCGACAACGCAATTTGCTATTCGCTTAGCAAATACAAGAATTTCGTATCCAGCAACACGCCCAAGAAATTAGTTTAAATTTATCCAAAATTAACCGACATTGACGAGAAGTTGATGTCGGTTTTGTTTTACAGAATTTCTTTAATAATCTGACTTTTAGCCCGTATTTCAACTCCAACACACCTTGACGAAATCCTTATTTTGCGGATTTCGCCTTTTGCAGATTCGGCAAATTGTCGTTTTGGCAAATAAGTAAGAACGTATTGCGAGTCAACCGCTTCGGCTATTTTTGAACCAAATGTCAAAAGTGTTGTCAAAGTTTCAGGGGCGAAGAAAATTCCGCCCGTTTTTTCTGAAATATTTTGCAATTTGCCTTCACTTTCAAGCCAAACTTGTCGTCTTTTTCTGATAAATTTAAGCCTTTCAGTATCCAAATCAAAAATTACAATCGGCGGAGCTTCAATCATTGCCTTAAACGCGGCTCTTTGTGGATACGGTATTGACTGAATAATCTGTTCTTGAACTTCGGGTGGAATGGATTGTTTTTTTGTGCCGTCACCTAGTTTCAGACGCTTACCCGCAGTTTTTGCGATTTCCGCTTCAAGTTGCGTATAGCTGATAATATGAACCGTGATGTTTTGAGCAAGCAAGTTTTGAAAGGCTTTTTCGCGTTCAATTGCGGTCGCAACACTTTCCGTTCCATCGGAAATTAAGACCAAATGACGGTTTCCGGTTGGGCGGTTTTGAAAGTTTTTTACTGCTTGATTTAATGCTTCTGCAAATCTTGAACGCTTTCCGCTAAACAGCTTTTTGTCGATTGCGGCAAAGGCTTCCTCTTTATTATTTGACCAATCCGAAACTGCTTCAATTTTATTGTTATATTGCATCACAGCAAAAAAATCTTCAGCTTTCAGATTATTCAACACGATTTTCGCCGCAAATCCAGTCAGTTTTGAAGTTTTTACAAAATTTAACTCGCCGCCAGTATCGAGTAAAAGCAGCACATTTGCCGGAGTTCGCCGCAAACTTGTAATCTCTTGCGGCACGCCATCTTCAATCACCAACATATCTTCTTTCGTCAAATTTGCTTCAAAACGCCCAAACCTGTTTTGTGCCATCACATTTACTTGAACTTCTTCGGTATTGATTTTGACAGGTTGTTCGGGCGGAGTCGGCGTTGGAATAACTTCTTGGGCAATTCCGCCGATTACCGAAAGTAAAAGAACGATTGTTGCGTTTATTAAATATTTCAAAAGCATAATTATTACTCGCTTTTAGGCTTCAAAATCGGAAACCAAATCCGATTGATGTTTGAAAATTATGGGTTGTAAACGTTGGGTTTATCGGTTTATTGAATAACGTTTTTTTCGGGTCATTAGGTTTTCCGTAACGGATAATTGTATCGCCAAAGTCTGCTCTGATAAAAGTTCGCTTGCTTGTGTTATATTCAACAACTCCGCCAACGTCTAAATCAAAGAAAGCGGCAACTCTAAAATCGTTGCGTATCCCGAAACCACCGGAAAACTCGTAAAACTTAATCCGCGAAAAGCTGTCAAATCTTATGACTCCGGGTCTAACTTTAGCAAATATGCCAATACGCTTACCGGCTACTTTTATTCTTTTTCCAATCTTGACACCAACAAAAACCTGTTGTTTGGTTCCCTCTGTGTTTGGAGATCTGCCAGGTTTATTAAAATTATAGTATCTTGGCAACCAGTTTGCCTCAGCTTCTATTGCGAAATGCTTGCTGACATTGTAAGAAATTCTCGCTCCAAATCCCGGTTCTCTTGTTGTTACCGCAGGAAATTCAATAGGTTGTCCGCCAAAAAAACCTCCGCGTAAAATCGGGTCGAGTCTTCTATAAACGTCATTATCAGTTGTATTAAAAAAGGTAAAATGTGCTTCAATTTCGTACTTTCGCAATTTATCTTCATTTTGGTTCTGAACCTTTTCATCTTTTTTTGATTTATCGCTATCTGCGTTTTGGGCGTTAATGAAATTTATAGAAATTAGTAACAGGAATGAAAGCGATACAATTTTTATCAATGGTTTAATCATTTTATTTTCTCCAAATGGCTTTACAAAAAATGAGGAATACCGTCAAACGACAATATTCCTCAAAAGATAAGTTGTTAATGTGTACAAGGACGCACATTTTGGTTACATGGATTTGGCGGATCTATGGGTTCCGGCGGATCTATGTTTCCATAAACCGTTACAACCGCTGAACCAATAATCGTTGATTCGCTTGGATTCTCGGTACTACTTAATAAGATAAGATAGCGACCATTTGTCCAATTTGTCATATTCGGCATCGCAGAGTCCAAACTTCCTTTGGAATTTCCATATGTAGTTTGCGTAGAATGAACAATCTGCCCGAATTCGTTATACCAAAAAACCTTAGGCATAGCGGAAGCATCAAATTTCATTGATTGCCCTGATAACGACAGGTTATTTCCCGGACTTCTGGCATCTATCATTGACGGAAAAACAAATAACTCTGCAAAACTCACATTGCAACTTATTGGATGGTTATCATCTAACCTGAGAAACGCCGACAACCCAAAGCATGAACCGGGAGTTCCACTGACTTGAAAATTCCAAACTGCCGGAACTCTTGCGGCTCCAATTCGTTTAGTTTCTCTGTTTGAGAAAAACTCATTAAAGAAAGTTCTGCTACCCGTTGTGCCTTGCGGTCCTGTAAATGTGCTGCCATTTACATTCGCTAAAACAGGAAAAGGAAACCCAACGCCGCCTTGTGTAACGTTAAGCGTTAGTGTAAATCCTGCATTCGGATCCGTGCTTCTGGGCGGTCTGCAACCCGAAGCCATAATAATTCCCAAGAGAATTATTCCAATTGAAAGTATTTTTAATTTGAACATATTCTTTTTCTCCTTGTTATAGCTCCAGACCTAAAATGTCTAAAGATTTTTTTGGTAAATTAACTAAATCAGACGAACTCAAAGCTCGAATACCTGCATCAATTGCAACTGCCATTTCTTCTCGTCGCGGATTTGAAACTGATCTTTCAGACAATGATGCTTCCATTGATTTTTCATCGTGTTCAAAATTCCAACGAGCAGTTCTTTCAGATGCAGTTAGCTGGAAATCAGGGTTTTCCATTTTTTGATAAAGCATACAGCTAAATATAAAAACTGCTTCCGAAGGTGACATTTCAGTTGAAAGTGTGTCGCCTGTTATCGGGTTTGGATTTGATGTTCGGGTTTTACCAATTAATTCAGGAAAAATAGGTAATGTTTTCACCCGAAGTCTTCTAACTTCGGATTCAACTGTTTTTGAATACTCAGGTGTTCCAAGTTTGACAGTGAGTGCGTTAATGGCGAAAACAACATTAGCTTCCGGTATTCCAGCATGCTGTCCTTGTCTGTATCGAATTTCCGCTCTTTTAATGCGGTCTTTGATGCTCGTCCCCGTCATGCCTGTCAAATATGTTGCGATACCTGTGGCTTGATAGATTTCGGTTATAAGTTCATCAGTCGCAACGACATCACCACTGCGAGCTAATCTTGCTTTTTCATTCACCGTAACAAAAAAGTTTGTGGCAGTTGTTCCGGTTGACTGAGCAACTACGTTCTGCTGATTTCTAATCATCAGCCAAGCAACACCAATGCAAAGGCAGATAGCTGATATTGTTAATATCTTTTTCATTTTGCTCTCCTAATTATTTTGAAGAGAAGAATAGTTTGCCAAAAAAGACTTTTTGCGTATTTGGAGCAAACTTTCTTCGGTTATAGTTGAGCCTTTGCGGTGTTTCGCGTTATGATACTAATCGTTAGTTGGCGTATCACTTTTGTCAAACAGGGCAAAAACGCTAAAAACAAATAAGCCTTGAAGTTGTTATAAGCAACCTCAAGGCTTTTTTTGTTTACGAAGATTGTATTAAAAGTATTTGTTCCACAGACATAAACATAACGCTCGTTCGTAAGAATGAGAATAGAGTTGATAAATTGTGGAAAATGTAACAGACTCATAAGGCTTTCTGCACTTCAACTTCTAATATGCGTAAACTATATTCTTTTTTTGTAGATTTGCAAGCCGAGAGAGAGAGAGAGAGAGAGAGAGAGAGAGAGAGTAATTATTGTAAATATTAGACTTACCGTTTCTTTTTTTTGGCAATTAAATGAAATAACCGCTTATAATTAAAACCTTTTTAAAACCCAAATAAATAAAGATACTATAAATTTTTTTAATAAAATGTCACAAGTAGAACTAGCTAAACAACCAACCAAACAACAAAGCGTTGCCAAATCTGCCGGAATCGTTTCAATTGCCGTAATGTTTTCAAGAGTTCTCGGACTTGTTCGTGAGAAGATTTTCGCCCATTATTTTGGGGACGGATTTGTCGCCGACGCTTTTCAAGTCGCTTTTAAGTTATCAAACACACTCCGCGATTTGTTTGCCGAAGGTGCTTTATCTGCCGCATTCGTCAAGACTTTTACTGATTATCAAGTTAAAAAAACCGAAGACGAGGCGTGGCGATTAGCAAGTATGGTGATGAATGCACTCGCGGTTGTTTTGAGTGGAATTACACTAATCGGAATTTTTATTTCGCCTTACGTTATACCGCTTTTGACTTCAAAGTTTTCGCCCGAAAAAATTGCTTTAACCGTTACTTTAACGCAAATAATGTTTCCGTTTATTTTGCTAGTTGCTCTTGCCGCAGTCGCAATGGGCGTTCTCAACACCAAAGGAAAATTCGGAATTCCGGCATCTGCTTCAACAGCTTTCAACATTTTTTCGATTATTTTTGGACTCGGTTTAGCTTATTGGTTCAGCGGCGGATTGATGGCTGGCGACAAAAATTCTCTAAAAGAAATTGCACCGCCTTTTGCACATTGGGCAATAATTGGAATGGCTTTGGGTGTTTTAATTGGCGGTGCGGCTCAATTTTTAATCCAAGTTCCATCGCTCTTAAAAGTTGGATTCAAATTTCGACCGATACTGAGTTTCACTGATCCGGGCGTGAGGCAGGTTGCAAGATTAATGGCACCAGCGATTATTGGAACTTCTTCGGTTCAGATAAAAGTTTTTATTGATGTTTTTCTAATTTCTGGCATTGAAGGCGGAAATTCTTGGTTGCCATATGCGTTTCGATTTATGCAATTTCCGATCGGAGTTTTTGGCGTTGCAGTCGGAACTGCCGCAATTCCTGCACTTTCCAGACTCGCCGCACATGGCGATATGGACAAGTTTCGTAAAACACTTTCTGATGCCATGAAACTTGTGTTTTTTCTGACGTTGCCTTCAGCTTGCGGCTTAATCGTTTTAGGCGAACCAATTATTCGTCTGATTTATGAAAGCGGAAATTTTACAGAAAACGCAACGAAAATGACTTCTTGGGCTTTGGTCGGTTATTCGATTGGTTTAACTGGTTACGCCGCAATTAAAGTGCTTTCGCCGTCGTTTTACGCACTCGACGATGTAAAAACTCCGATGATTGTTAGCCTTTGTTCAGTAGCAGTTTATCCGATTGCCGGTTATTTTTTAATGACAGTTTTTTCAAAAATCGGCGTTACGCCTCAATCGCCAAATGGCTTAGCACACGTCGGCTTAACGTTAGCAACTTCACTAATTGCCCTAATAAGTTTCTCGCTTCTAACATTTTTTATGCGAAAAAGAATTTCTCACATTCACGGTGGAGATATTTTTCGTGCGTTTATTAAAGTTGCGATTGCATCTGCGGTAATGTCAGTTGCGTCATATCTAAGCTATCATTTTTTGGTTTCACAACTTGGTGTCTCCGGACTTTTAATTCGACTCAGCGAAGTTTTTATTCCAATTTTAATTGGCGGAATTGCTTTTAGTGTTGTTGCAAAACTTTTGCGAATTAGTGAGTTTGAAACTGTCTATAATGGCTTAAGCAAAAAATTAGGGTTTGCAAAATAGTGGAAATTAAAGAATCAAAACTTGCATTTTATATTTTTCCTTTCGCGATTGTTTTATTTATTGTGGCTCGACTTTGGAATTTAACTGATTCGTGTTTATGGTTTGACGAAATTTTTAGCGTTCACGCCGCGAGTAATGATTTTTCAAACTTCTTAACCTTTATTGCCCAAGATTTAGTTCATCCACCTTTATTTTACTTTTTGTTAAAAATTTGGCTTGCAATTGGCGGAGAATCAATTCTCTGGACGCGACTTTTTGCCGTAATTTTGTCGATTCTTTCAATAGTTCCATTTGTGCTTTTATGTCACGAACTTAGTCTCACAAGAACTCAAATTCTTTTTGCGTTTATGGCTTTCGCTGTTAATGGCTCACTGATAAAATACGCACAAGAAGTTAGAATGTATAGTCTTTTGGTTTTTCTGACTCTTACTTCAATATGGCTTTTTATTCGTTTTATTCATTCGCAAACTAATGCGAACATTAAACTTGTCGGATTATTACTTGTTAATATTTTTCTAATTTATACACATTATTTTGGTTGGCTAATAATATTTTCTGAACTTTTAATCGTTATTTTGCAACGTCAAAAAATCAAACAATTTTTAATTCACACAGTAATTCTTTTTGTTACATTCCTTCCTTGGGCAATTATTGTTTTTATTTCGTCAAACCTAAATCAAGGCTTAACACAAAATATCGGTTGGCAAGCACGTCCAGATTTGTGGCAGTTTTTATCCTCGCTACATCAACCATTTTATTTCCCGATGAGTAGTTTGGAAACAACTGCGATTTTTCTTTCATTGCCGATTTTGGTTATTTCTATTGGTGTAATAATTTACGAATTCACAAAAAATAAGCCTGAAAAAAATACGAAAATCATCGCGTTGTTCGTCTTAATTCCATTTATTTTGGCTTTTGCAGCAAGCTGGATTTTGCCACTTTCTATTTGGGGAATCAGGCACATAACTATTATTTTTGTGCCATATTTTATTATTTTTGCGATTTCACTTTCCAGATTTAAACTCAAACGTTTCTCTATTCTCGTTGTTTTAACTTTTATAATAATCAGCGGACTAGTTGAATTTACTCGTCCAAAAGAGCTTTTTATTTGGTGTGCTTGGGAAAAAATGGCGAAGCAAATTGAACCAAATGCCAAGATTTATGCATTTGAAGATTTGGTTGCGTATCACTTATGGTTTGCAAATAAAAACTTTGAAATTATCAAAATTAATGGCTACGAAGATTTGCCTGAAGACAAAGCCTATTTTTTGCCGCGAGGTTTTGACGCAATAAAAATAGGCGATAAAACAGCAATCAACGGCGATGCTTTCTATCTCGCCTTTCGCGATGATAAACAAATTCCATCCAAACAAGTTTTAGAGGATTTACGCTCAAAAGGATACGAAATTGGAGACTCAATAAAAATAGAAGCTCAAGGTTTGATTGCTTTTATCTTTCGGGTTTCAAGACAAACATCACCTTGAACTCATCTTCGCTCAAATCTTCCCCAAATTTGTTAAATATGCTATTTTCTAAATGTATGAAAGATGATTTATTAAAACGAATCACACTAAACCCGAATGTTTGTTTCGGCAAACCGACAATCCGCAATAAACGTTATCCGGTTGAAACAATGTTGGATTTAATGAGTGCGGGAATGACCGTCGAAGAGCTTTTGGAAGATTATCCCGATCTTGAAAAAGAAGATTTACAGGCTTGTCTGTTGTTTGCCGGAAAAGTAATGAATAAGTTATTTGTCGTTGGACACAATTTCAATCAATCATCATCTTAAATTCATCTTCGCTCAAAACTTCCGCAAAATTAAAAGGCTCCAGCCGTTTTTGACTGAAGCCTAATTCTTCACTTGGTTACGTTATCTTTGCAGACAAGAGGCTTGACCAAGCCCTACAAATAAACAATAATCAAAATTAATAACTTTGTCAATTTTCACTATGGCTCGAATCCTTTATTCAACACTTGAAAAATACCTTTCACCGCAAAGACTGAACAAATATCGTTTTCCTGCCAAAAATAACAAAAGTAGGACTTTGAAACTTTATCAAGCAAATTTAGTTGTTTCAAGCAGTTTTTATCCGCTTTTAAGCGTTTTAGAAATTTCTTTTCGTAACAGTATAAACGAAGTTTTAGCCTTACACTTCAATGATTCTGATTGGATTGTGAACCAACAAAACGGTTTTATGTCTGACAACTCTTTAAAACTGAGAAATTTTTATCTTAAAAACGAAGTTAATAAAGCAACCCGACAAATCAGAAGAAATTCAGGACAACTGACAAGCGGAAAAGTAATTGCCGAGCAAACTTTCGGATTTTGGACATCGTTGCTTGAGCCTTATCATTTCAGACTGATTCAAGGAAAAACTTTGAATGCTTTTCCAAATCGTCCGCACGGTTTTGGAAGAAGCGACGTTTTAAGAGAGTTAAAAAAGATTCAAAAGTTCCGAAACCGTATTTATCATAATGAACCTGTTTGTTTTCAAAATAATCAAATTGATTTTTCAACCGCAATCGAAATTCATCAAACAATTTTAGAAGTTTTGTCTTGGATAAATCCCGATTTAGGTATATGGCTGAAAGATTTAGATACTGTTTCAGACAAAATCCGGATTTCTAAACTAATCTAACCAATCATCGCCTTAAACTCATCTTCACTCAAAACCGCCACGCCCAACGATTCCGCTTTTGTTAATTTTGAACCTGCATCGCTTCCCGCAACTACGAAACTTGTGTTTTTGCTGACCGAACCCGAAACTTTTCCGCCGCGTTCTTCGATTATTCTCGCCGCTTCATCGCGTGTAAATTGTTCCAACTTCCCTGTTAATACAAATATCTTGCCGACAAATCTTTCGTCTAGTTGTGCGGTTGAACTTTCTTCTATTTCAAGTTTTACGCCGAAGTCTTTTAATCGTTCGATTATTCGCAAGTTTTCTTCGGTTTGAAACCATTTGCAGACGCTTTCGGCGACTGATAAGCCGATGTCGGGAATGTCGTCGAGTTGTTCGACTGTTGCAGACTTTAAGTTTTCGATATTGCGAAATTGTCGGGCAATTCTCTTGGCGTAACCTTCGCCGACGTGCCTGATGTCTAAGCCGAAAAGCAATCTTTGCAAACCTCTCGACTTTGAATTTTCGATTTGTATCAACACATTTTCCGCAGACTTTTTGCCCATTCGATCTAAGTTTGCGAGCGTGTCCAAATCAAGCGAATACAAGTCTGCCGCATCTTTGACAATTCCTTTATCAACTAACATTTCGATTAAACTAAAACCTAAACCTTCAATATCCATTGCCTTTCTCGCGGCAAAATAGGACAAACGACCTTTCAATTTAGCAGGACAAACATCATTTGTGCATCTCGTTACGGCTTCGCCTTCGGGACGCAAAGCATCAAAACCACAAACTGGACACACTTTTGGAAACTCAAAATCATGCTCATTTCCGGTTCTTTTCGAAGTAACAACTTGAACGACTTGAGGAATAATTTCGCCTGATTTTTCAATCAACACCCAATCGCCGATCTTTAAATCGAGACGTTTTATCTCATCTTCATTGTGCAAACTCGCACGCGAAACTGTCGTTCCAGCAACCAAAACAGGTTCGAGTTCGGCGACAGGTGTTAATGCTCCCGTTCGCCCAACTTGAATTGTGATACCGTTAAGTTGTGTGGTTGCTTGAGTTGCGGGATATTTATAGGCGATTGCCCAACGCGGGAACTTACCCGTCGAACCAAATTCGGCTTGTAAATCGGTTGAATTTACTTTGACCACGATTCCGTCAATTTCGTAATCAAACGAATCGCGAAGCTTCTGCATTTCGTTGATAAATGCGACCAATTCATCAAAATTTTTGCACAAAGCCCGATGCGGATTGACGTTGAAACCTTGTTTTTCTAACCAAGTAAAATTCTCCCAATGAGTTGCAAACATCTTTCGATTTCCGGCGAACAAATCGTATGGAAACATATCGAGTCCGCGAGATGCAACTATTGCCGAATCGAGCTGGCGAAGCGTTCCCGACGCAGTATTTCGCGGGTTTGCATATTTTTTTTCGCCTTGCATTTCGAGTTCGGCGTTAATTTTTTCAAACTGTGAGCGTGATAAAAAAACTTCTCCGCGAACTTCGGTTTCACTCGGAAAATCTGACTTTAATTTAAGCGGAATTGAGCGAATTGTTTTAACGTTTGGGGTTACATTATCGCCATTTTGTCCATCGCCGCGAGTCGCACCAACTTGCAAAACGCTGTTTTCGTAATGGAGAGAAACGCTTAAACCGTCAATTTTTAATTCCGCTACATATTCAAGCAATCTGCCGTCCGCAAGTTTCGTGCAACGCTCATCAAAATCGCGTAAATCATCTAAATTGTATGAATTATCGAGCGACATCAGCGGAACTTTATGCGTAAACTGCGAAAAACCGACCGCCTTTCCGCCCACACGTTGCGTCGGTGAATCAGGCGTAACAAGCTCAGGATTTTCAGCTTCAAGCTGCTTCAATTTTTCGAGCAGTTGATCGAATTCATAGTCGGAAACTTCGGGTGCATTGCCGATATAATACAGTTCATTGTGCCGATTAATCTCGGTGCGTAAGTGTTCAATTTTGGTTTGGATCTGATTTTCGAGTAAAGACAAATTCATAGGCTAATTTTAACGCATCGTGTTAAATTTGTGGAAATGCGTTGATGATTTTACGAGTTGCGGAAGCGAGTTATTAAGTTGCAGAAGCAATATATGAACTTGCAACAGCGAGTTATTGAGTTGCAACAGCGAGTTATGAACTTGCAGAAGCTAATTATGACTTTGCAACGACGAGTTATTAACTTGCAACAGCGAGTTATTAAGTTGCTAAAGCTAAATCACAACTTGCAGCAGCAAGTTATCACTTTGCAGAAACAATATGTATAGTTGCTCTTGCTTTTTCACAACTTGCAACGGCTGTTTCGTGAAAATAATTTGCGGATTACAGTTTTACGACTCGGTTTTTGAGCCAATCTTCAATTTCGTCAACTTTCCAAGCATCGGATTCAACGACTAGAACCATTTCAAGCATATCTTCGATTTTGTATTCCAAATCATAGCCGTTTGTCATCAGAAAAACCCGCATCAAGTAAGTTGCTGTGCGTTTATTTCCGCCACGCCACGGATGATTTTTGACTAATCCGAAACAAAGAGTTGCGGCTTGACGGATGATGTCGGCGTTTGTGTAATGAGCGGCTTGTTTCGGTCGGGCTAAAGCTGATTCAACCAAATCGCGTTTATCCACGCCGATATTTGTTTCGTCCCAAGCCCACATTAATTCAAAATGCAGCCAAACCGCTTCGTCAAACTCAAGATAAATCGGGTTATCAATCGCCAATTTCTTTGAGCCTCCGATTAAGTTCGCGGTCTTTTTGTAAAATGTTTCGGCTGATTTCCTGTAAGTTCTCGCGTGGCGGACGAATAAACGTGCTTTGAATTCCGCCGTCTTTGATGGTTAAACTAACCAGCGTACCATCGGCAAAACCTTCTTTATCGCAAATATCTTTCGGCAGACGCAAAAGCCAAGTATCTTTGACCGCGTTACCGTTTGGCATATTAACCGATTTAACGGCTTCTAAATCTACAACTCCAAACATATAATCTTTACCCTGAAAATAATTTTAACATCATTTACGAACTTGCAAAAGCATATTGCAAAACGGCTTGTAAATCTTCGCGTTCAAGGTTAGGCATTTGCCGAATAATGTCGGCGTTTTCGTAAATTGCCGAATGTTTCGGGCGGCTTAAAGCAGAATCAATAAGTTCCCGAAAATCTACACCGTAACGAGTTTCGCCCAATGCTTGCATCAAACGAATGTGGATTAAAACGGCTTCGGCGTAATATTAGATAAATTATCTTCTCAGTCGCCAAGTTGCTTTATCTCCTCGAAAAAACCGGCATCAGCTTGAACAATGCGGCTGACAAAATCGTCAATGTCCTTTGTCGGCTTAAGATATTCGCCCAAAATCGCATCATTTTTCAGCGTCAAACTGACTAACGTACCTTCCGCAAAACCTTCACTCCGACAAACTTCGGCGGGAACTTCCAATATCCAAGTATCTTTTTCAATACTGACAGTCTTCAATTTGTTTGGTGTTTCCAAAGTTACTGACATAATTTTCCTCTAGGCATAATTTTAACATCGTTACCATATTTGTTGAAAGTATTTAGTTTTATGAATTGCTACTCAGCTTTAGCTGGTGGAAAGTTGCAGTTGAAAAATAAGGCTTGAGCCAAAACACCCAGAATCTGTATAATGAGAACTACCTGAAGACTATATAATTTAAAAAGCTATCTTTCATTTAACTTCATTAGTTCTTCATCTGCTTCGTTCGCCCTTAAAAAATATTCTTGTTTTTGTGCCATACTTTTTGCTGTCTTTAAACATGAGATGCCTAATTCCCTGTGCTGATGACCATTTACTAATGCCTTGCCTAAAACAAGCATAGATAAAGTCTGGTGTAATCGAAGCGAGTATTCGTTTGATATTTTCAAGGATTCGACAGCTTTATAAATTGCAGTTGAATAATCTCCTAGTTTTTCAGACAATTTAGACATTCCCGACAAAGTTCCGGTTTCAAGGCGACGTAAATGCTTATCTTTTGCAAATTGTAAAACAATTTGAAATTCACTTTGTGCTTTTATATGTTCACCGCATGAAACATAATAATTTGCTCTGGCTAATTTTGCATAGTGTGTTAAGTCAGGATAATAATCAGCCTCAGCAATATGGCGACTTTGTTCAATTTTTTCAATAGCTTCATCTGTTTTACCCATTTTCAAAAGCAATTCTCCGTGCATTGTCATAAAAAATGATTTTGCACGCGTATTGTCTTCTAAAACTATATACGCATTATTAAAATCTTCATTAGCTTCTTCTAAACTTCCTTTTAGGTATTTAACTAAAGCCTGGTATCCAACAACTCTACCAACTAAGGAATTATTTTCCAGCTTATTTGCTATTTCAGAAGCCTTATTGAGATATCTCATTGAGGTTTCTAATTTTCCATAGTGAAGTCTAACTGCACCAAAATTTATATTTGATTGAAAAGAATATCGTCCTTCAAATTCTTTATCAATAAGTCTGTTTATTTCAAAACCTTCTCCCATAATTGCTGAAGCATCAAGTAAATCACCCATACTAAAAGAAGCAATACCAATTTCATTATAAACCCAAGCAAGTTCATCTGAATAAAGCGGTGATGATTCGTCGCAACAATTGTCAAAACCTATTTGAGTAGGTTCGCTAAAATCCCAGTGTTTTGTTGAGACACGTTTAGCTGTGTCAAATAACAATAATAACTTACCAATATATTCTGTATAATTCCCCCAACGAACAACCGTATTAGTACAAAACCTGGAACGAATTATACTAAATGCGGCTCTACATAAATCTGAGGCAACCTTATGATTATCAGTAATTTCAGAATCTTCTGATACATTTTTAGATTCATTACATAACGCTATATACAAATTCCAGGAAACATCTTTTCCTTTTTTACCCGGATCAACAACCTCTTTACTTGACGTAACTCCGGGTAATTGCAGTCCGGGAAGTGAACTAAATCTTGATTCGTGTAAAGTTTCAAAAATATAACTTCTAACTAAAGGATGAACCACATATCTGGGAAATCCGTTAATTTCTACTGTTTGAACTAAATTATTCTGACAAAGATTTTTTATCAACATTTTGTCCAATAATTCATCTAACTTCTTGTCCAATGACTCTATTTCTTCATCATCATTAGCGTTTCTTTTTGCTAAGCCTAACGGGTGAAATTCTTCAAGACATACCTTAGCCACTTTTTTTCTAATAGGGTGCATAAATAAAGAAATCCGCTCGACAAATTTTTCATAATACTTAAGATTTTTGTCTTCTTCTAAGTTAATAATTGCTTCTCGAATAACTCTATTGACAACAAGCTCAGCAGGTGTATTTATTATGTTGTTTATTAAATTCGCAGTTGCATCCTTGTATGGTATTAACTTTTCTAAAACCCCTTTCATCAGAGAAATCGCAAAAACATGCCCATCAAATAGCGAACAAAATTTTGAATAGAAATCCACATTTTCTTTAAGATAATCTCCGTTAACTTTAAGAAAATTGCTATCTTTTAATTGATTTGCCCAACATTTTGGTGCGGACAAAACAGACCTTTGGTTTATTCGTTTCTTAATATCAAGTAATTCAGATTTCTTTTCGTAATCGTCTTCACATTTAATCACTTCTTCAATGTTGTAGAAGATTTCAGATGGAAATAATCGGGTTGTAAGTATTATTCTGCTTTTAACGTTCTTATTGGTAATAATCTTCAAGAATGTCTTTACTTCCGGATTTACGGATAAGCCATAAGTATTTTCTTTGTTCGGACTTAATAATTTTTCGATTCCGTCAAAAACAATTATCGCATTTGGGTTTTCGTCTAAAATGAGCTTTAGAAATTCAAACTTATCATATTTTGGATTATCTCGGTTATTATAAATCTCCTTCGCCCAATGTTGGGTATTGGCTGATGGAGTTTTTAAGTCAACAAAAAATTCAATAAGTCTGTCTATCCCTGTAAGAACATCATTAGCATAATATGAACTCCAAAAAAAGACTTTTTCAACTTCTTTAGCAGATATTTTTTTATTAAGGTAATGCTGAATACTCCAAGATTTTCCGGTTCCCCCACTGCCAACAACTATTGCCAATTTTTTTGCAAAATATTGTTTTTTGTTTCTTCAATTCCGTGTTTTTGACTCTTAATCTCTTTAAAACCTAAGGAAATATCCAAATCAGTATGTAATCTAAAATCAAAACTCTGAATAATCGAATTATCATCTATTTTAAACTTATAGTGAAAGTAAGGCTCATCACGTTTGACTTCAAACTTTCTAAACGCTGGTTTTTGAACAATTCCTTGCCACCATTTTTCCCATTGTCCTTTTATTTTAATCAATTTATTACAAATCGCTTCTTTAGTTGTATCACTATTATCTTTTTCTTTTACCGGAATGACATGAAGCCCGTATTTGATATAAAGAGCTTTGCATTCGTCTTCAAGTTCTTTGTGGGATGTCCATTTAGCTTTATTATCATTTTCTTTTAATGCTTCATATTTATCCTTGTTTAGTTTTAATGTATCTTTTTGTTTTTGCTCAATTAATTTAATGATAGATTTTTGCTTTTGCTCACTTTCTAATTTGCTATCAGCATTTATTTCTTTAAGTTTTGTATCGAGTATATTTCTTAGGTCTCCGTTCTTTCTGTCAAATTCCTCATTTACTTGTCTGTCAGTATCTTCTCTAATTTCATTCTTTAAAACATACATCAGGCAAAACAATGGGTTTCTAGTTTTATCAACATGGGGGCGGTTAGCTGTAATTGTCCTAAGAATTCTCATAAAATCAGGATCATTCAAACTAAAACCCATAAAAAGAATTGGATTTGAGTCTAAAGTAATATCCAAAGTTTGTCTGAATGGAGTGAATTCTTCGTTATCTTCCCGCAAATACCATTTTTGATAATCTTCTTCACTGACTACGCAGTTTTCAGTATCGTCGATACGTCCGTGACAATGAAACACAGCATCAAATGAATCTTCATAACGAGAAAGTGAAAAGTCAGCCAATTGCTCACAGAATTCCTTTTTCTGCGAAAAACTCTTTGTCGTAAGTTTATTAATTTTTTGGATAACTTGCTCACAAGTTATGTCATTATTGTATATTGTTGAGTTGTAATTTTTATTCCTGTGAATTATTGCTCTTTCAATTTCTAAATCGTAATTAAACGTTGCAAATTTTTTTATAGGCAGATCAAGCAAAGCCAAATAAGGATTATTATCTTTGGTTGATAATTTTGTCTTGTTTTTTTTTGTTGCATAAAGTCTTTTAATTTGAAAATAGCTTTTGACAAGAATTCGGAAAAATTTTGATTGCTTTTTTTCTTGCCACTCAGAATCTGAACAAAGTAATAATTCGCATTCGCTAAATATAGTTTGAAAATCAAGTTCTTTGCTTTTCTTTTCTTTCAAATAATTTTGGAATTCTTTAAATTTGTCTTTGTTAGAATTGTAATTTTTAGATACCTCTTTTAACTTATCCGCTAATTCTAAATACCCGTCTTTAATTAATTTTTGCAATAGCGTTTTATAATCTTCCGCGACACAAAAATCGTCGGAATCCTTGTCAATTAAGAAAATCTTTTTAAAAACATTCGCATCAACGTTTTCTACATCAAATAAACTCTCAGCCAAGCACTTATTAGACCCTTCTATTATCAAAGTTACATCTAAGAGATTGAACATATCATCAGTAAATTTCCACCAAGCTGGATAACCTAAAGGAATCGAAACTCCGGCACCAATAAATGCCACCACTGTTTTAGTGTTAAGAAACTTGCATAAAATATTCTCAATGTGTTCTTGTTGTTTCTCAAAGGTATCTTTTAGATTCAATGGTTCTAGAATTTCAGCTAGGAATCTGAGGTTATTTTTTGTCATATTTATTTACTATGTTGTTCGTGTTTAAAGCAAAAATAATTTTGGTTAAGGTTATCTAAGTCCAAATTACTTAGCCTGTTTCTTAAACGCCAAACCGCTAATCTGCTTATATTGCGGACTTGCCGCACCAAAGACCGATTTAATGTATGTCTTTACGTCTTGGGCGATTTTTACTAAGCCGTTGTCGTTGTTATATAAGATTTGGTTGCGGTTGAGGCGTTGGTTGGCGAGTGAAACACTTGAATTGACGACCGCAGTGTTTTTGGTGCGTAAATCGTTTAACGTGTTGTTTAATGAAGCGGTTTTTAAGTCTTCTTCGTTGGGTTTGTGCTTCGGGTTATTTGCCAAAATGCTGACGACTTGGGCAAAATGTTCGGTCTTATTGTCAAAACTTGTTTGCGACGCGGAATGTGTTTTGATTGTTTCGCCGGCGGTTTTCGGTTCGGGCTTTGCCTTGGCACGCTTGCCTTGTATCTTACGGACAAAACTTTTAGCATCGGCTACGTCACGTGAATCTGCACCGCTGACGGCAAAACTGTTGACGGCACGAGTCGAAAGTTTTTCGGTTGAATTAAAGGCAAGTTCGCGTTGGTTGGTGGTATCTTTCCAATCGGAAAAAACTTCTTGAATAGATGTAAGCGATGATTTTGCGTTGCTCAGTGCGGAACTTAAATTTGAAAGTTTGAGTTCGTCGTTTGTCGGGTTGTATGCCGAACCAAGTGTGGTTACAAAATTAGTTAAAATCTCAAAATTCGCCGTGTTTTTGGCGTGTCCTGTTTCACTCATTGGGAAAATCTCCTAGTGATCGAAAAAATGTCGTGAAAATGCTTTTGGGAGTGATTATATATGCAAAAGTGAATTTGTCAAATGTTATTTTTAGCTCGGGAAAAGTTTAACTGCTTCGCGTCCGCACTAAACCTAAGTCATATTTTCGGCAGTAGCTTGTGAAATCAAAATTCTGACAATCATAAACTTTAAGCCGCTTTCAATTTTTCCGCCAACGCCGAAATAAAAGCCGGATTATCGAGCATATTCATCGTAATTACTTCGTTTTTCGGCTGATTGGCATTTTCGACAAATTGGCGTAACGCTTGATTTATTTGTTCCGATATTATGCTTGCAAAAGTTTGATAAAACCTGCTTGTTCAAAATGTTTGTCGAGAGTAAAAAGCGGGAATAATTTTAATTATCTGCAATTGCCGTTACCACAACAAATCAGCTTGATAATCTGCAAACTTCGCATCTGCACTAACCAAAGTCATATTTTCGGTAATGGCTTGTGAAATCAACATTCGGTCAAACGGGTCTTTGTGGTGAAACGGCAGGTTTTCTATAAATAAGGCGTGAGAAAGTTTGACAGGTAAAATTTGCAAACCGTTTGATAGCTGCTCTTGGTGAATTACGTTTTCGAGCGAATCGTTAAAACTGAATTTTCCTAAAGCAATTTTAATTTGTAGTTCCCAAGCCGTAACTACGCTCAAAAATAGTTGGTTCGCAGGATTAATAATTACCTCAACGGAAAGTTTGTGCGGTTCTTTATGAATCCAAATAAAAGTGTGAGAATCAAGTAGCAGGTTCATAATTCTTTATCAAATCCCCAAAATTCGTCGGGCAGTTCATCATCAAAATCATCGCTCATAAAATAGCCTTTATCTTTGCCTAAACCTAAAACACATTGTTTTACAATGGTTTCTTTGCTAACTTCAAGCGGCGTAATCTTCGCAAAAGGTTTGCCGTTTTCTTCCAGCACAATTTCGTCACCACTTTTTGCAAGTTTGACAACGGTTTGAATTGAAAGATTGTTGATGCTTATGGTTTGTGTCATAACGGAAAATAGTAGCATTTATTTCCCCAAATTAAAAGATTTATACGGCAATGTCGGCTATCCGATTATTGACGATGTGTTGAGTTTGCTGGAGAGATTGCCGAGTATTTATCAGCGGTTGACGAGTTAGGTGACGGAAAATGGAAAGTGGAAAGTGGAAAATGAATGCTGCTTTCTCGTAAAATCAATTTGATAGATTTATGTTAAAAATGCTAGATTTACGACACTATGATTTACTTCACTTTCACTGAAACCGAGAAATTTGTCCGTCAAGCGTCAAAAATTTTAGACGAAGAAATCGTCAATTAGTTGCAATTATTTTTGTGCAAATATCCTGATGACGGCGATATAATCAAAGGTTCAAACGGTATTCGCAAAATGCGTTGGGCGGCTTCGGGCAGAGGCAAACGCGGAGGTGCAAGAATCATTTATTACTACGCCGTTAGCAACGAAAGAATTTTGCTTTTGGATATTTACCCGAAGAATGAAAAGAACGATTTAACCGCAAATGAACTCGAAGTTTTGAAAAGAGTTTTGCAAGCGTGGCTGGAGCAAATATAATGAACAATAAAGATTTAGGAGAATTTAACTTTGCCAAAGAAACAACCGTTTCTATCGCCGAACGTCCTACAAAACCGGAAGTTTTAGCCGTTTGTTTAGAAACTGATGACAATAAATTATTAATTCCGATGAAGATTTACAAAATTGGTCTGCGTGGCGATAAAGTCCGCGTCATTGATGAGGTCGGCGAAACCGCAATTTATCCGCTTGATTATTTTTTAGTTCTGCCGCTTGCCGATGAAACTTTGCAGGTTATTGAACAACATCGCCCGAAAGCCCGCGAAATTAACGAAATTGTTCTAGCTTAAATTTGGTTTACGATTATTGATGATGTGTTGAGTTTGTCGGAAAGGTTGCCGAATATTTATCGAAGACTTACGAGTTGATTTTACACTACGTCTAATTTCAGTATTTTCATCAGATTTTGGTTGATTGTTTGAATAGTATTTGCGTCAATCGTGCCTAAAATACCGATTATCAAAGTTGCATCAATTGTTGCTAATTTTGAAAGACGCAATAACGATTCTTTTTTCAAACCGTTAATCGGCGATGGTTGTAAGACAACATCGGTTGATTCTTGCCAACGAATTTGGGTCGTGATAAACGAAACTGTTACATCATTGCTATCTGCGACAAGCACAAGTGCAGGACGCAACTTGCTTCCCGACAAATCAGTAAAAGGAAACGGAATAAGAACTATTTCGCCTTTATTCATTTGAAACTGACCTTCAAATCTTCTTTAGTGTATAAATCTTCTTCGTCTGCCAAAAAATCAAAGACTTTTGAATCGCCGACAATTTGCGTAATTCCTTGTCGCAAAACGGTTTCTTCGTGCTTTTTCAAAACAAAGTCTGCAAAATCTTTTACTTCTGCCGCTTTTTCAGTCGGAAGTTTTGATAAAACTGAGATTGTATTTTCGATAACCGCGGATTGTGTCATAACTTTTTTGCCTCGAAATTTGATTTTAACATCTTTCACGCGGTTGGTAAAAGATTTATACGGCAATGTCGGCTATACGATTATTGATGATGTTTTGAGTTTGTTGGAGATTTTGCCGAGTATTTATCGGCGGTTGACGAGTTAAACTATGCCCAAAAATTACTTTGCTTTAGTGTTTTAAATAATTGAATTTGTTTTCCACAAACTTTAATCAGTTCGAGTTTCTCTAATCTTACAACCATCATTGAAATCGAAACACCAAAGATGTCTCTTAGCGAATAAAGAGACTGCCAGTTGGTTAAATCTAAACCATCATTAAGAAAATCAAAAAGTTTGGCTTTAGGAATAAGAAAGCAAGATGAAAATTGTTCAGCTTGTAAATACATCCACTTTAGTTCAAGTCTGTCTTCAAGCGTAGAAATTAATTTTCTATCTTTTTCATTAAGCAGAGCCGTTTTTGCTAACTTATTTTTTAACTCGGCAATTACTTCATAAGTTACTCCTAATTGTTGCCAAGAACTGTCATGAAGATAGTTAGGAGAATTTTCTTCATTTCCAAATAAATTTCCTTGTGAACTGTTTGAAAACAAATGTTCAAAGTGCTTTAAAGCATAATGTCCAATTTCATGGGAAAGGCATGAACGTAACAACTCAGATTTTGACTCAAAAAGTAAGCGATGATTTTCATTAAGCGTAATTGTATATTCACTTTCGTCATAAGAAAGTTTCGCAAAACAAACTCTATTAGTTGGTTCGTCTATTTCTTCCCAAATAATATTCATTTTCAAATACACGTCAATAAACTTTTCAACATCTACAATATACCCTGCTGAATGATTCATTTGGACTCTGTAAATTTTGTTAACTTCATTAGCAATTTCATCTACAATCGTATGTTTTACAAATTTTGATGGTTTTGGAATCTCAATTGGGAGAATATTCATATTTATTTTTCCTTAGCTTTTATCATTTGTTGAATTTGTTCAGTTAATTCAATTATATCTTCGACAGGAAGTTTCACTGCCGATTTAAAGAAAACATTTAGCTCAGGTCGAGTATTGGCTTCTTGAGCAACTTTTTCTAAATCAACATCAATCCGACCAGCTTCCATTAAAAGTTTGGCTTTTTCATCATCGTCACAAGATAATTCCACAACTATTTTCATTATGAAATCTCTGCTCGGATTGAACTGAACTTTATCGTTTTCTAAGCGGGAAAGATAGCCATAATCCAAACCCAACAAGTCCGCTAATTCTCTTTGCGATTTATCTTTACTTCTTCTGATTTCTCGTAATGTTTTACCGAAAGACATATTTTTTATAAAATTAAGTTTTATGAATTGACATTGAACGTCAACATCAATTATTATTTCAATAAATTGATGTTGTAGGTCAATTTATCTTAATTTAAGTAATTTATCAAGGAGCGAATGTGAAAATATGGGACAAAGTTTAAGACCGAAAAAAGGTAAAACAAAAACTGAAGCAACCGTTAGACAAATGATTTCTATCGGCGGCGAATCGGGAACTAGCAGTAATTCATCACCAGACTGTTTTCAATTTCAACTGGAAGAACCTACCCAGTTAATTGAGAAAGTTGATATGGGAACGTTAGTATTTGGAGATTTTTCAATAGAAAGAATCATCATAATGGCTCAAATAGGAGCGTTAGGCTTTGTGCCTCAAAACATTACAAAGAAGATTCTAACTATTGTTGAGTCAAAACAAACTTCTATACAAGGAAGTGTAATAGAAAAAACCGTGAACGGAAATGTGGTTGTGGAAATTTGTTTATGAGAAAAAAGAATAACAATAATAATCAGTTTGTCTTACCAATGTTTTGTGAAGGATGCTATTACAAATTAAGTGGTCGATGTGAGGGAGCAACTAACCTTCAAATTTTTGAATCGACTGGTAAATCTTTCGTTGGTTGTGCGAATGATAATAAATCAGATTTCCTTGTAGAAGTTATTAAACGACAGCGAATACCAAAAAGCTCAAATCAATCGCAACTTAAGTTCACAGAGAATTATATTGCTCAAATGATTGAGCGAAAGAGAACTCCGATTATATCGATAGACAATAGAATAATTGTAGTTTCCTTAACAACATTTTTGACTAAAGATGGCAAGTTAAAATATAAAAACAAAAAAGAGCTTACGCATGCCTTAGGTGTTGATAAAGACTCTAAAATTGGCTTAATAGGAACTTGTGATGATGATAGACTCGAAAAGTTTTGGGCAATATCGGAGAGCGAAAATCTTTGGCGTAAAGTTGCAGAATTCGGTTTTGAATTTGTAACAAGCCTTACTCTTTCCGTGTACGAAATTTTCCCGCCATTTGCCCAAAAATTTAATCAAGATCGCAATTTTTTATCACATGATATATTTTCCGGTTTGGGTATTCCGTGTATTCCATTCCTGATGCCATCAGACGAAAAAGATTACAAGCATATTTCTAATTGGCTAAATCAAAGAAGTGATATACATATTGTTGCCGTTTACGGCTCAAGTTATACACGTTCGCAAAAGCAATTTAGTCAGTTACTTGAAAGAATGCGGAAAATTAATAACGCTTTACAAAGACCTCTTAAATTCATGGTTATCGGCGTAGCAAAACGAAACCAAATTGAAATGATATTTTCTGAATTTGATGCAATAATCGTTAATCCAAAAGCATCTATGCAAGCAATAAAAGCGGGAAATAGAATTGATGAAAAATTGAATGAAATTTTCGCTAGAGAATTTACAAATAGTGAGTTAATTGTTCCAAATATTAAGGCAATTGAAACTTTTTGTATGGGTTTATCAAAATAAATTAGACACTTCCAACAACAAATTAACCCAATAATCCGCAAACTTCGCTTCCGCACTAACCAAAGTCATATTTTCGGTAATCGCGTGTGAAATCAACATTCGGTCAATCATAAACTTCAAGCCGCTTTCAATTTTTCCGCCAACGCCGAAATAAAAGCTGGATTATCAAGCATGTTCATCAAACTCGTTTCGTTTTTCGGGCTGATTCACATTTTCGACAAATTGACGTAACGCTTGATTTATTTGAAAATGATGTCATAAGTTGCTATCATATTCGCAATGAATCGGAAGCAAAAAAAGATATTTGAAAGTGTTCTGTCTTTACCGACCAAAGCCAACATTTTATTCGCCGATTTAGAAAAATTGACAATTTCCTTAGGCGGAGAAGTTATTGAAGGCGATGGTTCAAGAGTGAAATTTGCGTTAAACGGCATACAGTTTTTCGCACATCGTCCGCATCCGAACAAAGAAGCAAAAAAATATCAGATTAACGATTTCCGCGAGTTTTTAGAAAAAGCAGGTATTAAAAATGAATAACACAATAGCTTATAAAGGTTTTACGGCAAGAATCGAATTTTCCGCCGATGATAATGTATTTTTTGGAAGAGTTTTAGGAATTCCTGAAATTGTCAGCTTTCACGCTGAAAATGTAGCTGATTTAAAGAAAGAAATGTCCGGAATGATAGATTTTTATCTTGAATCTTGCCAAAAAGAAGGCAAAAGTCCGAGAAAAACATATAGCGGAAAAATGATTTTTCGCATTCCCGGCGAACTTCACGCTAAAATAGCCGAAGCTGCTGACAAACGCGGAATAAGCATCAATGAATTTGGCAAAACAATCCTTGAAAATGCAGTTTCATAATTATTATTGAACAGCGTCGCCCGAAAACTCACGAAATCAGAGAAATTGTTTCAGCTTAGATTAGAATGGATTTGCAATTCAATCACGCCGAAATAAAAGCCGGATTATCGAGCATATTCAACGTGATTACTTCGTTTTTCGGCTGATTCGCATTTTCGACGAATTGGCGTAACGCTTGATTTGGGTTTGATATTAGGAAATTTGTTGTGAAATAAACAGGTTTGATTTACAATTACACAGAGGTTCAAAGATGAGTAATTTGTTAAAAAAAGAAAAGATAGTTGCGAAAGGCGTTTCAAGTATTGCGACAAAACCGCCCGTAAAAAACGGCAAAAAGCGAAATATTTTTAACAATCATTCGGTAAATAAAGATAACTCAAACACCTTACAGCAATCAATAAACGAAGAAGATATTTTTGTTTCACCGATAGTCGGCACATTTAAGGTAACTGCAAAAATTAGAATTGGCGGGAAAATTGAGCCTTTGCCGGTGGATAATGAGGAAATTGTTTATTTGTATGAATGAACTTGCTACTTTAGAAAAGCCTCAATATCCTTGGTATCAGTTAGGACAACTTCCAACCCTCGAACAAGGCGATTTTATCCCGATTTGTCCTGTGATTTTACCTGAAAACCATTACGAAATTCTTTCTTCTCTGAGCCAAGGAAAAGCAGTCGAAGCACAAATGGTCGGCAATTATGTTGATTTGATAATAATGAGCCAAAGTTGCGATTTGGAAAATAATAAAATCAATCAGATTTTGCTTTGCGGCTATTATTCTGCCTTAAAACTCTCGAAAAATGATTTGTCGGAGATTAAAAAAAGAAAGAAGACCTTCACTTCATCTTTTGGAGAAATGTGAGTCTAATATCTTGGAGTTTGAAAAACAAGTTGTAGATTTTCGGGCAATTTATACTTTGCCAAAAGATTTTGTGCTTGCCTTTGCCAAAACTCAAAAAATTCGTGCCAGACTTCTTTCACCTTAGAAAGAGCATTTATCTCAAGCCTTTGCACGATATTTTATGAGAGTCGGATTGCCCAGACCTTTGAGTGATGAATAAACTTTTACGCAAACTCATTAACCGATAAATCGTTTTTTGTAATTACTAAATCTACAATATCTGAGCTTTTGCAGTCATAATTCAGTCGTTTACAAACACAGATTTATAGACAACTTTACATATAATTGCTAACCTTTTAACCATTATGACAGCAGTATTACTTGAAACAAACGGCACTGTTAGATTGCCTAAAGAGTCGATTAAACGCTACGGTTTTGAGCAAAAAATGTCGATTCGGTTGATTGAAACTAAGGAAGGCGTTTTGCTTGTGCCGATAACTAATCAGTCGTTGAGCGAAGAATTAAGCCGAGAAATTGCCGAATGGCATGAAGCCGGAAGCGAAACTTGGGAAGATTTTTCCTTTGAGACAAAATGAAAGCAGGCGAAATTTATTGGACAAAACTTGCTTCACGCGGCGGACGCGAGCAGTCGGGCAGACGACCTGCTATTGTCGGCAAAAAGAAACCTATTTGCCGACGGTTTTGTTAGTTCCATTGACGACTCAGCAAGATGCGTTGCGTTTTCAAGGCACAGTTTTAATTGAACCTGATGCACAAAATAATTTACCAAGTATTTCTGTGGCACTTGTCTTTCAACTAACCGCACTCGATAAAAACTCGCTTGAATCAAAAATCGGCAGAATTTCAAATGAATATTTAGAAGAGATTTGGAAAGCATTTGACGAACTTACAGGTAGGAATTGAGTTATGTGCAACGCGGAAAATAAAATGTTTGTATCAACAATAACCTTTTTCATCGTTACGGTTTTATAAATCTATCCTTATTTTTTTTCCACCAATCAGCTTTATTTCTTCTCCTATTCCTTTTAAATTTCCTAACGAGAATACATTCCCGTCACCGAATATACTGTCGCAGGTCCGCCGCTCATTCCAATCGGCGGAATAATAACTTTCATTTCCTCGCCGTTGACAGTTAATTTAACCTTATTTGCCTGAGCTTCCAGCGAATCTTCGTGAAATGGCAAGTTTGGAGATTGACGATTGACGCGGGTTAATTCGCCAAGTTCGGAAAGTTCTAAAACTATTTCGTAGCCTTCTATTTTAGCAGTAACTTTGGCTAAATCCGAATTTGTTTCGACTGAAATATCCCCGATAATTGTCTGTGCAGATTCAAATGGAGTTCCCGCAAAAATATTTTTACCGAAATAATCGCCAACCGTTTTATTTGTTGAAACAAAGCCCATAACTTTCGGCATTCCAGTTTCATCAGGCAACAAAATCATTCCTGAAGCCGCCGAACCGACAGGCGTGTGAACCATTCTCGCAAGGTGGACGATGACATTCGGCATCGGCACATTTTCATTTGAAAGTGCGACCAAATCAACGCCGCCTTCCCAACTCATCCAATTTTTAACTTTCATTTTATTTCTCCGTTTTAATATTTTCAAAAAAATTTATTCTCAATTTTAATCGCAAGATTTATCGAAAAAAAGGGTCAATTTAAAAATTGATTAGGAAACAACTCTATTTCGCCACGCGTAAACGGCGGCTTGGGTGCGATCAGCTAGATGGAGTTTACCTAAAATGTTGCTGACGTGGGACTTAACGGTTTTGTGGGAAATAAAAAGACATTCAGCGATTTCGAGGTTAGAAAGACCTTCGGCGACTAATTGCAAAACTTCGAGTTCGCGTTTACTCAATTCTTCGACGATTTGATTCTCGCCGTTTTCACGCAAACCTTTCATCAATTTTTGGGCGACTTGCGGATGCAAAACAGCTTCACCGATGCTTGCTTTTTTTACTGCGGCAATCAATTCGGTCGGGCTAACGTCCTTTAACAAATACGATAATGCTCCCGCCTTTATTGCCGGAACGATAAATTCGTCGTCGTGATACGAGGTTAAAATTACGATATTTGAGCGAGGCGAAACTTGTTTAATTTGGCGTGTTGCTTCAACGCCATTCATTTTCGGCATCAATAAATCGAGCAAAACAACATCGGGAGCAAGTTCCAAACACATTTCGATTGCTCGCTGCCCTGAATCTGCTTCGCCTAAAACCTCGATTTCAGGCTGAGTTTCAAGAAAAACGCGAACGCCTTGTCGCACAACGGAATGATCATCGGTAATTAAAACTGTAATTTTTTCAGACATATATTTGCGGCATTTTTTTTTAAACCTGAAAACCAACTTTTATTTTCACGCCTTTTTTGTTTTCACTTTCAATCGAGAATGTGCCGCCATTTAACGATTCTGCACGTTCACGCATTGTTTCTAAACCGATTCCTTTTTGCACGTTTCTTAAATTGAAACCGATGCCGTTATCAGAAATTAAAAACATAAATCCTTGCTTAACCTTCTTCAATTCAATCAAAACTTTATCGGCTTGGCTGTGTTTCGTTATATTTGCCAAGGCTTCTTGGGCAATCTTAAATAATGTGTTTTCAACAGTTTGTGAAATATTTGTATTTTCATCGGCGAAGAAATCAGCTGAGATTGAATTTTGTCTTGACCACGTTTGTAAATAATTTTCCAGCTTTCCGGTTAAATCTCCATCTTCTTGCGGGCGAAGTTCGCGAATCAAATCGACTAATTCGGCTTGCACTTGTTTCAATAAATTTTCGGCTTCGTTCAAACGATTTTCGGTCGCATCGGGGTTAGTTTTGAGCAATGCTTTTGCTGCTCCGAGTTGCATTCCGAGTCCGAAAATCTGTTGTTTAACTGAATCGTGCAAGTCTCTGGCGATGCGATTTCTTTCTTCTGACATTGCTAAATCTTGTTTGATTATTAAGACTTCCTGCAATTTTTTCGCCATTTCATTAAGCATTTTTGCCAAACCGCCGAGTTCATCGTCAGGATTTTCAGACGAACGTGCAGAAAAATCTCCGCGTCCCCAAGATTTTACTGAAACCGCGATTTCATCGAGTCGGCGTGCAACAAAATGTGCTTGCAAAAAGCCGAATATCAGCCCGGAAATCAACAACGTAAACCAAAACTGAGTTAAATCGTTCAAAAAATCTATTGCAGACTTAGTCGTCGCATCAAACCACGTAAACGGAACTTGTTCACGCACGTATAAAACGCCAAGAGTTTTTTTATTTGGCGAGAGAAGTGGAAAAGCAAGCAGGTTTTGAAAAATATTTTCGTTTTTTTTCAACTGTGATTGTCCTTCTAAAGCTATGTTAATAAGTCTTTTATCGGTATCACTCAACGTTGGCTTTTCGTTTGCAAGGGTCTTATATTTGGCAGAAATACTTTTATTGATTTCACCTTTTTCATCGGTAACAAAAATTTCGGCAAACACTTTATCGGGAAAATGATCTTGCTCAATATTAGCGAAAAAGAAATACGCAATTCGCCGTTGTCGGATTTTTAATTTCTCCGCAAGTTCTGAAATTTGCAACTGCAAAGCTGCATCATTTTTACTCTCAAATTGTTGCGAAAAAGCCGGCAACAACGGCTCAACTTCCACCGCAACTTTTTCCGGCGAGGAATCCGAACAAAGCTGAATATACTCCGCAAAAAAAGCTATTTGCGTGCCGACAAACCAAGTAAATAAAGACGCGAGAACGAATTTGAGCATTATCGTCCATCGCAAACTTTTCCAAAAATGTTTTACTCCAATTTTATCCACAATAAATTATTAACACACTTTCAACGGCTAAAAAAGAGTCTTGCGATTGAATAAAAATCATCCTTGCGAACTAGAAAAATTTATTCTCGCGATGGATGAAAAAAGTTTGGCGTTTTGGTAGCCTAAAAATGTTAACAATTTCAGGGGATATTTTTATGAACAAATGGTTTATTTACGGTTCGATTGGTGTGGCTTTACTGCTCGCGATTGCAGGTTATGGAATTTATGCAAGCTATTCAAACGCAAAAACTGCCGAACCTGAGAAGGCTCAAACCGAACCGAAACAACAGTTTATCACCGCTCTCGGCAGAATCGAACCGCAAGGCGAAATTATCAAATTAACTGCTCCATCGGGCGTTTCAGGAGCAATTATTACTCAATTAAAGGTTGCGGAAGGCGATGTCATCAACGAAGGCGATATCGTTGCGTTGCTTGATGGATTTGAGCAATCTTTGGCAACTGTCAGCGAAGCACAGACACGAGTTGACATCGCCAAACGCAAAGTTGACCAGATTCGAGCAGGTGCAAAATCGGGAGATTTGGTTGCCCAAGACGCACAATCGCAAAGACTTGTTTCTGAACTTCAAAATGCCAAAGATCAACTGCGACGGGCAGAACATCCAAGTAGCGGAACGCCTTTGCCCGAATTTGCAGACGTTAAACGTTTAGAATCCGAGCTTGAAAGAGCAAAGGTTGAAGCATCAAGAGGCGAAAGTTCGGGTTCGGGCGGCAATTCGCCGTTAGCCGATTATGTGGCGATTGAAAAGTTCGAAAAAGAACTCGCCAACGCACAAACTGAACTTAAACGGGCGGAAATTTTGGTCAAAAGCGGCGATATTTCTAAGTCGGAATTTGATACACGCCGTTTGAATGTGGAAACGTTCGAAAAAGAAATAAAACGAACGAATGCTTTGTGGCAAACCGTTTTGAAAGATAAGCGTTTGGCAGTAAACACAATTTCCCGCGATCTGCAAAAAGCACGCGGAATTTTGCAAACAACCGTTCAAGATAAACGCTTGACAGTTCAAACTCTCTCCCGCGAAGTCGAAAAATCAAAGGCTTCATATACAAGTTTAGCCGAAGTTCGTCCTACCGATATTGCTGCCGCCGAAGCTGAGGTTTCAAACGCGAAAGCCGTTGTCGAAAAAGCACTTGCAGATTTGGAATTGCGAAAAGTAAAAAGTTATGCGAGCGGAAAAGTGCTGAAAATTCATTCGCGTCCGGGTGAAACAATCGGTAACGACGGCATTTTAGAACTCGGCAATGTGGAAACAATGTTTGCCGTTGCCGAAGTTTTTGAAGCTGATATTAACAAAGTCAAACTCGATCAAAATGCCGAAATCTCAGTCAGAACTTCAGGCGAAAAATTCGTCGGAACGGTTGTGCAAATCGGTTCGATGATAAAAAAACGAGATATTTTAGATTCCGATCCGGTCGCTGATGTTGATGCCAGAGTTGTAGAAGTCAAAGTTAAATTAAATGCCGAAGCGAGCAAACAATTGTCGAAACTGTCGAATTTGCGGGTTGATGTGCAAATTGCATTGAATTAACTTCGCCTTAATTTTATTTAAAGTCAAATAAGAAATTAGACGCTGACAAACGCGGATTCAGCGGATTGTCACGGATTATTTTAACAATTGTGGCTTGTGAAAAACATTGAAGGAAAACGGCGAAAACCCGTCAAATCCGCGTTTGTCCGCGTCTAATTTCCTTTAAGTGTTTAATAGCAGAATTGCTTGAATTAAGGAGAAAAATAATGGCTTGGGTTTATTTATTGATTGCCGGAATTTTAGAAATTGTTTGGGCAATCGGCTTGAAATACACGAATGGCTGGTCGAAATTAGTGCCAAGTTTAATTACAGGTTTGGCAATGATTGTCGGTTTTTACTTTCTTTCAATGGCATTGAAATCGCTGCCAATCGGCACAGCTTATGCGGTTTGGACAGGAATAGGAGCAGTCGGGACAGCAATTTTAGGCATCTTTCTTTTCGGCGAATCAGGCGATTGGAAAAGAATTATTTGTATCGGTTTGATTGTTTTCGGAATCGTCGGTTTGAAGTTTTTTTCGACCGAAACACAGCACTAAATATATGTTCGGTAAAATTCCACTAGCGTGGCTTCAATTAACTTTTCAAAAGGCTCGTCTGCTGACGGCAATCGCCGGAATTACGTTCGCGGCGGTGCTGATGTTTATGCAATTTGGCTTTAAGGAAGCACTTTTTTCGACGACGACCACGATTCATCGAAACATTCGCGGCGATCTTTTTTTGATAAATACGCAATCTGAAAACCTTTTCGCATCGCGACAATTTTCACGCAGAATTTTATATCAAATGTCGAACAACGTTAACATCGCTTCGGTTTCACCAATATACATCGGACTTTTACCTTGGAAAAATCCATGGACAAAAAAAGAACGAGCCATTTTTATTATGGGTTTAGAACCGAATTCTACCGTTTTAGAAGTAAAAGGTGTTGCCGAAAATATCGGCAAAGTAAATACCGAAGACGTAGTTTTGTTTGACAGACTTTCACGTCCCGAATTTGGCGATGTCGTTAATTCATTGGAAAAAGGTGAGCGGGTTATTTCGGAGATAAACAAACGAAAAGTCGAAGTTCGCGGACTTTTTGAACTTGGTGCATCATTCGCCGCCGATGGAAATTTGATCACTTCCGACCTCAATTTTCAGAGGCTTTTTAATCGTGAACTCGGGCTGATAGATTTCGGCGTTTTGTCGATAAAAGAAGGAGCAGACGTTCAAACCGTTAAATCGGAACTCGAAAAGAATTTATCAAAAGACGTGAAAATTTTAACCAAAGAAGAATTTATCCAGTTTGAAAGAGCTTATTGGGAAGGTGCGACAGCAATCGGTTTCATCTTTAATTTCGGAGCAGTTTTGGGTTTAATTGTCGGCGTAATCATCACATATCAAGTGCTTTTCACCGATGTCGTCAATCATTTGCCCGAATATGCGACGCTCAAAGCGATGGGTTACACCAACGGTTATTTGACTCGCCTCGTTTTGGAAGAGTCGCTGATTTTGTCTTTGATGGGATTTTTTCCCGCCTTTTTTGTTGCACTCGCTTTGTATGCATTGGCAAGTTCGGGTGCGGGATTGCCAATATCAATGACTTACCAACGCGGAATTACGGTGTTTTTCTTAACAGTTTTGATGTGTTTTGTTTCAGGGCTTTTAGCAATGCGAAAGTTAAAACAAGCTGATCCGGCAGATATTTTCTAAAGAAATGAATTACGAAAGTTTAATCAAAATCGAAAATCTGAACTTTGCATTTGGCGAAGGAAATCTGCAAAAGCAGATACTCTTTGACATAAATTTGCAGATAAATCGCGGTGAAATCGTGATTATGACAGGTCCGAGCGGCGGCGGAAAAACAACTTTGCTCACGCTTATCGGTGCATTGCGTTCGGTTCAAGATGGAAATTTGAACGTTTTTGGCAGAGAACTTCTTGGTGCGGGCGAAAAAGAAATGGTCGAAGTTAGAAAGCATATCGGCTATATTTTTCAGGCTCATAATCTTTTGAAATCAATCACGGCAAAGCAAAATGTAATGATGTCGCTAGAATTACACGAGCAAGTTTCGCGACAAGAAGCGGATGAAAAAGCTGTCGAAATGTTGAAAGCAGTTGGGTTAGAAGATCAGATTGACAAAATTCCCGACAAACTTTCGGGCGGACAAAAACAGCGTGTGGCAATCGCCAGAGCTTTGGCGGCACATCCAAAATTAGTTTTAGCGGATGAACCGACTGCCGCTTTAGACAGCAAATCGGGGCGAAATGTAGTTGATATTTTGCAACGTCTCGCCCGTGAGCAAGGCAGTTCGATTTTGCTCGTAACGCACGATAATCGGATTTTGGACATCGCCGACCGAATTATAAATATGGAAGACGGCAGATTAACTGAAGGCAAAAGTTTGCTCGAAAATTAAGCAGGTTTTATGAACAAATTATTTACAATTATATTTTTTTTATTTTCTATAAATCCACTATGGGCACAAGTTACGCAAATTGCTACGCTGAAAAATGAAGAAGATTTAAAGAAAAAGAATGTCGAAAAATCTACTGAATCTATCGAAAATAATGCAGAAAATTTAGCAACTGAGCGAGCAAAATTGATTTCACAAAATGTTGGCGGAATCCAAAAACCGTTGAGTTTGCGTGAAACAATCGAAATGGCTTTGCGGAACAATCCAGATATTTTGGTTTCGCAAAAAAATGTAAAAGCCGCCGAGTTTGATTTGCAGTCAGCTCGCGGTGCTTTTGATACAAAAATTTCGTTAGACTCAAACTTTGAAAGAAAAACAAGTCCGCTGACAAATTCGATTTTTTCAAGTGGAAATTCAACGATTAGAAATAAAGTTTTTAATAATTCGCTTAAAGTTGAAAAACCGCTAACTTCAAACGGCACAGTTATTTCGGGCGAATTTAGCAACGTATTGCAAAACACCAATGATCCGTTTAATTCATTCCGACGAAGTTACGAACCGACGTTGAAATTTTCTATCAATCAACCACTTTTTAAAGGTCGAAAATCTGATGATTCACGCAGACAAATCGAGATTTCGAAGAAAAACTTGAGTCTGACAGATCTGCAATTTCAACAAAAAACAATCGAGACAATCAGCCAAGTGCAAAAGGCTTATTGGGATTTATCGTTGGCATTAAAGGATTTACAAGTTCAGAGAGATGCCGTTCGCGATACAAAAAAGCAAATTGAAACAACTCGGCGAAAAATCGAACAAGGCAATACGGCACCGATTGAGATTGTTTCGCTGGAGAATCAAGCGGCTAAGTTTGAAAATGCGGTTTTTCAATCGCTCGAAAATGTTGCAAAGGCACAAAATACACTAAAAAATTTGGTTGCAGAAAGTGAAATTTCCGAACTTTGGAACGAAAATATTATCCCGACCGACGACATAAATCTTGCAATACCTGATGTTACATTGTCCGAAGCATTAAATCTTGCATTTCAAAATCGTTCGGAAATTAAGCAAAATGAAACGTCTAAATCTATTAACGAAATCAATCGCAAATTTTACAAAGATCAGACAAAACCACAAGTTGATTTAACCGCAAGTTACGCAATGAATGGGTTTGCGGGTTCGCCAAATAGTTCAAATGCAAATTTCGGTGATCCGAATTTAACAGATCGCGTCAACGAACTTTCAGCTTTGGTAAACCTTCCGCCTTTGCCGTCTGTTCCGCCAAGTTCTGTGCCAAATAACTTAAACGGCGGCTTTTCAAAGTCGTTCGGGAATCTTTTCAAGCAAGATTTTAATACATTTCAAGTAGGAATTACGATTAATTTTCCGCTCGAAAATAGACGTGCAAAAGCGGATTTAGGAAAGAATTTGGTTGAAGCAGAAAAGCTCGAGCTAGAAAAACGTCAGACTTCGCAAAATATTACTGCCGAAGTCCGCAATGCTGTTCAAGCGTTGCAAACATTGAAGTTACGAATGCAATCAGTTCAAATTTCCCGCGAATCTGCCGAGAAAGAATTTGAAAGCGAAGAGCGAAAATACAACGCAGGCTACTCAACCGGCTCACTTTTTATATTGCTCGAAAAACAAAAAAACCTGACTTCAGCGAAGGCGGCAGAAGTTCAGGTTCGTCTGGAATTGAATAAAGCAATTGCCGAATTTGAACGTGCAACAGGAAATCCGACAGGAAATTTCGAAATACTTTTCAAATAATTTACGCCATAAATTCGCAAATGAGTCGGTGAAAATGGTGAGTTCCCTGCTCGCGTGACGGCGAATATCTGCCTGAATCATAAAGTTTTGAACGAATTCCGCGTTGAACAGATTCGACGATTTGCTGATCTTCAAGCTCGACAGTTTCCAAATCTCCGCCCGCACCTTTTCCTGTTTTTGATTCATCAGAAACAAATGTGAAATAGCTAATTGTTGTTTTAGTTGGGGTTATCGGACGAACGATATTTAGCGAAAGTCCCCAAGGATAGAAGTTAAACATCATATTAGGGAAGATAAAAAAGTGAAGAGCCGCCAGTTTACCTGCGTCGTCATAGGCAGTTTGCAGATTTGAATAGCGGAAAAGTTCAGTCGTGTAAGTGCCGTAATCAATCTCATTATTTAACGCTGGATGAACGAAAGGAACGTGAAAACCTTCGAGATAATTTTCGCAATATAACGCCCAATGTGCGTTCACTTCGTAATCTTTTGTCGCCGTAAGTTTATATGTTTCCAATAACTTAACTCGCTTCGTCATTTCGATTGTAAAATCTTCCAGCGGCGAAACCGAATTTAAAGTAGCGAAAATAAATTGATTACAAAAGGCGTGCGAAACGTGTGTCAAATTATCGCTTTCTGAGGGAAAATCTTTGACGTTTTCAAATTCGGGCATCGACAAAAACTTTCCGTTTAAATCAAATCTACGTCCGTGATAGCGACAGCGAATTCCGCTGGCTTGACAATCTTTTTCGGCTAAAATTGCCCCGCGATGAGTGCAAACATTTGAAATACAACGAAATTCGTCGCCGTTTTTTGTGAGCAACAATGGAGTTTCGGCGATGTCGAAAGGTTTAAGATTTTTTACTTCTTCGATAGTTGAAACATATTGCCAAGTTTTTGAAAAGATTTTCTCCTGAGATTCGACAAAAAAACTTTCATCAGTGTAGAATTCGGACGAAAGTGTTTTAGCGATTCGAATATCGGCATCAATTTCGAAAATACTATTTTTCATAGCAATTTAACCAATCAACATAAAACGCAAAAAAATCTTCACTTCCAGCGATTTTTGCACATTTCATCGCAACTTCTTCGTGATCGTCGAGAGTTGAATCGTCGAGAGTTTCGTCAAGTTGTTTTGAAAGATATTGGACAACCTCCCAAGTCGCATCGAGGAATTTTTCACTATTTTCAGCACAAGAATAGACAATTGTTCCGGCTTCATCATCGTCTTCAACGCGAATTTCGCCAGTATTTCGGTCAATAATCAGAAACTTTTCCTCAAACATTCCAACTTCATAAGTATCTTCGTCGCCCATGGCTTCGTCCGCAAAACCAACATCGCCGAGCTCAACTTCGCCGATGTCGTAATTCATCACGAGATTTACAAGTTGATCGCCAAAATCTTCATAATCGTTGTATTTTTCAACTGTAATCGGCGGATTAAGCGTTGCAAGTTTCGCAACAAATTCTTCAGTTTTCATAAAATAATTCCTTAATACAAAATATAACTGCTTGTTTCGCGTTCAAATGATTTACAAATTAAACCATTGGCGAACGCGGATTCAAATTCAAATTTCACACGATTTTGCTCGTCAATCGCCTTGCGTAAATCACTTTTTACCAACTCATTCCAGTTAAACGGAATTGTTATACGAATTTTTTCTGCATCAGTATCAATATATTTTTCATTTTTTGAAAGTGCTACAACTTTTTCGGTTTCCAGATTCCATTCTGCAAAAAGCCTGTCACTATCAAGCCCAAGTTTTCCATTTTGCTCGTGTAAAGTTGAATAATCTGTGCCGTAGAAATTAGGTTCGTAGTGTTTAATTGTTGCACCTAAACGGTTTAGATTAAAATGTGCATTTTTCGCTTGAACAGGCTGAAAAGTCCACTTGATGAAGCTTATTCCAACTTTGAGTGCAAAATCTCGTTGCGACCATTTAAGTTTTGCACCAATTCCGTGACTTTGAAACGTCTGTTTGACCGCAGTCATATGCGAGTAAAATGCTTTTTCGCCACGAATAAATGCCGGAACGCTCAAAACAAATCCGATTAATTCGCCGTCGACAAAAGCTCCGAGCGTAAAACCACCTGCATTTTTCGTGACAATAAAATGTCGAACTGGCGAAATTTCAACTTCTGGCAAAGCAAATACTTCGCGTTGCAAATCAACACAAGCGGACAAATTAGTAAGTGAAACACATTCTCTAATGTCAATTTCGATACTCATAATGAATACAAATTAGAACATTTTTTCTTTATTTTTCCAAAAGTCTTAAATAAATTGGCTGAATACTAATAATAATTGACTATTGAGTCAAATAATTTCTAAACATCTAAACATTGTCGCAATGTAAAAATACTTCTTGGATAAAGGTCTTGATTATTAGTTTCAATTGCTAAACAGCAAAAAAAAGTTTTAAAATTTACCTATGATAATCAAAGATAAAGAAATAGCAACTGTTAATCAAAACCAGTTAGCCATCGTATCTAAATTGCGGACTATTGCTTTGCAACAAATGCGAAAAACGGGCTATTCTGCTCAATTTTACACACTTCAAAAGACAGAAGTAGCTGATGCAATTTTCGAAGACAAAGCTGTAATCAATAAATTTAACAGTCTATTTTCGCCAGCGGCTGAGGATTTAAATCCGGCAGACGAAGAAGAATTTATCAAGTTTTGCACGATTAAAATCAAGCACAATTTGATTGATTATATGCGTCGGAAATTTGCAGAAAAACGTGGTGGTGATTTTAAATTTGTCTCACTCGACGATTCTCTCGATATTTTTGGAGCTTTGGACATCGATTCCGAGCAACTTGAATATTTAAATGAGGCTTTGGAAAAACTTGAAAAAGAATCAGCCTTTCACGCTGAAATTATTGAAAATAAATACTTTTTAGGATTGAAAAACAAAGAAATTGCTGAGCGTTTTGATGTTTCTCTGTCAAAAGTTGAAAAAGATGTTCATTTTGCAATTGCTTGGCTCAAGCGTGAATTATCTGCATAAAATCATTTTGCAAGATTTTTCTGCAACTGCGAAAGTCCGATTAAATGCTCAGATGCTCCAAAGTTAAATCCTTTATAGTCTTGCGAATACGGGATATTTTCAAGCCACTTTGACGCACTTGCTTTTTGCCAAATTGTGCCGTTTGGATAGGCTTTGACAGTCGCGGCGATTGACCACGGAATTGAAAAACGAATCGTTCTGTCCATAATATCGCCGTCAGCGGTAACGGTATTGCAACGACCGTCAACTTTATCTTCTAACTGAAATGTCGGTATTTCGCTCAAATAATTCAGCCACATTGAATCAATTTCCCGCAATTCTTCGGCTAAATTCGGGATTTGTAAGTTTGCCTCAGCAACGCTGTGAAGCAGATAAACGATAGTTCCATCAAGCCCGCTGGAAGGTAATTTGACGATTTCATTGCCGTTTGGACAAGCATTCCATTGATAATCTTGAGTTTGTCGGTTACGGATTTTGAGCAACCAACTCACGCCTTTAGTGATTGCAGTTTGCACTTTTTCTTTATTATTTGCAGAAATTAAATTATGCCGCAGTTGTTCCGTTAAGCCCAAAACAATTATCGTAGTCGGATAAGTTGCCGCATTTCTGGCATCATTCGGAAACGGATATGCGGGAAACCAGCCTTCCGCCGATTGATTTTTTAGCACAAATTCGAGTTGTTTATCGGTAATTGGTTTGCCCAAATTCTTTTTGGCAAGCATTACCCAACCCGAAATAATCATTTTGCAACCGGTTCTTTCTTCAATCCAACAGCCTTCATCGGTCTGATTTATGTTCAAAATAGCATCGAGTCGTTCAGTTTCTAGCGGATAATTGACACTTGATAAAGCAACGATAAAATTTGAAAATGTCCAGATATTATTTTTGAATGCACCTTCTTTATTCTCAAATTCGACGATATATTTGTTAAATTCAGCCAACACTTTTTCTTTGGTCGCGTTTATCGAATTGTCCAACGCATTTTTTTGCGAATTGCTCAGACTGACTTTTTCATTACCTGAAAATCTGATTTGCAAATAATACGGAATAGTCGAAAAAGTCGAATTTTGCGACACCAAACCGAGCAAAATTATTATGCCCAAAACTCCACCAAATGCCCATTTCAAAGGGATTCTGCTAAACTTGCGGACACTTTTTTTATACAAAATCGTGAACGCACTTTTGATTTGTTTAAAAAAAGATTCTTCGCTCAAATAAACAGCAATTTCGGCATCAAATTCTTTAACATTGGCGTATCTTTTATTCGATTTTTGGCTCAAGGCTTTTTGGACAATCTCGTCTAAACTGTTGGGTAAATTGTTTTTAAGCTCTGACAAAGTTTGACAATCGCGGTCAAGTGCAAGTCGTTCTCTTTCTGTTTCATCCGCAATTTTTGTCACCGACTTTTTGAGCGTCATCGGCACATTTTTTTCCAAAGTTGAAATCAGATTCGGATAAGATTCACTTTCATCAAGATTTATCGGCAGTTGCCCCGTCAAAAGTTCATACAAAACCACGCCAAGCGAGTAAATATCAGTAGTTTCCGACAGATTTTTCTCGCCCTTGATTTGTTCGGGACTCGCATAATTTGGCGTAAAAGCATTTTGAAAAAAAGTCGTCTGATTTTTGCCGACAATAAACGAACCATATTTAGACGCAATCCCGAAATCAATCACTTTCGGCGTGCCTTTGGAATCAACAATGATGTTATTCGGCTTGATGTCGCAATGGATAAAACCCTTGCTGTGTGAATAATTTATCGCATCCAAAACTTCGCGGAAAAATTCGAGCCGTTCATTGATGGAAAACTTATTCTTATTGCAATGTTCGATGACAGAAACGCCGTCAACGTATTCCATCACGAAAAATGGCTTACCTTTTTCGCTCGTCCCAATGTCCAAAAATCGGGCGATGTTCGGATGTTCCAATTCGGCTAAAGTCTTGATTTCATTGAGGAAAATCTTGATATTTTTCGGTTCTAATTTCAGTTGCGGATTGATAGTTTTGAGGGCAACTTGTTTGGTAAAAGTTTCTGTTCCAAAATCTTCCGTATAATTCGCCAAATAGACGATTCCCATTCCGCCTTTGCCAAGTTGTTTTGCAATTTTGTATTTTCCGTAAGCGTCATCGTCAACATTCTCTTCAACGGGAAAGAGCCGCATTATGTTGTCGAATAAGGTTTTATCATC
>JANNVK010000092.1:0-50836 GCA_031414415.1 Acidobacteriota bacterium
TTTTGCAAAATTAGCTCTTAAGTATTTCTTGCCATTTTGTCCAAATTCGTTTAATTCAAATTCATTCATTGCCGATATTTTTATCATTTCATCTGCTAGTTTAGATGCATTTTCAGGTTCACAAACAAATCCGGCTTCGGCATTTAAAACTAATTCTGCAGCAATTCCATTCATTGCAATCAAAATAGTTTTTCCACTAGCCAGATATGCCATTATTTTTGAGGGAATTACATACTGCGAAAGACCAGAATCTTTGAGATGAACGAGCAAACAATCAGCGGCTGACATCAGTTCAGGCATTTCCTCCAAAGGCTTTCTACCTAAAAACTCAACGTTTTCAAGTTTTTTTTCATCTGCTATCTTTGTTAGTCTTGCTTTATCTGTTCCATCTCCAACAAAAACAATCTTAATATTTTGGTTACTTTTTAATATTTCAGCAGCATCTAAAATTGTCTCTAATCCTTGAACAATTCCGATGTTTCCAGCAAATAAAAAAACAAATTTTTCTTCCCAATTTAGTTTTATTCTTGCTTCTTTCCTTTGTGTTTTCGAAAATTCTTCAAATATTTCTTCATCAATCCAATTTGGTAGAACAGATATTTTATCAGTATCGACAGATTTTCCGAGAAGATTTTGTTTAGCTGTATTTGTTCCCACAATTAGTTGCGTTGCTTTTGAGTAAACGAACTTTTCGAGTCGTCTTAAAACTCTAACAATCGAGCCTTCTTTCATCATTCCAGACAAAACAACAAAATCAGGCCATATATCCTGAACGTCATAAACAAAGGGAATTCTTTTTAATTTTGCAAAAATCCACGCAGCAACTCCAACAGTTAAAGGCGGATGCCAAACATATATAACGTCAAATTTTGGCGTAAAGAAAGCTGAAAAAGGTGCCGAAATCATAAATGATAGATAATTTATCATTCGCAAAATAGGTTTTTCACCATGATAAGGATATTCAAAACACCGTAAAACTGAAATTTGGTTAATAATCTCTCGTTTATAGATTGAAAGTTTGTATCCATCAAACAATTTTCCTCCAGGATAATGCGGAAATCCTGTTACGACAGAAACTTCGTGACCTCTTTTAGATAATGATTCGGCAAGTTCTGCAGTTTTAGGAACGGCTTCTGGATAATAATATTGTGAGAAAATAAGTATTTTCATAAAACTATCAACTATATTTTCTTTGATTTGATCTTCCTAAAACGATTCTGCTGACAATTTGAGAAACATTTTCAGCCAAATATTCTTTTGGAGCTTGCCAATTTGCAATCTGCGATAGTGCCAATTGTAATGCTCGTAAAACAGTTTCGGTTTCCACTCCACTTAAAATATTACTACCACATTCGATTGTCTCTGGTCTTTCAGTCACATCTCGTAAAGTAACATTTGGAATTCCAAAAATTGCACATTCCTCCTGCACCGTTCCGCTATCAGTCAGCACAGCAAGAGCATTTTTTTCAAGTCTAACAAAATCAAAGAAACCTAGTGGTTGCAACAATTTAATCTTGCTGGATTCTGGTTTTAAGCCAAATTCATTAAGTTTCGCGGCTGTTCGCGGATGAACAGTTATCAGCATTGGTTTAGCAAATTTATCAACAACTTCGCAAAAAGTATCAAAAATTTGTTTCAAGCGTTTTGGTTCATCAACATTTTCAGAACGATGTAATGTTACTAAAAAATATTCATAAGGCTTAACTTTAAATTGATTTAGAGCATCGCTTGCATCAATTTTGTCAGAAAAATGATCTAATACTTCTTTTATTGGATTTCCGGTAACAAAAATTCTCTCTCTTTCAATTCCTTCACGAACTAAATTGTCCTTACTTCTTTCAGTATATGGCAACAAAAAGTCGCTTGAATGATCAATAATTCGTCGATTTACTTCTTCTGGAACTCGATTGTCATAACAACGGTTTCCGGCTTCGAGATGAAAAACCGGAATTCCTTTTCGTGCTGCAACTATAGCCGTCAAAGCACTATTGGTGTCGCCTAATAATACTAATTTGTCAGGTTTATATTCATTTAATAGTTCGTCTGTTTTTGATAAAATTTGCCCAACTTGATCTCCAAAACTCTTAGAAACAATTCCGAGATGAACATCTGGCTGTCTAACTTCTAAATCTCTTAAAAAAATATCGCTTAAACTTTCATCATAATTTTGACCTGTATGAACAGTTGTGTGCTCACAATTTTGGTCTAATAATCTCATAATTAAACTCAAACGGATTATCTCAGGTCTCGTTCCGAAAATTGTCATCACTTTCATATTTTATTTCCTTTATCATTTGCCATTATTTCAATCATTTCTCTCCAACTTTTTGGAGCAAACCCAGCAATTTCTCTATATTTTTGTGAATTTAAGCTGCGATCTATACAGAATGTTTTATCTTCAGTTATTTCAATATTAACTTGATAAAATTCTTTGATTAAACTTAACAATTCGAATTTGTTTATTGGATCGCTCGAAATATGATAAAGTCCACGCAAATCTTGTCGGTTTTCAATAATATCTTCAATAATTTGCGAGAGAATTATCGTTGGAAATCCTGAAAAAATAGCATTTTTAAAGCCTTTAACAGTTCCGCCGGAGTTTGTAAGAAACCAATTCAACAAACTATGTGATGTTTCCAATTCGTGACCAATAATTGAGGTTCGAATTGTTAAAGCATTTCCGTCAACAATTTCGCCTAAATTTTTACTCTTTCCATAAACATCAGTTGCGTCAGGAATATCATTTTCTGAATAATTGCCTTTTTCACCTGAAAACACACAATCTGTGCTGATTGTAATAAATCTTGCTCCTATTTCATTTGCAATTTCAGTAACCAAATGAGGAAATATTGAATTAATAGTTAATGCTTTTACAACATTTTTCGATGATTCTATCTGTTTGATAACGCCAATTGCATTAACAATTACATCAGGCTTTACTTTTAAAATTGCATCACGAACTGTTTCAATTGATTCAGCATTTACATTAAATAAAAGACGTTTGTTGTTATTGGATTTGTGTTCAAAACTTTTTGCAGTTGCCCAAACTACATGAGTTTCACTGAGAACTTGAATAAGTTTATGACCAAGCATTCCAAATGCACCTAAAATCAATATTTTCATAAATTAAATTAAAGTATTTTCGACGCTAAAATTTAAAACTGCATCCGTTGATTCAGCTAATTTGCTGTCAGATAACCAATTTACTGCATAATTTCGAGATTTTTCTGATAATTTTGAATACTCAGTTTGTTCCATATTGAGACAATAATTTAGTATTTCAAACCAAAGATTTGGGTTTTCAAGCGGAATATCCCAACCAATTCCCTTTTCTTCAAGATTTAACCAAGGTGTTCTGTCGCTTGCTATGATTGGACAACCTGCTGAAAGTCCTTCAATAAAAACGTGACCAAAATTTTCACCAAGTGTTGGCAATAGAAAAAAATGATAATCTACGAGCTTTTCTAGTGCTTCTTCGTAAGGAATTGAACCAACGTGTTTAATAGAAATATTGTCAGGTAGCTTTTCAATTAACTTTAAACATTCTTGCCAATAACCTTCATCTTCAATCGGTGCAATGACATCAACACTCAATTGCCCTGTAACTTGTGAAATATTTTCGAGAAACCACTTGAAGTTTTTCTTTCGGGCAAAACGTGACAAAAACACTAATTTTGCCTCACCTTTATGTTTTTGAGGTTTATTATTTTGTTGATAATTAGGAAGTATAATCTTTGGAGACATATTAGGTGCTATAAATATCTCACCGCCAGTTCCTTTTATTTTCTCAACCTCTTTTTTTTCTATTTCGGAACAAACTTTCCAAATAATATTGTTGTAAAGATTTAGAAGCCTTTTAGAATTAATATATGTTCTTTTGACAAAAGGTTTATTAGAAATTGCACCAGTTGAAAGTTCGCCTTCTGGGGCAAGAATAATTTGTTGTTTAATAAATCCTGATTTTTTTAGAAATAAAATCAACCTAGTAGGTTTCCCAAAAATACTATTTAAATAAATTGTTGTCGGGTTTACTTGCTGTATAAATTCCTTAAATCTTGTAAAAGTTAGTTCTTTTTGTTCAAGATAAAAAACATTAGCGTTTCCTAACTTATTCCATTCATTATATTTGACAGATTTATATGGTTTTTTATCGAAAGGACCGTCGTGGTTACGAGTCACGACAAAAAAGTCGTAACTTTCTCCCAAACGATCAATCATATTTGCGATTGTTCTCATTCCGCCGCCGCTTTTATAGCCGGGAAGATAATAATCGCAAAAAACTAAAATTTTTTTTCTTTCCATTTAATTAATTACGATTTTTTTGTATAAATCAGCATATTGTTGTGTAATTTTGTTTGAATCAAACCGTTTTATATTATTAAAGCCTTGTAAAACCACAGCTTTTCGATAATCTTCATCAGAAATAATCTTCAATATTGCAGACCTAATATCTTCTATTTCCAATGGGTTAACTAGGCAAGCACCTTCTCCAGCAACTTCTTTCATCGGACTCAATTTGCTGGTGATTAAAGGTTTGCCGAACATTTGTGCTTCAATAATTGGAAGTCCAAAACCTTCGTATGTTGAGCAAAATGAAACAATATCAGCATCGGAATAAGCATTTTGCATTTCTTCTTCATTTAAGTCGTTAACGTTTTCATAACGGATATATCTTAACAATTCAGAAAATTTCGGTTCAAGTTTACCTATGATTTTAAGAGTGCAATTTATTCCTTTTAAAGCAGTTATAAGATTTGGTATATTTTTATGTGAAGCAGTTCCAACTTGCAAAATAACTGGATTAGTTTGATTAAATTCTTTAAATTTTATTTCATCTTTAACTTTTGAGACAGGATTTTCAATAATAGAAATTTTATTTTCATCGCATTTTGTCTCGTTTATTAACTCAAGTTTCGTCGCTTTTGATATAACGGTTAGATATTTTAAACGTTTCACGGGTAAATCAAAAAAAAGATATTTTATTATTGAACGTCTAATATCGTTTCTATCGTGAAGAATTCTCAAATCGTGGACTGTAAGCACTGTTTTATACTTTGGTAATTTCAAGGCAATATAGTGAATATGTCCGGTAATATGAAAAATATCTGCTTTTTGGGGCTTAAAAAAAAGAAGATTTTTGATAATTCCCAAAAGGTTATTTCCAAATGGCATTTGTTGAAATTCTACTTCAATTCCCTTTTCAGTAAGCTGTTGTGCGACTTCACGAAATACTTTTTCGAGACTTACTGTAGTTGTTGGACTTCTTTCAATGAACAATACTTTCATAAATGTTTGCTTTAAATATGATTTTGCAATGCCTTTAATTCAACTGTTGTGGTTCCAACTTTTTCAACAACTAATCCGGCTGCAACATTAGCAAGTTTAACAGAATCAATTAAATCCATACCATAACCTAATGTAACACTTAAAGTCGCAATCACAGTATCTCCAGCTCCGGTTACATCAAATACTTTTCTCGCAACAGACGAAAATTTGGTTGGCATTTCATTTTTCTGAAACAATGTCATTCCGTCCTCACCTTCTGTAATTAACAAAAAAGACAAATTGTTATCTGCAATTAAATTTTTCCCGACAATTTCAATTTCAATTTCATTTGTTTTGTGAGCCTCAAAGGCTTCTTTGCGATTTGGTGTCAAAATGGTTGCACCTTGATATTTTAAAAAATCGTTCCCTTTCGGATCAACAATTATTTTCTTTGAAGTCTCATTACATTTTAAAATTATTAATGAAATTAAATTATCGGTCAGCATGCCTTTTGCATAATCAGAAATAACAACAATTGCAGCATTTTCAATCAATAATTCAATTTTTGACCAAATAATTCTTTCGTCTGTTTCAGACAATTTTTCAGTAGTTTCTTGATCAATTCTGACAATATGATGGTTTTGGGCAATAACACGAGTTTTAACTGTTGTTTTTCTTCCAGCTTTCTTATACAAATCATCTGGAGAAATATTAATTTCTGATAAAGCCAAAGTAAGCTCTGATGCTTCCATATCAACACCAATAATCCCGACAAGTGAAACTTTTGCACCTAATCCGACAATGTTGGCTGCAACATTTGCTGCACCACCAACTGAAAGTATTGTTTTCTGGAGCTGAACAACCGGAACCGGAGCTTCAGGTGAAACTCGATTTACTGAACCGTAAATGTATCGGTCAAGCATTACATCGCCGATAACTAAAACATTTACATTTGAGAAATCAGGCACTTTCATTGTAAATTTTTGTCCACCATTTCGCACCACAAATGACCAATTGTGATATGTGCTTCTTGAATTCTTGCAGTTCTGGAACTTGGAACCAAAATACTAGAATCACAAATTGACGCAAGTTTTTTTCCTGTTTCGCCAGTTAATCCAATGGTTTTACAACCTATTTCTCTCGCTGACATAATTGCAGCAATTATATTTGGTGAATTTCCACTTGTGCTAATTCCGATTACAACGTCATATTTTTTAGCTATTGCTTCAACTTGACGAGAAAATACTTTTTCAAATCCATAATCGTTTGCAATTGCCGTCAAAGCAGAACTATCAGTTGTTAATGAAATTGCCGGATAACCACTTCGTTCAACTTCAAATCTTCCAGTGATTTCAGTTGCGATATGTTGTGCGTCAGCTGCACTTCCACCATTTCCGCAAAGAAGTATTTTGTTACCATTTTTTAAAGCATTAATTATAATGTTTCCAGTGATTTCGATTGATTCTGTTTGATTTAGTAAAGTTTCAAAAATTGATAAATGTTCTTTTAGAGAATTGGTAATTGTGTTTTCGGTAATTATTTTTTGAGAATTATTCTTAGTTTCATTTTGAATTTTTTCAATTATAGAACTTGTAGAAAATCCATCTTTCAAAGGCAAAGAATAAACTTTTCCACCATTTTTAGTGACAAAATCTGCACCGACAATTTCATCAACTTTCCAATCGCCACCTTTTACAAGAATATTTGGTTTAAGTTCTTCAATTAATTTTTGCGGAGTTGAATCATCAAAAATTCTAACTTCATCAACCGCTTCAAGTGCCAAAAGCATTAAAGCACGTTCTTTTTCCTCAACAATTGGACGCGAAAATCCTTTTATTTTCTTAACTGAATTGTCACTATTTATTCCAACAACCAACTTTGTGCCTAAAGATTTTGCACGATTTAGTAAATCGACATGACCAGCATGCAAAATATCAAAACAGCCATTTGTAAAAACTGTAATTTCCATAATTTAAAACGTTTAGTTCCTCAAACCACGTTTAGATTGCCACACAAAAAATTGAATAAATAAAATTCCAAGCAAAGCGACTGTTCCGTATTTGAATAAATATGGAATAATTGTGCTATAAAATCCTTCGTAAGAAACTGTGGTTAAAAGCATATAAAACATCGTTAATCGCCAAATAGAACCGGTTTTTACTTTAACTAAGGATGTATAAACAACACGGAGAAAAAAGCCTAAAAGCATCATTCCAAGCGGAACTCCAACGGGACCAAAGTTACGTAATAAGTCTCCCATTGGGGTAACCGCAAAGGAATTCTCGCTAAAGTTAAAATATAAATCAGCGTATCTATGTGATTCAGAAGCAACTGGTTTGTCTCGCCACAATATTCTTGGAATAAAAAAAATCAAACTATCTTTAATTATATTGTTGTCTAAACCATAACTTTCTTCGTATGGTTGAAGTTGTTCATGTGTTGCAACTACAACCGCAAGAGAACTGACAGATTCGAGCCTTTCAGCAATTGCGTTAAAACCTTGTAGTAAATTTGCACTCAAATCTTGTTCGAAAACTGAGCCAATTGCGGTGAAAACATATTCGATATATTGATCAATACTGACCTTTGATTCCGTTTGCTTGATGCTTCTAAAAGTTGTTCCGTAAATCATTCCAACTAAAAGAACGGCTACTAAAATTAACGAACCATAAACACCATGTTTGAAAGTTATCTTTCTACCAGAAAAAACATATGCCATAGTTACCAAAATAAATACCAGCAAGAGACTTCCACGATTTCCTTGGAAAGCAGCTTTACTTAAAGTCATGAATGCCAATATACCAATAACAAAATAATGGTTTACATTTAATTGCTTTGACTTAAAAATCCACAAGCAAAGCACAAAACTTGCTTCAAACCACAATAAAGTCAACAAAAACAACGATCCATCGTAAGCACCAATTTCTTCGGATCTTTGAAAACCTATGATTCCAAATACAAAGGCTAAAACATTATTTGCTAATCCGATTAATAAAAGACCGAGTGCAGGAATTAATATTTGCTTTGGTTGCCAATCCCAGTTTGGTAATAATTCACCAACTTTAGTTCCCAATTTATTAGAAAAAGGAAAGAAAAACCCCGCAGATAATCCTAAATAACCAAGCGAAACATAAACCATAGTTAATGGTAAATTATATTGAGCATCGCTGATAAGCGACATAAACCAAGGTTCGGAGATGCCAGTTGAAAGAATTAACCCACCAATAACAAATGCTGGAATAAAATATGACCAAGCTGCAAAAGTTAAGGGATGAAAGAAATTAAATTGCTTAGCTTTTATTAAGTATAAATTAGGAATTGCAATTGATAATGCAGTCAATAAAACCCATGGGAAAAGATAGTATTGAGGAAAAGTTTTTGATAAGTCTGTGTCTAACAAAAACCAGACTAATCCGACAACAATTACAATTGCCCACAACGCCAAAACAGGAATTAATATTCCTAAACGTTTATCTTGTCCACTATAATTTATTCTCTCAATTCTCTGCATTATAACTAACTAATTAAACTGCATTCAGCAATCACTCCGTCAGACATCTGTGGGCTAAATTTCACTGAAATGTCATTAGCTAAATTCCAGTACCACTTGTTATGTGGGCGATGTTCAGGTCCCATATCATAGAATGAGAATTTTTTAACTTTTAGTTCTGCTCGCTCAACAATCAATTTTAGCGTTGAATATGAATAATAAGCTACATGATCTTGATGAACAGGTTCATTTGCTCCGCGTTTACCACGAAGTGCATAAATTGCGTAACGCATACCGCAATAAGCATTGATAGTGGTAATTACAAGGTTAGTTTGTGGATTCATAAATCGCCTTATTCCATTAAGAAAAAGTCCAGGATTTGAAAGATGTTCAATCATTTCTCCGGCAATTATGACATCAAAAGTCTCATTAAGGTTCAATTCATTAAGTTTCTCAAGATCGGCAACGTGTAGATTATCGATACCTTTTGAAATAAGGATATCAAGTCCGCGTTGGTCGAAATCAAATCCCCAAAGTTCGCTAGATATTTCCTTCAATTCTAGGTGTAATAATGAATTATGCTCAAGAGATTGTTCCGTATAAGGATAGTTTGTACACCCAAGATGCAAAACTTTTTTTCTTTTACAGATTTTTTTCAAATATTCAACTCTTTGCACTAATTCAAACTTTTCAGCCATTATTTTTTTCCTTCAATCTTAAAACTTTTTTTATAGCCTCGATGGTCTGATTCAAACCTTCATCAAGTGAAACTTCCGGATGCCATTCTAACATTTTTTTTGCTTTTGTAATGTCAGCAAAAGTGTCAAGAAGTTCTGAATCATTTGCCTTTCTGAAACCAACCTGCAACATTTCACTATCAGCTCCTGTAATATTCCATACTTTTTTTGCAATTTCCCTCAACGGAAATGCAACTCCGCTTCCAATATTAAAAACCTCGCCTTCAATATTTTTTTCAAAACTTGCAGAAATTATAGCTGCAACCATGTCTTTGATGAATATATAGTCTCGTTTTTGATTTCCTTCAGTCATTCTAAATGTTTCATTTCTTAGGGCACTATAAATTAGTTGATTGAGAAACATTTGATTTGGTTGCCCAAATCCATAAACAGTAAACGGACGTAAAATAACTATTGGAAACTTCGATTCGTTGAACATTGATAAACCATATTTAGTTGCATTTGCTTTTGAACTCGAATATGCGGATTTTGGCTGTAAATCAAAAGTTTCTTTTTGCGGAGTTGTTTGACAACCATATTCATCTGCTGTGCCGATTTGAATAAATCGTTTTACATTAATTTCTCGTGCAATTTCAAAGAGATTAACAGCCGCTTTAAAATTTAATTTTTCAAAAATACGATCATCTTGATCATTCTTATTATTTGTTCCGGCAAGGTTTACAATCAAATCTGGGCGATTTTTTTTTATAAAGTCTCTTGTCTTTTCAAAGTCACACAAATCTAATTCAATAAAATCTACTTTACCTGCAAATGTTTTATTTAAAGTATTATTTTTAATGTTTCGTGAAATTATTGTTGGCGAACAACCTAATTTGACTAATTCTTTAACAAAATTTGTTCCAATAAAGCCAGTTCCGCCAGTTATCAAGATTTTATTTAACATTAAAAAAGGGTTTATCTATTCTAAAATGAGTTTTTTTAAACGATCATTATAGAAATTAGCAGGAACACACAAAACATTTGCTCCGATTTCGTTTTCCTCAAAGTTTTCAATTTGTTTTAAGCTAAAATTAATTTCGTTGATTACAAAAAAATTGTATTCGAATTGTTCTCGAATAAAATTTATTAAATCTTTTGGTTTAAGATCAAAACTTTTCAATGTGCCAAGTGCCATTTCGATGACAAAAATTGGTGGTATTTTTTGTTTAAATAAATTAGTAGCTCCCAAGAGAAACATTTTTTCCGCACCTTCAATATCAACTTTTACAAAATTTACATCTTTTAATTTGTTATTTTTCAGATATGAATTAAGAGTAATAATCTTAGCTTTGTAAGGAATAAATTTATCATTACCTTGTTTGGAAATTGACGCATGTCCGTTTGGTAAATCAGGAAAAACATATAATTCAACATCTCCTGGAGAATCACCTAAAGCACAATTCACAATTTTAAGATTAACTGGAGAATGCTTTAAAGTATAATTCTGTTCTAATTCATCAAATATTGGTGGAACAGGTTCAAATGCATGAATCTCACCAGAATTTCCAACTAAATCGTGTAAAAGAGTTGAATACCAACCAAAATTTGCACCAACATCAAGACAAACATCACCTTTTTTTACCACATTCTTAATTACATGAGTTACAGCTCTTTCATATTCACCTAAGAAAAACACTGTTTCGTGCATTTTAGTCGTTAAATTCGATTCAAAATGTCTTCCATCTTTTGTGTAAGAATCAATCTTAATTGGTAAAAATTTACACGTTTGCATCGCAAAAGCAAAAAGACGATACTTCCCTTTTCTTATAGGAGAATAATAAGTATAAAGGCGAAAGAACTTTAACCACTTTTTTATAATAAATTCGAGCATTAATTAAAATTTAAAAATATTACGAAGCCACATTTTTTCTTCGTCATTAAAAAAACCAACAATAAATAGCGATGTAAAAAAAGAAAATCCTACAAAAATCGCTTCCAAAACAAAGATAAAACGAGTTTGCGAAAATGAATTCAACAAAAACTGTTCAAGGTAAAATGAGCCAACAAACACTAGACTCAAAATTATAAGATTTTTAGACCAAAATCTCCATAAAGGTTTACCAAAAACCCATTTTTCTGCGATTAGGATTGTAATTGGAATAATTGAAACACCAATTAATCTACCTACGGCTATACCAAAACTTGAATAAATTGGTGCGAGCCAAATCATTGATGGGATTCCAATTAACAACCAAAGTAAAGTTTGTAGTGAATTGAAAAATGCATTTTTTACACCTTCAACAAGTATCCAGGAGATGATTACAATAGCAAGTAATCCGAAAGTAATAACTTGAACTACTAAAATATCTGATGATTTTTCAGCAAATGTTTCTCCGAGTTCCCCACCAATCCAGAGTTTGAGAATAACTTTATTAGCCGCAATAAAAATAACGCACAGACAAGTAACCAAAGCAAAAACAATCTTGCTTGATTTCATATATATTGATAAAAGTTTTTCTTTATTCTCGCTTGATTTAATTTGGCTAGTAATTGGAAAAATTGCAATCGTTAAACTCGTGATAAATGAATGTATATAAATACCTAAAGCCATCGGAACTATATAAAATGTTAATGATTCCTCGCCGAACATTCTAGTTATGAGCGTTCTTTCAAATAAAAGTAAGAGACTGCCGAGAATTTGATAAGCTGTCACACTTAAGCCGTATTTGACAATTGATTTTAAAATACTAAAGTTTAAAGTTAAGCTCCCAATCTTTTGATATTTTTGAGAGAAAGAAAAAAACGCAATTGTTGAAAATAAAACTGTAATTAAGTTCCAAACCAAAAGCGACTGAATACTATAATTAAAAAAAACGAGGACTAAATTGCCAACTATAAGAAACAAACTTATTATTGTTATAATTCCTGAATATAAATCAAATCGATGAATACCTTGTAATACAGCAATAAAAACTTGACCTATCATTGTCAAAAAAATTGTCAAAGCTGCAATATAAAATCCAATCTTTGCCGTTTCTTTAAGGTCTTCACTAATTAAAAAAATATCAACAACAAGCCAATTTGTCATTAAAACTATCAAAACGAAACCTAAAAATCCTAAAAATATGTTGACAAAAAGTCCAGATAAAATAACATCATTAATCTTTTCATTTTGATTATTTGCTCGGAATTCAGCAGTATATTTGGTTACAGCACGACCAACATTAAATGTAAATGAATAACTGATAAACCCGAGAATTAACGAAAATAGTCCATAATTTTTCAGACCAATTTGGTTGATAATTATCGGCGTTGCTATAAACGCGACAATCAACGGCAAAAACCACGAAACAATGTTAAATAAAACATTTCGCTTAAAACTAATTTTCGGAAAATTTTCTTTGTTTTGTAGATTATTTGACAATTATTTTAAGAAACACTTTCATAAAATTCGAGCATTGTTTCTCCACTTTTTTGCTCATCAAATTTTTCAAAAGCTGTTTTTTGGGCGTTTAGGCTCAATCTATTTCGTAATTCAGAATCAAGTTTAAGTTTCTCAATCGCTTCCACAATTTTGTTTGAATCTTTTGATGGAATCAAATAACCATTCTCCAGATGTATAATTGCTTCTGGAATTGCATTTATTTTGCTGGCAATTACGGCTTTTTGTAGTGCCATTGCTTCAATCAAACCAATTGGAAGTCCTTCTTCTAAACTTGGCATAACAAATAAATCGGCACAATTTATAAGATTTAATAATTCACTACGAGTATTCCCAATTTCCTTGGCAGACAAAAACCGAAAACTATCGCCTAAATCGTAACTCTCAATTTTCAAAAGTGTCTCACTATCTAAATCAGAAGTTCCGAGCCAATAAAAAAATAAATCCTGGTGAGTTTTTTTTAATTCTTGCAACGCTTCTAATAAATACCAACAGCCTTTGCGTTCAATAAATTGACCAACGTTGCAAATCCAAAATTTATCGTCAGGAAAATTGTATCTCGCAGCAATTTTATCTGGTTTTGACTGATTTTCTAAAATATTTAGGATTTCTAATCTGTTTATTCCTGAATATGCTAAACGGATTTTCTCAAATTTCTTAATTGCAAGAAAGGGTTGTAAGCTATTTTTCACTTCCAAATTAGAAACAGCAATGTGAAAGTTATCAAAACGTCCTAAAATTCCAAATTTTAATTTCCATAAAAATTTATAAACCTTTGAAATATTTGGCAAAGCAGTATGAAATGTCACAAATACTTTTGTTCGAAAACTTAGATAAAAAAGTAATACAAAATTTGCCCACGGAGTTACATCTATTTGTATAATTGAGTTTTTCAAATCTTCTTTTGAAAGTTTTTGAGCTAGTTTAAAATTACAAAATAAATTATTAAATCGCCTGGTAATTTTACCAAAAAAGTTATTTAGTGAATTTGAATCTTTATTGCTATCAAAATATTCAAAATCAAAATTATCAGCCATTAAATAGCTTATAAGTTTTTCGGATGAATCTTTTGGGAGTATTGCTATAACTTTGTATTTTTTTTCAACTTGCCGCATCAAAGCTAAAAAATAAATCTGAACTCCGCCCCATTCAAGATAATCCCAAACGTAAATAATCTGCTTTTTTTTTTTGTTCATTCTGATACAATTCTATCAGCAAATTCTTCTTTTAATGGTTTTTCGATTTGTTTCTCAACCCACGAAGTTCGCTCAATACTTTTTTTTGTGATTAGACGAAAACAAAACGATAAAAAAGCAACGATTCCATGAAGTTTTGTTGGTGCTGCATCAATGTTCGAATAAAAACGACGACGAAGATTGTGGATGTGTCCGAGATTGACAAAAAGGGCGTTAAATTTTTGTTTTAGCGACATTTTAGTTATTGATGCTGGAACGTAATTTGGTTGACAAAAAACTCTAGCTCGCGGATCAATGAGGAGACGATAACCTTTCTTCTTTAATCGCGGAGTATATTCCGCATCACCAAAGTTTGGATACCTTTTGCTATCCATAAGTCCGTGCTTTTCAATAGCTTCTACTGGAATCAAAACACAATTTCCGACAATGATATCGACTTCCCACGGCTTTTCTGGAATAGTCCAAACCGTTTGCTGATACCAATGCCGCCAACCGCCCGAAAGCGTTTCCCATCTTGGTGAAACCTGAAATAATTTGTGAGGTTCATCCCAAAGTAATAATAGCGATCCTACAATAGATTTTGGATATTTTTCGGCAGTTTCTACCATAAACCTTACCGAATCTTCATCGAAAACCTGATCATCATTAATCAATAAAACATATTTTGGATTATGCTTTAATGCTGCCCGAATTCCAACATTTGTTCCTTCAGTAAACCAAAGATTTCCATCGCCAAAAACTATTTCGACTTCAGAAAATTTATTACGAATAGCCTCGCTTGTGCCGTCAGTTGATCCATCGTCAACAATAATTGTGTGTATATTAAGACCTTCATCTTTAAGCCGCGAAATGCTTTGCAAACATTGAAGCGTCATATGTTTACGGTTGTAAATCGGTGTTATGATTTCTATTCGAATCATTGTGATTTGTGGACAATCTAAAAGTCATACTATTACTCAATAACAACCCACTTGGCAATATGTTCAAGTGAGTGTTTATTTTTTGTCTTCGCAAATAGAAAAAAAGTTTGGTGTTCAGTAACTTCTACTCAGTTTCGAAATTAGTAATTTCCAAATTAAGATTTTAATTTCGACCATCATCCGTTCCATTAAATTTAAAAGCATTTTTGCATCTGAGGGCAATCTTAATTACATGCTCTTATTAAGACTTTGTATTCATTAATTAGCTTTCAATCTTAAAAGCTACGCTAAGTGTTGTCGAAGTGTTTTGATTCAAATGAATCTTAAAATATCCTGGAAAACACCTCACGTAGCTAATCCTTGTGGTTCCGGGGTCTATTTCTCTTAACTGGGCAAAAACAATACTGTCCACGGTAACACGGTTGTGAACTATTGTTACTTCCGAGATTCCCGTTACCAAGCTGACAATTCCCCTAGTTGCGTTATCAATTCCATAAATGCCCGGGGCAACAGGAGCTGGGTTAATTACAGGAAGTCCAGTTTCCAATGACTCATAGAGCAATCGTGAGAAGGGATGTGTAAATCCGTTGAATGTTGTACTCGTACCGATAAGGTTTGTAAATAGAGTTGTTGCACCTTTAATATGAACATCCGCCCCACCGTTTGCGGAATCAATGATCCCTGTAATTGATTTGTTTGTACCTGACTTTGTAACATTTATTCTGCACGAATCAAAAACAACAGAACCACTTGCCGAAAATGAGAAACTTGACTGAATCAAACAATTTCGGAAAACAATAGGAACAAGCCAATGATTTGAACTGTTTTGATAATAATATTGAATGTTTTCGTCCTGACAATCATGAAAACTAATATTATTAAATGCACCTGTTGTTCGCAAAATAGTTGTACCATCGATTGGCGGAACATGATTCGCTGTTACACTAGTTCCGACAAAAAGGCAGTGTTCCGCAGATAAATTACCTACTGTAATACAATCTAAACCAACGCCGGGTGGGATTCCATCGGGAAGCGAGGATGTTGGATCCACCCTTGGTGGCAAAATAAAATAACAGTTGTCAAACGAATAACCACCGTTTATTGAATTGCAGTAAAAGGCAGTTCTGCAACCGAGAAATGACAACCGTTCGAACCGATTCAAAATACATTCAAAACCTGAAAGTGTTTGTGATTCAACCTTGATTCCAAATGTGCCACCATGAAATCCAACATTTTCTATGTTTGTATGGTATATTAAGCCCCCATTAGTTTGATTGTCGGTCATCAGAATACCTATTGTATTTGACTGATTGCCCATATTAATCGCCAAGTTTTTAAGAGAGCAATTTCGTCTATCCGTATGAAGTAGAAACAAGGCTTTGTTAGCACCAGACAAATGAATTTCTGTTCCACCATATCCTGGATTCAAATTGTAACCTGCTCCTTCAATCGAAATCGAATCTGAGATTTCATGATTGCCTTTAGATACCCAAATGCCTCGAGGAATCAAAATTTGTCCTCCTGGTGGATTCGATGAAGCTAGGTAATTGATTGCATCGTTCAGTGAATCTGTTATGTTATTGTCACCAGACAAACCAATACCAAACTCTCGCACATTTACATAATCAGTCCCAAGAATATTCTCTTTACTTGATATTGTCTTATTGGTCAAAGTTTGTGTTTCTTCTGTGAAGACCCTCACATTTGCAAGCATCTGATTTTCTGATATTTCTGCTGCTTCGACAACTGTTGGATTTGATGAATTTATTGCAATAATAGAGACTCCTGCTAAAGTTGCACCTTTGTTTAAAAATTCTCGCCGTGTGACTTCATTATTCTTTTTTTTCATTTATTCCTCCACTAAATTTTCAATATTCTTAATCAATAATTTATCATTCTATAAACTAATCGTTCGACTGCATATTTTGAATTTGTTGTTGAAAACTCTTTCTTGATTCCGCTCAAAATTGTTTTAAGAAGTGATGTGTTAGCCACATTACTTTCGCATTTTCCAATTGCGAGATGCTTAACATTGCAGGATTCAAGTCATAAATGCAACTTTTCATTGTTTGAGGTTTTCGAAGCATACTCAACTATATAACTGATTTTACTCAATAACTTTACAAAAATAAATCAAAATGACATAATTTAGATATAATGCAAACTAGCGAAATAACAACATTTTTGAAATCAATAAATCAAAAATGGTTATCGCTTTCTCTTTTTATACTCATTTTATTAATACTTTGTTTGCCGATTTGGAGTGTTGATAATTATGTTAATCAAGACGGAACTCCACATTTATATAATGCTTATCTAATTACCGAAATTCTAAAAGATAATCAAAATTTTACACAATCTTATCAACTTAATCCGGTTCCGATTCCAAATTTAACGGGTCATTGGCTTTTAGTTTTTCTTTTATTATTTTTCACACCACAAACTGTAACAAAAATTATTGTAACTTTAACATTTGTATTATTTGTGGCGGCAATCGGTTGGTTAAGATGGCAAACAGTTGGTCGTGAAGGCTTAAACACGAGTCTTTTGATTGGTGCCGTTTTGGCTCTTAATTGGATGTGGTTTTTCGGTTTTTACAATTTTATTATTGGCGTTATCGGAGTAATTTTTACAATTGGTCTTTTTTGGCATTGGCGAAATCAACTTAATTTATATCGAACTTTGATTTTGGCGGTTTTAGTCGTCTTGGTTTTTCTGAGCCATATTATCAGTTTCGGAATGCTAATTGTTGGATTAATCGCCTTGAGTTTTTCCGCCAGCAAAGAAAATCTGTTGAAATCGTTGAGCTGGCTTTTTGTGGCTATTTTACCTTCTCTTCCTTTACTTATCGGTTACAGATTTGTGAACAGAATGAGTGGCGAAATTTTTCCAGTTTGGCGAAATTTGGAAAACCCTTTTTCTATATCTAATTGGATTTTACACTTACAGGCTGCCGACCCTTTCCAGTTATTAAGCCGAAAAGCATTCCCATTTATCGCTACAGATTCAACATTTTTTGCTGTCTTTTCACCTTTTCTGTGGCTGTTTTTTGTTCTTGCTTGCATACTTTTGGCAACTTTTTTTTATTATAAAAAAAGTAAGTTTTCCTTTTATCAGAATTTTGTTTGGTTGATGATTCCGTTTTTATCGGTCTTATTTTGGGTTTTTGCCCCAGACGATTTTGGGAGTTCACACGGTGCGTTTTTAAGAGAAAGAGTTTTATTGTGCGGATTGATTTTTTTCATCCCGTTGTTTCGTTTTAACAGTTCATTTAAATTTAAGATACCCATACAAATTATTCTTGGTTTAATTATCATATTTCAAATATCGGTCATTTGGGAATACAGTTTGTCGGCGAATAGTGTCAGTCAACAATTTTTACTCGCTAATCAAGAAATTAAGCCTAACGAATCGTTTGGATCAATACTTTTAATTGAAAACGGATGCCGTTTTAAACCAATTCCCGAAACAAGTCTTAGTCCTTTATTGGGAATTGGCAAAACAGGTAAAGTTTGGGATAATTACGAAATAGGTTATTATATTTTTCCGATTGTTGCCAAAGATTCTGCTGAAAAACAATTCAGTTTTGAGTTTCGTGATTGTAATACATACATTCTTTGCAATCCTGAAAATATATCGGACAAAATTGCCAAACTGGATTCTTTATTACAATTACATCACAGTAAATTTGATGTAATGTTAGTTTTTGGCAACGATGAAAGAATTAATCGAATAATAAAAAATTGGTTTGAAGAAAAGCCATACTATCAAACTGGTAATTTGCGGCTTTTTCGGCACAAATGATGTGGTAATTAAATTATGTCAAATCTTGATACAAATATAACCGTGAAATGTTTATCGGTAGTTATTCCCGTTTATAACGAAGAGAAAACTTTGAAAGAAATTATTAGTAAACTGATGAATATCTCTATTTTACTCGAGATCGTAGTTGTTGATGACGGTTCTACCGATAACACCTCAGAAATTGCACAAAGACTTGCTACTGAAAACCCGATTATAAAATATATCAGACAACCAAAAAATCAAGGAAAAACGGCAGCATTAAAAACCGGATTTGCCCATACAATCGGCGACATAGTTATTGTCCAAGATGCTGATCTTGAATATGATCCGTCTGAAATTACTGAAGTAATTGCTCCAATATTGAGCGGATTTGCTGATGTGGTTTATGGTTCGCGGTTTATGGTAAAAAGGGCTACTCGTGTTCTTTATTTTTATCACTATCTTGCAAATAAAGGTTTGACGTTTTTGTCGAACATATTTACTAATCTGAATATGACCGATATTGAAACTTGTTACAAGGCTTTTCGTGGCGATATAATTCGCAATTTAGAAATTACATCGTCAGGTTTCGGATTTGAAATCGAAGTAACTGCAAAAGTTGCGAAACTGAAATGTGTGCTTTATGAGGTTCCTATCAGTTATTACGGCAGAACATACGAAGAAGGAAAAAAAATTACTTTCATCGACGGAATTGCCGCTTTTTTTTACATAATTCGGTTTAATTTATTTTGCAATCTAGAAAAGTCTTTTAAAGTAATTCCACAAGTTCCTGCGTTAAAGAAATCTGAAGAACTTTAGTGTTATATTCAGATTACAAGACAATATATAGACATCCTATCGAACGATATTTTACTGTTTAATTGCTGTTTTCAAATTCTTCTATTATTAACGACATCTATTTCTCTTTAGCATCTCTGAACATTATGAGCAATAAAATTCAATATATAGGTAAAGATTTGGAAGCAATGGATTTTGCCGTAAATTATCATCGTTGGATATATGAAATTATTCAGCCATTTTTAGGAAAAGATATAGTCGAAGTAGGAGCAGGAACGGGAGCATTTTCCGAACTTCTGCTGGAAAGTAAACCTCAAACACTTTCGCTTGTTGAACCTTCTGATATGGCAGAATTATTGAAACTGAATGTAAAAGGTAAAAACGAAGTTACAAAAACACGAATTTTTTCCAACATATTTGCCGAAGTTGCCAAACAGATCGAAACTGAGCAATCACCTGATTCAATAATTTATATCAATGTACTGGAACACATCAAAGATGACTTATTGGAACTGAAACTTATCTGGCAAACTTTGAACAAATCTGGGCGGGTTTTTATATTTGTGCCAGCATTACCTATACTTTTTAGTGAATTTGACAAAACTATCGGACATTATCGCCGTTATCGGAAAGTTGAATTAGAGAAATTATGTCAATCGGCGGGTTTTAATTTACTCGTTTGCCGTTATTTTGACGGACCTGGAATTCTTCCTTGGTTAGTCAAATACAGAATTCTCAAATCAGTCAAAATGGAAAGTGCCGCTATTCATCTTTACGACAGATTAGTCGTCCCGATTACAAAATTTATTGAAAATAAAATCAGAATTCCGGTCGGAAAAAATTTATTGATAATCGGTGAAAAAAATGTAACTTGAATTCAAGTAGTTAAGTGCAATTCTTAGGTCGCCAGAAAAGAGTAAGTTGGGCTAGCATCTTCGCTCTTTAATGTCGACATAAAATAATTGATATGAAAAAATACAAACAGCTTACTTTAGAACAAAGATACTAAATTCCTCTGTTTTTGAAGCTCGAGATTGCAAAAACTGAGATTGCGAAATCTCTCGGAGTGCATAAATCTACGTTTTATCGCGAGGTAAAACGCAATTTGTCAAAACGCGTATATCGTCCTCAATATGCTGATAATGCTGCACTAAGCCGGCGTGACAATAAAGCTAAAGTTCGAATTTCGGTGCAAACTTGGACTGCAATCGAAGCTGATTTAAGAATTCGCCAATGGAGTCCGGAGCAAATTAACGGTAAACATAAAGTTAGTCACGAATGGATTTATCAGCACATTTATCGCGATAAACTCAATAGTGGCAACCTTTATGAGCATCTTTGGTGTCGCAAAAAACGCAAAAAAACGTTATGGTTCTTATTCAAAACGAGGCAAATTAGTGAACCAAATCAGCATTGATGAACGACCGCAAATCGTCGCCGAAAAATCACGAATCAGCGATTGGGAAGTCGATTCCGTGATTGGAAAAGGTCACAAACAAAACATCGTGACGATGGTTGACAGAAAATCGAAACTGCTCAAAATGAGACGGATTAAACAAAAAACTGGAGGCTTGACGCGAGACGCTATCTGTAATGAATTAAATGGCTTAGCCGTCAAAACAATCACCAGCGACAACGGTCGAGAATTCTCTGAACATCAACAAATCGCTACTTTTTTGAACGCGGATTTCTACTTCTGTCATCCATATTCTTCGTGGGAACGCGGCGTAAACGAAAATACAAACGGCTTAATTCGCCAATACTTTCCGAAACACAAGGAATTCGCTAATATTACAAACAAGAACACCAAATTGGTCGAAGAAAAGCTGAACAACCGCCCGCGATAATTGCTCGGTTTTCAAATACCAAACCAAGTCTATTTCAAAGAACTGGAGAAATTGCTTTTAGTCGCACTTACTTGCTTATTGAATTCATATTTTACTATAATTCAATCACTACATGCAATTCAAATGCAATTCAAATGCAATTCCGTGTTGGATTCGTGGTGTCGTTTTCCAAAAAAAATACGAAGAAGGAGATTTATATGAATTTAGATAATATCGAACTTACAAGACGTGGTTTTTTGACAAAAGCAGCAGTCGTTGCATCAGCAACTTCGATTATTTCAATCGAAGCTCTTTCCAAACCAAATACGGAAATTAACACTGACTCGATGAACGCGGTCGAGGTATCAAAGTCTTATGTAGATCCAGTAACTGAAAATAATGTAAATATTTTAACCAACAAAACGATTCCAAGCCGACAAAACACTCTTGGCACGGATTACATAAATATACGGGAGTATCCAATTGATCCTGTAACTAAAGATATCACTTTGGCTTTGAATGCAGCCATTAGTGATTTAGACCCCGCAACTGGTAAACCCGGTGGACAAATCCTGATTCCTCACGGAATTTGGAATTCGAGTGGTGGTCAAGATTTTGGTAGTTCTATCTCAATCGAAGGTGTCGGTTTTAATGGTAATCCGGGAATTTCTGGAACTGAAATTAAATATGTTGGTCCCACTACTGGATACATGTTTCGGATGAAAACTGGAGTTCAACACGCTACATTGAAGAATCTAGCTATTGACATGCGAACCACGTCGGCAGTTGGGGTTTTACTTACAGATCATGAAAATGGCAACTCATTCACAAGCCTCGCGATCTACTCAACGTGTCTTGAAAATGTTGGATTTAACGGAGGGGCATTTGGGATAAAGGTTGACTCCAAGGTAGTAAACACCGAGACAAAAGTATCAACCAACTTTGAGTGCATTTTGAATCGCTTTGAGCGACTTTCGTTTATCGGTTGTCAGACATCATTTTTTTGTAATTCAATCAACGGCGGGTATGCATTTGATTCTTGCTATTTCAGTTTGGCAATAGCAGGCACCGCATTAGAGTGTGTTTTTATGGGTAATTTGTCAGTTGAAAATTCATTATTCGTTGGGAATCAGTCTAATAACTCAGGGACTCAAGCGAGTGATCAATCTACAATTTTAAAGACAACAGGTGCTTTTAATAATATCAGTTTCAATGGCTGTCAGGATGAAAACGTTCATTGGACTTATCGAAATACAACTGCAACAAATAACTATCTCGAAGTTCCTGTTGTTTTTCGGAACTGCCTAATTCAGTCAAGATTTAGATATTTCGCACCAGGCTCCGTTATTTTAGATTCATGTCGCGTTGGGGTAGGAACAAATGGAGCATTTGAGGACACAGCAACTGGAAATGTAAGAGTTTTCTTAAAAGGTGGTACTGGCTTTTACACGCCAACACAATTGTTGGGTGGAAATGTTGGAACGTTTACAAATTCGCACTCTCAGGTGATATATGAATCTAAAGAAGTTGGAATTCCAGCAATCAATAATGATGTATCGCCTGCAGGCTATTACATAATTAACGCAACTCGTGGAACCATTATGATACCAGCTGGCTCGCAAAGTGTGACAATCTACAACAATCTTATTGCGTCATCAGATACGCTTATATTTGCTCAAACTCGCCAATATGACCCAAATGGATCACGGATTCGTGAGGTTCAAACAGGTATTGGATATTTTGTCATCGTGATGACTGCGGTCGTTGGAGTTAATTTAAGTATTGGCTTTAAAGTTTACATATAACATCAATTTCATCGACAATCTACACAATAATCAATAACTTTAAATTCGCAAACTAATGATATGGATAAATACGTCATTTGAGTAGATTAACTCATGAAGCATCCAATTCAGATGAAAGTTCGTTGAAGAATATATTCTGAATTGGTTCAACACTTTGGCGTTGTTGTTAGAAATTTTCAATTATCAGAATTATTAACTATTTCCCTATTTTAAAAAATTTCAATGAGGTTATCTCAGAGTTTTTGAAATAAGCCTGAAGCAATATACAAAAAAAGACACAGCCGCTACTATACGATTTGGAGCTGAATGCCAGCGAGCGGTAAACTGACGACTTAAGTTAGCAGGATGCTTTTTATTGACGAAAAGTATTTTAAAAATTTCAGAAAACGGCAACTGATGTAATGGCTTCGGATAAGTGTTCGGTTCACACCAAATGAATGACCTTGGTTCAATGAGCAAACGCCAGCCAGCTTTCCTCATCCTAACCACGTATTGAATGTCACCCCAACCATAGGGAAACGATTTCTCGTCCAGCAAACCACATTCGCGAATTGATTCTATCGGAAAAAGAACACAATTCCCTGCCATTCCCTCAACCTCGAAAGCGGAATCAGGAAAATCCCAAACCGTAGATTCGGCAGGTAATGTCCAGCCATCGGAGAATGTTTTCCATTTGAAATCTACTTGAAATACGCGGTGAGGCTCTGTCCAAAGTAATAACAAGCCGCCTATTATGCTCTTCGGATTTCTTTCGGCTGTTCGAATTAAACGTTGAAGGAATTGTTCATGAAAAATAGCGTCATCGTTTGCCGTTAATATATAATCAGGTTTTCTCGTTAATGCGTCAGAGATACCACGATTAGTTCCCGCTGCGTAATGCAATGATCCATCGCCAAAAATAAGTTTCACGTCTGGAAAGTGCTCGCTAATCGCATCACTTGTTCCATCAGAAGAATTATCGTCAACAACTAATATTGTGATGTTTAAATCAGTCTTATCGATCTTCGATAAGCTTTTCAGTCCTTTAAGAGTAGTTTCTCGTCGATTATAAACTGGTATAACTATCTCAACATTTAATTTTCGCTTCTCAACTTCGGAACTCATACGTTTTGTGAAACCACTTTTGAATTAATGGAACTGCGAGACTTTACAAGCTGTTCTTCAATCCATTTGTAAGTAACCGCCAAGCCATACTCAAGCGAAATTTCAGGTTCCCATTTAAGAGTATCCCGTAACTTATCATTATTGGAGTTGCGACCTCTTACGCCTTGCGGACCATCAATATGTTTTTTTTGAATCTCAATCCCTGCAATTTTCGCTACAATATCAGCAAGCTGATTGATTGTTACCATTCGATCTTGACCAAGGTTTAACGGTTCGTGAAAATCTGAACGCATTAGTCTATAAATTCCTTCAACGCAATCATTTATATAGCAAAAAGAACGTGTTTGTTCGCCATCGCCCCAAATCTCGATTTCGTGATTTCCAGTTAATTTCGCTTCTGCAATTTTTCTACACATTGCCGCCGGAGCTTTTTCGCGTCCACCATCCCAAGTTCCTTTTTCACCAAAAATATTATGAAAACGAACTGTTCGAGTTTCAATTCCATAATCATTTCGATAATGCATACACAGAATTTCAGAAACTAATTTTTCCCAACCGTAAGCGTCTTGAGGCTGAGCCGGATAAGCGTCTTCTTCTTTCAACGGAGTAACATTTGCATCTTCCTGCAAATATTCTGGATAAATACACGCCGAACTTGTGTAAAGATAACGACTTACACCATTAGTTTTAGCTGCTTCAAGTGTATGCAAATTGATCAGCGAATTATTGTAAAGAATTTGAGCATGATGATTTGAGATAAATCCCATTCCACCCATATCAGCCGCAAGGGCATAAACTTCTTCAATTCCGCGAGTCGCTTGAAGGCAATTATCCCAGCGTCTTAAATCTAAAAGTTCAAATTCATCAGCGTCGGTTTTCTTAAATTCAGGTTCTTTGATGTCAACACCGCGAACCCAAAACCCTTTTTCTCTCAAATAAGTTACAAGATGACTGCCAATAAATCCGCCGGCACCTGTAACTAAAACTTTTTTCTGCTTTTCCATAGAAATCTTAAAAATTTGTGTATTTTGTATTTAATCGTCTTCAGTTCGATAATAATCTCGATGATAGTAACTTTGGTAATAATAATTTCCCTGCGATTTTAAGTTTACATTATTTAAGACCACACCAAAAATCCTCGCTCCAATATCTTGCAATAATTGTTTTGAACGTTTGATAACATGTCGTGAATTTTTTCCGGCGTGAACGACAAGTATCACTCCATCAACCATCGAAGCTATCAAAACACCGTCAGTAAAAGATGCAACTGGCGGAGAATCGATTACAATGTGCGTAAAATTTCCTTCCAATGTTTTGAGCAAATTCACCATTTGCTCTGAGCCAATTAACTCTGCCGGATTTGGAGGAACTGGTCCAGATGACAAAACAAAAAGTTTTGATTTATCTTCTTGCTGAATCGTTTTCATAATCTCAACTTCATTCATTTCGCTCGAAAGAATAGTGCTCAAACCTAGAGCATTGCTCATTCCAAAAATTCCATGAATCCGCGGACGACGCATATCAGCATCAATAACCAAAACTTTTGCACCAGTTTGTGCAAGGCTAATTGCTGTGTTGACAGCAGTTGTAGTTTTTCCTTCGGAAGGCAAACTTGAAGTTATTAGTAGAGATTTTGGTGCGTGTCCGGCGGTTGAAAGTAGTATGGATGTTCGAAGTTGGCGATATGCCTCAGCCAAACTCGATCGGGAATCTGAATAAATTAAAAGCTCCGAATTTGCTTGTGTTTCCTGCTCCTCATTTCCACCAACAAGTAGTAGTTTTCGCTTTTGTGCAATTTCAATCGTCGGAATTGCGGCGATTGCAGGTAATCCGAGAATGCTTTCAACTTCTTCGGTTGAGTGAATTGTGTCATCTAAATATTCAAGGAAAAGTGCAAGTCCGGCACCGAACAAGGTTGAAAGAAAAAGTGCAGTCAAAACAGACATCAAACGACTAGGAGCAACAGGTTTTTCTGGCTGAATAGCTTGATCGTTTACACTTATATTGTTATCAGTTCCAACAGCAACAACGTTATTTTCACGATCTTTAACACGCAAATTTTCAAGAAAATCTTTATTAGTTTTAATTCTTTCTTGCAATATTCTGATGTTTATATCAGCGTTATTTTGCCCTTGTGCTAAAGAATATTGTTTGTTGTATGAAACTCGGATTTTGTCTTCGTTCGACTTTGCACGCTCATATTCTCGTTGTAAATTTGTCACAATTGAATCTGCTTGATTTTTGCGATAGCTTTCAATTTCACTTTTATTTTTTTCAACAACGCGGTTGACCTCACTAACGAGCTCGTTTATCTGATTATCTTTATCTTTAATTTCGTCAGAAGAATTTGTATATTCTCGCAACAACGCCTGTTTTTCAACTTTCAAATCTGCAATTTTCTTATTGGTTTCGTTACTAAAACTTCTCAAACTGGCGTCTCTGGCAGTTAAATCAGCCGACATTTTCTGTTGCGTTAAAGCTGCAATTCTTTCAGGTGAGTTTTTAATTGAATTATATTCTGATTCAGCAAGTTTTCTGACATTTTCTGCATCAAGCAAAGTTTTACTTAAGCCCATCAATCTGTCTTTATCAACCGTCTTTCCATTATCGGTTTCAAGTATTCCTGCATTAATTTGAAGACGAGCAAGTTTTTGTTCATCATTTTGAATATCTGTTTGATAATCTGCGATTTTTACCTGTAAATAATCACTCGTTCCTTCACTTGATTTAGATCGTTTTTCTTGATTTTGTTTGACGAAAACATTGGCGATTGCATTTACTAAAAACGCCGCAAACTCTGGGCTTGTGCTGCGATAAGTAATATTGATCAGGCGTGTATCTTTGAATGTCGAACGACTTTCACGGATTGGTTCAGTAAATAATTGTTTTTTTATTGTCTCAACAAATGGAGCAAGTCTTTGTGCATCTTCGGTTTCTTCGCTCGCCACAGCTGAACCAATTGCTACTTCACCGACACCTTTTTGCTCAGTTTTTTCTGATTTACTTGCTAATCCGATTGTCCGCAAAAATCCTTGGAATGCCGAAACACCTTGCTGAGCCTTAATTTTTTGAAATTCCGGTGTTGATTCGAGCGAATATTCTTTAATAACTCGTCTGATAATTGTATCTTTTGTCAGATTTTGGAGCTGTGTATTGAAATAAGCCGGATCGTTTGCAGAAGTCGGCATACGTCTATCACTTGTAACTAAATCTTGATTTGCTTGTTCTTGGTCAATTTGAACTTGTGCCGTTGCCGAATAGATATCAGGACTTCGAGCCATATAAATCGCCACAAGTGTTGTGAATAAAATTGCAATCCCGATAACTAACCACAATCTTTTTCTAATCGCACGCCAATAATCGCCAATATTAAATCCATCTTCTTGTGGCATTCCGCGATACATCGGATAATTTCCGACAGGAATTTGCGAATCATATGGACGTTCGATTTCTTGGCGTTTTGGGGCTTGAACTATTTCGCGGCTTTCTTTCATAAAACTTTACGGAACTCTCGTAATCACGTTTGGAATACCTTGTGTTAATCCTTTAAAAATCTCACCAAGCAATTTTACTGATTTATTAGTTGGAACATCGACAATATCTTCGGGCAAAAGCAAAATATCAGGCAGTTCTTTTTTTTCAATTTTGGCTAAATCGACTATTATTGTTTCATTAACATTTTTTATTTGTCTGCGAATAACAATTTTATCTTTTTTTGTTGCTGATAGCGTCCCGCCAGCAGCTGCAATAGCTTGCGAAACGGTTAAACCATCTTTCATCACAATTGCTTGAGGTTTAAAAACATTTCCAATTACATAAACTTCGTCAGCTTCAAGAACACGAACAATATCGCCGGGACGCATCCATGGATTTTTACGATTTTCGTAAACATCTTTCAGAGCGTAAGTCTCAAATAATGTTTCAAAATCACCGGAATCAGCAACCTCATTTTGTGAACAACCCGAAACACCACCAACTCTGGCTATTTGAACTTTTGTTCCAGCTTTTTCAACTTTTGGTCCACCTGCATAAGAAATTAATTCAAGTAAACGAATTCGGCGATTGAGAAAAAAGTTTGATGGTTTTTCAACTGCTCCAATAACTGCAAATGGTTGTGAATTTTGTTGCGTAACGCGAACATTAACAAATGGTTGGCGTAAAAATTTGCTGTATTCTTTAATAATTTCAGCTTGAACTTCTGATTCAGTTTTGCAAATAACCGCGAAGGTTTTTTCTGCACGCGGAAGTGAAATCGAGCCTTGTTCATTTACAGCAACAATCATTGAAAGTTCAGGATGTCGCGAAACAATGACTTCAATTTGGTCTAACAAACCAATTCTATATCGATTTTCGCGTGGTTCATCGCCAAATAATTTAGGTGTGTCATTTATTTTTTCAACAATTGCATTTGTTGACTCAGTTTTAACTGGTGCAACTTCAGTTACAACCTCAGGATTTGTAGTGAAAATCGTCGGTTTTTTTGGTTCACGCGATTGTGCAAAAACGTTTGCTAAACAACAAGTTGCAACCACTAAAAATAGTAATGTTCTAAATAATTTCATCTTTACTTCTCCAAAATTTTAATGAATGACAGGATTTTCAAGTTACTTTGATTCGCTTTCGGATCGAAAAGTTTATAATAATTGAACTTAAATCTCTAAAACGTCATATATTAACAAATTAAATGACTTTAGTTAAGTTTCAAGCTAAACTTTTCGATTCAAACTTTCAAATATATGGAAAATGCAACGCCGATGCTTCGGCAATATTTAGAAATTAAAAAACTTCATCCGGGAACGATACTCTTTTTTCGGCTTGGTGATTTTTACGAAATGTTCAATGAAGACGCTGTTATTGGCTCTCGTGAGCTTGAAATAACACTCACTGCACGCCATAAAGATTCGCCAAATCCTGTTCCGATGTGCGGAATTCCGCATCATGCCGCGGCAAATTATATCGCTCGACTTGTGAAAAAAGGTTATCGAGTAGCGATTTGTGAGCAAACGGAAGTCGCCACAAAAGGCGTTAAACTTGTTAAACGCGAGGTTGTTCGAGTAATTACGCCGGGAACCGCGATTGACGCACAATTAATTGAATCTAAAGAATCGGTCTGGTTGGGTGCAATTTGCGGAAGTGGCGAAACTTTTGGTGCGTCTTTTTTAGAATTATCGACCGGAGAATTTTTCTCAACTCAAACTTCCGGTGCAAATTCTTGGGCAAATATTGTTGCGGATATTGAAAGTTTCGGACCTCGTGAATTGCTTTATCCAGAATCTCTTGAAAAATTAATTCAATCAAATTTTGCTGACACAAAACCACTTTTAAATTCGCAAGAAAAACCTACAAATCAGAATAGATTTAGCGTTTCATTAACAGGTTTAGACGATTGGAAGTTTCAATTAGATGATGGTGAAACTCTTTTATTACAACAGTTTAACGTTATTGATCTTTCGGCTTTTGGGCTTAAAGGTAAAAATGAAGCGATTCGCACGGCAGCAGCTTGCTTAAGATACGCGAAAGAAACACAACGTGCAACTGCCGAACATATTTCCGAAATTAACTACATCGAAGCCAATGATTTTTTAGTTTTAGACGCAATTACGCTCAAAAATCTTGAACTTATTGAATCGCGAAATGAAACCGGAAAACGCACTCTTTTTTCGGTGATTGACGAAACTGAAACCGGAATGGGAGCAAGACTTTTGAAATCTTGGTTGTTGCGACCATCGGTCAAACGCTCAGAAATTCAGACGAGATTGCTTGCCGTTCAAGAATTAACTGACAATGTTTTGCGTGACAAAATTCGTTTTTTGCTCAAGGAAATTTCAGATTTAGAGCGTTTGGTTGGTCGTCTAAATCTTGGAAATATTTCGCCAAGAGATTTATTAGCATTAAATCGTTCGCTTTCTCAAACGCCACGAATAAACTCAACAATTTCTGATGCAAAAAGTTTACTGCTTCAGGTTTTGTCAGAAAATATTTTCGAGTTACCCGAAATTCGGTCGTTAATTGAGCGTTCAATTTCGGATGAACCACCGTTGAATATTGCTGATGGCGGTGTTATTCGAGTCGGTTTTGATACAGACCTTGATGAGCTTCGAAACATCAGCGGTGCGGCAAAACAAATTATTGCTTCAATTGAAGAACGTGAAAAAATTCGAACGCAAATTTCGAGTTTGAAGGTTAAATTTAATGGAGTTTTTGGATATTTTATTGAAATTTCTAAAACAAATTTGAGTCGCGTGCCGGAAGATTACGAAAGGCGGCAAACCTTAGCAAATGCCGAGAGATTTACGACACCGGAATTAAAAGAACTCGAAGCAAAAGTTCTCGGTGCTGAAGAGAAAATTCTTGCTTTAGAAGCACAATTATTTCGTTCAATCCGCGAAGAAATACAAAAAGAAACTCGGAATCTGCAATCAACTGCGAGAGCTTTGGCGACTCTCGATGCTCTCAATTCCCTTGCCGAAACTGCTGTTCGTCGCAATTATGTTTGTCCAATTTTGCACGACGGCGATGAGATTGAGATTAAAGACGGTCGTCATCCAATTGTTGAGGCTTTCCATTCTAACTTGTTCATTCCAAATGATTTAACTATGAATAATTCATCAGATAGATTGCTCATTGTGACTGGACCAAATATGGGCGGAAAATCGACAATGTTGCGACAAGTTGCGTTGATTCAGATTTTGGCACAGATTGGCTCATTTGTTCCGGCGAAAGCCGCAAAGTTACCGATTATTGATAGAATGTGGACGCGAGTTGGTGCTTCTGACGATTTAGCGTCAGGTCGTTCAACATTTATGGTTGAAATGACAGAAACGGCAGCAATTTTGCACAACGCAACGCCGCGAAGTTTGATTTTGCTAGACGAAATTGGTCGCGGAACTTCTACATTTGATGGACTTTCAATTGCTTGGGCTGTCGCCGAGTATCTACACGATTCTCCCGAACATTCAGCAAAAACATTGTTTGCAACGCATTATCACGAATTGACAGAACTAGCCGAAAGTCTTTCTGGAGCAAAAAATTATCAAATTACTGCAACAGAAAAAGACGGCGATGTTGTGTTTTTGCACAAATTAGAAAAAGGAAAAGCATCAAAATCTTATGGAATTGCGGTTGCAAAACTTGCCGGTTTGCCAACTAAAACCATCGAACGTGCAAAAGACGTTTTGGCTAAACTTGAAAAATATGAACTCGCAGTTTTTGCGACTGAGAAAACTGGGCTAGATAAGGTTGCGAGAAAACAAATTGCAGCACAATTTTCACTTTTTGCTGTTTCAAACGAAAATGTAATTGATGAACTTCGTGAAATAAATATCGAAACTCTTTCTGGCGAAGAAGCCAAAAATATTATGTCCGAAATGCAGAAAAAGTTGATTTAAACTCAACGTTTTGTTTAAGTTGTAATCTTTGATAAGATTTCGCAAGTTTATGTTACAAAAAATTAAATCACTTTCTTTAAAACAAAAAATCGGACAATTATTTTGGATTGGACTTCCTGGCGTTGAACTTGACGACGAAATTCGAGAACTTTTACAAGAAATTGAACCGGGCGGAATTTGTCTGTTTACGAGAAATATTCGTGAAGCAAATCAAACGAGAAAATTAGTTTCTGACATTCGTGAAATTTCGATAATTGAACCTTTAATTTCAGTCGATCAAGAAGGCGGTTTAGTCGATCGGTTTAGAAAAATTATTGAGCCAATGCCTGCGGCAAGTTCTTTGAGAAATGCAAACGATGCAAAAACATTGTCAAAAATATCGGCTGAAGTGCTTTCTCTACTTGGGTTTAACATTAATTTTGCACCTGTTGTTGATGTTTTAGATGAAGAACGAAGTAAAGCCCAAAACGGACTTCAATCTCGCGGACTTGGAAAATCTAAAGAAGAAGTTGTCGAATATTCGACTAAGTATTTAGAAACTTTGCAAGCAAATGGAATTCTTGGCTGCATCAAACATTTTCCTGGTTTAGGTGCGAGCAAAATTGATGCTCACGAAGATTTGCCATCTGTAAACGTCAGCGAAGATGAGTTTTACGATATTGATCAGTTTCCGTATCGCGAACTTTTTAAAACAAATTTGGTAAACTGTGTGATGGTTGCACACACTGCTTTTCCAAATCTTGACTTGCAGGAAAGAGATTCGAATGGCAAACTTTTACCATCTTCTCTGAGTTTCAATTTTATTTCAAAACTTCTCCGCGAAAAACTCGGTTTCAATGGTCTAGTCGTTACTGACGATCTGGAAATGGGAGCTATTTTGAGAAATTATGGAATTGCTGAAGCCTGTAAAATGGCGATAAAAGCTGGCGAAGATATGTTGCTTATTTGTGCAAATACTGTGCAAATGAGAGATGGATTTAATGCCGTTTGGGAAGCTGTAAAGAGCGGTGAAATTTCGGAAGAAAGGATTGATAAATCTTTAAAGAGAATTGCATCAATAAAAAGTTTGATGAAATCGCCGTCTGAATTTAACGAAATTCGTTTAAGTGAATTGTCAGGCGAGATTGTAGAATTTAAGTTAAATTTAAAATAAAGTTGAGGAAAGAGTTTGATGAATTTGCGTTTAATTTTAGGAGTTTTAGTTATATTTGGTGGTTTATTTTTTGCGATTTCGTGTCGCCCGAAAGATAATGGTGCGGTAACAATTGCAAATTCTGATAAGTTTTCAGGGCTCGACACATTAAGCACTGTTTCGCCCGATTCAGCGGCAGATCGTTTACGCAATTTATTGTTCAATACTTTAGTAAAAAAGAACGACAAATTTGAATACGTTGGCGAACTTGCAAAGGATGTGAAAATTGACGAAGCCGCATTATCAATTACCTTTACACTCCAAGATAATATTAAATTTCAAAACGGAAAACCATTAACTTCAGCTGATGGAAAATATACAATTGAAGCTCTTTTTGCGGCTGGTGGTTATAAAGGAGCGAGTTTTTACGACTCGAAACCAAACCCCGAAAATAAAGATAAACCAATTAAAGAACCGCATATTTTAGCAATTGAAACGCCAGATGCGAAAACTTTGGTGATAAAAGTTCGTCGCGTTGCTTTAATAAATCAAACGCTTTCCAATCTTGTCGCAATTCCGATTATTCCCGAAGGAACAATTGAACAACAAAAGACTTCGCCGATTGGTTCAGGTCCGTTTAAGTTTATTAAGTTTGACCAAGTAAACAACTTAGTAGAATTAGAAGCGTTTGCAGACTATTGGGAAGGTTCTCCAAAGATACAAAAATTAAACGTCAAAACTGTTACAGACGCGAATGCTTTGCAAGCCGAATTACAGTCAGGAAATGTAGATATTGTTCCAAATCCTTCAAATATTTCTGCTGAGACTTTTGACAATTTGGCGAAAAGCCCAAATCTTCAAGTTGTCCAAACTGATGGTTCAAATATTCGCTATATCGGTATAAATGTTTCGCAAAAACCGCTCGATAATGTGAAATTGCGTCAAGCGATTGCCTATGGAATTGATCGCGAGAAAATTATTAAAGAACTTTTGGGCGGACAGGCAAAGGTTGCAGAATCAATTTTACCGAATGGAAGTTGGGCATCTTCAGCTAAGAGCAAATACACTTTTGATCAAACAAAAGCTAAACAATTAGTTAAAGAATCAGGTTATAAAGGCGAAGCAATTAAATTTAAAATCCCTTCCGGGAACACAGCAGTTAAACAATATTCTGAAGTAATTCAAAACGCTTTAAAAGAGGTTGGAATAAATGTTGATGTTGAAACTCTTGAAAGCAATACACTTTTAGAACAACTAAAACTTGGTCAATTTCAAATGAATACGTCGATTTGGGTAGGTGGAAATCAAGATCCAATTTTCTTACGAGATTTATTTGCGTCTGGTGAATCGCCTGACAAAAAAGCTGGTGGACGTAACCGAAGTCGATTTACTAATCCAGAATTTGATAAGTTGGTTGAAGAAGCTGTAAACACTGTTGACAAAGCGAAAGCAAAAGAACTTTACGGAAAAGCAGAAGAAATTGTCAGTAACGAGCTGCCTCTTTTGCCGCTTTGGTATCCTTCAAATATGGTGATTGCTAACAAGAAACTCGGAAATATCGCAATTAACGCGAGCGGGGATTGGTCGTTTCTAAAAAATGTAACTGTAACTCAATAAATAGTTTATAAATGATGAACTCGCTTTAGTTTTTACAACTGAGGCGAGTTTTTTTGTGGAATACCTTCTTCAGCAAACTGCAATTCGTAAAGCCTTTTATATGTTCCGCCTTGTTCGAGAAGTTCGGTGTGCGTTCCGGTTTGAATAATTTTTCCTCGTTCCATAACCACTATTTTATCGGCTTTTCTAATTGTCGCAAGTCGATGTGCAATTACAATCGAAGTGCGATTTTCCATTAAATTTGCCAAGGCTTTTTGAACTAATTGTTCGGATTCAGCATCAAGTGCAGACGTTGCTTCATCTAAAATTAAAACTGGAGCATTAGCCAAAACTGCACGTGCAATCGCGATTCGCTGGCGTTGTCCGCCTGAAAGAAACGTTCCGCGTTCGCCGACAATCGTTTGATAGCCATTGGTCAATTCGTTGATAAAATCGTGTGCAAAAGCAATTTTCGCGGCGTTGATAATGTCTTCAACGGTTGCGTCTGCCTTGCCGTAAGAAATGTTGTAGTAAATTGTGTCGTTGAAGAGAACAGTTTCTTGTGTTACGAGAGCGATTTGTTGTTTCAAACTTTCTAATTTTGCGTTTCTCAAATCAGTTTCGTCCCACAAAATTTCACCATCGGTGACATCGTAAAGTCTTTGAATTAGCTTAATTAAAGAAGATTTACCGCCACCACTTTCGCCAACCAAAGCAACCATCGAACCTTTAGGAATGTCCATTGAAACATTATTCAAAATACTTTTTTCGTCGTTTGAATAATTAAATGAAACGTTTTTTAATGAAATTTTTTCGGACAAAGGTTTGAGAATCACAGCATTTGGGCTTTCAGGCATTTTTTCATTTTCGTCGAGAACTTCCCAAACATCGTGAGCAGCGGCAAACGCTTTGTTTAGTTCATTATGTTGCCGCGAAATCTTACGCATTGGATCATAACTTCGAAAAAGAAGGAACAATAAAGTAAAAAATAGTGCTGCGTCCATCGTTCCGTTATTTATCTCGCGAAGTCCAAAAAATAAGACAATCGAAATTGCAATTACGCCGATTGTGGTAATTACTGGAGGTGAAATTGCGGCAATTTGTCCACTTTTAAGATTTGCTCTGGCAATTACATTTGCAACTTTTGCAAATCTGGTTTGTTCGCGTTTTTCAGCACGATATGCTTTAACCAATGTGATATTAGCCAATGTTTCCTGTGCTGTGTCGGTTAAATATTTGTTTCCTTCGAATGATTCTTCTGCAAGTTTCCTCAATGATTTACTGAATTTAGTTGTCAAAAAAGCAATTACTGGAGCAATCATCAACGCACCGAGCATTATTCGCCAATTAATCGAAAATCCTGCAACCAAAAACATAACTAAGGCAATACTTTCGCGTAAAACATCTCGCATATTTGCTGAAACAGCTAGTTCAACTGCCGCACAACTATTTACCAATCTTGAAACTAAGAAATTGGTTCGATGTTTTTCAAAAAAAGTCGATGATTGTATTAGTAAGTGTTGATAAAGTTCGTTTCGCAGATTCAAAACAGCAGATTGACCGATTTTTGCCATTAAAAACGCCGAAAAATAATCTGCAATTCCGCCGAGAATAGTAATTGAAACAAGTAAGCCGGCGATTGTCAGCCAAGCAGAAAACCAATCAGCTGGAATAAATTTATCAAATCCACCAATATCAAAAAATGATTGAGTTACTTTTGCTTCTTGCATTTCAGGTGCAAAGCGGCGAATTATAGGTATCAGCAAAGCCATTTGTGCTGTTTCGCAAATTCCGCCAATAATCATAGCCACCAAAGCGAATGAAAACTTTGATGAATGCGGACGTAAGTATTTAAGTAATCGTTTGAAATCTTGCATTTAGAAACCTAATTGTAGTTCGATAATTGGAAATCGTAAATTGTGCGAAGCAAAAAATTGTGCAAAACTTAGCAACATCTTCGCTCGATTCAGCATCTTTCTTAACTGGAGACAAATTTATGAAGTTAAAAACCCAACTTATTCTATCTATTCTTTCAGCTATCTTAATTTTTTCAAGCATTTCATTTTCGCAGTCAGATATTCCGCGTAACACAATCGCCATTACATATCCGTCTGATGAAACTGTTTTAGTTCCTTTTCGTGGCACAACCCGATTTCCGCGGATGAAAGGCGATGCCAAAATTGAACGCACAAAGCGAAATGGAACTGAAATAAATCTTTCAGTTTCAAAAATGCCGCGTCCATTTGAACTCGGTGCCGGTTATGCGACCTATGTTTTATGGGCAATTTCGCCTGATGGTCAAGTCGATAATCTTGGTGAAGTTAAGCGTCGCGGTTTTTTTGAATTTGATTCAAAAATTTCTGTAACAACACCTTTGCAGATTTTTGCCTTAATAATTACTGCTGAGCCGCATTTTTTGGTCAAACAACCAAGTCGTGCGATTATGCTCGAAAATTTAAACCCGACGACGCAAAGCGGAAGATTAGTTCCGACTGCGAAAACGGTTTCGTATTTTGGAAATTCGAGCGACTATTTTCGTGATACAAGAACACCTGAAATCGCCGAAACAGATTATGCAAAAACTCCATCGACAATTCTTCAAGCTAAACAAGCAATTGCACTTGCGAAGTTTGCTGGAGCAATCAGAGACGCATCAGAAGATTTAAAAGTATCGACAGATTTTTTGGAAACTGCCGAAAATGAATGGCAACTCGGAAAACCGGAACAGCAAGTTGATGTGATTGCAAGACAAGCAATTTCTTCTGCTGTGAAGGCGGAAGAATCAGCTATTGCGTCAAAGCAATCGCGTGATCAAAGAAACGAAAAATCACGACAAGATGCCGAAGTTCGACGAATTGAAGACAAACTTCTTGCAGCTAATCAAGAAATTGATAACTTAAAAAGCGAAATAGCACGCGAAATGAGAAACCGCGAATTAGCTGAGCGGGATGGTTCAAATTTTTCGACCCAAATAAAAGAGTTGCGTGATGAAAATAGAAAATTGAGCGAAGAACTTGGCAGAATTAAGCTCGAACTCGAAACTTCAAAGTCGAAATTAAATCAAATTGAAGAACAAAAACAAAAAGACTTGGAAGTTCAAGAAAAAGCCCGAGTTACTGAAGAAAAACGTCAGCAAATTCTCAATAATCAATCCGTTTTACTTTCGGCACTTCGACAGTTTGGAACAGTTCGCCAAACAGAAAAAGGAATTGTTTTAAGTTTACCTGAGAATACTTGGACAACAACACGAACGAGTATTTTCTCAGCTTCTGCTAATTTAAAACTTAATAATCTGGCAAATTTACTTGCAAGTAATACTGATTATAGATTTATTATTGAGTCGCACACAGATAACATTGGTTCGGCAGAAGTGTTACAAAATTTGACGGTAAATCGTTCAAATGCAATTGCTGAAAAATTTACAACGACTGGAATTGCTAATGAAAATGTTGAAAGCCAAGGCTTTGGTGCAAATTATCCGGTTGCATCAAACACAACTGCTACTAACAAGGCAAAAAACAGGAGAACTGAAGTAGTTTTGGTTTTGAAAGAGATGTAATAAAAAAATTGAAGGCGGCGATCGGAATTGAACCGATGAATAAAGCTTTTGCAGAGCTCTGCCTTACCACTTGGCTACGCCGCCATTTTGATTTTGGATTTTAGATTGCCGATTTTAGATTTTAAAAAACGTCTCTAAAAAACAAAATGAATCAAATAACTTTTTAAGTTAATAAAGCGACGCTTAGGTTTGTCCTGAACGTCGCTTAAAATTTTTGGAGCGGGAAACGAGATTCGAACTCGCGACATCAACCTTGGCAAGGTTGCACTCTACCACTGAGCTATTCCCGCTTAGCGAATCTCTAATTTTACAAGAAAAGAATTGGTTGTCAAGTTTTGAGAACTAAAATTCTGTCTGGCGAAATAGCAACCATACATTCATCACCAATATTTAAGCCAACTAAACGCAGAACTAATGATTCGAGTATCAAGCCATCAGCATCAAGTTTTACCAAAGTTGTTGCACCTTGATATTTTACCTCTAAAACACGTGCTTTCAATAAGTTGTCTTCTGGAAAGGACGCACCAAAAGCGATTGAAATATGCTCTGGTCTAATCGCTAAAGTTACAGATTTAAGAAAGGTTCCAAGGTTTTGGCGGTCAGTTTTTCCGATATGAATTCGATGTTTTCCGATTGTTGTTTGAAATTCAGGTATCGGTTGATTATTAAAACTCAAACGCATTGCTTCAATCAGATTATTTCTTCCCATTGATTTTGCTACAGCAACGCAGTTTGGTTGTTCGTAAAGTTCACGCGGAGTGCCAATTTGAGCAAGTTTTCCATCAATTAAAACGCCAACTCGGTCGCAAATAGAAAATGCTTCTTCGTGATTATTCGTTGCAAAAATAACGGTAATTCCCTTCTCTTTTACTATTTTTTTCAATTGTTGCATCGTTTCATCGCCTGAAGCCTCGTCAAGATTTGAAAATGGAGAGTCGAGCAATAAAACATTTGGATTTTCGGAAAGTATTTTTTCTAAGGCAATTTTTAATTTCTCAGTATCAGAAAGAACATCGTTTTTTTTTCTTTCAAAAAGATTGTGCCAACTTTTTGAGTTCTCAGAAAGCGAAAGCATACTCACTTTCCCGGCAAATTCTATTGAACCTGACGTGATTTTTTCGAGTCCGCCAACGAGCCGCAAAAGTGTCGATTTTCCGGCTGATGCTTGCCCTAAAATTCCAAAAATTTCACCTGAAGCTAATTCGAGGGAAAAATTATAGAGAATTAATTTGCTAACATATTTTTGTGTTAATTCGTTGATTTTAAGTGACATATCAAAAAAACTGCAACCTTTTGAGTTGTAAAATCGTGCAATATCAAAGTATGCTTTTGTCTGTAAAATCGTGCAAGTGGCATAATCAAATTTGATGAAAGAAAAAAATAAGAAAATTGCAAAAAAAGTTGCTGAAATTGGTGGTTGGCAAGTTGTAAAACGAATTGCAAAAAGGGTTCCGGTAATTGGAACTGTCTTAACAATTGGTCTGGTTGGCAATGACATTCGCAAAAAAGGAATTATCAAAGGCGTAGCGAATTCTGCAATTGATTTGATTCCGTTTGTCGGAACCGCAAAAGGCGTTGTTGAACTTTTTACTGGAGATTTGATTGCAGATAAAAAGTTCGTCGATGATAAATTTACAAAAAAATAGAAAAATTAGGTCGATAATATGTTAAATAAAATATCAAAGTTTTGGCTAATCTCTTTAATTGTCTTGTCTGTTTCCATGACAGTTTTTTCGCAAACAAAACCTCGAAAGCCAACGAGAAAACCATCGACCAGACCAACGCCAACACCTGTTATTCGTTCAAACGAGCCGGAAGTTATAACTAGAAATGACGATAACAATTTAGTTTTTCAGCCGCAACCAACGCCAACACCAACGCCAGTTGAAGAGTTTTCAGATGATCCGCAAGAAAGATTAATCCAAAAAATAGATAAAATGAGTGAACGGATGAAAGGTTTAACGACCAGAGTTGGGACGCTCGAAACACAATCGAAAACTGAAATTGACGCTCAGCAAAAGAAAATTTTGTTGCGATTAGACATTCTTTCGCGTGCTGAGCAGAGAGCAGAAACACTCAGAAAGCAGCTTTTTGAGATGATTGAAAAAGAAAATGATACGAGAACAAAATTGGACGACGCAGAATACCAAAGCCGTTCGGAAGTGATTGAAAGAAGCGGCACGGCAATAGGTTCACTTCGTCCTGAAGAAGTTCGCGAACAACGCAAAAAAATGCTCGAAACTCAAAAGTCGAATTATCGAGCATTGATTCAACAAATTCAGCTCAGCCGAGCAAATCTTGAAGATAGTGTTTTAAAAGCTGATTCTTTGGTTCTAAAACTTCGCGAAAAACTCGAAGCCGAAATAGATTTAGCTCTAGATAGTGAAAAGTGAAAAAGTGTAAAAGCGAGAAGAAAAAAGTGAAAAAGTGATAAGAGAAAAGTGAAAATGTGAAAGTGGATGATTATAGTTATTCACGATTCACGATTCACAATTCATAATTCATAATTCTCCATTCTCCATTCTCCATTCTCCATTCTCCATTCTCCATTCACAATTAACAATTAACAATTAACAATTATTCATCTTCCTCGTGTGTTCGAATTCTTCCATCGGCAACGGATTGCTCAATTACTTTGGTAATTAAATTTAACGGCAAAGGATCATAATGCGAAAATTGCATATGATAACTTCCTCGGGCTTGAGTAATTGAATTGAGTTTCGATTGATAATCGAGCATATCTGAAAGCGGAACTTGGGCTTTGATAATCTGCTGTTTTCCACGCATATCCATTCCGTTCACTCGCCCGCGACGCGAATTAAGATCGCCCATAATGTCGCCCGAATTTTCTAATGGACAAAAGACCTCAACATCCATAACAGGTTCAAGAATAGTTGGTTTCGCTTTTTCCATTGCCGCACGAAACGCTTTTCTGCCAGCGGCACGGAAGCTATGTTCGTCAGAATCGACATTGTGATAACTTCCGTCAATCAGCGTAACTTTGAAATCGACCATTTGATAACCAGCGATTGAGCCATTAATCGCGGCTTCAACAATTCCGCGTTCGATTGCCGGACGAAAGTTTGCCGGAATTGAACCGCCGAAGATCTTATCAACAAACTCAAAACCTTCGCCGCGTTCTCGAGGTTCAAAAATACACTTGCAATCGCCAAATTGTCCACGTCCGCCAGATTGTTTTTTGTGGCGACCTTGAACTTCAACTTTCTCTGTAATTGTCTCTTTATACGGCACTTTCGGCGGATGAAGCGTAACCTCGACACCGTATCGGCTCTTTAATTTACCGACAATTGTTTCGATATGTAATTGTCCTGAACCAGACAAAATGAATTCTTTTGTTTGTGCATCGCGGTCGAAGTGCAAACTTGGGTCTTCTTCAAGAATTTTGTGCAATGCCGAACTGATTTTGTCTTCATCATTGCGAGATTTTGGTTCAATGGCAAATGCAATTGCGGCTTCCGGGTATTTTACTGGCGGATAAACAATCACGTGTGCTTTGTCGCAAAGCGTGTCGTTATTTTGAGTTTCTTTTAATTTCACAACCGCAATAATGTCGCCCGTTTGTGCTTCTTTTACTTTATCAAGCGATTTTCCTTGTAAAACGTGCAATGCACCGAGCCTCTCAAGCGTTCCGCGAGTCGAATTAAAAACTGTTTCATCAGAAGTAATTTTGCCGGAAACAACTTTCATAACGTTGATTCGACCTGCGAATGGATCAGCAATTGTCCGAAAAACAAAGGCTGAAAATGGTTCATCGTTTGAATATTTTCGTTGGATTTTTTCGCCCGTTAAATCAGAATCAGCAAATCCATTTTCTGCTTCATGAGTTGCCGGATTTGGTGCGAATTCAACAAGATGATCGAGCAAAACTGAAACGCCAACCAGAGAATTTGCCGAAACCGCATAAACCGGACAAAGTTTGCTGGCGGCAATTGCTTTTGAAAGTTGCGGAATTAAATCTGAATCTTCGAGTGTTCCGGTTTCGAAATATTTTTCGAGGAGAACATCATCTGATTCTGCGACTAACTCGATAATTCTAAGTCGTGCAGCATCAACAACTTCGCGTCCAACTACCGGAATTGGAATAGCTTTCGGGTTTCCGTCTTTATCAAACTCGTAAGCCTTGAGATGCACAACATCAACCACAGCCCGAAAATATTCTTCCGAGCCAATTGGAAGCGTAAACGGAACGATTGAGCGAGCAAACGAATTCGCCGCAGTATCAAGAGCGTGTCCAAAATCAGAACGTTCTTTGTCGAGTTTATTGATAACCATAAACCGCGGAAGCATAAATTCGTTTGCATAATTCCACGTTTTTTCGGTTTGAACTTCAATTCCATTTACACCATCAACGACCACAATCGCACAATCTGCCACACGCAAAGCTGGTCTTGCATGCGAAACAAACGCCGCATAACCTGGCGTATCTATTAAATTAATTTTTGTGTCTTTGTGTTCGAGATGGGCGAAATTAGAATTGAGTGTAACTTTTCGGGCAATGGAATCTTCATCGTGATCGGTGATTGTTGTTCCTTCTTCAACTTTGCCCCAGCGTTGTGTTGCTCCGGCGATATGCAACATTGAACTCACTAACTGAGTTTTTCCTGCGTCGCCGTGTCCAATGACTGCTAAATTGCGTAATTGTTCAGTAGAAAATGCTTTCATCTTCGGCAATGCCTCCTTATCGATTTGAATTTAGATAGAACACTCCGAGCCTAATTTTCAATTTGAAAATTATGAAAAGAATTTAGACTCTTGGTAATCATTAAATTTAGACGACATTTCGCCAGATAGCAAGATTTTTTTAACAATAATTTAAGACTAAATAAGTTGAAGTTGTCTTTCTTGCAAATATCGAATTTTATCGCGGACGGCGGCGGCGGCTTCGAACTTCATTTCCTTCGCTGCGTGTCGCATTTCTAACTCTAAATTTGCAATTGTTTCCTGAATTTGTTTTGGCGAATATTCTTCGTAAGCGTCAAGTTCGAGCGGAATTTTAAAATAATCAGCTTCATAAGCCGTAACTAAAGTTGCGTCAATAGCTTTGACGATTGTTGTCGGCGTAATTCCGTGTTCAGTATTATATGCTTCTTGGATTGTCCGCCGTCTTTGAGTTTCATAAATCGCTTTTTCCATCGAATTCGTGATTTTATCGGCGTAAAGAATCGCGATTCCATTTGAGTTTCGTGCAGCTCGTCCCATTGTTTGAATTAATGAACGTTCGCTTCGCAAAAAACCTTCTTTATCAGCATCAAGAATCGCAACGAGCGAAACTTCCGGCAAATCTAAACCTTCGCGTAAAAGATTGATTCCAACCAAAACGTCATATTCGCCGCGACGTAAATCGCGAAGAATTTTGATTCGTTCAAGTGTGTCGATGTCAGAATGCAAATAATTAACTTTTACGCCAACTTCGAGAAAATATTCGGTTAAACTTTCCGACATTTTCTTCGTTAAAGTTGTTACCAAAACTCGCTCGTTTCGTTCCGCACGAAGGCGACATTCGTGCAAAAGATCGTCAATTTGACCTTTGACCGGACGCACTTCAACTATCGGATCAAGCAAACCTGTCGGACGAATAACTTGCTCAATTATTTCGCCGCCAGTTTGTTCTAATTCGAAATTTCCAGGTGTTGCCGAAACATAAATTCGCTGTCCAATCATCTCTTCAAACTCGGCAAAGTTGAGCGGACGATTGTCTTTCGCACTCGGAAGCCGAAATCCGTAATCGACCAAAGTTCCCTTTCGCGATTGATCGCCTTTATACATTGCACCGAGTTGCGGAATCGTCTGATGCGATTCGTCGAGAACGATAATTGAGTCTTTTGGCAGATAATGAAGCAGCGTCGGCGGCGGTTCACCAGGTAATTTTCCGGTTAAATGTCGCGAATAATTTTCAATTCCGCGACAAAATCCCATTTCCTTTATCATTTCCAAATCATACATTGTTCGCTGATGAAGTCTTTGAGATTCAACGAGTTTGCCTTGATGAATTAGCTCTTCTTCCCACCAAACTAGCTCTTCTTTGATAGTTTTGACGGCGTTTTTCATCGTATCTTTCGACATTACGAAGTGAGTTTTTGGATAAATCGGCACGCGACTTTCGTGTTTGTGCAAAACTTCACCTAATAATGGATCTATCGAATAAATTGCGTCAATTTCATCGCCCCAAAGTTCGATTCTGTAACCGGTTTCTTGATAACTTGGAAAAATTTCAATCACATCGCCACGAATACGAAATTTTCCGCGATCAAAATCTATCTCAACACGTTCGTATTGGAGTTCAACAAGGCGGCGAATAATATCTTCACGCTGAATCTTTTGCTTTGGTTCAACAAACATTATCATCCCGAAATAGGCATCTGGATCGCCCAAACCATAAATGCAAGAAACACTCGCAACCACAATTACATCACGACGTTCAAATAACGAACGAGTCGCTGAAAGCCGAAGCCGGTCAATTTCATCGTTAATTGTCGCTTCTTTTTCGATGTATAAATCAGAAGCCGGAACATAGGCTTCAGGTTGATAATAATCGTAATATGAGACGAAATATTCGACAGCATTGTGCGGAAAAAAACTCTTAAACTCTTGATAAAGTTGAGCTGCAAGCGTTTTGTTGTGTGCCAAAACTAACGTTGGACGTTGAGTTTCATTGATTACATTGGCAATGGTAAATGTTTTGCCCGAACCTGTAATTCCGAGCAAACATTGCTGATCTGTATTGGAATTTAAACCAGCAACGAGTTGGGCAATTGCTGTCGGTTGATCGCCTTTTGGTGTGTTATCAGAAACAAGTTTAAACTTCATTTTTTAATTCTCGCATTTTACAAGAATCAATCAAAGGCGAAGAAAATATTTATTTTGTTAAACGCAAAATGGTTGTGAAGTTTTAAATTCTTCACAACCAATTAGGAAAATATCTTTAATTTTTAGACTGTTTCTGCAACTCCAAGTCGATGAATAACAAGATCTAATGCATTGCCAAAATCTTGTGGCAAACCTTTTCGGGAATAAACCGCATAAAGATAAGATAATGAATTTCTGGCTTCAGTTACTTTTAAAACGTGCAAAATAGCAATCTTGACATCCATTGATTTTGTGCCTTCAAGTCTTTCAATTATTAAGTCAATTTTATCAGCTTTGATTAATAAATTTAAAAGTGTAAACGCTTCATAAACTTGCTTGTAATCATTATGAATCAACCGCTCAAAACTTCGTTCAACAAATCCACTTTCAATTGTTGCGTCAGCTGCTTGTTTTATTTGCCATTTGTCTTTAAAGTCAGCAATTCTCGTCCAAGCATCTGCTCTGTTAAAAGTTAATCTTGTTAATGCACGTGCAGCTGCCGCACGAACTTCACGAGTTGGATCAGCACAAGCGAGCAAAATTGTTTCGAAAACTGATTCGTGATCGAATTCAGAAAGTGTAATTAGAGCTTTCACACGTAATGTTGCTGATAAATCATATAATGCAACCTCAGACAACGCTTCAACCGAGTTTCGATTTTTAAACATTGCCAAAATTCTGACAGCTAATTCGCGAACAGATTCATCTTCCTCAAATTCGTCATGAACTTGTTCAACAGCACCCAATAATGCTTCATCACGCGACAATGAAAGCACTTCAAATTCGGTTGGTTTCTCTACTTTTTGGATAGAATAAATAGGTAAATCTTTTCTTGAAGCGAGTTGAACACCTTTTTCATCATTATTTATCTCAATTTTTTTCTGCTCTTCTTCGTTTTCAGTCGAACTATCATTTTTTGGTTTATTTCTAATAATTTTTTTACCAAGCGAAGATCGTTTTCTTCGTTTATCAATTAACTCTTGATTCTTTCTTAACCACTCCAATTCTTTGTCACCATCAACAGAACCATCATCTTTATTTGCTTTTAGATTTGCTTTAGTATTTATTTCATCGTCGATTTCTTTTTGTGAATTTTTATCTTTCATCCACCAAAAAACTGCACCTAATAACGAAAAACCCAAAACTGCCAAAGATACATACCATAATGTGTTATCTTCCGGGGCTGGCATTGGTTTTGGCGGCTGTGCAACAACTGGAGGTTTAGTTTCTTGTGCTTGTATTGGTTTTTGAGCAGAAAGGTTTGCCTGCGGTTTTACCGGCACAGCTGACATCTGTGCAATCGCAGTTAAACTTAGAAAAATTATTATTAATGCTATTTTTGAAATGTATTTCATTATTCAATTAGAGATTTTTTGGGAAAGCGACACTTGTAAGGCTGTAATACAAGGTCGAAAAAAATAACCTCAATTCATTATGCAATATATTTTATACTTTGTCACTAAAAAGTTTCATAAATGTTTAACAAAGTTATCAATAAACCGTTCTTTACCGAGAATTAAAATTGCGATAACTTTATAAGTATTCAAAATCGTCATGAAATTATTAACAAACACAAATTTGTCTGATTTGAAATTATTACACCGCGGAAAAGTCCGAGATGTTTATGAGGTCAATGAATCACAGCTTTTGCTTGTTGCAACCGATAGAATTTCGGCTTTTGATTGTGTAATTCCAACAGCTATTTCTCGTAAAGGTGAAGTATTAACAAAACTTTCAATATTTTGGTTTCGGTTTCTTGAAAAGAATCTCAAGCATCATTTAATTACAACTAATTTTGATGAAATGCCCGCAATTATCAAACAATATGAAGAACTTCGTGATCGTTGTGTGTTAGTAAAACGGACAAAAGTTTATCCGGTCGAATGTATCGTTCGTGGCTATTTGGCTGGTTCAGGTTGGAAAGATTATCAACAAACCGGAGAAATTTGCGGTCACATTTTGCCGCCAGATTTAAAAGAATCAGCGAAACTTCCTGATATTATTTTTACACCTGCAACCAAAGCTCCAACTGGTCATGATGAAAATATTACTGAAAAGCAATTTGCCGAAATCATCGGTGAAGATACAGCCAAAACTTTAAAATCTCTTTCCTTAATGATTTATAAAACAGCAAGTGAATACGCTTTGACTCGCGGTATAATTATCGCTGATACAAAATTTGAGTTTGGAGTAGATGAAACTGGAGAAATTTTGTTAATTGATGAAGTTTTAACACCTGATTCTTCAAGATTTTGGGACGTAAAAACTTATGAAATTGGCAAATCTCAGGCTTCATTTGATAAACAATTTGTCAGAGATTATCTCGAAACTTTAGTCTGGAACAAACAACCACCCGCACCGGAATTGCCTTTTGACATTGCAAACACAACATCGGAAAGATACTTAAACGCATTTAAATTATTGACAGATAACGACTTATGAAACTACGTTCGCAAATGGAAATACTCATTAATCAAATGCTCGACGGGCAAATTATGCTCAACGAGGCAATTTCCGAATTCGAAAAACTATATATCCAAAACGCTCTCAAGCGAAACAACGATCATTTTTCAAACACCGCAGAATTTCTCGGAATTCATAGAAACACTCTTTCAAAAAGAATTTCTAGCTACGAAGGAAATCATAAATCACCGAAACGTCTGATTTCGCATCGCTCGAAATAATTAAGATTTTTAACGCAAAGACGCAAGGTTGCATAGACGCAAAGTGAAGAGAAAGAATTTTATTTTTTTTCACAACTCTAAGCGTCTTTGCATCTTAGCGACTTTGCGTTAAATTCCTAATATTTCAATTTCATCGCCAATATTTATTATTTCGCCAAAATTTTCAGCTATAAGATTTTGCCCAAACATCACTTTTCCATTTTTTGTGCGATACGAAGCGAGAGTTTTGAGCGGTTCAGTTCCCTGTTTTTCACCTTTTGTTTGGTCAATTGTCGTCATCACACATCTCGCACAAGGTTTCATCAGACGAAAAATCGTTTTACCGATTTTTATTCTCTTCCACGAATCTTCGGCAAACGCTTCACTGCCTGAAACAACCAAATTTGGGCGAAATCTATTCATCGGAACTTGTGTTTCGAGCTTTGAATTCAAATCTGCGAGTGACTCGTCGCCAATTAACAAAACCGGATAACCATCAGCAAAACTGACAATATCTTTAAATTTTCTAATCGAATAAAAAGGGCTGACAATTCTTTTAGAATCATCTGGCATAAACACAAGTCGCGTATTTATCTTTAATTTATCAGAAAACCAATCATTTAACTGTTGATTGCAAACCAAAGCCTTCGCCGTGCTTTTCCAAATTTTTACGTTAATTTTTTCGGAAGAATCTATTTCATTTGGGATTAACATTTGTTCATCATCAAACGAAACTACAAAACCATCATCATTAAATTGAGTTTCAAAACGTGCCAATATCGGAAATTCGCGTTGTGTAATGAATGTGCGTTTTTCGTCAATTAACATAAATCGTCGATCATTTTTGAGTCCGCGTTCTTCAACTAACGCACTTTTTACACTTATTCCCTTCAATGATTTAACAGGAAAGACATTTATTTTAGATACTCGCATAGTTGACTTTAATTTCAAGATTCGGTATTCTAGCACTCATACAACAAGAGTGCTAAAAACCGTTTTAGGATGTTTTTTCACATTTGTTTGAGAGCAAATATATAAAGTTTTTATCATATTTACAAAAGGAGTAAACGAAAATGGCAACAGTTATTACACCACTACACGATCGCGTGATTGTGAGAAGAATAGAAGATACAAATCAAAAAACAGCAGGTGGACTTTTCATTCCTGATTCAGCGAAAGAAAAACCACAAGAAGGCGAAGTTATCGCGGCAGGCGAGGGCAAATATCGCGAAGACGGAACTCGTCAAACATTAGACGTTAAAAACGGCGACCGAATTTTGTTTGGTAAATACAGCGGTTCTGAAATCAAACTTGATGGCGAAGAATTTCTCATCATGCGTGAAGACGAAATCCTCGGAATTATTAACAGAGCAGGAGCGACCGCTAACTAATTGTTAATTGTTAATGATAAATGGTTAATTTAGAACCAAAACATTAACAATTAATAATTGATAATTAACAATTATTAGGAGATATTATGGCTAAACAAGTTATTCATGGTGAAGAGTCACGGGCTGCAATTTTACGCGGAGTTAATCAACTCGCTGATGCAGTAAAAGTTACATTAGGACCAAAAGGTCGCAACGTTGTTATCGATAAAAAATTCGGTTCGCCGACCATCACAAAAGATGGCGTAACGGTTGCAAAAGAAATTGATTTGAAAGATCCGCTCGAAAATATGGGTGCACAAATGGTTCGCGAAGTTGCTTCGAAAACTTCGGATGTTGCCGGCGATGGAACAACAACCGCGACCGTTTTGGCTCAATCGATTTTCAAAGAAGGCGTTCGCACAGTTGCAGCTGGTGCAAATCCAATGGCTCTCAAGCGTGGAATTGAAAAATCAGTTGCTGAAGTAATCAAAGAAATTTCGCGACTTTCGAAACCAGTTTCTGGCGATATGATCGCACAAGTTGGAACAGTTTCAGCTAATGGCGATTCGACAATCGGAAACATCATTGCGGAAGCGATGGCGAAAGTTGGAAAAGATGGCGTTATCACAGTTGAAGAATCAAAAACGATGGATACATCGCTCGAAGTTGTTGAAGGTATGCAATTCGATCGCGGTTATTTGTCGCCTTATTTCGTAACTGACGCTGACAGAATGGAAGCAGTTTTAGAAAGTCCATTCATTTTAATCAACGAAAAGAAAGTTAGCTCGATGAAAGATTTGCTTCCAATTTTGGAGCAAGTTGCTAAACTCGGCAAACCACTTTTGATCATCGCAGAAGATGTTGACGGTGAAGCACTTGCAACATTAGTTGTAAACAAACTTCGCGGAACATTGAACGTTGCTGCTGTTAAAGCTCCTGGCTTTGGCGACAGACGTAAAGCAATGCTCGAAGATATTGCAACATTGACCGGCGGAAAAGTAATCAGTGAGGATTTGGGTATTAAACTCGAAACAATCACTGTTGAAGACTTAGGAAAAGCTAAGAAAATCACGATTGACAAAGACAACACAACAATCGTTGAAGGTTTTGGTGCTGGAGATGCGATCCAAGGTCGCGTTAAAACAATCCGCAACCAAATCGAAGAAACTTCTTCTGATTACGACCGTGAAAAATTGCAAGAACGTCTTGCTAAATTAGTTGGCGGAGTTGCAGTCATCAAAGTTGGTGCCGCAACAGAAACCGAGATGAAAGAGAAAAAAGCTCGCGTTGAAGATGCAATGCATGCAACACGTGCGGCGGTTGAAGAAGGAATCGTTCCTGGCGGCGGCGTAACACTTGTTCGTGCAGCGAAAGTTCTTGATACATTGGTATTGGAAGGCGATCCTGATGAGCAAATTGGTGTGAATATCATCAAACGTGCTGTTGAAGAACCACTTCGTCAAATTGTCGGCAACGCTGGCAAAGAAGGTGCTGTTATCGTAGAAAAAATTCGTGCGGAATCAAACGAAAACTACGGTTTCAATGCCGCGACTGAAGTCTTCGAAGACCTAGTTGCAGCAGGCGTTATCGATCCGGCTAAAGTAACCCGAACTGCATTGCAAAATGCTGCGTCAATCGCTGGTTTGATGCTCACAACCGAAGCTATGATCTGCGACATCCCAGATGATAAAGGCGGCGAAATGGGCGGAATGCCAGGCGGCATGGGCGGTATGGGAATGGGAATGTAATCTCATTTTCGAGTTGTTAATTAAACTTAAGGCTTCGCTTATTAATTTGAGCGAAGCCTTTTTTCTCTTGACAACTTCAAACAACTGATATAGCTTGAATGGCATAAACGTTATGAATAATTTCTCCCAAAGAATATTCAACTTTTCGGCTTTTTTGTATTTAAAAGACGAAGAGTTTTTGTTTGTCTGAAAATAAGTTGAAAAAAA
>JANNVK010000093.1:0-2300 GCA_031414415.1 Acidobacteriota bacterium
TCGGGATGCAAGACGTTTAATTTGGTCGCTAATTCTTCCCAATTTGTAATCATTTTGCTGTAAATTGCTTCAAAACTTTTCGTTCGATTTTGTCTGATGCCCAAATTTCAATCACATAATAATCTTCGCCTGAATCATTGCTGATACTGCTCAATTTTGCCGAGTAACTTCGCACGGCATAAGTTCCCGGCGTTAGATTCAGTTCCAATTCAAGGTTGAAGCCTGTACAATCTTTTATCTGCAAAACGCCAGACGGAACTTCAATCGAAGCTTCAACGATGTGTTCGAATTCACCAAAATCCCTCAAATTATTTTGCGTTTCCAAAACATTTACTTCGACATCGATCTCCGCATATTTACCGACCGTAATTCCAAGTATGCCTTCTTCCACCGCAATCTTGTTGATGTCGGCTTGCGGCGTCCAAAAATTCTTGCTGTCGGTTTCGGCTTTAGAATCTCTGTCTAAAATGTAGAATTGATAGTATTCGGTGAAAAATTTTAGTTTGTGCATCACTTATTTCTACCTTCAAAAATCTCTGTCATCAATTCCTTATTCGCAACGCCCCAATCTGCGAATCCATTGAGAATTGGGCTTAAATTTTTCCCGAAATCTGTCAATGAATACTCGACTTTTGGCGGAAATCCGGCAAAAACCTGCCGATTTACCAGTTTAACGTTTTCGAGTTGACGCAATTGCTGTCTCAACATTTTATCGGTTATGTTTCCCAAGGCTTGTCGCAATTCGCCGAAACGCAATGTTTCTATGTTGTAGAGTTTCCACAAAATTCGTCCCTTCCATTTCCCTGAAATTAGTTCGATTCCGGTTTCGACCGGGCAAAAAGTGATGTCTTCGTCTTTGCAATATTTCTTCATACTTTGCACTTGGTTAGTGTTACTTCCTTTTTATATACTAGATTTATTGAAATTACTTTTGCAAATTTAAGGAGAGAATTGTTATGAGTTTGAAAGATGTAAATGTTGTCAATGGAACAAATATTAAACGTGTGGCGATTGTTATTGCTAATCCGGCAGTTTCAACTACAACGGGCTGGAACGTCGGGTTTTGGTGGTCGGAATTGACGCACCCATATTATGAATTTACCGAGAAAGGTTACGAAGTCGAGATATTTTCTTACGATGGCGGCAAGTGCGAAGGCGATGCGATGAGCGATCCGCGTGATGTGAGCGGATATTCGTCGAGCGATTTGATTTCGATGGGATTTATCAACACGCCGAGCCTGATTTCATTGGTGGAAAACACAAAAAAGGTTTCGGAAATCGATGTTGAAAAATTTGATGCAATCGTCGTCGCGGGTGGACAATCGCCGATGTTCACTATGGAAACCGCGACGGATTTACACCAAAAGTTTGTCGAATTTTATGAAGCAGGAAAAGTGGCTTCGGCTTTGTGCCACGGCTCGGCGATTTTGAAATTCGCCAAATTGAGTAACGGCGAATTACTAGCGAAAGGAAAAACCGTGACGGGATTTGCGAACGTCGAAGAAGATTTCGCCGACAACGCGGTTTGGAGTTACGGAATGTTGCCAAACGGTCAGCACATTATGCCGTGGCGAATTGAAGACGAAATGAAAGCCATCGGAGCAAATTACATCCAATCGGGTTTATGGCGTGGCTTCGCAATTCGTGATGGAAATCTCATCACAGGTCAACAAAATTTTTCGGGCAGCGAAACAGCAAAGCTAATCATTGCTGCACTTGGAGAGTAAAAGAAAACAAATTCCGAAAAAAAAGGAGAAATAATGATAAGAAAATCAAAAGCAATTTGGAACGGAACAGGCAAAGACGGAAACGGAAAACTGACATCAACAAGCGGCGTTTTGAATGAAACGCCGTATTCTTTCGCCACTCGATTTATGAGCGACGACGGCAAAGCAGGCACAAATCCCGAAGAATTAATTGCCGCTGCCCACGCCGGATGTTTTTCGATGGCACTCAGTTTTCAACTTGAAGGTGCCGGTTTTCCGCCAACTTCGCTCGAAACCGAAGCCCACTTAAAGATGGAAAACATCGAAGGACATTTCAAAATAATCTCGATTAATTTAGTTTTAACAGGCGAAGTGTCAAATATCTCGGAAGAAAAATTTGTTGAAATTGCCAACGAAGCCAAGAAAAATTGTCCGGTCAGTCAAGCGTTGGCAGCAATCGAGATTACTTTGGAAGCTAAATTGAAATAATATGAAAATTGCAATTTTAGGAGCTGGAAATGTCGGCGGAACACTTGGAAAGCGTTTCGCCGAATGCGGACACGAAATTTATTTTGGCGTGCCGAATCCGGAAAA
>JANNVK010000094.1:0-15455 GCA_031414415.1 Acidobacteriota bacterium
AGTTGTCGAACAACGCGGAATGACATATACATCTGGTGCAATTGTTGGCGGACAAATGACCAAACAAGCTCTCTATAATTATCCGCTGACAACGCAAAACGAAACTGGCAGAACAATCGGAATTGGTTTATCTGATGCACCGACATACACAAAACTGACCGAAAGTTGGGACGGAATGGATGTTGCCGAACCTGCAATTACAACTTATCTCTTCAATAACAACACAACTTACACATACACCGATGGCGGTGTGACATACACACCAAACGCGAGATTGGTTCAAGTTACGCAGCCAAACGGTGCGATTAGTAAGCAATATTCATCGCGAGCTCCAAACTTTTGGACTGATGGTCTAGTTTTTGCAGATGAAACTATTGTTTCGGTCAATTCAATTCCGACAATAATTTCTTCATCTTTAGTCAATTGGCAACAAGGCGATTATCATTCGCCGCGTCCGGGTTGGGCAAAAATATTTGATGAAAACGGTAAGACTGTAAAAACTGAATATGATTATACTGGCGGACTTTTTAATCAAGTAACACGCTCTTGCGACTTTGACGATGGCAATGTGAAACTGCGTTGTGCGACTTCGACTTATGAAAATTCGCAAAATTATAAGGGAATTTGGTATTCTGTTGTCAACGGCAACACAGTCGAATGGTATTACGCTGGCGGACGGCATATTTTTAATCTAGTTTTGGCAACAACGGTCGAAAATGCTGATGGAACTGTCGCTTCGAGAACTAATTATGAATATGACAATTACACAAACCAGCCGCTTGTAAACACACCTGGCTTAATTCAGCATAAGGCTTCAAATAATCCATATACTACTGAAACTAATACGGTTCAAGGCAGTTGTATTCAATGGGAAGAGCATCCTTATGGCGGTCAATATTGTGTTGATTGGGATTATTACGAAGTTTCAGTTTTCAACCCAAGCTCAAATTATCGCGGAAATGTCACAAAAGTAACAAACTATTCTGATGCTCAAAACTCTGGCGGTGCAATTGCGAACACAAATTAATACGACATCACCGGAAACTTAGTCAAAGCCTCAACATCTTGTTGTCAGCAGACGAGTATTGAATACAACTCAAGCAACTTTTACGCATATCCAATTTCGCAAACTCGCGGTTCGGCAGACCCGAATAATTTGGCAGAGAGAATCACGACAACATCAATTTATAACTATGAAACTGGTCTGCTCAAGTCTGGAACTGATGCCAATAATCGAACCTCAAGTTTGATGTATAACCCGGAAACTTTGCGTCCGGTGAAGTCAATTTCTTCGACTGGTGCATATACCATAACGACTTATGACGACACGGCAATGACTGTTTCGGAAGAAGTTCGGCAAGTTGACGGAACGCTTTCGGGGCAAAACAAAAAGATTGTTAATGGAATTGGCAAAGTAAAACGCGAAGAAGCACTCGGAGCAAATGGAATTTGGGATTTTGTCGAAACAAAATATAACAAACTCGGCGAAACTTGGAAACAATCGAGACCATTTAGAGGCAACGGACCTCTCGTTTACAGCGAAAACATCTTTGATTCGCAAGGCAGAACCAAGCAAATAATTGAGCCGGACGGAAGTCTTTCGACAGCTTATTTCAACGAAACTTCGCGTCCAGATTCGGCATCAACAGCAATCGGAAACACGACCAGAGTTGTCGATGCTTGGGGCAGAGAACGTTGGGGAAGATACGATCAGCAAGGCAGATTAGCCGAAGTTGTTGAACCAAATCCGAACGGAAATGGCACAGTTTCCGCCGCTGGAAGTCTCAAAACTTCTTATCAATATGACACCTTGGGACGCTTGATTGAGACAAATCAGGGCGTTCAGGTTCGCAAATTCAAATATGATTCGTTAGGAAGATTAACGAAACAAAAACTTTCCGAACAAACCGCAACTATCAATGATGCAGGCGTTTACGTTGGTGCTGGAAATTCCAATGCGATTTGGAGTGAGGCTTTTGTATACGATAATCGTTCGAATCTTGTCCAGAAAACTGATGCGAGAAATGTGAAGTCAAACTACACATACACCAAGCCGGACACGAGCGAAGATCCGCTTAATCGGATTCAGAAAATAAGTTACGACATTTCGGGTTCGAGCAACGTTTTGTCCGCTCCAGACGTGACATATTCGTATCTCGCGACTGGCGATAAGGCACGGATTTCGCAAGTTCGAACTGCCGGAATATTGACTGAAGATTTCAGCTACGATGTTGAAGGAAGACTTTATGAATCGACCGAAACTGTTGATGGCAGAACAAGTTATCCGATGAAAATGAGCTATCTTTACGACTCGCTTGACCGCACAAAAGAAGTCCGCTATCCGGCACAATACGGACTTGCGGGAAGTCCAAGAAAGATTATTGAGCCGACTTATGATGTCGCATCAAGACTTTCGAGTTTGAAAGTAAATTCGGTCGTCCAAGCTGGCGATATTGTCTATAATTCGTCTGACCAAACGGAATCGATAAAAATCGGTGCAACCGGAGCGAATCAAGTGACGGAAACATTCGAATATAATGGACTTTCGGGTTTGTTGACGAATCAAAAAGCTATCAGAAATGGCACAAATTTGATGGATTTGAACTATGATTATGCGAAAAACAATTCGGTCGGGACTGGAACTGGCAAGACTGGTCATCTGACAAAAATCACAGATAATTTGAACACGAATAAGAACAAAGAATACGAATTTGATGCGTTGGGACGTTTGACGAAGGCAAAGGGTGGAGTTCAGAGTACCAACTTCAGTTGGCAACAAACTTATTCGTATGACCGATTTGGAAACAGAGTAAACGTTGCGGCAAATGGCAACGGAATCGATGGTCAACCGATGCAAAAAGACGGAATCGGGAATTTGACTTACGATAATTCAACCAATCGAATCACGAATTCGGGCGTGACTTATGATGTCGCGGGAAACCAAACTCGGGCATTAGCCGAAGACGGCGTGACGTGGTTGAAATATGAATACGATGCGGCAAATCGGTTGCAAGTAATCAGGAAAGACAGCGATAATTCAGTCCTCGAAGCATTTCAATTTGGTTCAACAAACCAGCGTTTGATGAAAACCGACTACGCCTTAAATCAGACGACAATCTATTCCGGCGATGTCGAATACACCGAATACGTCTCAACGATAATGACGTGGACAAAAAGCTACGTCCGCTTGGGCGACTCGATTTTATCGACCATCACACCAAATGGAAACGGCGGCGAAACGACAGAATTCAACCATTCCGACCAACTTGGAACGCGACTCGTAACAAATCAAACAACTGGAACTTACACCGAACAAACAACTTTGCCATTCGGAACTGGTTTAGCTTCTGAAACTTCAAGAGCCGAAAGCAAGCGATTTACAAGCTATGATAGATCAGCGAGAACTGGTTTAGATTACGCCATAAATCGGACTTACGACTCGAAATTGGGAAGGTTTACTCAGGTTGATCCGATTGATATGGATGCTGTTGATTTTAATCAACCGCAAACTCTCAACCTATATTCATACTGTGGAAACGACCCGATTAATCATACAGATCCTGATGGTTTGTTTTGGGGTGCGATTGGAAGATGGATTAAGAAGCAATTAAAATGGATTTTAGCTGCGGTTGCGGTCGCTTTGGCAGTTGTTGCGGTTGTGCTTTTTCCTTGGTCAGCACCAGTTACTTTAAAAGCAGTTTTGGGTTTGGTTGCTGCTCTAGCAAGTGCCGCCTCAAGTGTTTTTGGAGCAACTGGTCATAAAACTCTCTCAACAATTTTTGCATTTATTGCTTTTGCAGCTGCGATTGGTTCACTTGGCATTCAAGTTAAGGAATCTTGGGACAAAGTAAAGGCTCGAGCAGTTTGGAAATTTGGGGACGATATTTACGCAAGCACGATACATGAAGTGGTAACCGTAAAAGTTAGTTTTTTTGAAAAAGTTGTGCGAACTCTAGTTCAAGCAAATTCACTTTATACTGATTGGAATCTTGGAGGATATGATGCTGTAACTTTTGGCTATACAAGTAAATTATTCGGAATTACTCCTTCAAATCAAACAGTTTATAATGCTGGTTATTACACCGCGGAAGTTGCGAGTTGTATAATTCCAGGTGGGGCAGCGGTTAAAGGTCTGAAACTTGGAAACATAGTGGTAAAATCGGGGCGTTTCGGAAAAGCCAGTAAACTATTTGGTCGAGGCGGTAATGGAAAATCATTACTTAATGGAAACAATTATTTCCGTGTAGGTTGGTCATGGTTAGGTTCGGCAAATAATGGAAAAGATGTTTTCCGTGTTGGTATCGGCAATAAAAACTTAAAGATATTTGGACGAAAAGTCCACCGACATATAAATATTTTGAAGTGTAAATAGTATAAACAAAACGTTACCTTGTTCCAATAGAAAATTGATCCTAAGTCAACAAATCTGATATGAATATTAATTTTATAGAAAATGAGTTATTAAATCTTCTTGAAGTTTTTTTAAGAAAATTGCTAAAAAGAGACAATTTACCAGTAGAAATAATAAGAAACGAAAATGGATCAAGTTTTATCCTTAAAGCATTTCAAAACAAGCCAAATGAAATAATACTTACATGTTTAAACGGAGATCCAGTCATTTATTTAACAATTGGAAACAATAATACATTAGAAATTCCTATTGAAGGCGGAAGATACACAGAACAAAATAATGAAAATGAACTTTTATTAGTTTTGGATTCGCTAATTTCTTTGGGTTTTGAGGAAACAATTACGACAAAGAATAATGTTATTACTAATTCGATTATTAAAATCCCTTTAAATAATGGAGAAACCCCAATTATTTTAAAAACAGACAATTATAATGAGTTATTTAGCAATTTTAAAAGCTATTTTTTTGGAATTAAGGAAGTAACGTTAAATATATATGTGCCTTATTTGAAATCAGAAATGATAATTGGGTGACTTTGATTAAACTATTTGTTAAGGCTATTGAACTAAATTACGGAACTGGGTTATTACCGTTGTTTTTGAAGAGACAAGTATTAATTCTAAACAACAATATTCTTTGTAATTGGTTTGATTAAAAAAAATATGCAAGTTAGTTTTCAAAAAAAACCGCAACTATCAATGATGCAGGAACTTACGTTGGTGCTGGAAATGCCAATGCGATTTGGAGTGAGGCTTTTGTATACGATAATCGGTCGAATCTTGTGCAGAAAACTGATGCGAGAAATGTGAAATCGAATTACACATACACCAAGCCTGATACGAGCGAAGATCCGCTTAATCGGATTCAAAAAATAAGTTACGACATTTCGGGTTCGAGCAACGTTTTGCCCGCACCTGACGTGACATATTCTTATATGACCGCTGGCGATAAAGCACGGATTTCGCAAGTTCGAACTGCTGGAGTATTGACCGAAGATTTCAGCCACGACAGTGAAGGGCGACTTTATGAATCGACCGAAACTGTTGATGGCAGAACGAGTTATCCGATTAAAATGACGTATCTTTACGACTCGCTTGACCGCACGACAGAGGTTCGTTATCCGGCACAATATGGACTTTCGGGAAGTCCGCGAAAGATAATTGAACCGACTTATGACACGGCTTCGAGGCTTTCGAGTTTGAAGGTAAATTCGGTCGTCCAAGCTGGCGATATTGTCTATAATTCGTCTGACCAGACTGAATCGATTAAGATTGGAACGGCGGGAACGAATCAAGTGACGGAAACTTATCAATATGATGGACTTTCGGGTTTGTTGACGAATCAGAAAGCTATCAGAAATGGCACAAATCTGCTTGATTTGAGTTACGATTACGCAAAAAATAATTCGGTCGGGACTGGAACTGGCAAGACTGGTCATTTAACCAAAACGACTGATAATTTGAACAACGCGAAGAACAAAGAATACGAATTTGATGCATTAGGAAGATTAACTAAAGCCAAAGGTGGCAACAACTTATGGACGCAAACTTATTCGTATGACCGATTTGGGAACAGAACAAACGTTGTTGCGACAGGCAACGGAATCGATGGTCAACCGATGCAAAAAGACGGAATCGGGAATTTGACTTACGATAATTTGACCAATCGAATCACGAATTCTGGCGTGACTTATGATGTTGCTGGAAACCAAACTCGTGCCTTAGCCGAAGACGGCGTGACGTGGTTGAAATATGAATATGACGCGGCGAATCGGTTGCAGATTATTAAGAAAGATGACGGAAGTGCGAACGGAATTAATTGGCAAGCGTTTCAATATGGTTCAACGAATCAAAGGCTGATGGACTACGATTACTTCAGCGGAACGTTTAAGATTTTTGGAAGCGGCGGTTCGATTGAATACACCGAATTTACCTCAGCCGTGATGACTTGGACGAAAAGTTATGTTCATTTAGGCGACTCAATTCTCTCAACCAACACACCAAACGGAAACGGCGGAGAGACGACGGAATTCAATCATCCGGACAGACTCGGCACAAGAATCGTCACCAACCAAACGACTGGAACTACAACCGAACAAGCGAGTTTACCGTTTGGAACTGCTCTAAGTTCGGAAACTTCGAGAAGTGAGAGTAAGCGTTTTACAAGTTATGATCGAAGTGTGAGAACAGGTCTTGATTACGCGATAAATCGGACTTATGACAGCAAACTTGGAAGATTTACGCAGGTTGATCCGATAAAAATGTCGTCTGTGAGTTTATCTGCTCCTCAGACTTTGAATTTGTATTCTTATTGTGGGAATGATCCGATAAATCATACAGATCCGAATGGTCTATTCTTTGGATTCTTGAAGAAACTATTCAACGCAATCAACAAAATACTGCTGTGGGTTGTTGTTATAATTGCAATAGTTCTTTTGGTCGCATTTATTGTTCACACAGCTGGAGGTGCTTTACCAGCTTTTCTTGGGGATGGAATTGGCTGGCTTTTAGGTTTGGTTGGGAAAATTGCAGCGTTAAGTTCTTCGTTTATGGCGACCGCAGTTGGAATTGAGGTTGGAAACGCCGTTGGTTTCTCAATAGCCGCAGGTATCTATGGAGTTGGTGCTGTAGTCAGTGCTTTAGGAGGTGATGACAAAAAGAAAAAGAAAAAAAAGGAAGGTAAAATTTTCAACCCCATTGAAGTAGTCGGATTGAAAGATTCAATTTCACCCATTATCGAAATTGCAAGAAAAAAAGCATTGAAAAGGTTAAAAAGAAAACGGTGTCGTGATTATGTTTTAGGTCCAATTGGTGCAGGCATTTATTCCGACGCTATGCTCGAAAAAGTAAGTGTTTTGTTTGACCCGAATGTTCCAGCAACAGCCGCAGCACAATCAATACTTCAAGGAGGACTTAATTCACCTATTAGAATTGGAAATACAGGAATTAGAGGTAGCACAACAACTAATACAGGAAATATTGAATACTACATATTGCACGAATTGAGGCATACATTAGGAGGTCTCGGACATCCCAGAGACAAAAACGATGTACAAATAGAATCAGGAACAAATAGCGATGCTGATTTCCAAAAAAAAATTCGTGAAAATTGCTTCTGAAAACATTTTAAGATTTTCGCCAAGCATACAAAAAATTATGACATTACGATTGTTGATATTAATTTGGCTGTTATTGATTTCTAATATTGGATGTTTAACAAAAGATAACAAAGAAAAAGTTGAGTCCTTATTCATATTTGAAAAAGTTTCTAATCCGTATGGCTTTCAGACGTATAGAGCAGAAATATTCGATACTGGTGAAGTGATTTTTTCAAATGTGGAGAATATAAAGAACGAAAATAGTTTGATTAAATTCTTGTCACAAGATGAACTGGATAAAATAAAAGCAGCATTTGTTAAGATTAATTTCTTGAGTTTGAAAGATAAATATATAGAAACGCCAAGCGAATGCCCACAAGTTTTGTCACACACGCAAGCAATTCGCACAACATTTTATTTGAAGAGCAAAGGAAAGACCGTGAGCCATCTTCAAGGCTGCAAGGGAACAATAGAATTAGCAAATATTGAATGGTTAGAAAAAACAATAGAAAAAATGATAAACAAAGAACCTATGTATATTGAGTGAAATATTGGACTGTAACACTGAGAAATATACTTATGATTCGCTGAGCGGCTTGTTGACAAATCAAGAAGCGATTCGAAATTATGAAGCTGCCAATCAGCAATCTTTGCTTGATTTGAATTACGATTATGCAAAAAATAACAGCATTGGAACTGGAACAGGCAAGACTGGTCATCTGACAAAAATCACCGATAATTTGAACACGAATAAGAATAAAGAATATGAATTTGATGCACTTGGCAGATTAACTAAAGCCAAAGGTGGCAACAACTTGTGGATACAAACTTATTCGTATGACCGATTTGGAAACAGACTAAACGTCGCGGCTACCGGCAACGGAATTGACGGTCAACCGATGCAAAAGGATGGAATTGGGAATTTGACATACGATAATTTGACCAATCGAATCACGAATTCGGGCGTGACTTATGATGTCGCGGGAAACCAAACTCGGGCATTAGCCGAAGACGGCGTGACGTGGTTGAAATATGAATATGACGCGGCTAATCGGCTTCAAGTTATCAAAAAAGACAGCGATAATTCAGTCCTCGAAGCGTTTCAGTTTGGCTCAACAAACCAGCGTTTGATGAAGACCGATTACGCCTTAAATCAGACGACAATCTATTCCGGCGATGTCGAATATACCGAATATGTCACGGCGATAATGACGTGGACAAAAAGCTACGTCCGCTTAGGCGACTCGATTCTTTCAACAATCACACCAAACGGAAACGGCGGCGAAACGACCGAATTCAATCATCCTTCAACTCTACCAAAAAACACCTCGGGACACCCAATTCATAAGTTTTTGTTTCGTAACTATTTGATAACACTGCACTTGCAAATTGAAATAAATTTGTTGCGGAAAACAGGAAAAAGGTAAAATAAATCTCACAAGAAGAATTACGTGATTTTTATTTGGATTTATTTTGCGAATGTGTCAGCGTTGTATATAAAGGTGAGCGTAAATAATAATTTTGAGTTAAAATAAAATTATGAAACCTGAGCATACAATGGATGAAAACTCGATTTTAGTTCAACTAAAAACACGCACAGCACATCAGCATCAAGCGACGGAAGCAACCGTAAATTTGATGCGTGATGATTACACTTTGGATGATTACAAAAAACTGCTAATCAAATTTTACTCGTTTTACAAGCCTTTTGAGGTGAAAATGAGCGAAAAATTAGTTGCAAATTTGGTTGAATTTAATCATAACGAAAGATTAAACACGCCGAAATTAATTGCAGATTTAAAGCATCTCGGAATGTCAGAAACAGAAATTTCAAGCATTCAACTTTGCGACAACTTACCAAATCTTGACTCAAAAGACCGAATTTTTGGCTCGCTTTATGTCATCGAAGGCTCGACTCTCGGCGGACAAGTAATTTCTCGGCACTTAAAAGGAAAATTTGATATTGATGAAACCAGCGGTGCGGCGTTTTTTTCGGGTTATGGCAAAGAAACCGGTAAAATGTGGAACGGTTATCGTGAAGCTGTTACGAATTTTGCCGAAAATACCGAAAATAATGATGAAATAATCGCCGGAGCAAACGAAACCTTTGAGAAAATTGGCGAATGCTTGGTAAAAATTTAAAACCACTTTATCAATAATTTAAAATCAAATGGGACTTGTTTATCGAAATCTATGGTTTTTGGGCAAAGCTAAAAAACAGAATGTTATATTTGAAAAAGTTTTAACAATTGGCAGACAAAATCTATCTGTTTCCAAGCGTGAAAGTCATCTTTTATCAAAAAAATTTGGCGGTGATGGACAATTTTCTGTTTATCAGAACGATAAGTTTGCTGATGATTTTTTAGCCAAACTACTTGATTCCAAACAAGTTGATTCGATTGATTATTCAGATTATGAAGGTTGTAAAATTGTTCACGATTTTAACAAACCAATAGATGTTTCTTTGCACGAAAAATATGATGCGGTTATAGATGGTGGTTCGCTTGAACATATTTTCCACGTTCCAAATGCAATTGAAAATTATATGAATTTGGTAAAAAATGGCGGAAGTTTATTTATTTTCACAACTGCAAACAACCATCTTGGACACGGTTTTTATCAATTTTCACCAGAATTTTTCTTTAACATTTTCAACGAATCAAATGGGTTTGAATTACAAGATGTGTTGCTCGAAGAACATCAATTTCCGAGCATTGAACTTAGTTCAAATCACAATTTATATCGTATTTCTAATCCATTTGATGTCCAAAGTCGTGTTGGTTTAGTTTCAAATAGACCATCAATGATTATGATTCACGCTATCAGGCGAGAAATAAAGCCTTTGTTTGCAACATTTCCAATTCAATCAGACTATCAACCACTTCACGCTGGCGTAAAGAAATCTAAGGAATCAAAAATCAAGCAAATATTTAACCTTCTACCAAAATTTTTGCAAAATTATATACACGGCGAACGACAATTACGTATTTTCTCATTGAAAAATAAGCGTTTTTATCAAAAAATTGACGAATGAGTGAAATTCTAAATTCTGAACAAGCACCTGAACCTGTCGGACTTTATCCGCACGCACGTAAAATTGGCAATCTGCTGTTTTTGTCGGGTGTCGGTCCGCGTGAGCGTGGCACGAAGAAAATTCCCGGTGTCGAATTAAACAAAAACGGCGAAATTATTAGTTATGACATCGAAAAGCAATGTCGTTCGGTGTTTCAAAACGTCCGCTACATTTTGGAAGATTCGGGTTCAAGTTGGTCGCAAATCGTTGACGTTACGGTTTTTTTAACCAATATGAAAGACGATTTTCAAACTTACAATCGAATTTACGCCGAATATTTTGCCGAAAATCAACCGTGCCGAACGACCGTAGAAATAAATTGTCTGCCGACTCCGATTGCGATTGAGTTGAAAGTTATTGCCACAATCTATTAAAAATTTCAAATTCCAAGTTAAATCTGAAATCTGAAATTTGAAATCTGAAATTTATCAATGAAATACGTTTCACTTCTACGCGGCATAAATGTCGGTGGAAAAAATATGATCAAAATGGAACTTCTCCGCGAGATGTTTTCTTCGCTCGGTTTCGAGAATGTGAAGTCTTACATCAACAGCGGAAACGTGATTTTTGAAACTATTAAAACTAATGATAATGTGCTTTCCGCTAAAATCGCCGATGCAATTACTGCGACTTTTTCGCTCAAAATAAATGTGATGACGCGAACGATTTACGAGATTGAAAACCTCATCAAAAATAATCCGTTTGCGGGACAATTTGAAAACGATAAAGATTTGCACGTCTTCTTTTTAGACGAAGATTTGCGAGACGAAAAACGCGAACTTTTGCTTGCCCAAGCGAATGAGAATGAAATGTTTTCAGTTCAACCGCGAACGATATTTTGCCTGTTACGGATAAGCATTCTCGACAGCATTGTCGGCAAAGGATTTATTGACAAGAAACTAAAAGTTTCAGCAACCGCCAGAAATTGGCGAACGGTAAACAAGATTTTAGAAATTTAATTTATCTAAATTCCAAAGGTCTCAACGTGTCTGCTCGGAAAATAATATCTTTCTCACGAGGTCGTTGAACATATTCAATTGATGTTAATTTTACAGAGTCTTGCACTTTCGTTTTCCCTATTTCAAAATTAGGCAAAGTCGTTTCGGCAATCATAAACTTCTTGCCTTCCCATTCAAAAGAAAGATTATTTTCGTCAGGGAAATTACCTTGGGGAACGGCGACAGTAATGTGTCGCGGACAGTAAAGCATCAAATAATCTTCGCCGATTTGTTCGAGCATCGAAGCCATTAAAATTGTTTTATTGCTACAATCAGACTTGCGGCTCATCAATGTTTCATTGGGTCTTTTGAGAGTTTCGCCACCGCCGAGAGCTTCAGAATAATCGTATTCAATTTCATTTGTGACGAAATCAAGAAGCGTTTGAATCTTAGTTTCGCGGTTTTGAGTAGCGTTTTGAACGCGGAGAAGTTCCGTCGTAAATCTCAACAAACTTGGCTCATTTGGCTTTGCAACCATAATTCCGTGGTTGGCAAAAACAAGAGTTTTTCCATCTTTTTTGAAAGTCGAATCAGCCCGCAACATTCCGCCATAAACCTGCGAATTATTTGATAAATCTATCATTTCTCGAAGCGAAAGATTATAAGTTCCACGCTCAAATGGGAAAGACAAATCGGCAGTTGAGTCAAACTTTATATTCTCAAGCGTTGTCTTAAAAAAATAATTAGTTTCAGGAGTTTTCTTAAGTGAAACGTCTGGAAAATAAAACGTTCCGTCTCGTTCAGCTCCGTTTTCAATTTTTTGTTTATCGACAATAAATCGGTTAATCGCTATATCAAAATCTTGCTCATTCATTTCAGGCAACGAAAAATAGAATTCCTTTTTCGGAATAGAAAACCACGGCATTTTTGCTTTCCCGAGTATTTGCTGGCGGAAAACATCGCCCGAAAAACGTGGTTGTGCAAGCATCAAAACAATTGAATCTCGCAATTTATCATCAGAATATTTATCAACCTTTGATTTTACAGGTTTAAAATACCAAAACGCTAAACCACCAATTGCCACAACAAAAATTGAAAACATAACCACTTTCGCGATTATATTTGTCGATTTCTTCTCTTTCTCTGATTCAAAAAGGCTTCCTGAATTCATAATATTTTGTATTTTGAGCAACTCGTCAGATTGTCACATTTACGAGATGAGTTTAATATCAAACTGAGAAAAACGCTATGCAAATTAGAAGACCTTTCAATTTCAAAAAATGGATTGACGAACATCGTCATTTGCTCAAGCCGCCTGTCGGGAATAAATGTGTTTATGAAGACGCGGAATTTATCGTGATGGTTGTCGGCGGACCAAATTCGCGGAAAGATTTTCATTTTGACGAAGGCGAAGAGTTTTTTTATCAACTTGAAGGCGATATTGTTGTGAAAATTCAAGAAGACGGAAAATGCGTTGATGTTCCAATTCGTGAAGGCGAGATTTTTATGCTTCCACCAAGAGTTCCGCACAATCCAATTCGCGGTGCAAATACAATCGGACTCGTAATCGAACGTAAACGACGCGACGGTGAACTCGATGGCTTATTGTGGTTTTGCGAAAACTGCAACGAAAAACTCTACGAAGAATATTTTGTTTTAACTGATATAACAACTCAATTTCAAGGCGTTTTTAAGAAATTTTATGGCGATGAAACTTTGCGAACTTGTAAAAATTGTGGAAGTGTAATGTTGCCGCCGAAATAATTGATTCATTTGTTCATTAGTTCATTTGTTCATTACCAGATTGTCTCATTTCATTTAATCCAATCAATGAATCAATCGAAAATGAATAAATGTCAAAATTGACATACATACATTATACGCATAAACTCTAAATATGTTCATTTGGAATGAATCAAAAAGATTAAAAGTTATTAAAAATCACAAAGTTGATTTTGCTTTGTTGACCGATATTTTTGATGACCCATTTGGCATCTATCGAGAAGATTTCGAGCATTCCGACGATGAAATAAGATATTCTGTCGTTGGAATGACAGTACAATATGGAATGCTTTTTGTGGTACTTACATATTCCAAGGAAAAAGTTCGGTTAATTACGGCAAGAAAAGCTGAAAAATGGATGGTAAAAGATTATGAACAACGAATTTGATGAATCAATTTTGGATAACGAGATTGAATTTAAAAAAAGATTTAGAGAAATTGAGCGTCCTGCTTTTTTAAACAAACTTAAGTTACAAAAAGAAGCAAAGAACCGTATCACAATTTATCTTGATGCTGATATTGTTGAGCATTTTAAGATTGAGGCTGAACTGACAAAAACTGGTTATCAAACTTTAATTAATCAAACTTTGCGAGAAAAAATTGATGGTTCGCAATCTGCAAAAAAAGTCGAAGAGATTCTCGAAAATCTTTTGCAGAATAAATCTGCATTGAGCAGATTGAAAGCTAAATTGGAAACTGTTTGATGTTAAAAATAGACATTCACACACACATCTTGCCCAAAAACATTCCGAATTGGAAAAAAAAATTCGGCTACGGCGGATTTATTTCGCTTGAACATCACAAACCATGTTGTGCGAGAATGATCAAAGATGATGGCAAATTCTTCCGTGAAATTGATTCAAATTCTTGGTCAGCTGAAAAGCGATTAGAAGATTGTGATTCGCAAAATGTTAACGTTCAAGTGCTTTCGACTGTTCCGGTTTTTTTTAATTATTGGGCAAAACCGCAAGATTGTGCGGACACTTCAAAATTTTTAAATGATGGAATTGCGGAAATTGTCGGCATCTATCCGAAGCGATTTATTGGACTTGGAACAGTTCCGCTTCAAGACGCAACCCTTGCAATCAAAGAACTTGAGCGTTGTAAAGAGATTGGTTTAGTCGGCGTGCAAATTGGTTCAAATGTTAATAAATTAAATTTGGGTGAACCGCAATTTCTCGAATTTTTTAAAGCCTGCGAAGAACTTTCGATGGCAGTTTTTGTTCATCCGTGGGAAATGTTTGGCGAAGGCGATATTCAAAAATATTGGTTACCGTGGCTGGTCGGAATGCCAGCGGAAACTTCACGGGCAATTTGTAGTTTGATATTTTCGGGAACGCTAGAAAAATGCAAAGATTTACGAATTTGTTTTGCACACGGCGGCGGTTCGTTTCCTTCAACAATCGGCAGAATCGAACACGGTTGGCAAGTTCGCCCAGATTTATGTGCGGTTGATAATCCGATAAATCCGCGTGAATATCTCAAGAAAATCTATTACGATTCACTTGTTCACGAGCCACAGATGCTGGATTATTTGGTCAAATTAGTCGGAGTTGAAAGAATTGCACTTGGCACAGATTACCCGTTTCCACTTGGCGAAGAAATCGCCGGAAGTTTAATTGAATCAATGAATTACGACGAAACGACAAAAGCAAAATTACTTTATGAAACGGCTTTAGATTGGTTAAATTTAGAAAAAGTTTTTTTTGTATAAAAAGTGTTATAAAATCAAATCTATGGAAGATTTTAAAGAACAATGTCGTCGCCAACTTGATCGCAGTCTTGCTAAAAGGTTGAAATATGGTTTTTTTCGCCAATATAAACCTATTTTGGATGATGCACCTTCTCGTGTTTTTGACACAATGCAGGAATATCGTGAGTGGGCAGATCAAAACTTGCCTCGCTATCTTGGTTTTAAATTAATCGAAAGCAAAGAAAAATGAACAAGCCTAATCAAGGATATTTCCAGTTACAGCAAGCCCAAGAAGTCACTGAAATTTTTGCTAAACATAAAGTAAAATTTATGTTTATCGGCAAAAGTGGTGCGATTATTCTTGGTTATCCTGCCGCGACTCAGGATGTTGATTTATTTCCTCAAAAAAGTGCTAAAAATGCAACAAAACTAATTACTGCTTTACGAGAACTTGAATTTCT
>JANNVK010000095.1:0-18545 GCA_031414415.1 Acidobacteriota bacterium
AAACATCGCTCGCCGATCAAGTTCAGCGATGCCAAGATGCTCGGTGTTGAGATAAGTTAAATCCTTTATTTGGTGATGTTGCGGCAATACTTGGTTGAGAAAATCAATCAACAAATCCTTATTTGGCTCTTCGCCAAATATTTTTTTGAACCCAAAATCAGTGAACGGATTGACGTATTTATCTTGCATATTGTGAATTTTACAGTAAAACCAGATTCTACTCAATCTTTTGTCGTTTTAAGTGTCAGTTGCAGATTGATTCCGAAGAGAACGTTAATGCGTTACATTCATTTTGGTCAGATGCTTGGTCACGTCAGTTGTATTTAATAATTTAATTCTGCAATAAATCTCAATTCAAAATTAAAAAACACTAATTTCGCAAAAGTTGTTATAATCGGATTTCAAAAACTTGTCTATGACTGAATTTTTTCTCAAATTTAAAGATGAAAACGGCAATCCGAAGAAAATATCGGTTGATGTAGATAAATTTACTGTCGGACGTGGCTCAGAAAATAACTTGGTCATCGTAAATAACTCGCTTTCCCGTAAGCATATTTCGATTGAAAGATTTGCCGATGTTTTTATTGTTTCAGATTGTGGGTCGAGCAATGGAACAACGCTAAATAACATTACTTTAGACGAACCAGTTGGGCTTAAAACTGACGATAAACTTAATCTTGGCAACAGTTTAGAACTTGAAGTTGAAATGATTTCGGATGCTGATCAAAATGTTGTTGACGAACCTGAAGCAGTTGGAAATTCGGCAATCAATCAAGGTTCAAGTAACAATCCGGTAAATTCATCAAGCTCAATTTCGCCGATGTTTTTTATTATTGCACCTATTATCGGGCTGTTTTTTGTTCTAATTGTTGGCATTGGGTTTTACGCATTTAGTTCAAAACCTGAAATTGCAGAAAACCAAGACATATTTATTCGCTCTGACAAACCTTCTGAAACTCCTTTAAATGACTCGAAAGATGATGTTGATAAAGATGATACTGACAAACCAACCCCAAAACCTGTAAAAACTGAATCGCCAAGTTCTTCTAATAATAATTCGACTAATCCGACTTCTCAGGTAACTCCAACTACTGATAGCAAAGAAGTTACAGCAACGCCGAAACTTTCAGGTGAGCTTGATAAAGTTGAAAGAAACGCCTATTCATTTATGCGAAAAATTGCGGAAAACGACACAAATCCGGTTCTAACTAGTCCGCAATTGCAAATTCTTTCAGCAAAAATTAATCAAGTTAAATCAGCATCGGCACTTCGAGAAAATTTAAAATCTGCACGACTTGGAAAATCAAATATTGAAAATTTAGCTCGTGAGAGGAATTTGAAACCGCAATTTTTAGCGGTTGCTGTTCTTGCCAAAATGGGAAACGAACGTGGCGATGTGGTAAATAATGCGAATCAAGTGAGAGATGTTTTGAACGAATTGCGGGGATCTGTCGGAAACAATTTAGCTGATGATTGTTTGTTGATGATGGCTGCATATAGCGAAGAAGTTAATGGAGAAAAGAGAAAAATGCGTGATCGTTTGGCTCAATTAACAAAAAGTTCGCAGCTGAGCGTCAGGCAAATTCGCACAATTTGGTTTTTGAAAGATAACGGCAAAATTAGTGACGCACAATTTGAACTCGCAATCAGATTTTTTGCAATCGGGACGATTTCGCAGAATCCGAAAGATTTTGGAGTGAGCGAAGAAGCGTTAAATTTTTGAGGTTTTTATGGACGAATTCGTGAGCGGACAAATTAAATTTACACTAAAAGGCGAGCGGATTGAGCTTGATCTTTCAGTTCCGGTAAAACCAGTAAAACCAACGCGAATGTTGCCAATTTTTCAATCAATGACAAACAAATTTGTCGATCTTGGTGTCAATTCTTTGCCAAAAAACGAAACGATTTCTTGCACCAAAGGTTGCGGTGCTTGTTGCAAGCAGCCAGTTCCAATTTCAGAGGTTGAGATTTATCATTTGGCAGATTTGGTCAAAAATATGCCTGAACCAAAGCGAACCGAGATTAAAGAAAAATTTGCTAACGCGAATAATTTTTTAAGCAAAAACATGTGGTTTAAGAAAATAGAAAACTTTCTCAAATTAGAAATGAAAGACAGGCAAGAAGCGGCGATGGAATATTTTGAATACGATATTGATTGTCCTTTTTTAGAAGACGGAAGTTGTTCGATTCATCCAGACCGACCGCTTGCTTGTCGCGAATATCTTGTCACTTCTCCGGCAGAAAATTGCTCACAACCAACCAAAGACTCAGTAAAACCTGTAAAAATAATTTCAAAACTCTCTGATGTTCTGCGTGGAATTGGTATTTCGGGAAATATAAAAAAAACGAACTTTGTTGTCTTGGTTCAGGCTTTAGATTTGGCAGAAAAAATTCCTAATAATTTGCCTGAAAAAACCGGCGAGGCTTGGATGCAAGATTTCTTTGTTGGTTTATCAAAACAAGCATAAAAAAACTCCGCCAAATTTCTTGAACGGAGTTTTTTTAAATCGATTTTAAGAATATTATTTATCAGCTTTTGCTTCGTCAGCAATTATTGTGTCAAGTTTTTCAACGACATCTTTATAGACTTTAATTTGTCCGGCAGCTTCCATTTTACGTTTGGCATCTGCTAAATAATCTTCAAAAACCTGTCCGCGTTTTTGAAACATTGAAGATTGAATCAGCTGATCGCGTTGCTTGGCGAACTCTTCCATCTTGCCTTCGTCTTTGCTCGTTACACAAACAATGTAATAATTGTCGCCAGCTTTGATTGGAGTTTTTGTAACTTCGCCAACTTTCAAAGCCAAAATTGCGTCTTCAAGTTCTTTCGATGTTGCGGCACTTTCGCCTTTACCAATCGGAGCACCGAGCGTAAAGCCTTTAGATTCTTCAGTTTTTAAACCTTTTGCGGACGCGACTGAACTTAAACTTCCGGCTGTTGTCGCACCGCTCGCAATTTCTTTTGCAACGGTTTCTAATTTTGCTGCGGCTTGTTCATTTTTAACAGCTTCAATAACTTTGCTTTTCACATCGTCAAATTCTGCATCTCGCGGCTCTTTTTTATCGACCAATAATGGAATGGCAAATCCGTCTTTTACAGGAATTTTTTCGCCGACATCATTCGCATTTTGCAGAGCAGCAATTCCTTCTTCAAATTGCGGCGAAACACCGATATTTGGCACGTCATCGTCTTTTGTGACGTAACCGGTTTCGCGAACCATATCTTTGGCAGACATATTTGTTTGCGATGCAAACTCGTCAGCGACCTTTTGAACGTCTTTCACTTCTTTTAGTTTTACCGAAATTTTTTGTGCAATTTCAGCAGTTGCCGTATATGATCGACGATTTCGCAAACTAACTTCGATCTCTTTTTTCGCGTCTTCAAAAGTCTTCGGCACGGCATTCATCCGCCGAAAGATGTAATAATTACTGCCAAATTTGATTGGTTCTGTTATTTCGCCATCTTTTAAACTTAGAGTTCTCTGCAATGGATCAGTCGGATTATTAGGATTTGCTTTGACTAAACCGGCAATCTTTCCGCCAATTGCCGCACTTCGCGGATCTTCAGATTGTCCTTTAACGGTTTCTGTAAACTTTTCTTCGCTGACAATGTCGCCGTCTTTTTTTAGATTTGTGACAATTTCGTTGCCTTTTGTCAAAGCAATTGAATCGAGTTCTGGTTTAGAAACACGCAAGACAATTTGCTGAACCTGAACTCCAGCTTGTTTACGTTCAATCGGCAAAGCATCGTATTCAGTCTTTAAATCTGCTTCCGGAATTTGGAGTTTTTCGCCAACTTTTGCTTGATTTACAAACACATAACGAATTTTCTTTTGTGCTGAACTAATGAAGTAATTCTTTTTGTTTTGCTCAAAATAGGCTTTCTGTTCGGCATCAGTTGGGCTAATTTTTGCGGCAATTTCTTTGCTGTTGACTGCAACAAAAGACAGATCAAGTTTGGTTTGGCTCTTTTTGAAATCGTTTAAAACTTCTTCTTCAGAAACAACAACTCCGGCTGTTAAAAAAGCCTCTAGTTTTTCTGAAGCAATTCCTTCGCGAACCATATCTTCATAATCTTTAACTCCGCCAAAATTATCAGCCGCCCATTGTTCATAGCGTTTTTTGTCGATTGGTTTGCCGTCTTCTGATTTATTTTGCTCGCGAATTTTTAACGCAACTTCTTCGTCAGATGCTGAAAATCCTAATCGGCTGGCTTCTTGTTTAACAATTTTAGAACTAATTGAGCGATCAAGAATATTTTTGAGTTGCACTGGCATTCTGCCGCCAAACATTCTTTCTTGCGATTCTTTTTGCCTCACAATTTCGCCTGCGGTAATTAAATCGCCACCAACTTTCGCGATTGTTTCCGTATTTTGTTTTGAAATTCCGGTGTTTACATTGGCACTTGGTGCATAGAAAAACACAAGACTGACAACCATTAATGATGCGAAAATCAACATAATAAAGTTTCGCGTTTTTTCGAGACGACTAAATAGCTTTAACATCTTCTATTACCTTAAATTAAAATTTGAGACAAAATCTCACTCTTGACAATCCGTGATTCTAGCATTCTTGAGTGATAAAGTCTAAAAATATCAGCTTATTTGTTTTGTTTCAGATGTTAAAATAAGCGAAATACTCAAAAACTAAATAGAGAAGTTCAATTAAGCTAACTTTAAGTCTTAAATTCTGAGCATGACAAGCAACTTGTAACTTAATGTAAAAGGCTTGTATTCTAAAAGTAATATGGAAACTGTTTATCCTTTATGGACTTGGATTTTCTTTTTTGGTGTCGTCATTGCGGCTTTGGGACTTGATTTAGGAATTGCAAACCGCAGATCTCACGCACCAACACGCAAGGAAGTAATTTCTTGGAGCGTTGTTTGGGTTTCGCTTGCATTACTTTTTAATGCTTTTATTTATTGGCAATTTGGTGCTTTAAAATCAACTGAGTTCTTCACTGGTTATGTCATCGAACTTTCACTTTCAATAGATAATCTCTTTGTTTTTCTTTTGATTTTTAATTATTTTAAGGTTCCCAAAAAATATCAACATAGAGTTTTGTTTTGGGGAATTTTCATGGCGTTAATACTGAGAATGGTGATGATTTTTCTTGGTGCAGCTTTGATTGAGCAGTTTCACGGATTGCTTTATCTTGCCGGTGCGTTTTTGGTTTACACCGGAATAAAAATGTTTTTTGAAAATGACGAAGACTTTCACCCTGAAGAAAGTTGGATTGTGAAATTTACAACGAGATTTGTCCGAATTTCTAAGCATTATGATGGTGAAAAGTTTTTTGTAAAAATTGATGGGAAAACAGTCGGAACACTGCTTTTACTTGTTCTAATTGTCATTAATGTTGTTGATCTTGTTTTTGCGGTTGATTCAATTCCAGCAATTTTCGGAATTACGACTGACAGATTTATCGTATATACATCAAATATTTTTGCTATACTAGGATTGAGGACGTTTTTCTTCTTGCTACTTGATTTGGCAGAAAAATTCCACTTTTTGAAATACGGTTTAGCTTTCGTTTTAAGTTTTATTGGTTTTAAAATGCTCTTAACTTTGCTTGCAGAAGGTTTGATTTTAGTTTTAGGACACGATAACAACTCAGCGAGTTCTGAGTTTCTTCACCAGTTTGTGAAAGGAGATTTCAATCAGTCTTTAATTAACGTTTCGCTCGCAATAGTCGTTTTAGCACTTGCATTATCTATCGTTTTATCGTTAGTTTTTCCAAAGAAAACAGCTGAAAATGCAATTGACTAAACTTTTACCAAAACCACGCCAGAATAGTAAATGAAAAAAGATAACAAATTTCGCAGACTCTACCTTGATTGGTGGACAATCAAAAAAAGCACGATTTATGTAGCCGTAATATCGCTTGTTTTGATTGCACTTCTCGGATTTGGTGGTTGGTATTTTTGGAAAAATAATTCGTTTACGCAAACTCAAGAAGTTCCTCTAAACGCTGCAAAAGTAATGTCTTTTGAAGGCGATGTGAGAATTATTCGTGCCTCAACTCGCGAGACAGAAAGAGTTATCGGCACAGTTTATGTTGCCGCGGGCGACACAGTTCAAACTCAATCAGATGGCAAGGCTCAACTTCAAATGATTGATGGTTCAACGCTTTCAATTCGACCAAACAGCACAGTAATTATTCGCGATAACACCTCGATTTTAGGTGGAGCAACATCTGTTAAAGTTTCGCTCGGTGGCGGGCAAATTAACGTCAAAACCGAAGAACAAGGTGCAACTACAAATAATATTGTTGAAGTAAAACAGGTTGAAAACAAAGTTTCGGGTCAAACCGATGCAAATTTTGGAATTAATCAAACTACAAATACTGGCGAAATTAGAATCTCACGCGGAAGTGTTGAATCAAATGCTAACGGCGAAAAAACTGTGATAAAAAATGGCGAATATGCTTCGATTGGCACAACCGGAAAAGTTTCTCCGAAAGAAAAACTTCTCGACGCACCAAAATTAATTTCGCCAAACACACTCGAACAATTCTTTGTCGCTGATTCTGGAATAACAAATGTCTCGCTTCGCTGGCAAAAACCTGAAGTTTTGCCAACTTCGCATTATCGGGCTGAAGTTGCAACATCTCCATTTTTTGTCGCAGAAGGAATGATTGCCGAGCAAGATCCGCTTAAATCTCCAAATTTAACACTTTCGAAAATTGCACCTGGAAATTATTTTTGGAGAATTCGTTCAATCGCAACATCTGGGCAAATTAGCGAATGGAGCGAGCCGAGAAAGTTTACGGTCTCGACCAGAGACAGCGGCGGCGTAATAAAAATTTCTGATTTGCGTGCTGATAATATTGGCGGAAATCTATATATGATTAGCGGAAAGACAAATTCCGGTGCTGTTATTCGTGTTCTTGGGCGTGAAACAATTGCCGTCGGCGATGGTTCATTTAAATTGCAAGTGGCAATTTCAACTGGCGAAGTTGCAATTGACGCACTTGACGAACACGGCGGAAAAACTCGTTATTCTCTATCACTTTCGAGTGGAAAATTCTCTCGTGTTAATTGATTTGATTAGATTCTTTTTTTCTCATACACTCAAAACTTAATGTCTGACCACGCACACAATCATTCGCACGCACGTGATCCTAAAAGCGTAAGAAAATTGAAAATCGCTTTGGCACTAACTGGCGTTTATATGTTTGCGGAAGCCTTTGGTGGCTGGTTTACAAACTCGCTTGCTTTACTTGCAGATTCTGGTCATATGTTGACCGATGTTGCTGCTTTAACGCTGACGTTATTTGCATTTTGGTTTGCCTCGCGACCTGCAAACCCAAAGAAAACTTACGGTTATCATCGTTTAGAAATACTCGCAGCTTTTATTAATGGAATTTCTTTGGTGCTAATTTCACTCTGGATTTTTTATGAAGCCTACGAGCGATTTATCACGCCGCCGACTGTAAAAAGTTTCGAAATGATGATTATTGCGATTGGCGGTTTAATCGTCAATATTATTTGTGCCGCTCTTCTTCATGCAGATCATCAGCACGATTTGAATATGCGTGGAGCTTGGTTGCATGTTGTCGGCGATGCTCTCGGTTCTGTTACGGCAATCATCGCAAGTCTATTAATTATGTGGTTTAACTGGACTTGGGCTGATTCGGTTTGTAGTGTTTTAATTGCAATAATTATTGTTTTTGGTTCATTTCGGCTTATCCGCGAGTCGGTCGATGTTTTGCTTGAAGGAACTCCGGCTCACATAAATATTGCGGCTGTTGAAGAATCAATTCTAAAAATTGCCGACGTAATTGCGGTTCACGATCTTCACGTTTGGACAATTACTTCAGGAAATCACGCTTTAAGTTGTCATGTGGTTTACTCTGACGATACAAATTCTGCGAAATTGCTCAAAACAATCCGCCATCAAATTCAACACGAATTTAAAATTTTGCATCTGACAATTCAGCTTGAAACAACCGAATTTGAACAAGCTGACGAAACTATTTGTTAGGTTTTTTTCGCTCTGAAAGATAAAAATGCCACAACATTCTTGCTGCAACTGAACGAAAAGGTTGCCATTTTTCAGCCATCTCAATAAATTCATCGGAAGTAGGATTTTTTTCGAGATCAGCAAGTTTTCGCCACGAAATATGCAATGCCAAATCGCCTTTTGGCATCACGTCTGCACGCGACATTGCCATCAAAAGATAAATATCTGCCGTCCAATCGCCGATTCCTTTCAAAGATTTTAATATGATCTTAACTTCTTCATTTGCATAGCTTTGGAGAGATACAAGATTGAGTTGTTCGCTCAAAATTGCTTCGGCTAAACCTCTGCAATATGAAGTTTTTTGCCGACTAAAACCGAGAGATTTTAGTTCTTCATCGTTTAATTTTAGAAAATTCTGCGGTGTTATTTCAACAATTTTTTCTGCCAATTTATCTAAACAGGCTTTTGCCGAGGCAAGCGAAACTTGCTGCTCGAGAATTATATGAACCAATGTTTCAAAACCTTCATTTCGCTTCCAAACTGGTGGCGTTCCATATTTTTCAAAAATAATTCTCAAATCTGCATCTTGTCCCGCAAGCGATTCGCAAATTCCATGAATATTTTCTTCATCAATTGTTTTATGAATCATTTTCGACCTTTCCATATTCTTCCAATTTTCGATAAAGTGTTTTTCTGCCAATTCCTAAGAGCTTGGAAGCACGCGACTTATCGCCGTTTGTATAACTAATTGCGAGTTCAATTGCTTGTTTTTCAATTTCGCCGATTGTCGCCGGAAACTCAATTTCAAAATTAGACGAAAGTCCGTTGCTTGATAAACGAATTCTTTCAGCTCGCGTTTGTGCCTGAAATTCATCAGCTTTTTTGCTAATTGTTTGCGGCAAATCGTCGATTTCAATCTGTCTGCCGGAAGCGATAATAACGGCTCGCTCAATTGCGTTTTCGAGTTCGCGAACATTTCCGTTCCAATCGTGGTTAGTTAAAGCAAGCAATGATTCCTTGGAAATACCTGAAACGAAACGATTTGTCTTTTGTTTGAAAGTTTCCAGAAAATGAAAAACCAATAAATAAATATCTTCCGGACGCTCACGCAAAGGCGGCAAAGTTATCGGAAAAACCGACAATCTATAAAATAAATCTTTTCGAAATCTGCCTTCTTCGACAGCTTTTTCGAGATCAACATTTGAAGCAGCTAAAACTCGAACATCAGTTTTCACGACATCGTTTCCGCCAACTCGTGTAAATTCTCCATCTTGCAAAACACGCAAAAGTTTTACTTGAGCTTGCATCGTCATTTCGCCAATTTCATCGAGAAATAATGTTCCGCCGTTTGCTTCTTCAAAACGACCTTTTCGCTGATTTCGAGCATCGGTGAATGCACCTTTTTCGTGTCCAAAAAGTTCTGATTCAAGCAAACTTTCAGGAATTGCACCACAATTTAGCTTGACGTAAGATTTACTTTCGCGTCCCGAGTTGTAGTGAATCAAATTTGCAATTAACTCTTTTCCGGTTCCACTTTCGCCTTGAATTAAAACTGTCGTGTTCGTATCTGCAACGTTAAAACCCAGCTCAATTGCACGTCTAATTCCTGGTGCTTGCCCGATAATTTCGCTCTGATGTTTTTGATGAAGTTGAGATTTTAAACGCATTACTTCAGCAGAAAGCTGATCTCTTTCGAGTGCGGTTCCTATTTGATCTGCAATTCCTTCAACCAATGCAACCTCGTGATCGGCGAAAATTTCTTCGTTTTCAACGCTCCAAACAAAGCCCAAAAGCCCGAAAGATTGTCCAGCCACTTGCACCGGAGAAACGAGTGCGGCTTTGCCATTTAACTGCGAATTAAAGACAAAACGAATCGCAAAAGGCAACTGAGAATCAACAACACGAAGCGTTTTTCCGTCTCGCATAATGTCCGACAAAACCGGAAAAGGTTCAATATCGAGAGTCTGATTATGTTCTTGAATCATTTGCAAAACAGCAACAGGTTCGGCGGTTGGAGCAAATTTGAATGAAGCGAGACTGATAGTTTTTCCGCTCGAATCAAGAACACCCAAAGCGGCATAATCGGCACCAACAAGCTCAATTGCACGTTCTAAAACCTTCGCTGAAACTTCACCAAAATCCGAATGAGAATTTAGAACATTTGCGATTTCAAGCAACGCTTTTGTGCGTTTTGTTTCTTGTTCTTGCGTCACGTAAAGTCGCGTATATTGATAACCGGCAGCAATTTGTTGGGCAATTGATTCGAGAAATGAAACTTCTTCGTCAAGCCAAATTCGAGGTTCGTGAACTCCGTGTAAACCTATTAAACCTAGCACTTTGCCGCTTAAAATAATTGGAACAACCAACAACGAACGCGTTTCTAAGGCTTTGGCAAAAAATCTGACAGTCGCGTTTTTAGCTTGTGATGTGTCGTTAATCCGAATCGGTTTTGTGAGGTCAAATTGCTCACCAAGTTTTTGTGCATCGACCGGAATTGTTGTGCCTTCGCTTTGCAAAATCGTTTCATCTTTCCGCCATTCGTGGCTGATTCTGAGGTCAGAGCCACCAGAAAGCTGCAAAAGATCGCACCGATCAGCGTTCATCATTCGCCCAATTTCAGAAACAATAACGTTGAGAAAACGTTCGAGATCAATGTTTGTCGGCAAATCACGTGCAAGACGTTGGATAATTCCTTCGCGAGCTTCGTGCATCTGAATTTTTCGTTCGAGAGATAAGGTCTGTGGACTTTCAATTTCCATTCTCATAACTAAAATGTGTCAACTTGACATTAAATTGTCAAGTTGACACATATGTTTATGTTTTGGAAAAATAATTTATTCTAGAATCCGCATTAGAAACAAAAGCAATTTTTAACCACAGATGCACACAGATAAACACAGGATGAAGATATATAAAGAAAATCCTACAGCGTGTGAGAATTGTATTATCTTGCTTTTATCCGATTTCATCTATGTGAATCAGTGGTAAAGTTAGTTTTATTTTTAGATCATATACACTAGATTTTCTCGAAAATTTCCCGAATGCAGAATTTGGGTTTATTACAAATCTTCAGTAAGTTTTTGCTTCTTTTCTTCTAATTTTACGAGCCTCAGTTTTAAACGTTCAATTTCTTGATCAATTTGCTCAGCTTCGGGCAACGTGCTGCTTAGTTTATAAAATATTGGTGTAATTATTGTTAAAGCTGCAATCACAATCGATAAAACTGCGATAATTCTGATAATCAAATCGCTGCTCGACTCGGGCGTAAACCAGATGATATATAACAAAATTGCGACTAAAAGCCAGACACAAATAAATAACGTAATTTTCGACCACTGAAATTTAGCTTCTAATTGGGCGATTGAAATAAGTGAAAGATGCGAACAAGCAACGGCGAACATTACTACCGAAGCCAGAATTTTGAGAAAAATTTCTTCACTGAAAGTTTGATTTGCCCAAATAAGAATGAAGCAAAGAATTGCGGAAATTATGGAAAAGACAATTCCAGCAGTCGGTAAAATCTTTCCGCGTTTTGTTTCGAGATAAGCACCACACGCGAGACCTAAAATACTTGTCAGAGCAATCGTGAAGGTCGTCCCTAATATTTTGGCTTCAAGCTCACCAAAATCGCCAATCAAAATAACGCCAATGCCGATTAAAGCACTTATTGCTACCGATGTTATCAGCAGATAAAGGAAGAATTTTTTTAAGTTTAAGTTTTCCATTTTTTGGGGGAACACAAGCAAACACTTGCATTACAGAGAATTAAATTTCCAATCTTTCTCTTTTAATTTTCAGACTTTTGAAGTTTCCTAAACCGATTAAACTAATATTTTCGGTCTTAAAATATTCGTCCGCAATTTGTTGAATTTCTGAAATTGTGACATTTTCAAGATTTTGCAAGGTTTCATCAATTGAAATTTGTCTGCCGTGCGTAGCTTCTGATTGTGCAAGATTTCCGGCACGCACGCCGGAATCTTCTAAACCGAGCAGAATTGAAGCAAGAGTTTGGTCTTTCGCGAGCCGTAATTCGTCTAAACTTACACCATCAGTCTTTATTTTTCGCATTTCGGCGATGCTTAAATCGACAGTTTGTTTAAAATTTTCGGGCGATGTCGCGGCAAAAATCTGAAAAACACCACAATCTTGCATCGTCATTCCGCTTGCCCCAACGCTGTATGCTAAACCTTTTTCTTCGCGTATTTTTTGCCACAAACGCGAGGAAGTTCCGCCACCTAAAATGTTTCCCAAAAGACTTGCGGCATAACGTTTATCAGAAGTTGCGGAAACGAAAGGCGTTGCAATAAGAAAATGAACTTGCTCGAGTTCACTTTTTTGTTTGAGCAAAATCGGCGAAAATATTTGCGTTTGTGGCAAGGTTTCGGTCGTTTTTGTTTGAATTTTATGACTTCCAAAAAACTTTTCAGCAAGCGACACAATTTCTTGATGTTCGAGATTTCCGGCGGCAGAAATAATCAAATTTTGCGGATGAAAAACAGTTTGATGAAAATTGCGAGTAACCTTTTGATCAAAGGTTTTGACCGTTTTTCGCGTTCCGGTAATTGGCAAAGCAAGCGTCTGATGATGAAATAATTCGCGAAAGAAAATTTCGCCGAGAAATTCTTCCGGTGAATCTTCGACCATTTTCATTTCTTCGATAATTACCTTTTGCTCACGCTTCAATTCTTTTTCATCAAATTTTGGATTTGCAATCATATCTGCAAGCAAATCAAAGGCTTGCGATATTTGCTTGTCCACAACTTTCATCGCAAAAACTGTTTCTTCGTGTGATGTAAAGGCTTCAAAATTTCCACCAAGCCGGTCGGTTTCAATCGCAATATCAAGCGGCGAACGCTTTTCAGTGCCTTTAAAAACCGTGTGTTCAATAAAATGGCAAATACCATTGAGATGCCTTGGTTCGTGCCGCGAACCACGTTTGAAAAAAAAAGAAATAGTAGCCGAACGAACGTCCGGCATTTTCTCGGTCAGAATTGTTAATCCATTGGTAAAACGTGTGGTTTCGATGTTTTCTTTCATTATTTCTAATCGGAAATCGTAACACGCTCAATTGTAACTTCCAAGTTGAAAAGATTTCGAATCGCGAATCGAAATAAAAAATAAACGCGGAGTTTCGCCATTGCTTAACTCCACGCTTGAATAGTTGTATTCCGAAATTATTCCGAGATTTTCGTATCAATCGGCGGCGTTACCACCTTCGGAATTTTAACATCGTGCTTTTTCGTAGGTTCGACTAGTTTTTCATCCTGATTAATACCGAGCTGAGCTAAAATGTCGGGCAAATTCAATCCGAGACCTTGTAGTTGTTGCAACAATCCAAAAATTACGGTCGGAGTCGTTTGGGCAAATCGATTGAGTCCGCTTTGCTGACCATCTCCGTTTCCACCTTGATCGATCATCACAATCTTATCAATGCTGGCGAGTGGTTCGGCTACCGCTTTGAAAACCGGAGCCGTCGCTTCGATAATAGACGGAAGCTTTTCCAAAATTGTTTGCAATCGAGCGGCATCATTAAACTCACGCCAAGCCGCAGCTTTTTCTTTAATGGCAGATGCTTCGGCTAAACCTTGTGCTTCAATCGATTTTGCCAGAGCGAGTCCGAGTGCCTGAGATTTTTCAGCTTCGGCTAAACCTAAAGCCCGAATTTTTTCCGCTTCCGCCCGACCTTCTGCTTCAATCGCGGTGGCACGACCTTGACCTTCTTTTTGAAGAGTTTGTGATTCCGCTTCGGCTTGTGCAATTTGAGCTTGTTTACGTCCTTCCGCTTCTAAAATCGAAGATTCCTGTAAACCTTGTGCCTTGAGAATCGCCGCTCGCTTTTCGGCTTCAGCTTGTTTAATCACCGTCGCTTCTAATTCTTTTTCTTTTCGCAAAACTTCTTGCTCTTGAACAGCTATCTGCTCTTGCGTGCGAATTCTTTCGATGCGAACTTCTTCGGCGACAACCTCTTGTTGGGCTTTGGCTTCCGCCAGCGGACCTGCTTGTTTTGCGGTCGCTCTTTCCTTTTCGATTTCAGCTTGAACCTGTGCTTTTTGGATTTCAGTTTCACGATTTGATTGTGCAATCAAAGCCTCGGTTTCAAGCCGAACTTTTTCACCTTCTTGCAAAGCCAGTGATGCCTTTATTTTCGAATCGCGATTGGCTTCAGCCTGCCCAATTTCCGCGTCACGCTTAACCTCTGCAGTTCGCTTTTTACCTAAGGCATCAAGATAACCTTCTTCATCGGAAATTTCTTGAATGGTCAGAGCATCTAATCCGATTCCCATTTTTTCAAGATCACCGGCTGCTTCCGAAGTTAATTTTTGAGCAAAACTTTGCCTGTCGTTATTGATTTCTTCAACCGTCAAAGTTCCTAAAATTGCTCGCAGATGTCCTTCTAATGTTTGAAAAATGAGTCCGTGAAATTGCTGTTGAGGCATTCCGAGAAATCTCTCAGCTGCCGATCTTAACGATTGATCGTCGCCTTTGATTTTCACGTTTGCGACAGCTTTTACAGATACGGGAACGCCTTGCGAAGTGTATGCACGAGTTGTCGCGAGCGGCACAGTTATTACGTTGAGATCAAGAAATTCGACCTTTTCGAGAAATGGAATTACAAGCGTTGCTCCGCCTCTTACTTGGCGATAGCCAACAACTGTTCCATCGCCCAATTTGCGGGTTCTGCCTGAAATAACCGCAGCTTGATTGGGTGAAACCTTGATGTAATTTTTGCTCAATAGCAGTAAAGCAATGATCAATGCAATGACTACAACTGCGACGATGACTATGGGAACAATTAGATTTTCAATCATTTTTTAACCTCTTGTTTGTGACACTTACTAAAATTGCGTGCTGTAAATTTGATTTTTTTGACCTTTTTTCACCGACGAAAAGATGATTTAGGTATCAAGAATTTTCGGAATAAAGCAAAAAACTTTCTCCTGTGTCTGCCCGAACGAGAACCGAATCTCCAGCAAATGAATCTACTTTTACCGTTGAACCAATTTTGATTGCTGAGTTATCGATCGAGCGTGCGAGTTTTTCAAAGCGTTCTTCACCAACAATAAACGTTACTTGCCCAAGTTGATTTGGCAATATCGCAACTGTCACTTGTCCCAGTCTTCCAATCAAATCATCATTGCTGATGTTACTTGTCGATTGTTGGTTAAACAAAAGTTTTCCAAAATAATAGACAATCGCTCCGAAAACAAATCCGCCAGCAAGACCAAAAAGCGAACTAACAAAAGCGTTGAACCCATAAATCGAGCTAATCGCTCCAAATCCGCCAAATGCAGTCAGGAAAACACTCACCACACGGCTATCAAGCAAACCAAAATCGTTACCATCGAGATTACTGTCGATATGAAATCCAACCAAGTCGAATAAATCGCCCACAAGTAACGAAATCAGTAAAAACAAGAAACCAATTCCGCCAATCGCCAGAAATACAAATGTTAAACTGGTCATATCTTTTCTCCATTTTGTGAAATCATATCATCGATTGCCGCGTTTCTGAACACAACGAATTACTTTAGAAAAGAGTTGCAAATCTCAGGAGTTAATTCGCTATTGCATTAAAAAACAAAGGAAATGTTGCTAAACTTTGTCCGCGATATTGTGGTCTGAAGCCAAACAAAATTATCTTTCCTGTGCCGATATTTACTTGCACAAGTGCTGCGTTTCCGGCGATTTTTTCTTGCCCTAATGCCCAACCGGAAAGCAAAATATCTTTCGGATTATCAGGATATTTAGCTATAATTTCGACGTTTGTTTTGTCCAATATTTCAAACGCCGGAGAATTTTCAAACCACGCGATTGATTCTTTTTCCATGCCCTTCGCGATTTTGTGATTTGTGTCTAATTCAGTTCGCAATATCGAGCCGGGAATGAAGAAATCTTTGCGGTTTAGCCCGAATGTTACATCTTTTATCGGCAAATTAAATTGTTCAATCGCAAAATCCGATGCACGATTCAGGAAAACCAAAGTTCCGCCGTCTTCAACAAATTTCTTCAGATTTGCTACGCCTTCTTTGCCGATTCCGCGTGTGAATTCATCGGGCATTGTGCCTTTTGGATGTCCTTCGAGCATTGCTTTTGGGGATTGATCGGGGAAGATAATAAATTTTGCGTCTTTGAAGTTTCCACTTAAAATGTCAACATTATTGGTTGATTTATAAGCAGTTTCGCAGGTCTTATTTGGAATACGATGACCATATTCTTCTAAAACCCAACGAGTCCAGCCTTCATCCATTGAAGGCATATAAGAACGGTAAAGCAAACGTGTATCCAATATTCGACTACAACCGTTTGAATTGCCTACCCCGTTACCACTTCCTGAACTATTTTGAGGTGGACGAAAAATAATCGGACTTTTAACTTCGATAAATTTATTGTTGGTTAGTAGAGACATACTATGTGCCGTTACGTCATACGGCGGAATCGGTAAGCCTTTTTCATCCAATAGATCAGGATATTTTTGTGATTCAATCATCGCAATCGCAAAGCCTGAATAAGGTTGATTCATCGGAATAACAGTCGTAAAATTCGGATATTGTTTACCATTAAACTTGAATTTTCCAACTGACTTATACTCAACTCCGGCTCTCTCGATATCTTCCCAAAATTCATAATTACTATTTTCAGTTTCATCAAAAATATAAGCAAATAATTCCCCTTTCTTCCTCGGTCTAACCGCCTCTTTCCCAATCGAATAAAATCTCGTCAACCATTTTTCACGATTTGCCGCCGCGTGTTTGAGCAGTTGAAAAGACGACGCTTCCATATAATCTGTGATGTTTTTGAGCTTCCATTCGCCGCCTTTCCAGAGCGGTTTATAGTTGTCAGATTCTACTTTTGCATCGTAGCCGTGATCGCCGCGAAGTTTGTCAAACTCAACATTTATCGGTGTGGCAAGTTTCGCCGAGGCAATTTCCGTCAAAATTCTCACGCCGCCGTGATAGTGCGAATATGCCCTTGCAGGTGTCCAAGCATCGTAAGTTGAGTTGTTTGTAATTCCCTGAAAACCTGTTTTTCGCATTTCGTCGGCAACAAAAGTTCCTAGTTCGGTATAACCTTCGACAATTTGTTTCGGCACATTTGGCTCAACCGGCTGAGTGTATGGCGGGATAAACATTCTCGCACCAAAAGCACCTTGCTGATGCACGTCCTGGACGATTTGCGGGTGCCAAACATTGTGGATTTTATCGACCGTTAATTGCGTTTCAACCTGCGTAAAAGCATACCAATCGCGGTTGTTATCATGTCCGACATATTTGTGATAAAGTTCCGGCGGTTCGCTGCCTTCATATGGCGTGCCGAGCGTTTTGTCATACCAATTTTTAACAATATCAACGCCGTCTGGATTCAAACTTGGAACGATCAATATAATCGTGTCGTCAAGAATTTTTTTAATTTCAGGTTCGTTTGATGATGCCAAACGATGTGCCAAAAGTGTCGAAGAAAGGGTTGAACCAACTTCGGTCGAATGAATTCCAAAAGTAATCAAAACAATAGTTTTGCCTTGTTTGATTAGCGATTGGGCAAGTTTTTCGTTCGATTTTATCAAACGCGGATCGGCTAATTTGGCATTTATTTGTTTATACTTTTCGAGATTTTTTAAGTTCGCCGGCGAAGAAATCGTCGCATAAACAAAAGGAACGCCCATTGTGGTTTTGCCGATTTCTTCATAAATTAAACGGTCAGATGCTTTGTCCAATTTCTGAAAATAATCTAAAACTTGATTCCAACTCGCAAGTTTTCGGTCATCACCGGGCGTAAAGCCGAGAACATCTTTTGGAGCGGGAACAGTTTGGGCGAAAACATTTGCTAAACTAATTACAAATATCAATATCAAAACGATTCGATTGAACATAATTTTTATTTTTTCTCAGGTTCTAAGCCGCTGTAACCATCAAAGCGAAAGAACCACTTTTTACCAATTTTCTTCGTTACAACAAAAAACTTACCTTGTCCTATTCCGATTTGTTTGCCGTCTTTAAAGGTTTTCAGCGTATAAATTCCAAGTTCGTAACCGAGTTTTTTATCAACTTCGCGTTGCAAAATACGAAACTGAATCTTCATCGAGTTACCGTTTTTCTTAACGCCATCAAAAAAACTTGCAAAATTATCATAAATTTTAGACTTGCCGTCAGTCATTTTTTCACCGGAAGCTAGATAATTTGCGTCTTCGGTATATAAATTTGCCACCAAATCAATGTTTAATTCTTTGTAACCTTTGCTGAAAGTTTTGTAAATTTCGTCAATTTCTTTGTGCGGTTTTACGCCGTTTTCTAAAACTAAATCTGTATTCTGTGAGAAAACTGAAATAGCGAAAATCATGATAGAAAAACACAAACAATAGACCTTTGACATATTTTTCATAATTCTCCTCTGAGGGAACTTCTAAAAATACACAAATGCATTTTTAGATTTTATAAATTGCCACTAGCTTTAGCTAGTGGACAGGTTCAATTAAAAAAGGCTTTAGCCGAATAAAATAAATAAATCATTTATCCGCTGTGCTTTAGCTGAAGCTGTAAGGAATGAAAACATTTTTTTAGTTCGGCTTAAGCCGTATTTTTTCT